>CAYOBN010000051.1:0-19292 GCA_964402175.1 uncultured Planctomycetaceae bacterium | reverse complement strand
CCGGACTGCTGCTGCGACCCGGACTGCTGCTGCGACCCGGACTGCTGCTGCGACCCAGACTGCTGCTGCGATCCAGACTGCTGCTGCGACCCAGACCGCTGCTGCGATCCAGACCGCTGCTGCGACCCAGACCGCTGCTGCGCCGCCGCCGCCGCATCCCGCGCTTGTTGCATCGCATCGCGCGCGCGCTCGACGGCTTCGGCCGCCTCCGCGGCGCCGGGCACGCTCGCGCGTTGCTCAGCCGCGCGCAGGCCCTCGGCCAGCGCCTGCGCATCGCGCGCGTTGGCCTCCTGGGCGGCGCGCGCGGCGTCGGCGCGCGCGGCGGCGGCCCCGGTCGCGCGGTCGAGGGCGCGCAGCGCGTCCTCGGTCGCCGTGCGCGCTTCGAGCTCGGCAGCCTGGGCTTCTGCTTCGGCCGCGCGCTGCGCTTCGGACTCTCCGGCCGCTTGCGCCGCGTCCGCGCGCGCCCTGGCGTCGTTCCCGGCCCGGTTGGCGCTCTGCGCGCGGCTCAGCGCTGCCTGGATCTGCTCGGTGGCCTCTGCCGCAGAGGGCGCTGCCTCGCGCAGCGCCTCTGCGCCAGCGCTCGCCTCGGCGCGGCGCTCTGCGGCCACCTCGCGGGCGAGCCAGGCCTCGGATGCGAGCGCCTTCGCCGCCGCCTCCGCGGCCTCCGCCGCCGCGGCGCGCGCCTCGGCCGTGCGCGCCGCAGCGAGCGCGTCCGCCGCGCTGCGCAGCGCCTCCGCCGCGCGCTGTTCCCCGGCGTCCCCTTCGACGCGGGCGCGGCGCTCCGCAGCCTCCGCCGCCGCATCGAGGGCCGCCAGCGCCTTCGGCAGCGCCGCCTCTGCGCCGGCGGTCTGTGCATTGGCCTCCTGCGCCGCGCGCGCGGCGTCTTCGAGGGCCTCTGCGGCGCTGGAGCTCTGCGCCGCACGCCGCTCCAGAGCGCGGGCTTCGAGCAGCGGCGGGCGCAGGGACTCGAGGCCCAGCAGCACGTTCGGGTCCACTGCCTTCAGCGCCTCTTCCGCCTTCAGCGCCTCTGCTTCGAGCTGCGCGAGGCGCTTCGCGAGCGCCTCGCGCTCCTGCGCGCGCTGCTCGCGCGCCCGCTGCTCCGTGCGCGCCAAGAGCTCGCGCTGCTCTTCGGCGAGCGAGCGCAGCGTCTCGGTCAGCTCGCGCTGCTCTTCGGTGCGCGTGCGCTCGGTGAGCGCGCGCGTGTCTTCGCGCAGGTCGCGCTCTTCGTTCGCGAGCCCCTCGAGCTCGCGCTTCAGCTCCGTGAGCTTCTCCAGGTCCTTCTCGAGGTCCTCGAGGCCGCGCCGGTCCATCAGGATGTCCAGCAGCCGCGACAGGCGGCCGACGAGCAACAGCTGCTGCTCGAGCGCCGCGAGCGCCCGCCCGCTGCGGATGTCCTCCTCGGAGAGGTCCATCAGCTCGTCCAGGGTCTTGCCCCCGGTGTCGGCGCTGCGTGCGTCGAGGTGCGCGAGCCCTTGGCGCAGGAGCTCCGCCGTGTTGCCGCGCCCCTCGGCATCGAAGCGCGCCGCCATCTTCGCGATGCGCTCGCGCAGCCCGAGGAGCTGCCGCTTGATGAGCTGCTGCTCCTCCGCGAGCAGCGCGCGCTCGCGGCTCTCGTCACCGCCCGACTGGGCGGAGAGGCACGGCGTGAAGAGCGCGGCCGCGAGCACAGCGCGGCACAAGAGCCGGCGCAGCGGAGCACCCTTCGAGGTCACGCCTTCGGTCACGTCACGGCGGCGATGCATGGTGTGGTCCACGGGGTCACTCAGTTCTTGCCCGAAAGCTCGCGGGTGCGTTGTTCGAGGTTGCGCTGACGTCCGAGCAGGTCGCGGGTCAGGCCGAGGATCGACTGGAAGTCGTCCCACTCGCCGAGCCGCGCGCGCAGGCGCTCGGCAGCCGAGGCGAGCGCGCGCTGTTCGTCGCGCGCTGCTCCGACCAGCGCCGCGAGCGCGGCGTCGTCCGCGGCTTCGCGCGCCCCTTGCAGCCGCTGGGCGAGCGCCGCAGCGTGCGGTTCGTCGACATCGAGCGCCAGGCCGACGAGGGTCACGAGCTCGCCCGCGAGCTCGGCTTGCCCGAGCGCTCCGCCTTGATACTCACCGACGAGCGTGCGCCACGGCGCGGCTTGGAAGCCGCGTTCGTCGGACTCGCCGAGCAGTGTGTCGAGGCGCTCCAGGAGCGTGCTCGCGCGCCCGTCGATGCGCGCGTAGAGGAGGCGCGTCGCGAGCTCCGTCAGGTCGCGCGCGGCGCTGCGTGCGTCGTTCTGGATCCGGCGCGCATCCGTAGCGAGGGCGGCGAGCGCCGCGACTTCGCCGTCTGCGTTCGCCCCATCGCGTCCCGCCGCCAGAGCGGCTTCGACATCGAGGAGGCCCCGGCCGAGCCCGTCGGCGAGGCGCACGAGTTTGTCTGCGCCCTCGCCGACCCGCGACAGCCCTTCGCGGACGCCGCGCAGGAGGTCGTCGCTGCTGACGACCCGCAGCGCGATGGGGGACGTGCGCGCTTCGTTCGCCTCCGGGGTGCGGCCATCGCGGGCCGTCAGCGTCAGGGTGAACGCCTGCCCGAGGGTCAGCGGCTGTCCGTTCGCGAGGCTGTCGGCTTCGAGGCGCGCGCGGCCGACGAGCTCACGCGGCGAGCCGTTCGGCAGCACCGCAGCCGCCGCGACCGGGCGCAGCGCGAGCTCACCCTGCAGCAGCGGCGCCCCTTCGTCGCGGGCATCGCGCACCACGTACTCCGCCGCGGCGACGCCATAGTCGTCGCCGACGCGCAAGCGCAGCGGCACGAGGCCTCCGGCGACGATCTCGACCGTCGCCTGTCCGGGCGCCAGCAACGTGAGCTCGGGCCGCCGGTCCGGCAGCGCGACGACACCGAAGAGCCCGGGGTCGGGGTTCGTCAGGCCCGTCGCGTCGACGAGCTCGAAGCGGAAGCGCGAAGACTCCGTCGCGACGAGCTCGAAGCCCAGCGCGTCGACGGCGGGGCCCCCCGGCGCGGCACCTTCCGCTGCGGCACCCTCCGGCGCGCCCTCTGCGGCGGCGGGCCAGGGCAGCGCAGTGAGCGGCAGCTCGCGGGCGTCGGGGAACGTGCGCGCGATCCCGCGGGCATCCGCCGGGTCCGGGCGCACGTGCACTTTGACCAGGGAGCCAGCTAGCACTTCGACCTCCGGCAGCGTCACGACGCGCGGCGGCAGCCCGGAATACGCCGGGGGCGTGACGCTGTACGCGACGGCGGCGACGTCCGGGGGCTGCAACACGGTGACCCGCACGAGCGGCACGCCGCGCCGGTCATCCCCGCCGCGCACACGGAACGCGGTGTCCGACTGCAGCCCGCGCAGGGCGGTGCGGAAGACCGCGCGACCCGCGCCCAGGACGTCCTCGCGCAGGCCGTTCTCGAACTCGAGGGTGATCGCATCGGGCACCACACCCTCCGCGCGCACGAGGACCTCGAGGTCGCTGCCGCGGGCGAGGCGCACGTCGATCTCGTCGTCGCGCACGGTGACCGTCGCCCCTTCACCTGCGCGCGCGACTTCGACGTGCAGCGTCGTGCGCCGCGGCCACGCGGCGTCGCGGCCCAGCATCCGGGCGAAGAAGATGTCCGCGTGCGCCGCGCGGGCCGAGAGGAGGCCCGCGAGCGCGCCCGCGGTCAGTGCGCCGATCCCGAAGCGCCGCCACGGTCCACGCGGCTCCAGCGCCACCCGTGGGTCGATGCGTGCGGCGAGCTCTTCGGCTTCGCGCTGCACGCGCTGCACGAGCGGCCCGCGCACGGGATCCGCCGCCAGCGGCGCGAGCTGCAGCGCCGTGACGAAGCGCTCGCCGGCCTCGGGCACCCGCCGCTCGAGGAGCTGCGCGACGCCGACCCGGTCGGGCACACGGCGCAGCACCGCGAAGAGCTGCCGCGCCGCGACGAACGCCGGCAGCGCGAGCAGCACCGTCCCGTGGAACATCCGGATCGGCCCCGGCAAGTGGAGCCACCGGTCCGCGACGTACGCAAACGCGAGCCACCCCGCGGCTGCGGCCGCGGCCGTGCCGAGCCCGTGCAGCCAGACCTGGCGCACGATGCGGCCGCGCACCTGCTCCAGCAGTGCGCCCAGGCGGGGACCGCCCGCCGCTCCCGAGCTCGAGGGGTTCGTCAACGGTGGAAGATGGGGAGGAAGTTGAACGGGATCTCGAGGATCAGCACCGCCATCGCCGTGCCGAACGCCTCGCCGGGGCCCACGGGATTGTCCCACGAGCCGTCCGGGTCCTGCTTGCGCAGCAGGAAGTCGCGCAGCCGGGTGAAGTAGTTGACCCAGTCGTGGCCGCCGCGGGAGTACATCGCCTGGACGCCGTAGTAGTGGCCGTACCAGAAGAAGTAGTGCTCGCTCTCGCCGCGCTCGCGGTTGAACTCGGGCAGCTCCGCGTTCAGGAACTCGATGCCCTTCACGATCAGGTCGTGGGAGTAGATCCCGAGCCCGTGCAGCGCCGTGACACCGGCGGCCGTGAGGGGGAACGTCGAGCGCGAGTTGTCTTCGATCTGATAGCGGAACGTGCCGATGTCGCTGCGGTAATGGCCCATGCGCAGGCGCTGCTGGCGCGGATCGTCGACCACCGCCGACGCGACGACGTAGGCGATCGCGCGGTCGACCGTCGACTTCGGCACGCGGATCCCGATGTTGCGCGCCGCGCGCAGGGCGAGCGACTGGCACACGACGATCGACATGTCGCTCTCGCGGGCGAGCGGCACGTAGCGCCATCCGCCCTCTTCGTTCTGGCTCTTGACGATGAAGTCGACGGCCTTCTGCAGCTTGACGCCGACGTCCTCGCGGTGGGTCATGCCGTAGACCTCCGCCAGGAAGAGCGTGGCGAACGCGTGGCTGTACATGCGCGTGCCCGCGTGCGTGATGTAGCCGTCGTCCTGCACACACGAGACGACGAAGTCGACACAGCGATCGAGGACCTGGCCGTAGGGCCCGCGGCCCGGCAGGTGCCCGCCCGCCAGGAACGCCATGCCCGCGAGGGCCGTGACTCCGACGTGGGTCTCACCGTCCCGCGTCACGCGGTAGGTGGAATTGAGCTTGAAGCCCACTTCGCCGAGCCAGCCGCCGTCCGCGCGTTGGTTCCGCGCGAGCCACTCGAGCCCCCGCGCCACCGCCTGCTCGTGGGCCTCCGTGATCGGGACCTGGAAGTCGCCGGCGCCGACGTCGCGGCGCTGCGGCTCCTGCGCGACCGCAGCCGGCGCGAGGAGCAGCGGTAGGGCGGTGAAGAGCGTCAACATGGTGGGTCCGTGCGGTTTGGAGGTCGTGCTGGTGGCGGCCGTCACTCGAAGCGGTCGAGGCGATCGAGGCCCGTGAGGAAGAGCGCCCCGCCCACTGCGACCGAGCCCTGCCAGCGCAGGTGCTCGCGCTCGCGCGGGAGGACGCGCGACTCGCGCAGCTCGCCGCTCTGCCGGTCGAAGAACGTGAGCTCCCACTCGATGCGCCCCACCCCGCGCGGGGCCGCGGAGGCGACGATCACGGCGCTCTGTGTGACAGCGGGGGCGAGCATGCGGATCGAACTCGAGACCTCCGAGGCCCGCGGCAGCGGGGTCTCCCAGAGAGTCCCGAGGCGCACGTCGACGGCGCGCAGGGTCGTGCGTTCCCCCGCTGCGCCCGAGGTCGGGGGCGTCGCGACGAAGAACAGCGGCGAGCTGAGCCGCACGACGCCGTTGGGCGGCAGGTCGACGAGGTGCGCGCGGCTGCGCAGCTCGACGAGGGCGCCGCGGTCGAGGGCGCCGAGGCGCTCGTTCAGCACGTGCACCGTGCGGCTCGTCGAGTCGCCGCCCGCGCGCCGCAACACACACAGCCGGCGGACGCTGCCGTCCGGCTCGGCGTGCTCCAGCACCGTGAGGAGCAGGTGCGGCGTGCCGCGGTGCGACTCGAGGTCGACGCGCCAAGCCTGCGCACCGGACTCCAGGTCGAACGCGACGATGTGGTTCTTCGTGGGCTCTTCTTCGCGCAGGAACTGCGGCACGACGTAGTTCCCCGCGCTGATCCAACCCTCCGCGCCCGTGAGGTCGCGTCGGTCACCGACGTCGAGGGTCCGGATGCGCCCGCCGAGGAAGAGGTCGATCACCTCTGCGCGCGGGCTCGAGTCGAGCACGAGCACGAGGCGGCCGTCGCCCGCGACGGGCACCGTGCCGCGCGGGGTCGCGCGCCGCCAGAGCTCGACCCCCGCCGCCGCGTCGAGCGCGACGAGCAGCTCCGTACCGTCCGAGAATTCGGGAGCGGTGCGCACGAGCAGCACCCCGTCCGCCGGCACCGCGCGCAGGATCACGCGGCCTTCGCCGACGTACCACGTCCAGCCGCCGCGGCCGTCGCTGCCGCGCACGCAGGTGATGCGGTCGCGGCTCGCGACGTGCACGAGGCCCTGCTCGATGAACGTGCGCTCGGCGCGCTCCTGCCAGCCGAGGTCCGACACGAGCGGCGTGTTCCAGACGAACCCGTTGCGCTCGCCAGGGGCGAGCGCGATCAGCCCCGCCTCCGAGAGGAAGAGCGCGAGGGAGCGCCCATCTTCCGCCTGCGCGGCGCCGACGTAGGCGAAGTCGCCTTCGATGCGATCGGTGGGGACGACGAGGTGGTTCGCTGTCGCGGGCAGCTCTGCGGCGCGCTGCGCCGCGTCGCGCTCGGCTCGACGCCACCCTTCGGCCACCGCGGTGATCGGTTGGCCGCGGTGGGGCTCCAGGTCGACGACGAGGTTCGGGCGCAGCGCGGCGAGCGACTCGCCGAGCGCCGCGCGCAGCGCCAGGTTCCCGCGCGCGCCGAACGCCGCAGCGAGGCGCAGCACGAGCCGCAGCTCGCGCTCATCGAGCGTGCGCAGCGCGCTGTCGGGCGGCAGCGGGTCGAGCACGATGCGCGCGACCTCTTCGACCTCGCCGGCGCTGACCGCCAGGTCGAGGCGCAGGTCGTCCGCGCGCCGCGCGGCGTCCGTGCCGGGATAGAGCTCCGCGATCCGCGCGAGGCTCGCTCCGTCCTGCGGCGCGCGCAGCGCGTCGTCCAGCAGCGCCCGCGCGGCCGCTTCGTACGGCGCGAAGAGCTCCGCGCCGCTCGCACGGCGCAGGCGGTCCAACTGGAACGCGGCCCACGCGCGGACCGGGGCTCCCGAGCCGCCCGGCAGCGGCGCAGTCCCGTGCTCGCGCACGAGGGTGAAGAGGCGCCCCACCTCGGCCGCGGTGTCGCCGCGGCGTTGGTCCTCGCCGATGAGCGTGAGGCCGGCCCACACCCCGACGGTCGTCCGCGCGCTGACGCCGGGTGCGTCGCCCTCGTCGGCGCGGCTCCGGCCGCCGCTGGCGCCCGTGCGCAGCTCCTCGGGCACGAGCGCGCCGATCCACGGGTCCTCCGGGCCGCCCTCCGCGCCGCCGAGCGTCCAGCCGAGCGCCGGCTCGAAGTGCACGACGAGCGGCGTCGTTCCGAAGACCTCCGCGAGCGCCCGCAGCGTGCCCTCGTAGGCCAGCGGCTCGCCGCCTGCGCGCGCCGCGCGGCGCCGCTGCACGTCCTGCAGGTAGAGCAGCGCCTCGCGCCGCCGCGGCCCATCCGGCGCAGCTGCGAGCGCGAGCTGGAGGTCGCGCTCGGCCGCCGCATGGTCCAACGCCCGCCGCGCGAGGCGCGCTTGGCCGAGGTGCGCGCGGTACCGCGGCTCGCGCAGCGCCCGCGGCAACGCCTCGGCGTCGGCGCCGCCTGCGGCGCTGATCGCGGCGAGGGCTCTGTCGTAGAGCGCGATGGCCTCGCTGCGCTCGCCCTGGTCGGCGAGCGTGTCGGCGCGCACGAGGTAGAGCCGCGCGAGCTCCGCCGCCGGGCGCGGGTCGTCCGGCGCCGCGCGCACGGCGGCTTCGGCGCGCGCGACCATGCCGCGCCACTCGAAGGCCGCGGTTACGTTCTCGGCGGACACCGCGACGACGGCGCCGTTCGACACCAGGAGGTTGCCGCTGCCGAGGTCGCCGGGGATCTCGCGCACGATGCGCCCGCGGTCGCGCTCGATCACCGTCAGCGACTTGCCGCCGGGCAGGTACACGTAACGGTCGTCGAGCGCGGGCGCCGCGAAGTCCACCGTGCGCCACGCGGTCTGGTTGCGTGTGTCGCTCTGCCAGTCGATGCGGGTCGGCGCCGAGCGCTCGAGGCCATCGGGCGCGCCGAACGCGATCACGCGGTGGCCTTCGGCGAGCAGGTACACCCGCCGCGCGTCCGCACCGAGCAAGAGCTCCGTCGCGATCATCGGCGAGCCGCGCTTCTGCAGCAGCGCCGCGTGTCCGTAGCTCCACCGCAGCGCGCCCGTCGCCAGGTCGAACGCGACCAGGTCGGGGGAGTCGAGCGGCGTCGCGATCGCGGTCCCGCCGACGATGACCGGCGGCGCGTTGCGCCAGCGCGAGCGCAGCGAGCCCGCTTCGTAGTACGTCGGCGCCTGGATCGGGATCTGCTCGTAGACCGACTCCCAGCGTGTGTCGCCGGTGAACAGGTCCACGGCAGCGACGACGCCGAGGTTCGATTGCACGACGACCGTCGCGCCGCGCACGGCCACCGGCGGCGCCGAGAACTCGCGCACTTGCCGGCCGAACATGTTGAGCGGCACCTGGCCCGTCACGATCGGCGTCGACCAGAGCAGCGTGCCCGAGCCGAGCTCGAAGCAGCCGAGGTGCAGCTCGATGCGCCCGCGCTGCCGCGCGAGCGGCGCGAGGACCCGCGTCCCGACGATCGTGGGGGGGCCGACGACCGTCATGCGCACGGCTTGGCTGCCGCTGTCGCCGTCCCAGTCCGCCGGGGGCAGCGTGTCCCAGAGCCGCGCGCCCGTGCGGGCGTCGAGGCCCACGAGGCGCCGCTCGGGGATCACATCGATGATCTCGATGCGGTTGAACTGGTCGCGCTTCTCGTACGCGATCGGCACCTGCAGCGCCGCGACCACGATGCCGCGCGCCACCGCGGGCGCCACGATGTGGTCGGTCGTGTCGAGCGCCTTGGCGTACTCCGCGAGCGACGTGTCGGCGCTGGAGCGGTAGGTGCGCGGCGCCTCGCGCGGGACACGATCCCAGCCGAGTTCCCTCGCCGCGAAGGACCACAGCGACTCGCCGCTGAACGCGCCGATCGCGTGCACCGCGCGCCCCGTACTCACGTACACCGCGGCCGCGTCGCGCGCGCCGAAGATGCGCATCAGCCCGTCGCCCTCCTCGAGGAACGGGTTCGAACCGAGCTCGCGCGGCGTCCGCCAAGCGTTCGCCCAGCCCTCGGTGCCGAAGCCCGCCGGGTCGATCAGCGCGCCGTCGCCGGGGCCGTCGAGGAAGCTCGCCGCCGCCTGCTGGCCAGCCTCGGCCGCGGCGCGCGCGGCGAGCAGGCCGAGCGCGAACTCGACGCGCGCGAGGCCAGCCCGCGCGAGCTCGGGGCTCGCGCCGATCCCCGCGCCGCCGCCCACGCCGCGCTCGACGCGCGCCAGCAGCAGCTCGCGCGCGGCCCGCCACGCGTCCGTGTCGGCGATGGCGCGCGTGGGCTCACCCAGGGCCAGCGCGACGCCGCGGGCCCAGGCTTCGAGCCCGTCGTCGGTCTCACCGCGCTCGAGCTCGAGGTCACCGAGCGCCCACCACGCGCGCAGCCCCGCGTCGGTCAAGGGCCAGCGCCGCGCGACCCCTGCGAGGGCCCCGCGGTCACCCAGCTCGAGCGCGCGTGCGAGCGCCTCGGCGGCGCGGGCGCCGTGGCGCTCGCGGTAGAGCGTCTGCGCGGGCCGCGGCAGCGCGAAGAGCTGCTGCTCGGCCCAGTGACTCGCGCCGAGGTGCACGTCGCCCTGCGACGGGTTGCGCGCGCCTTCGGCGGTCGGCCGCGCCGCGCCGAGCACCTCACCGCGGTGGTCCTCCAGGAGCCGCTGCAGGTCGACGAGGGCCTCGGGCCAGCGCGCCGCGACGATGTGATCGCGCGCGCTGTCCGCGATCGCGCGCGCCGCCAGCGAGTCGTAGAGCTGGAAGGCGCGCGGGCGCTGCAGGAAGTCCTCTTGCGCGCCCGCGAGCGCGCCCCCCCCGAGGGCCAGCGCCGCAGAGACGAGCACCCGCCCGACGATGCCGCGGCGAGCCGCCGGCCTGCCGCAGCGGGTGGGCTCAGCCGGTGCTCCAGGGCAGAGGGCTCGGGTTCGGTCGCGCATGGTCGGGGTGGGGAGGGGGCTTCGGTCCTCGGTTCAGACGAGCTCGTAGCGCTTGCGCAGGATCCATTCGACGGAAAGGACCCCGAGGGCGAGCAGAAGCGTCCCGAACCGGTCCCAGGCGTCTTCGAGCTCCGACGACAGGGGCTCGCGGCGCTCCTCGCCGCCCGGGAAGGCCCCCGCCGCGGGGTCGAGCAGGTTGTCGACCTCGTGCAGCGGCCGCGACGCGCCCCCCGAGAGCCGCGCGAGGGCCGCGAGAGCTGCGGGATCCGGTCGCGGGTCCGCGGTCTCGCGGGAGGGCAGTACGACGGCGAACTCCGCGGTCGTGGCGCGCCGGCCATCGACCTCGATCCACGCGCGGTAGCGACCCGGGCGCGCGGCCTGGAACGTCCCGCGGAAGAGCCCCGGGCGGCCGGGTACGGCGCCGAGGCGCTGGGTCGTCGACGCGTCGCCGTCGGCGGCGATCCAGACCTCCTGCTCGGGCAGCTCCGCCGGACGGTAGTCCTCGTCGAGGACCCGCGCCTCGAGGGTCACGCGGTCGTCCAGCGCGTACTCCGTGCGCAGCGCTTCGAGGCGGTAGCGGCGGTCGCCGCTCTTCATCCGACCGAGCGCGAGCCAGCGCAGCGCGCCGCGCCAGAACCCCTCGAAGTACCGCGACTCGTAGCGGTACTGCCAGCGGTTCGTGTCCTCGATCGCGAGGAACAGCGTGCGGCCCTCGGGGTAGTGACCGAGCACCAGCAGCGGGTCGTTCTCGCCCCCCGGCTGGTTCTTCGCGGTGGGGTGGCGCAGCAGCACCTCGGAGCCGGGTTTCACACCCGCGACCGGGAAGTGCCACAGGAAGCCCCGCAGGCCGCGCGGGCTCTCGAAGAGCGCGCGGTTCTGCGCGAGGTCCTGCTCGAAGCGCACGAGCTCGTGGGGCGCCGCCGGATTCTCGAGCAGCGGCCGGTGTTCGGCGTCGGTCGACACGGCGACCTGCGCGCCGATGCGCGAGAGCTCGATCGGCAAGAGCGTCGCGAAGTCGGTGCCCGCCACCGCGCGCGGCATCTGGTACTCACCGGCGATGACCCCGAGGCCGCCGCCGAGCGCGACGAACTCCTGCAACGCGCGCACGAACTCCTCGCCCTTCGCCGGGTCCGGCGAAACGGCGTAGGGGTTCACGTCGCCCAGCAGCACGACGTCGTAGTTGTCGAGCAGCTCCTGGCGCGAGGTCGGCACCCGCGTCAACGACGGCAAGCCCGCCGTGCGGTCCTGCGCGAAGTCGGGCGTCGCCGACAGCAGGAACATCTGCACGTCGATGCGCGCGTCGGCGCGGCGCAGCATGAAGTTCAGGAAGCGGTACTCGTAGCGCGGGTAGCGCTCGACGTAGAGCACGCGCACGCGCTGGCGGTTGACGCGCACCGTGACGAGCACTTCGTTGTCGGCGGTGTTGCGCTCGTCCTCGGCGCCGTCGACGCGCGCGCGGAAGCGCCGCTCGGTCGCGCCCGGATCGAGCCCGCCGCGCTCGGCGACGAGCACGACGCGGGTGCCCGTCGACGAGAGCTCGACGCGCTCGCTCGCGACGACCACGGGCTCGCCGCGGCCATCGATGGGGAGCTCTTCGAGCACGACGCCCGCTTCGCGCAGCGCGCCGTCGCCGCCGCGCTCGGCGACGCGGAAGGCGAGCTCGACCTCGTCGCCTTCGAGCACGCTCTCCGGCGCGTCGACGAGCTCCAAGGTGCGGTTGCGCTCGGGGTTCGCGTCCCCGACGACCAAGGTGTGCAGCGGCAGACCCGCGGAAGCCGCTGCGTCTTCGACCGACGAGCCGCCGTTCGAGCGCCCGTCCGAGACGAGCAGTACGTCGGAGACATAACGCCCGCGGTGCGACGCGAGCGCCTGGCGCAGCGCGTCGCCGATGTGGGTCGCGGCCCCGCGCGCTTCGAGCCGCGCGAGGTCCGAGACGGACTCGGCGCTCTCGGAGAAACGCAGCACACGCGGGACGTAACCGCGCCCCGTCAACGCAGGCAACACACGCTGCGTGAGCGCCGCGCGCGCGAGCGCGCTGCGGGTCGCCGCAGCGACGTCGCCGCCTTCGGCGAACGCCGCGAGGCCGCGCCGCGCGGCGTCGTCGCCGCCGTAGTCGTCCTGTTTGGCCATCGACGCGGAGTCGTCGACGAGGATCAGCACCTCGGCGGGCTGCACGTCCTGCTGCTGCAGCACCTTGACGGGCCGCGCCAGGATCAACAGCAAGAGGATCAGGCTCACCGCGCGCAGCGTGGCCAGCACGAGCCGCGGCCGCAGCGGCAGCGCCTCGCGCCAGTACGTGCCGAGCGCCACCAAGGCGACGAGCGGCAGAACGATCAGCACGATCACCCAGGCGGCCGGCAGGTCGAGCAGGCGCCAGCTCTCGGCGACAGCGGACGTGCCGCCGTCGGCGCTCGCGGCTGTTTGTTCGGCGGCCGCCTGCAGCATGAAGGACAGCGCGCTCACGCGGTCACCTCCCGCCGACGGCGCCCGATCCAAGCGCCCCAGAGCGACTCCAGCACGAGGCACGCCAGCGCGATGGCCGCGAGGAGGCGCCAGACTTCGCCGCTCTTCGCGGCGCCGGCGCCGGTGTTCGCAGCGCGCTCTTCACCCGTGCGCACGCGCAGGGCCGGGTGCAGCGCTTCGACCTCGCGCGCCGACGCGCGGGCGAGGTCGCCCTCGCGCGCGGCGAGCGCGACGGCGAAGCGCTCGGGCGCTGCGCCGGTCGCGCGCACTTCGTAGACCCCTGCGCGTTCGGTGTCGCTCGGCGGGACCTCGGGCAGCGCCCAGCGGCCGTCTTCGCGCTCGCTGGCGTCACCCGCGAGCGCGCGCGTCTGGCCATCGGGGCGCACGAGCTCGGGGCTGCGCAGGAAAGAATCGCTGATGAGCCGCACGGGGGTGCCTGGGGCGACGGTGCGCTCGGCGGCGGGGCGCCGACCGAGGTGCTGC
Organism: uncultured Planctomycetaceae bacterium; assembly: GCA_964402175.1. Classification (GTDB taxonomy): domain Bacteria; phylum Planctomycetota; class UBA1135; order UBA1135; genus JAWKUK01. The sequence continues at coordinate 6,228 of CAYOBN010000051.1, read as the reverse complement.
ACGAGCTCGTGCACGAGCGGCACGAAGGTGCCAGGGGATTGGGGGACCAGGTTCCAGCGCTTCGACAGCGTCGAAGCCCAGAACGCCGTGCGGCCCGCGCCGTACGGGCGCACCGCGAGCAGCGGCGAGCCCGACACGTCGTCGAGCTTCGCGAGCACGCTCGCGCCCTCGCGCGCGCGCGCCGCGACGAACTCGTACACGGGCACTTCGGTGAGCAGGGGGCGCCAGCGCTCTTCCGCGAAGAACGCCAGGGCCGGGTGCTCCTCCTCGAAGGCCGCGACGCGGAAGTACGACTCGCGCCGCGCCGCAGCGACGTGGCGCAGCGGCTCGACGGGCAGGAGCGCCGTCCCATCCGAGGCCTCGAGGGACTCTCCGAGGCGCTCGATGTCGCCGACGCGGTCGCCCATCGTCACGAGCAGCGCCGCGCCGCCCGCGACGCGCGCCGCGATGCGGTCGCGCACAGCGGCGGGCAGGGGCGGCGTGTTCGCCAGCACGATCAGGTCCGCGGCTTCGATGCCCGAGCCCTCGGCGCCGAGGCCCGCGACGGTGACCTCGGTCGGATCGAACGGTGCGGCCGAAGCGAGGCCCGCCGCGACACCGGCGCCTTCGTCCGGCGGCTCCAGCACAGTGAGGAAGAGCGCCACCTCGTCGTCGTCGATGCGGTCCGCAGGGGCGCCGTTGACGACGAGCACCTTGAGCGGCGCGGGCACCGCGATGATCTCCGCGCGGCGATCGTCGACCGCCAGCGCGTCACCCGCGGTGCCGCCCACGAACGCGCGGTGGCCCGTGCCCGAGGTGCGGACCGTGAAGATCGCTTCGGCGGTGCCACCCGCGGGGACGTCGACCCGCTGTGACGGTTGGCGCTCGCCGTCGACCTCGAGCCACACACGCTCGGCGAGGCGCGCCTCGGGGCCGTGGTTCGCGACGCTGACCGCGACGTCGAACGCAGCGCCCGCGGGCGGCACGACACCCAGCGGCGCGACCGCGACGACGGAGAGGTTCGCGGGGCGGTCGACGGCGGGGCCGAGGTCCTCGACCGACACGGTCAAGCCCGCCTCGCGCAGCGTGTCGAGGGCCTGCGTGAGCTCTGCGGCGCGGTTCGCGGCGCCTTCGCCGCCCAGGGCATCGAAGTTCGTGCGCTGCAGGTCCGTCAGGAGCCGCACGTCGATGGCGTCCGTGCCGAGCGGGTCGCCGCCTTCGGTGACGAGCGTCGCGACCTCGGCCAGCGCCGCGCCGAGGCCCAGCGGCTCGTCGGTGGGGGAGGTCAACGTGGCGAGGAGGAGCCGCGCTTCTTCGGGGCTCGACCACGACGCGAGGCGCGGCCAAGCGCCCGCATAGAGCAGCCACACGCGGTCGCCGCGTTTGCCGTCGAGGGTGTCGACGAGGGCCGTCGCGCGCTCGCGGATGCGGTCGAAGACGGTGCCGAGGCCATCGCGGTACCCCGTGGACGCGGAGCCGTCCAGGACCAGCACCAGGTCGCGGCGCGCTTCACGCAGCGCCGCGAGCGGTCCGCCGCCCGCCATGAACGGGCGCGCGATCGCGAACGCGAGCGCCGCGACCGCGAGCGCGCGCAGGAGGAGCAACAGCAAGTTCTCGAGCTGCACACGGCGCCGCGTCTTGCGGTACGCCGCGAGCACGAAGCGCATCGCGGCCCACGGCACCGGGCGGTGCCGCTGGCGGTTCAGCAGGTGGATGATCACCGGCACCGACGCGAGCGCCGCGCCGGCAGCGAGGGCGGGGTGGACGAAGCCCTCGATCACCGGGCACCTCCGCTGCGCACGCGCGAAGCGCGGCGCGACAGGTACGCCGAGAGCACCGCGTCGAGCGGCGCGTCCGTCGGGACCTCGACGAAGTCGACCGAGAGCGAGCGCGCTTGCCGCGCGAGCTCCTTGTTGTGCCGCGTGAGCTCTTCGAGGTACGCCTCGCGGATCGCGCGCGGATCGATCTTCAGGTCGCCTGCGCCTTCGAGTCCGACGAACTTCACGAGGCCTTCGATCTTGAACGAGAGCTCGGCGGGGTCGAGCACCTGGAAGAGGATCGGCTCGTGCCCGCTGTGCACGAGGCGCCGGACGCCCTCGACGATCGCCTGCGGCTCGTCGAAGAAGTCCGAGAAGATCGCCGTGATGCCGCGCCGACGCAGGCGCGGCGCCAGGAGCTGGATCACGCGCCCGACGTTGGTCGGCCCCTCGGGGCGCGCCTGTTCGAGGGTCTTCAGGATCGCGAGCTCCTGCGGCGTGCCGTTGCCCGGCGGGACCTTCGCGCGCATCGCTTCGTCGAACACGACGAGGCCCGCGGTGTCGCGCTGCGCCAGCACGAGGTGCGCGAGCGCCGCCGCGCACCAACGCGCATAGTCGAGCTTCGACCACGCGAGCGACGTGAACGCCATCGACTCGCTCGCGTCGACGAGCAGGTTCAACGAGAGGTTCGTCTCTTCGACGTACTCCTTGACCACGAGCCGGTCCGAGCGCGCGAACACCTTCCAGTCGAGGCGCCGCAGCTCGTCGCCGGGCGCGTACGGTCGGTGCTGGGCGAACTCCACGGAGCTGCCCCGCTGGGGGGACGCGTGGGTCCCCGCCATGAACCCCTCGACGACCTTACGAGCGACGAGCTCCAGGCCGGCGAGGCGGTCGAGGATCTTGGGATCGATCGTCCCGGTGCGGGCGGTCAAGGGGTGCGGTCCTCTCGTGGGCCTCGGGTGGTTGCGCGACGCGTCGCGCGCTCAGGACGTCGCGCGGACGCCGGGGAGACCCTGTCCGACGCCGCCAGCGGGGTCGACCTCGCGCAGCAAGCGGTCGATCAGATCGTCCGAGGTGATGCCCTCTGCCTGGGCGGTGAAGTTCGTGACGATGCGGTGGCGCAGCACGGGGTGCGCGACGGCTTTGATGTCTTCGACCGCGACGTGCGCGCGTCCGGCGAGCGCGGCGTGGGCCTTCGCACCGAGCACGAGGAACTGGCTCGCGCGCGGGCCTGCGCCCCACGTGACGTTCTCGCGGATGAACTGCAGCGGATCACCGGCGCGCACGCGCGTGCCGCGCGTCAGCGCCAGGACGTAGTCGAGCAGCGCATCGGCGATCGGGACCTCGCGCACGGCGTCCTGCAGCTCGCGCAGCTCGTCGGCGGTGACGACGCTGGTGGCTTCGCCGCCCGCGCCGGCCGTCGTGCGGCGCAGGATCTCGCGCTCTTCCTGGGCGCTCGGATAGCCGACGCGCACCATGAACATGAAGCGGTCGAGCTGCGCCTCGGGCAGCGGGTACGTGCCCTCCTGTTCGATCGGGTTCTGCGTGGCGAGCACGAAGAACGGCTCGGGCAGCGGGTGCGACTTGCCCGCGGACGTGACCTTGCGCTCCTGCATCGCCTCGAGCAGCGACGCCTGCGTCTTCGGGGGCGTCCGGTTGATCTCGTCGGCCAACACGACGTTGGCGAAGATGGGGCCCGGCACGAAGCGGAACGAGCGCGCGCTCGTCTCCGGGTCGATGTGCAGGAGCTCCGTGCCGGCGACGTCCGACGGCATGAGGTCGGGCGTGAACTGCACGCGCGAGAAGGAGAGGTCCATCGTCTTTGCGAGGCTCGAGATCATGAGCGTCTTCGCGAGGCCCGGGACGCCGACGAGGAGGCAGTGCCCCCGGGTCAGGATCGCGAGCAGGAGTTGGTCCAGGACCTGGTCCTGGCCGACGATGACCTTGTGCAGCTCTGCCTTCATCCGCGCGTGCACGGCGCGGAGGCGCTCCAGCTTGGCTTCGAGCATCGGGTGGGGTGGGAGTCGGGGCGTCGGGATACGGGGGGAGCAGCCCCGCGCATGCGGGTGCGGCGATTTGTCGCAGGGGCCGGGCGGCGACTGCGCCCCCAAGGATCGGCCCAAGTGCCCCCAATCTACACCCAGGAAGCGCGGGCTCCGCGGCGCCATGCGCAATCCATACGCGCGCGGGGCCCGATTCAGGGTGCGCTCACGCCTGCGTGGGCGCGCCTGGCGCGCTCAGTCGCCCTGCAGCCGGAACAGCCAGAGGTTGTCGAGGCCCAGCACCGCCACGCGGTCCCCGAGCACGTAGACATCGCCGCCGGCGGGGGTGCCGGGCGTCGCTTCGTAGGGGGCGCTGGCGACCACGAGGCCCCCGCGCGCGAGGTCGAGCACCCGCAGCGCCTGGTCGCCCGGCACGAAGGTCAGGTCGCCGGCGCACGCGAGGCGGCCGCGCAGGCGCTCGCCTTCGGCGAGCAGGCACAGGAGCGCGCTGGCGGCACCCGCGCGGCGCTCGACCGCGGCGAAGCGGCCGCTGCGCGCGGCGCAGAGGAGGGCGCCGTTCGGCGCGAGCGCGGCGGCGTCGAGCGCGTTGCCGCGCGGCGTCGGCGGCGCAGCGAAGAGGCCCTCGGCGACGAGCCGCCGGGCGGTGGGGCGCACGGGCAGCGCGTAGAGGAACTCCGAATCGAAGGGCGCGCACCAAACGGTCGGCCCGGCGTCCAACCCGGGTCCTGGCGCCTCGACGAGCGGCGCCCGGGAGCCCGCCCAACCGCCTCCGCCGGCCTCCCGGCGCTGGTTGCGCAGGGCCCAGAGCAGGCGGCCATCGGCGGCGTCGACCGCGGCGAGCAGCCCCACGTTGGTCGAGATGACGAGCGCTCCGTCGGCCACCGCCAGCGGCGCCGCCGCCGTCGCCAGCCCGAGCGAGCCGCCGCGGGCGCTCGGGTCCTGCAGCTCCGCGGCGCGGGTCAGGTCGGTGGACCAGACGAGGTCCCCCGTCGCGAGGTCGAAGCGGAAGAGGCGCAGGGTGTCGGGGGGCGGACCGGCGTTCGGGTTGGCGGCGCTCGGGTCTCCCGCGCTCGGGACGTCGCCGGGCGCGGCCTCGGTCTCCGCGGTCGGATCCGAGAGGCGCCGCGCGAGCACGAAGAGGCCCCCGTCCTGGACCGTAGGCCCCGGCTGGAACTCGAACCCCGCGGGCCACGGCGCGCCGTCGGGGCCGAGCACCGGCAGCCCCGGCTCCGGCGGCTCGCTGCCCGGGGTCAGGCGGCCGAGGTCCCCGAGGCACCAGAGGAGGCGCGGGCGCAGCTCGTCGGGGGCGCGCTCGAAGACGGCCAGCACGTTCCCGCGCGCGGGCAGCGGCAGGTCGCGGAAGCGGCGCCCCGGGGCGCCCCGGCCGACGACGGCGGCGAAGCGTCGGCCGTCGGTCGCGGGCAGCAGGGGCCAGCCCCCCGTCGAGGGGGCGGTGACGACCGGCGCGGCGCCGCGCTCGAGGAGCTGGTCGAGGGGCTCGACGTGGTAGCGCCCCTCGGGCTCGCCGCGCGCTGCGGCGGGGTCGAGCACTGCGAGCGCCCGCGGGGTCTGGATCACGAGCGACCCATCCGCCAGCGCCGCGAGGCCCGGCAGGACGTCCCGCCCGAGGGGCGCCAGGCCCGCGCGCCGCACGGACTCGAGGCGCAGGCTGCGCAGCGGGGAAAGGGACGGGGCCGCGGGAGTCGCCGCGCGCGGGCCCGGCGCGGGGAGCCCCGACGGCGCTCCGAAGGCCGCTCTGCGGCGCTCGAGGGCCGCGGCGAGCGCGGGGTCGGGGTCGGGGTGCAGCGCCAGGTGCTCTCGCGCGCGCGCGAGGTGGGCTGCGGCGTCCGAGGCGGCGCCGCGCTCGAGGGCGAGGTCCGCCCCCGCGAGCGCCGCCCGCGCGGCGGCGCGGGTCAGGGGGAAGTCGCGCTCGACCCGGGCGAGCCGCGCGGCATCGCGGCCCGCGGCGCCGAGCGCGCCCTCTGCCTCGGGCTCGGCGCGCGCGGCGAAGGCGCGGCGGTCGGCGTCGGGCAGCGCTGCGAGGCGCCGCAGCACGGCGCCCGGGACGCTCTCCGCGCGCCGCGCGAGGGTCCCATCGGGGTCCGGCACGAGCCCCTCGGGCGCGCCGGGGTCGAGGCACGGCACCGCGGCCCGCGGCGCGGACAGGACCAGGGCCTCGCGCCACGCATCGAACGCGGCGTTCAAGCTGCCGCGGGCGGCGCGGGCGTCCGCAAGGGCGGTGTCCCCGCGGCGCAGGGCTGCGGCGGCGGCGGGGTCCGAGGGCAGCGGGGTGGTGTTGCGCAGGGCGCCTTCGCCCTGCGGGCCGTCGGAGACCGCCAGGACGAGCACGGCCGTGAGCGCGAGGAAGGAGCCGCTGGGCAGCATGGGGGGAGACGGTAGCACGCCGCGGCAGGGCCGGGCCTTGCGCTGAGCGGCTGGGAATCGAACGGTACTAGGTACGAGTTTGCGGTGGAGCGCCCGCAGGCGCG
>CAYOBN010000050.1:10202-37012 GCA_964402175.1 uncultured Planctomycetaceae bacterium | reverse complement strand
GTGCGCTTCGCGCCGGAGGCGAGTGAGAGCGACCGCGACGCCCTCGCACGCCTCGTGGGGGCAGGGCGCATCCGGAGCTTCGGGCGACACATCCCGGGGCTCGAACTGATCCACGTCCGCCCGTCGCTCGGCGTCGAGGCCGCGTGCCAGTCGCTCGCCCCGCATGTGCTCTACGCCGAGCCCAACTGGGTCCAGCGCGCCGACAACACGCCCAACGACCCTTACTACTCCTTGCAGTGGGGAGTCCACAACACGGGCCAGAGCATCCGCGGCGTCACGGGCGTCGCCGACGCCGACATCGACGGACCCGAGGCGTGGGCGTTGCGCAGCGGCGCGCCCGACATGCTGGTCGCGATCCTCGACTCGGGGACGCAGTGGTCGCACCCCGACCTCGCGGCGAACATCTGGACGAACCCCGGCGAGATCGCCGGCAACGGCATCGACGATGACGGCAACGGCTACGTCGACGACGTGCGCGGCTGGGACTTCTACTCGAACGACAACAACCCCGATGACACGGACGGCCACGGAACGCACACCGCGGGCACCGTCGGCGCGGTGGGTAACAACGGCACCGGCGTCGCTGGCGTCGCTTGGAGCTGCAAGCTCGTTCCGCTGCGCTTCCTCGGGCCGCAAGGAGGCTACACCTCCGACGCGATCGAGGCCGTGAACTACTGCACGACCAACGGCATCAAGGTCTCGAACAACTCGTGGGGTGGCGGCGGCTTCAGCCAGGCGCTCTACGACGCGATCAACGCCTCGAAGTCGATCGGCCACGTCTTCTGCGCTGCGGCGGGCAACAGCGGCGTCAACAACGATTCGAGCGCACACTACCCGTCGTCCTACAACCTGGACAACATCATCTCTGTCGCGGCGACGGACAACCGCAACGGGCTGGCGTCGTTCTCGAACTACGGGCTTAACAGCGTCGACCTGGGCGCTCCTGGCGTCGACATCGCGTCCACCTACACCGGTTCCAGCTACGTCTGGCTCAGCGGCACCTCGATGGCGACGCCGCACGTGTCCGGCGTCGTGGTGTTGCTCTACGCGCAGAACCCGACGTGGACGTACAGCCAGGTGGTGAGCCGCATCCTGACCACGGCGCAGCCCATCGCGTCGCTCTCGGGTCGCTGCGCGACCGGCGGCCTCCTGAACGCCTTCGAAGCGTTGAACACAGGTGGCGGCGGCGGCGGCGGAGATATCACTCCGCCGGCGAATCCCTCGGGTCTCGGCGCGACCCCGGGCAATGGCAGCGTCGCCCTCGACTGGAGCGACAACACCGAGGCGGACCTGGCGAGCTACACCGTCCTGCGGGCGACCGTCAGCGGCGGCCCGTACAGCGCGATCGCCACGGGCCTCGGCGCCAGCGCCTACACGGACAACGGCGTGACGAACGGCACCACCTACTTCTACGTGGTCCGCGCGGTCGACACCTCGGGCAACGTCTCGGGCAACTCGAACCAAGCGAGCGCGACTCCGACCGCTCCCACGGGCCCGACGACGCTGTTCTCCGATGGCTTCGAGTCCGGCTCGTTCTCCAGCGCGTGGACACGCTCCAGCACCGGAGTCACCGTGACGTCCGGTGCCCGCCGCACGGGCTCGTTCGGCGCCCGCATCAGCCGCACGAACAACCTGGTCCTTTCGGTCTCGACGGCGGGATACTCCGCGATCACGATCGAATACGACCGGCGGACTTCGGGCCTGGACAACGGCGAAACCTTCACGGTCGAGTTCCGCCGCAATGCGACGGACGCCTGGACCCCGCTCGAGTCCTTCCGCAGCTCGGGCTGGACGCGGAGGTCTTACCTCCGGTCCGATGCGACCTCCAGCACCTTGCAGCTCCGCTTCCGTGTCAACGCCAGCGCGAACAACGAGCGCGCAGACCTGGACAACGTCCTGATCCTCGGTAGCTGACCGCCGCGTTCCGGCGCATCATCGGCTCACACCGCGCGTGCGGTGTGAGCCGATTTCTTTGGTGGAACGCCTCGCTCGTGCATCGGGCCGGCTATCGCCCACGCCCACCCGTCGTCCCGTGGCAATCCGCACACTGGGTACCGAGCGGCCGATAACGGACGAGCGAACGTCCGTCACGGGTCGTCGCCGCGCGATGGCACGCGCCGCATTCGAGCCCCGCATGGGTCGCATCGAGGGGGAAGCGCGTCGCCGCGTGATCGAAGTCGAGGTCGTCGAATGGCCGGTCCATGGCGTGGCAGCGCGCGCAATCGACCGCGCCGTCCACGGAGAACTGACCGCCATGGGGATCCGCGTGGCAATCCGCGCAGCGGCGCCCCGGCACGAGACCGAGCACACAGCCCGCGGCGCGCACCGCGCTGGGCGCGTGGCAGGCGTCACAGGCCAGCGCAGCGTGGCGACCCACGAGCGGATACCCCGTCCAGTCGTGCTCGAACGCGACGAGCGCGCGGAAGCTGACGTCGCCGTGACAGCGCTGGCAGCCCTCGCGGGCCTCGATCGCCAGCGGTGCATGGGGCTCGAAGCGACCCAGGTGCGGGTCCGCGTGGCACGTCTCGCACCGCTCAGGTGACCCCACGTAGCGCTCGGACACGCGCCCGAGGCGGCGCTCCGTCGATGTCCCGTGGCAGGCGGTGCAATCGCTGGCGGCGTGCGCGCCGGTCAGCGCGAAGCCCGTCCAGACGCCGTGGTCGAACCGATCGGGCGCGACGGTCGCGAAGTCCGCCGTTTCATGGCAACGCGCGCAGCCGCGCGGCTCGGTCAGCGACAGCGTGCGGGCTGTGGCGCTGAATGCGCCCTCGTGGACATCGCGATGGCACGCGGTGCAGGCCTGCAGGTTCTCGCGCGACTCACCGGGCAAGAAGACCGCGGCGACAGAGCCCAGCGCGCGGCCGCCGACCTCCGCCGGGTGACAGGTGCTGCAAGCGAGGGCGGCATGGGCGCCGTCGAGCTCGAAACCGGTCCAGCGCGCATGCTCGAAGCCTTGCCGCGCATCGCGGAACGTCGCGGTGGAGTGGCAGCTCGAACAATCCTGCGCCTCTGCGAAGTGGCCGGCATGTGGGTCGCTGTGGCACGCGGCGCAGCTCGACGGAGTCGCACGGAAACCGAGCGGTGCATCGCTGTGACAGGCCGCACAAGCCAGGTTCGCGTGAGCGCCATCCAGCTCGAAGCCCGCGGCGGCGTGGGCGGCTCGGTCGAAGGTGTGCTGTTCGAACGGCGCGGTCTCGGTGTGGCACCGCGCGCATGCCGCGGGCTCCGTGAGGGGATCGCCGAGCTGACCGCGGTGGGGATCAGTGTGACACGCGGCGCAGTGCGCGAAGCTGCGGCCGGGGTGGGCCAATTCGTACGCCACACCGTCCGCGTGACATGCGACGCAGTCGAGCGCCGCGTGGAACCCGACCAACGGCGCGCCGATCGCGGTGTGAGCAGCGAGCGTCGGTGCGCGCGCGCCGACCTCGAAGCCGCGCGGCTCTGCCTGGTGGCACACGGCGCAGCCCGCGGGTCCCTGCGTCAGGAACGCCGGGCTGTGCGGCGAAACATGGCATTCGGCGCAGCCGCGCACCGGCAGGTCGCGGCCCGCGTACGCCTCGATCTCACGCTCGCTCCCCCGCGGGTGGCACGTGACGCAGCTCAGACCGGCGTGGGCCCCTGAGAGCTCGAACGCCGAGGTGTGCACGAACGCAGCAGCCTCGGCGAACGGCCGCTCTTGTCCGTGGCAGGAGGCGCAGTCGAGGCCGAAGCGCCCCGCGTGCGGATCGTCGTGGCACGCGGCGCACGCCTGCGACAGGCCGAGGAAACGCAGCCCATCGGGCGATTCGAGCGCGAGCGCTCCGGTCGGTGCATCCGCCGCGGGATGGCACGCCACACACTCGAGGCGCGTGTGCACGCCTTCCAGGCGGAAGTCGAGTCCGCGGTGATCGAAGGCATCCCGCCCTTGGAAGCCCGCGAGCGCGAACGTCTCCGGCGTATAGGGCGCGCTGTTGTGTCCGTGGTGCTCGGTGTGGCAACGGGCGCAATCCGCGGCCATCGGAAGTTGGCCGTGAAAGCCGACTTGGGCAGCGAGCTGGCGCTCGATCGGTGCGTGACACGTGCTGCAAGCCGCGCGCATGCCATCGGCCCCTGAGCCGTGACAAGCGACACAGCCTTTGGCGCCGCGCAGCTCCGCGAGCCCGCTGTGGGCCTTCGAGAGCGGCCCCGGGCCGGGCTCGGCTTCGATGGTCTTCAGCGCGAGCCACGTGACGAGTGCCGCGCTGACGAGCGCGAGCCATGTGCGCGGGTCCATCCACCGCGCGCGCTTGGATGCCGGGCTCTTCATCACGGTGTCAACTCCAAGGTGATCCGGCCGAAGCGTAGTGCCGCGTAGACGTGGACCGCAACGAGGATCACCATCAACAGCGCGACCCAACGGTGCAGGTAGCGCCAAGTCGCCATGAGCGCCTGGAGCTCCTGGAGCCAGGTCGCTGCGAGCGCGGCCCGGTGGCTGCGCTGTGCGAGCTCCAGGAGCGCTGCAAGGCGCTCTTCGGGGACCTCTTCGAGCGCCCCATGGCGGCGCAGCTCGCGGCGCAGCGTCCGGAAGCGAGCCCCCTGCGTGAACACCGCGCGCAGCCGCGCGAAGAACCCGTGGGCCAGCTCCGACTGCGCAACGAGGCTCGCGACGCGTGAACGCACGAGATCGCGGAACGCGGGGTGGTCCCCCTCCCACTCGCGGTCGAGCGCAGCGAGTCGGGCCTGGACCTCTTCCAGCGCCAACTCACGGCCAGAGGCCGCGCGCGGCACGAACGCGTACAGGTACCGTCCGACGGCCCCTGTCGCGACGAGCGCGACGAGCGCGAGCAACGCGCGCCCCCCGGTCGTCGCACGCGGCTCGAAGCCGGCATGGGCGAGCGCCAGGGTCAATGCTGCGAACCCCGATGCGACGTGCAGGGTCATCCAGAGTTTGAGCGAGCCCCACTCGCGGCCCAGAGCGCGGCGCACGAGATAGAGGAGGTTCACGACGATCGCGGTCGTCGCCGCAACTCCGAGCGCGAGCCCTGCGCCCTGCGCAGGGCGCAGGAATGCATGGTCGGGGTGGCTCGCGCGGGCCACGGCGTCGAGCGCGTAGTAGTCCGCGAATGCGAGGCCCCAGATCGACGTCGCCGCGGCGATGATCGCGGCCCCCATCAGCGCCGGCGCAAGGCCCGTCCCGCGCTCGCCGGGCAGCTCGACGGGCTGGCGCAGCGCGGGATCGAAGGACACTCCGCAGCGCTGCAAGAGCTCGAACGGCGCTTCGCCGCCCGCGAAGATGAAGACGTCGTCGTTGCGCAGACTCGTAGTCGCCCCGCGCGCGTCGCGTAGCAGCACGCGCTCGACTTCGATCTCGACGACTTCGGTGCCGAACGCGGCGCTGAGACGTCCTTCGGCGAGGGCCTCGTGCATGCGCCGCTCGTTGACCCCTTTCAGCCGGAAGAAGGCGGTCTTGCGGTAGGAGAGCGTCACCGTCGTAGCAGGTTGCGCCGCAAGCCCGAGGGCCGCTTCGACCGCGCTGTCGCCGCCGCCGACGACGAGCACATGTCGACCGGCGTACGCCTGGGTATCGAGCAGCGCGTACGAGACCTTCGAGAGGTCCTCGCCGGGCACACCGAGCTTACGCGGGCTCCCGCGCCGACCGAGCGCGAGGCACACATGCCGCGCGCGTAGCGTCCCAGCGCTCGTGTGCACCGTCAGCACGTCGCCGACCGCGTCGCGCGTACGTGTGATTCCATCGAGGCGAGCGCCGAGCTGCACGGGGATCGTGTGCTTGGCCGTCAAGTCCTCCCAGAGCTCGACGAGGTGCTCTTTGCTGTACGTCGCCTCGGCCAGGCGCCCGAACAACGGCAAGTCCATCGGCTGGGTCATGACGAGCTTCCGGCGCGGATAGCTCGCCACCGCACCGCCGAGCCGCGGGGCTTGTTCGACGACGGCGAAGTCGAGGCCGGCCTCGCGCGCCGCGAGCGCACAGGCGAGCCCCGCGGGCCCCGCGCCGACGATGACGAGGTCGTGGGGCCCATCGGGCTCGCGCGACTGGAGCGCGCTGCGCCGCGCGACCTCGCGCCCGACGCTCGCCCCCTGCGTCACTGCGGTGCGCACGAGCGCGAACCCCGTGACCTCTCCCGCGAGGAAGATCCCCGGACCGCCGACCGCCTGCAGGTCGTCAGCGAGCGCCGGCAGGTCGCGGCGCTCGTTCACATCGGCGAGGGTCAGCGCGATCGCATCGACCGGGCACACCGCGGCGCACTTGCCATGGCCGACGCAGCGCGCCCCGTGGACGACCCGGGCCTGACCCAGCACCACCTGCAGCACGCCCTCCTCCGGGCACGCCGCCGCGCAGAGGCCACAGCCGAGGCAGCGGGACAGGTCGACGTGCGGGTACTGGAGCCGCGCGCGGTCGCTGCCGCGCTCGCGCGCGACGGCGACCTCGGCCAACACCGCCCGCCGCGTGCGCCGCTCACGGGCACGGGCAACGGCCGCCAGAGCGGCGAGGGCGACGGCGAGGCCGGCGGGGACGACGGGGCTGGGCATCGAAGATGGAATCGGTCGGGTTCGCAGGGTCGCACCCGTCCAAACCCTGGACTGTACATCCAGATCTTGGACGAGCCTGGGCCCTGTAGGCCAGAGTTGCCCCCGCTCGACCGACTCGTGCACGCAGCGTGCCATGGAGCCCACCAGCCTGGCCAGCACGGGGCCGAACCCAACCCAACTGCGCAGAACCCCGCCTGTGGCGGCATGGCAAGGCGCTGACGGCTTCAGTCAGCGTCCCTTCCAGCCAACCGAGGCGGCCGCGCTCGATCGCTCGGCACACGGCGAGGGTGACGCCGACGTGGGCGGCGAGCGTCCTGTGTGCCTCGCGGGGGATGCTACCAGACCGAGCGCTCGATTCGCCCACCGGCGAGATGGTCGACGATGACGATGAGCGGCTCGGGCACTTGATTCGGCACACGTGGGCGTATTCCCACAAACGCCGTGGATTCGGCGCCCGGCAGGATGTGCTGCAGCGAGTGCCGGTCCAGTCCGCTGTCGACCTGCCAGAGCACGTCACCATTCGGATCGATGCGACTGAAGAGCAACGTCGCGGTGGAGTCCGCGCTGGAGCTCGAGACCATCAGTGCGCTCGGTGGATCGAGCAGCAGCGGCTCCGAGCGATCGTTCAGGCGCAAGAACGCTGCGGCGTAGTGAACCTCCGGGGAGAGCGCGGACACCGAGAGGATCGTTCGGTAGCGCTCGGACGCGCCGCCAGCCGTTTGCGGCTCGAGGTCGCCGCGGTAGAGCTTGCGGGGCGCCCTCTTCGATTCAGCGCGGGCGCCGGGGCGCAGCCGACGTCCGGGCGCGTAATCCTGTGCGAGCTCTTCATCGGAGTGAACGCCGAGCCATGTATTCTCCTCGACGAGGAGTCCCGCGCAGAAGAGCGCTTCGGTGGACAGGGGCAACGGAGTCGTCTGGGCACCGCGCAACGTCGACGGATTCGGTGGTGCGAGAAGGCGCTCGGAGCCGATGCGCTCATAGGTCGCGAGGTCGATCCCGCCGACCCCGCAGACGTCGTACCAAAGGACCGCGCCGTCGCTGCCCAAGACCTTAGCGAGGCTGAACGAACCCGCGGTGAGTCCTCCGGCGATGTTGACTCGACGCGGCTCGGAGCCATCGAGGGGTACGAGCTGCACACCGATGCGATAACGGTCCTTGGAGGCATCCCGATGCAGCGAGGGGACGTACCCCTCGAGGGTCTGGATCAACGTCGCGATGTGGCGGTCCGTACGGACAGAGAGGCCCAACGGCGCGCCCGTGCCCTCGTCGACCGCGAAGAGCTTCTTGCCGATCCATGCGGTCACTCCCATGAGCGCGCCGAGGCCGAGGAGCGCCAGGGACGCTCGCTCGCGGACCCGTCGCCAACGGGCGACCGCGGCGGGCAGCTCGCTCTGGGTGACGATCGGAGCGCGCTGGATCCCGCTGGGCTCCCGCCCATGCTCCAGCGAAAGGACCCCCTGGGCTTCATCGACCCGCGCCACACCGTTCGGAGCCTTCTCGCGCACGAGCTCGTCACCGACGAAGCGCAGGATCGCGTCCCGCCGCGGGGCGGCCCATGTGTGCTGCGAGCGCCATGCAGCGGCGGTCCCCACGAAGACGATGGCGATGCAATCGCCTCCGCCGAACTCCCAATGGAAGGAGAGGGTGCCTTCGCGCTCGATGTACTCGACGGTCCCGCCTCGGCCGGACTGGGTGACCGCGACGCGGGGTTGGATGGAGCTCGCCATGGCGCTGTAGGGGGTGCGGCGCGGGGGCCGTCACCTGAGGGTCATCCGGGACCCGCGGCCCGCGTTACAGTGGCCCCTCTGGAAGCCACCGGAGCGATGGAACAGGCCTGGAGCACCGCGATCGCCGCCCTGCGCGCCGGGCTCACGGACGCCTTCGAGGCGCTCCGTGCCCGCACGGAGCGCGCAGAGGACTTGCTGCGATACCGGCCAGGTCCAGGGAGCTGGTCGGCGCTCGAGACCCTCGAGCATGTGCACTTGACGGACCGCTATCTCCTGGTGCTGGCGGACAAACTCGCACAGAAGTCGCGCTCGCGGGCCGCCCGGGGCCAGGTCTGGCCCGTCCATGGTCCGCGCTTTGAACACCTGGGACATCTCGCCGGCCGCGAGCTGCAGTGGCGCGCACCGGAGCACATGGAGCCGACGGGGGCTGTATCCGCCGCGACGGTGCGGGAGACGTTGAGGCAGGACTGGTCGCGGGCGATGGACCTCCTGGACACGACCCCCGCTGGCATGGGCACCCTGCATCGCATCCGGATGTCCGTCGTCGGAGGGGACGACGATCGCCTCGATCTGTACCAATACCTCGAGGTCCTACGGCTGCACGCCGTCCGGCACATCGAGCAAATCGATCGCGCGCTCGCCTCTGCGAGCGTGCCGCGCCCCTGATCTCCGCCGAATCGAGATGCTACGAGCTCAAATCCTGTTGCTCGCGTGTTGGATGGCGACCTGTGTCGATGGTCAGGTGGCTCGAGGTCCATCGCCGACATCGCGCTCGAAGAAGGGACTTCAGGTGCAGATGGTCGACGATGCTTTGCGACTCGGCATCGCGCACGCGGCACTGAACGTACAGTTGGGCGATCTCGTGCGGCGCGTTGCGGATGGAACGAGCGGCTTCGAGATCGAGCCAGGTTGGTGCATTCCCGATGCAGTGTACGGGGGCTTGGATGCGCAGATCGGCCCGCTCTCGGCGGCGGGTGTCGAGCTGAATCTGATCCTGCTCGCGCGCGCGACGGGGGATCCGGAGCTCGATGCACTCTTGCTCGACCCGCGGTTCGACCCCGCGGCGCCGAACCGCCTCGGCGCGTTCCGGGCGCTGGACGAACGGGGCCGCAACGCGCTCGCCGCGATCGTGCGGCAGCTCGCCCGACGTTATGCGCCGGGCAGCACACACGGTCACGTGCGCGGGTGGATCGTCGGTAACGAGGTCAACTCGCACTGGTGGTGGTACAACCTGGGCAAGGCGTCCTTGGACGAAGTCGCGGAGTCCTACGAAGCCGCCGTCCGCGTGGTCTTCCACAGCGTGCAAACGACCGACCCCGGCGCCTGTGT
Organism: uncultured Planctomycetaceae bacterium; assembly: GCA_964402175.1. Taxonomy (GTDB): domain Bacteria; phylum Planctomycetota; class UBA1135; order UBA1135; genus JAWKUK01. Next base: position 27,449 of record CAYOBN010000050.1, on the reverse strand, counting down.
CTACGTTTCGCTGGAGCACCACTGGGCAGAGCGCTTCGGCGCTGGCGACGCGCGGCAGGCCTGCCCTGGACGCGACCTGTTGGAGACGTTTGCGGCGCGGGCGCGGCAGAACGGCGACTTTCCCTGGCACGTCGCGTTCCACCCTTATCCCGAGGACCTCTTCGACTGCCGTTTCTGGCAGGACGAGAGCGCCCTACCGTCGGCCGCCTCGCCGCGCATCACGTTCCGTAACCTGGAGGTGTTGACCGATTACCTGCAACGCACTCCGTTGCTCCTGGACGGCCGCGCGCGACGGGTGATCCTGAGTGAACAGGGTTTCCATTGCGGGGACGGCGCTGATGGTCCGAAGCTGCAAGCCGAGGCCTTCGCGCGCGCATGGTGCAAAGTCGAGGCCATGGATGGCATCGACGCCTTCCTCTACCACCGCCACGTCGACCATGCCCACGAAGGCGGACTGCGCTTTGGTCTCTGGACGAATGCAGTGGGGACGATCTGCGATCCCGGTGAGAGGCGACCTCTCTGGGAGCTCTTCCGCGTTTGCGATACACCAGCGGGTCCAGCAGCCTTGGCGCAGGCGATGAAGCAGTGAGCCTGGGCGAAGTCGACCTCACCCCGCTCCTTTTGGAAGCGGGGCGAGGCTCCAGCGCCGATCCACGCGAGCGCACTTCGGTTCGGACCCGGTTGGTTGGAACCGCACCAGAAACCTGTGGCGCAGGCTCCTCGCTCAAATCCCGCCCGAGAACAGCACTCCGTTGGAGGTGTTCCAGCCGTTGCCGCAGGAATCCTGCGGGTCACGGTACGCCGCTTCGAGCGGGAAGGGCTCCAGCCAGGCCGCGTACAGGACCTGGGGCGGCGGCGCGGCGACGGCGTCGAAGCGGACGAGGCCTTGGCCGTCGGCTTGGCCCACGCGGCGGCCGAAGACCGTGCCCACGCAGGTCACGCCCGAGCCCGCCGCCTGGGCCGGGAGGGGTTGGGGCGTCGGACCGCCGACCTGCAGCAGCGTGATCGCCCCCGCGGGTAGGCCTTCCACCAGCACCCGGTCCACCTGGGCCTGGTCGAAGGCACCGTGGCAATGGAGCCGCGCGCCGGCCCCCACGCTGTTCGGACAGCCCCGTCCCGGCGACGCCACCGCGCCGCAGCCACAGGTCGGCCCGCCCGCCGACGGCGCGCAGAAGGGCTGCCCGATCTCGAGGCACGGCGGATTCGGCACGGCCGCGGGGATGGACGTCACGGCCACCAGACCCGCGCGTGAGACCCAGTAGGCCCCGCTCGGATGCGGGTAGCCGACCTCTGGATTGCTCGACACCACCGTGACACCGTCGAAGTCGAGTCGGCGACGGCCGCCGAGGCCCCACAGGCCCCAGGCGAGGGGCGTCTCCATGACCTTGATCTGGTTCCACAGGTCCCCGCAGCGCTCGAACACGAATACGGTTCCACGGCCGGTGGTGGGAGCACCCGGGAGGCTCCCTGCACCGCGCAGGTCTCCGGCACCCACCGCAAGTCGCGGCGGCGCGTACACCAGCTCTGATCCGAACCCGGCGGGACTCACGTTCTGACCCAGCTCCGCCGTGAGGCGCAAGCGGGAGACCACTTGCCATCCGAGCCCGGGCGCGTGCCGGTACTCGTACACGCTGCCGACGTGGTCATCCGGAAGCGCGACACTGTCCCCGACGCTACTCACGAACAGCACATCTCCCTGCCCCGCGATCGCATACCCGTGCACTTGATTCGTGCCGAACGAGCTCGGGGGATCCAGGGTCTCTTCGAACTGCCATGTGCCTTGCACCCGGCGGTACACATGAGCCCGTCCCCGCACCGAAGGGCCGTACACGGGCTGACCGATGACCGCGACGTCACCGTCGACGTGCAGACCCAATCCGAACGCGGTCGGATCGTTCACCCCCGGCGTCACCCCACCGTACTCCGAGGCACGTACCGTCAGCACCTTCTCCCAGACGCCGGGGCCACGCCGTTCCCAGAAGAACACGTGGGCGTCGGGGACGCCCGAGATCGTCGCGAGGATCGTATCGCCGTCCGATGCGACGTACTGATATTCCGTACCCCACAGCGCCTGCTGTTCGGCGGTCCCGAGGAACGCGTCTTCGCGCCAGGTCGAGCCGTCCCATTCCCAGACCATGATCCTGGCCCCGGCCGCGATCAGCCGGCCTTGACGCAAGCGAATCGCCTCTGGCCGCCAGATGGTATTCGATGGAGCAAAGCTCGGCCGCAGTAGTTGGTCCCTTTGCCACTCGCCGGTCGCAGCGCGCCGGAACAAAGCCACGTGACCAACGCCCGAAACAGCAGCGACGAATTCATGACTCGCGACAGCGAGCCAATCCCCTTCCACCGCAACCGAACGGCCAAACCGACCGTTCCCATGCGCATACTCGGAGCGCAACATCAGGAACTCCTGCCCCGGCGCACTCGCGCACGCGACGATCCACACGGCCCACATCGCAAGACCACGAATCATGGCAACCTCCTCACGACCAGCACGAAGTCGTGCAACGGATTCGACGGCGCCGTCGCCGCCACGGTCATCGAAAGCGACGCGGTCGGATGGTACGTGCTCCCAGGGGACATTCGGATTCGATCGTTCATGGCAGGCTCCACCGCACGCGTTTCGCCTGCGGGCCCCTGGAGTCTCCCTCATCACCACGAATTCGGGAAGTCACGAAATGGGTCCGGTGTCGAGGACCCCATGGACAGCGACGAGCGCGCTGACCGGGAGCCGAACCACCGAAATGACGCGTGAGGCGTGAACGTACGTCTCAGCGCCGAGGTCCCATGCGGCCCAGGACCGCTGCCACGGTGGTCGTGACCCAACCCTCGGAAGAGGCTTCGTCTTCGGCGCGCTCGCTCGCCTCTTCGAAGTGCCGGAGATCGAACGGCGTCGGAGGAAGCGCGGCGTACTCGGGATGGTCGGCTTGGATCGGGCACGCGTTCTCCAGCACCCCCAGGTCCGCCGAGTCCATGCCGAGGCCGAGCATGCGGCACGTCGCAGGTCGGTGCGTGTACACCGCACAACGGCCGTCGGCTTCGAGCGCCGGGCACGGTGCATCGGCGAGCGCCGCGACGAGCGCATCGAACGTGTCCTCGGTGAGCGCGTCGACGTCGTACGGCGGGGCCCAGCGCGGCTCGAGCTCCCGGTAGCGCGCGAGCTGGGCCGCCGCGCGCGCGGCGAGCGCTGCGCGCGCGGGTTCTGGCAGGTCTGCGAGACCCTGGGCCAGGAGCCGCGCATCCGCGGGCGAGATGTCGAACGGGCCATGGCAACACGCGGTACAGCCTGTGCGGCAGGGAACCACGGGGAAGCCGTCGGGGCGGTGCCCCGCGGCACGTCGACCCGCTTCGAACCAGGGACCGAGCGATTCGAGGAGGCTCAGGTAGGTCATGGGGCAAGAGAGGTGCGTCGATGACAGGCATGCCATCTTCGCATGCTGGGGCGCTGGATCGGACGGGAGGCGCTTGGCAAACGCGGCCGTGCCGCCGAGACTCTGGAAATGGAACTCCTCAGCCTGACCCTCGCTGCGCTGCTCCTGACGCCATTCCAGGGCGACGACGAGCTCGCTCCCCCGGGAGCCGGGGTGCGCACCGCGGAATCCTGCGCCCTGTGCCACTCCGCGAGCGACCAGGCGACGGCGATGCGCGACGCGGCGGGGCGGCCCGTCGCTCCGTTCGACCTGTGGCGCTCGACGATGATGGCCAACTCCGCGCGCGACCCGTATTGGCGCGCGGTGATGTCAGCGGAGATGGCGGCGGCGCCCGAGGCGAAGGCTCTGATCGCGCACGAATGTCTGAAGTGCCACGCCCCGCTCGCGAACCAAGCGGGGCTCGACGATCACGGCACGGGTGACCCGCTGCACGCCCTCTACTGCGACTCGACGCTCGGCGAGCTCGCGCTCGACGGGGTCTCCTGCACGATCTGCCACGGCATGGCCCCGGATGGCCTCGGGACTCCGGAGTCGTACACAGCGGGCTTCCAGCTCGATCCGTGGCGCAGGCTCTTCGGACCGCACGAGGACCCCGTGACGGGCCCGATGCGTGTGCACTCCGGGTTCACGCCGGCGCACGGGACCCACGTGATGCGTTCGGCGATGTGCGGCAGTTGCCACACCCTGATCACCAACCCGTTGGACTCCGAAGGTCGCCCCGACAGCTCGATCGCTTTCCACGAGCAATCGCCGTACCTCGAATGGCGCAACTCGTCGTTCACGAACGAGGGCCCCGACGGCGCGCTCTTCGCGGAAAAGGGTCCGAATGTGCGCACCTGCCAGGACTGCCACATGCCGCAGCGCGACGAAGACGGTCAGGAGATCGCGACTCGCCTGGCGCACAACCCCCCTGGCCGCGACTTCCCGTTCATCGATCCACGGCAGCCTTTCGGGCGGCACCTCCTGGTCGGCGGCAACACGCTGATGTTGGCGATCCTGCGTGACAACGCAGAGGCGCTGCGCGTGGCTGCGCCGCGTGAGGCCTTCGACGCGACGATCGCCGCCGCCCGCGCGCAGCTCGCGCACCGGACGGCGAGCCTCAGCGTCTCGCGCCCCCGTGAGCACGACGGGCAAGTGACGTTCGAGGTCACCGTGCTGAATCACACCGGGCACAAACTGCCGACAGGCCACCCGAGCCGCCGCGTGTGGCTCGAAGTGGTCGTGCGCGACGCAGCGGGTGCGGTGCGCTTCAGTTCCGGTCAGTACGACGCGGACGGGCGCATCGTGGGCGCAGCGGGCGAAGTCCTGCCGAGCGAGCTCAGAGGCGGCCCGATCGAACCGCACCGCGACCGCGTGACGGGCGGGGACGAAGTCGCCTCGTACCGCGCGGTCATCGCGGATCGCAGCGGTGCCCCCACGCACACGCTGCTGCAAGGCGCGGCCTGGTACGTCGACGACCGCATCCTGCCGCGCGGCTGGAGCGCAGAGCATCCCGACGCCGCCGCGACACGCCCGGTCGGCGTCGACAGTGACGGGGACTTCGGCGCGGGCCGCGACACCGTGCATTTCTCGTTGCCGCTGAGCGACGCAGAGGGCCTGACGGTCGAAGCGCGCCTCCTGTATCAACCGGTCTCACCGCGCTGGGTCGCAGAGCTCGAGCGCTACGAGACGCCCGAGATCACGGCCTTCCTCGAGATGTACCGGCGCGCGGACCGCACCCCCGAGGTCTTGGCGAGCGCGCGCCGCTGAGCTCGAGCCTGCGGCTGCGCTCGCGGATCCCCGGGCCAGGGGTTCAACGAAGGACCGGGGAGCAAGGCGCCGCCGAGGCCCAGGGAGCGCGCGCTGGGAGCGCGCGCCTGGAGCGCGCGCTCGCAACGCTGCGCAACATGGGCATCGCAAGGCATCATCGCTGGAGGCGCGCGGGCGGGATCGAACGTGGCATGATCCCAACATGCATAGACCCACCGGCGTGCCCTTCCTGGCCCTCCTCGTCTGGCTCGCGAGCTGCAAGGAGAGCGCCGCTCCCGCACCGCCGCCCGAACCGGCAGCGACCGCTCCGGCTGAGGACCCGCTCGAACGACTCCGGGGAGTGATGTCCGCTCCAGAGCTCGAGGCCCTCTCTGGCCCTCGGGGCCTCCGGGTCCGTACGGAGGCGGCGTTCGCAGGTCACACGCTCGTGGCACCGCTCGTCTCCACTCGGGTTCACTTGGTCGACCTCGCAGGCGACGTGGCCCACACCTGGGAGACCGGGCTCGCGCCCGGTGGCTGGTGCCGCTTGCTCGACGATGGGTCGCTGCTGCATGTCGGGCGGCAGGACTCGGACCCGAAGTTCCGCGGCGGCGGTATCGGCGGCATCATCCGTCGCCTCGCACCGAACGGCGAGGTGTTGTGGCGCATGGACTTCGCCGACGACATGCGTTGCCAACATCACGATGCGCTCCCCCTGCCGAACGGGAACCTCCTCCTCATCGCTTGGGATCGGGTTCCAGCGGATGAGGCCCTGGCCCTTGGGCGACGCCCCGGCACCGTCGGCGCCGCTGGGCTCTGGACCGACGCGCTGTATGAGGTGCGGCCGACGCTGCCGGTCGGCGGCGAGATCGTCTGGTCATGGCACGCCAAGGATCACTTGGTGCAGGACTTCGACGCGACGAAGCCGAATCACGCGAAGATCGCCGATCGACCGGGTCGCATCGACGTCAACTTCGACTACGTCGCCCCGGAGACCGTCACCGACGAGCAACGCCAGGCCGAGGCCGAGCGCAAACGACAAATGGCGGCGCTCGGGTACGGCGGAGGCGACGACGAAGACGAGGTCGAGCCGGCAGGTACACGCCCTGCCCCGCCGCCCAAGGACTTCGACAAGTCCGGCGACTGGATGCACACCAACGCGGTCGCCTACCACCCGCAGCACGAGCTCTTGGTGCTGAGCTCCTACGAGCTGAGCGAGGTCTTCATCATCGACCATTCCACTACGACCGCCGAAGCCGCGACTTCGAGCGGGGGTCGCTATGGGCGCGGTGGTGACCTGCTCTGGCGCTGGGGCAACCCAGCCAACCACGGCGCAGGTTCGCGCAATGACCAGCGGCTCTTCAATCAGCACGATCCGACGTGGCTCTCGAGCGCCGATCCCAACGAACTGCGAATGCTCGTCTTCAACAACGGCGGTGGACGACCGAACGGCAAGGACCGCTCGGAGGTGCTCGAACTCGCGATCCCGTTCGACGCCGAGCGAGGATTCGCGACAGCCGCAGGGCGTCCCTACCTGCCGCGTGAGCCCGCGTGGCGTTATGAATCCGCCGAGAGCTTCTTCTCTGCGTTCATCTCGGGCGCGCAGCGGCTGGCGAACGGCAATACGCTCATCTGCTCGGGTGCCCCGGGGCGGATCTTCGAGGTCACTCGCGGCGGAGAGATCGTGTGGGAGTACCTGAATCCGTACGGCGGTGACTTCGAAGCCCCAGACCACGCCGGCAAGGCGCCGCCCTTGTCCCTGTATCGCGTCGCACGCTACGCGCCCGACCACGCGGGGCTGCGCATCGTTCTGGCTGGGAAGTGACGACCACGAATGCGCGCAGCAGGCGGACGCTGCGCGCACCTCGGCGCTTCGGTTCAGCCGAAGCCGCCTACAGGCCGCCCGCAGGCCGTGCCTCGGATCCTGGCGAGCGCTCGGCCACGAGCCTCAGGGCGCGGTTTCGGGTGCGGGTTTGAACGCCAGCAAGAGCACGAGCGCCGCGACACAGAACGCTGCGGAGAGGGAGAACACGGCGCGATAGCCGTGCTCCGCGGCGACGAAACCGAACAGCAGATAACCGAGCACGCGCCCCAGGTTCGTCGAGCTCTGGTACAGGTTCGTCGCGGTCCCCGCCTGCTCGGGCAAGAAGTCCTGAAAGAAGGTGATGGCCACGCCCGAGGTCACCGCGACGATGGCTGCGGAGAGGACTTGCAGCAGATAGACCTGCCAAGGCGCCGTGACCCACGCGAGGGCGGCGTAGTAGACGATCGCCAGCACGAGTGAGGCCCGGATCATCAAGGCATGGTCGACCCGGGTCGCGAGCAGGCCCAGGTAGAACATGAAAGGCAGCTCGAAGAACGGCGCGACGGTGTAGGCGATGCCGACGTGGCGCTCGGTGCCGCCGAGGGTCTCCATCAAGAGCAGCGGCAGGTTCATCATGCCCATCGTCGAGCACGAGAAGAACAAGCCGAAACCCACGAAGTGGGCCAGCACGACCGGACGCAGCAACGCTCGGCGCAGCGGGACTGCGCGCGCCGCCGCGCGCGCCGCGGCGGTCGGTGGCACGGCGCGGACGCCGAAGAGCACGTAGAGGGTGAAGACGGCGAAGATCGCTGCGGCGCAGAGGAACGACCCCTCGTACGAGTAAGCGGCGACGACCCAAGCCGCGATCGCTGGGCCGATGGTCCACGAGAGGGCGAAGAAGAGGCGGAAGACGTTGATGTAGAGCGGCTCTTCGTTGCGAGGGACCGCGCCGCTGGCCCGGACGACGTCGCGCGCCAAAGCGAAGAGCTGTGGAAAGGTGATCGACGACACACCGAAGAGCAGCGACCCGATCCATGCCAAGGCGACGAAGTCGCGCACGAAGGCGTAGCCGATGTAACCGAGCGCTCCCGTCGCGCCGCCGACCGCCAGCAGCGCTTTGCGCGACCAGCGGGTGTCGCTCCAGCGCGCGAGCCAAGTGCTGATGGCGATGGATGCCGCCGAGGTCACCGTCATGAAGACGCCGAAGCGGGTCGCGCTCATCCCGACCTCGCGTGTGCCCCACATCGACAGGAACGGCGCGACGAACGAATACGTCAGCCCGAGCAGCACGTTGCAGACGAGCACCGCGCGCAGGTCGGGGTACCGGAGGATGTTCCGGACCGGGATGAGGACACGCTCCATGGGAGGCGCCGCGGTTCGGCTCAGACGTCGTCGGGGCGCGCAGAGGGCGGTTCGATCGCGCTGACGATGCGCTCACCTTCGCGCTCGAGCTGCAGCAAGCGGACCGCGCGGCGCTCCAGCGCCTTGACGGTGCCCTTCGCGTAGCGCTCGAGCAAGACCTCCGCGTGGACGCCGGTCGTATCGCACGTGTCCAGCAGCGCGCGCCCGCGTTGCAAGCGCGCGCGCCCGACGAGCCGCACCGCTCCTGCGGGGGCCTCGGGGAGGCGCGCCGCCGCCGTGCGCGCGACGAGCACGACGAAGGAGTACGGCAACGAACGCAGGTCGAGGCCCAGCTCGCGCCCGAACTCGGCCCAGCGACCTTCCGTGTAGACCTCCTGGGGCGCCTCGGCGAAGTGGTGGCACCAGTGGCGCGCCGCGTCCAGGCGCAGGACACCGCAGCGCTCGCTGTGGGTGCACGGCGCGACGATGCTGTGGGTTTCGAGCAGACGATCGCGGGCTTCCGACAGGCGCCGCGATGTGACGCGGCTGCCCGGTTCGACCCAGACGACGGCGCCAGCGCGCCGCGCGAGGCCCTCGAGCCGCGTCACGTCCGCCGATTCGAGTTCATCCAGAACGTGGCTGACGAGGAGCGTCGTCTCGGCGGTGATGTCCGCCGGCTCCGGCGCCCGGCTCAGTGTGCTGACTTGGACCGAAGGCGCCGCCTGCGCGAGCTGCTCACGCGCGAACGCGCGCGCGCCCGCGTCGCGGTCCCAGAGGCTCACCCGCTGGGCGCCCGCAGCGGCGATCCACTCGAGCGCCGCAGTTCCGGTACCGCAGCCGAAGTCGAGGACCGGTCCGGTCGGCAGGACGAAGCCGCGCTCGCGCAGCTCGTCCAGCACGGCGCGCCACTTCCAGGCGATGCGTCGGCCGAACGTCGAGTGGTAGAGCGCAAGGTCTTCGTCGCTGTCCCAGTAACGGGGCGCAGGCGTGCCCAGCGGGCGGTCCTCGATGCTGAGGAGCCGCCCACGCAGGCGCTTCAGGCGCGCGAGCTCGGAGTCGGAGAAGTAGTGTGGCATCGCGCGGGGATCGGGCCGAACACGATAGCGTCGGCCCGCTGCGCGCTCAACGGAACCGCACGGCGACGCCCGGGGTGAAGTTCGAGGTCACCCCCGGGTTGGCGTCGCGGTACCAGCACTGGAAGTTCCAGGTCTCGCCGACCTGGGCGGCGGCGAAGCCGTTGGGCTGCGGGATGGCCTGGCTGTCCACCGTGACGGTCAAGAGCCCGAACGCGCCGCTGTTCCCGAGCTGGGCGATGTAGCGGCCGAGGGTCCCGCCGAGGCACAGGTTGCCCTGGCTGCCGCCCGCGTTCGCGACGAAGCCCTGGGTCGCCGACACGACGAAGTAGCCGTTCGAGAACGCCGGCAAGCCGGTCGCCAGGATCTGCAGGTCGTCGTCCGCAAGGAAGGGGCTGCCCACGGCTTCGATGGCCGCGGGTTGACCCGTCGAGTTCGGGTTGCCCGCGCAGTAGGTGCTGCCAACTTCGGGCTCGAAGGTCAGCACGAAGAGGCCGCTCTCGAGGTCGCTGCAGAGGATCGTGCGGCTCGGCAAGTACGGGTAGCAGCCCCACATGCCGTTGAACGTCGCCGCGGTCGAGGCGGGCGCCGAATCGAAGAACGCGATCTCCTGCGGCGCGAGCGGGTTCGAAGCGACGTCGAAGATCCGGAGGCCGCTCGTGTAGTTCGCCTGGTACAGGTAGCCGTGGGCCGTGAACATGTTGTGCCCGATCGACTGGCTGCCGTTCGAGAACTGACCGACGTAGCTCGCCGCAGCGGGGTTCGCGACGTCGAACACGTGGGTGCGCGTGAAGATCGTGCCGTTCTCGTCGAGCTCGTCACCCAGGTAGTAGAGCGTGCGATCCTCCGAGAGCCAGCCCTGGTGGCTGTAGACGCGCCCCGGATACGGGATGTGCGCCAAGGTCACGAGGTTCTGCTTGTCGGTGACGTCGACGATCGAGAGCGTCGGATCGGTCCACCCACCGTTGAAGCCCGCGCAGCAGTATGCGATCTGCCGTCCGGCCATCGGCCCGCTCGTGTACGTGACGATCTGCGCGTCGTGCACGTAGCGATCGGTCCAGCTCGCCACGTAGGTCGGATCGGACTGATCCGCCAAGCTGTAGATGCGCAGACCGTTGCTGGATCCACCGCACCGGTAGAGGTAACCGCTGACCGTGTCGACGGACACGTTGTGCGTGGCGGTCGAGCCGCCAGAGGTGACCGTGCGCTCGAGCGTGACGATGCCCGCATCGATGTTGCGCAGGTCGAGCACCTGGATCCCGTCGCCGCCTTCACTGACGACATACGCGCGGTCGCGGAACGTGCGGATGTCGCGCCACAGGCTGTTCGGGCCCGGGATCGTCGCGATGATCGAGGGGATGTCAGGGTTCGTCACTTCGACGACGTTGACGCCGCTCGAGGTGCCGATGATCGCGTACTCACGGCCGCTCGGCGCGGCGTAACCCCAGATGTCGTTGCCGCTGTTCGCACCGCCCAGGTCTCCCAGCGTCAGCCATGCGCGCAGGTTCACGTTCTGCGCCGGGAAGTTGGTGCCGCCGCCGCCCATGAACTGCGTGTTCGTGCCGCCGCCGGGCAGCGGCTGACCCGCCGCGAGGCCGCGCGCGAAGCCGCTGCCAGGGGTCGGGGGGCGCTTGTGCAGGACCTTGGGGTCGTCCTCGTGGGCGAGGCCGACCGCCGCCAGGGAGCACAGGGTGAAGAACGCTACCGAAGGTGCGCGGAGGGGGTGTTTCAAGGGCGGTAAGGCACGGAGACTCTAGGGACGATCTTGGGACGCGCGGGGGGCACGGGGAGTTCCCCCCGGAGGGTCAGCTCGCGCGGACGAGGGCTTCGACGCGCCGGCGCAGCTCGGGCGGCACCTCGGCGCGCGCGATGTCGGCGCAGGTCGCGTCGACGAGGTCGAGGGTCTTGAAGACTTCGGCGCAGAACTCGCACACGACCCCGCTCGGGAACTGGAACGTCGCGCCGCGATCGAGGGCGTCCTGCTTCGCTGCCAGCAGGTCGAGGCACACCTGCCGATCGAACCTGGGCGGCGCGACGCTGCGCGGCAGCAAGGCCTCTTCGAGCGCCTTCCGCACGCGCAAACGCGCGCGGTGCAGACGCGTCTTCACCGTGTTCTCCGGGAGCCCCAGCACCTCGGCGACATCTTCGACGGAGAGGCCGACGACCTCCTTCAGCACGAAGGGCACACGGAACTCCGGGGGCAGCGCGGCGATCGCGAGCTCCGCGCGCTCGCGGGCCTCGCGGCGCGCTGCTTCGGCTTCGGGGGACCGATCCTCGTCGTCGGGAGCGCAGCGAATGCGGGTCTCTCCGAAGGGCAAGAGCTCTTCGAGCGACTCGAGGTGATCCGGCTCACCCGCGCGCTTCTTATGGAACCGCTGGCAGGTCCGCCAAGCGATCGAATAGAGCCACGTCGAGGGCTTCGCCCGCCCATCGAAGCCGGCCCAATCGCGCCACGCTTGCAGGAACACCTCCTGCACGAGGTCCTGCGCATCGTCGGCGTTGCCACAGAAACGCAGCGCGAGCTGGTGGAGGCGCCCACCCTCCGCTTCGAAGAGCCGCGGGATCGCTAGCTCGCGCGGCACGCTCCCGTCGAGCGCGCCGAGGTCGAGGGTCGTAGGTTGGGTCATGGTGAGAGGGCGCTCCCCCCGACTCGCCTCAGAGGGAGCGCCCAGCGTACCGTGGCTGCTGCAAGGCTGCTCGCATGCCCCCGCGCGCCTCAGCCGCCTGCCCCTCGGGACCGGCGGACTGCGCTGGGGAGCCGCCCGATGGGCGTCCGGGGAACGGCCTGCGCCGCGGGTTCCCGAAATCCGACACGGGCGCCTGGATCGAGCCGGGACGGCGGCGGACCATCACGGCATGAAGCGCGCCCGTGTGCATGAACTGCTGGACGTCCAGCGACGCTCCGATCCCGTCGGCGAACGGGTCTCGCTCTTCCTCGCGGGGCTCGTGCTCGCGAACGTCGCCGTGGCGATCGCGACGACGGTCGAGGGTTGCGAGGCCCTCGCACCTCGGTTCTTCCTCTGGTTCGAGCGCATCTCGATCGCGATCTTCGCGGTCGAGTACCTCGCGCGCCTCTGGTCCTGCCCCGAGGACCCGCGCTACGCGCACCCCGTACTGGGCCGCTTGCGCTTTGCGCTCACTCCGCTGATGCTCGTGGACCTGTTAGTGCTCGCTCTACCGACGACAGGCGACCTGCGGCCGCTACGGATCTTGCGCTTGATCCGCCTCGCACGTTATTCGCGACGTCTGATGCTGCTGGTCGATGTCGTACGCGAGCGCCGCGACGAGCTCTTCGTTTCCGTCGCCGTGGCGCTGATGCTGCTCGTCGCCGCATCGACGGCGATGTACTGGGTCGAGCGCGGCGACAACCCACGCTTCGACTCGATCCCCGCGACGATGTGGTGGGGCGTGGCGACCTTGACCACCGTGGGCTACGGCGATGTGACCCCCGTGACCCCGCTCGGCAAGATTCTGGGGGGGATGGTGGCCCTCCTCGGGGTCGGGATGTTCGCGCTCCCAGCAGGCATCCTCGCGGGGGGCTTCTCCGAGGCGCTCCAGAAGCTCCGTCGCGAGCGCGAGTCCTGGCGTGAACCCGCGCACTGTCCGCACTGCGGGAAAGTCATCGAATGAACGCGAGCGGTTTCGATCACCTTACATGCGTGCGCAACAGGTACGCGTTCGGCGACAAGGTCTCACCGAACGCGCGCATCGGCACGCCGATCATGCGGTCGCCTTTCTGGTGGTCCTTCTTGACGTTGATGGGCTGATCGACCGCCAGTGTTGCATCATTCGGGTCGGCGACGATCAGTCGGACCTGGATGGTCGAGACGTCGACGAAGTACCACGTTCCGTTGCTGTAGGTCCATTTCGTCTCACGCGACCACGTCTCGGCCGGGATGCGGACGCTGAGCAGCTCGAAACCGGGCTGTTGGATGCCCCACGCATCGCGGGCGATCGCGAGGATCGCATCGCGGTCGGATCCGGTATACGCATCGTTCGGCATCCGGTTCTCGCGGATGATGAGCTCCGCCAACGAAGCGGCGCGTGCGGCGATCGACGCGCGTAGGGTCTCTGCTTCGCGCTGCAGATCGACGTGCGCCGCGGGGTCGAGCGCGGCGAGCAGCCCGAGCTTCTCGTCGATCCAGCCGAACTGCTGCGGGATGCCTCCGGTGAACCACAGCGGGCGTTTGGCGGCGACGGCCTCGTCGGCCGCTTGGTCCACCTTCGCGAGGTCCTTGCGCAGCTCCTGCGGGAGCGCCGCCGCGTTCTGCGCAGCGGCCGCAAGGAAAGCCTGGTGGCGCCCGAGGAAGTGCTCGGTGATGCCCTGCACGCGGCGGCCGTCCTCGGTGTCCTGCTGCACGAGCCGCGCGTAGGTCTCACGGACGCGCTGGACCTCGGCAAGGGCTGCGTCGCGCTGTGCGTAGGCCTCCGCCGCGGCGGCGCGCTGCGCTTGGAAGAACGTCGCGGGTTCCTGGTACTGCTGCGCCAGCGCGCGGACGCGCTCCAGGTCAGTGGGCAGGTCGGGGTAACGGCGCGGATCGACGAGGGCGCGCAGCTCCCCGTCGAGCAGACTGACGAACTCGAGCGCCGTCGTCAGCGCCTGCTCGGCCGCAGCGAGGCGCGCGCCGGCCTCTTCGACCCCCTCGCCGTTCGGGGGCAGCTTCTTCAGGCCGTCGCGCACGAAACCCGCTTGGCGCTGCGCTTCGACGGCGCGGCCGAGCGCGCCCGCAGTGGCGCGGTGGTCGATCGCGAGTCGATCGGGGGCCTGGCGCCAGCCCGCGACGAGCTCGCTCAGGGCCGTGGCATCGCCTTCGACGCGGCGCAGGTTGAACTCGGCGTTCTTGAGGTTGTCGGCGTGCGGGTAACCGAGCTTGACCTTGGCAGGTGCCGGCGCGGGGGCGGGCGCGGGAGTCGGGGCAGGCTGCGGCGCCGGGCTCGGGCCTGGCTTGGGCTGCGGTTGCGGTTGCGGTTGCGGTTGCGGTTGCGGTTGTGGCTGCGGCTGAGGCTGCGCCCCGCTCAAGATCCCCTCGAGCTTCGCGGCGAGCGTCTCCGCCGCCGTCAGCCGCGCGCGGACCTCCGCGACCCCCGCGCCGCCGTCCTTCAGCGCCCCGACGAGCTGCCCCGCAGCCTTCACATCCGCCTGCGCCTGGTCGAGCCGCGAACGCTGGAGCTTCGCGGCCGAGCCCTTCGGCGGCGCCGTCAGGTGCCCGATGGCGCTGTCGACGAGCTGCAGGTTCGCCTCGGCGCGCTTCAGCGCAGCCTCGGCTTGTTTGACGTCGGAGGCCGACGCGGGCAGCGCCCAGCAAAGCGCGACGAAGAGGGCCAACAGGATCCGGACAGGGTGCAGGGACATGGCGTGGTTCAAAACAGGTCGGTCGGTCGGTCGGTCGGTCGGAAACATCGACGCCCGAGGGCCACTCCTGCAGCGCCGGCCGAGAATGGACCGGTCGCGCGCAGGAAATCGCCCACAGTCGCTTCACGCCCGCTTGAAGGCCCCCTGACCGCCCGCGCGCACCTTGCCGCGATGCGGCGTGCCTCCCTCGCGTTCATCGGGTCGATCGCCTGCGGCGGATTGGCCTGGCTCGCGTTGCGGCCGACGGTCCTCGGCGCGGCGGTCGTCGACCGTCAGGACTCCTCCGAGGCGCTGGAGGACCGAGCGCTCTCGCGGGCCGACCTGGCCGCCGCAGCAGAGCGACCGGTGTCGGTGGCCTCACCGCGGACGCGGACGGAGCTCCCCTCCTGGGATGACCACGAGCGCTCCGGTTGGTCGGGTCCGAGCGAGCGCCGCGCGGCCAGCGCCCAGCGCCTCGCGACGCTCGCGGGCTGGCCCGCGGACGACCCGCGCGGCCTGACCCTCGCCGATTGGCTCGCGGCGCGGCCCGCTCCCACCACAGCGCGCAGCGATGCCGCCCTCGTGCAGTTCAACCTCGACGCCGCGGCCTGGCGCCAGCGCCTCGTCGAGCTCGCGGGCTACACCGCCGCGCAGCGCATCGCGCCGGCGCTGGAGTTCGCGGCGTTCGAGCTGGAGAGCCGCGAGCTCATCGCAGTGGATCTCGCAGGCCAGCCGCTCGGGTCGGAGGCGCTCCGACCCGAGGACTGACCCACACGCAAGACCGATCAGTCGGCCGCCGGCGTCGGACGCCACGCCCAATCGAGCCAGAGCCGGCCATCGTCGAAAATGAGCCCGCTCTCGCCCAGGGCGGTGTCGCCGTTCTCGATCGTCGCGTGTACGTTCTCCAGGGGCGCGAGCAGCGCATCGCGCCCGAGGTCGAAGCGCTGCAAACGCACCAGCACCATGTACGCCTTCGCGAGGTCGAGCGCGCGCCGCTCACTGGGCAGGAGCAGCGCGGTGAGGTCGCGCGGACCACCCGGCGCGGACTGCAGCACCGTCTCGCGCAACACGGCCCCGTCCGCGTCGAAGAAGCGAGCGAGCATCTCGGTGTTCGAGCGGAACTCGTCGCCGCCGCGGACGCGCTCGAGGTAGGTCAGGACCTCGGGCTGCGCGTGGCCGACCTGCGGCGCATCTTGCATACCCTGTAGGTCCTGGTAGCGCCAGCCGGCGAGCCCCGGCACTTTGCGCGGCAGCGTGAACGTCTGATCGACCGTCACACCGAGCGAAGAGTGGCAGCCCATGCAGAACCGCTGCTCTTCGTCGGACTGCAAACGCAAGCGACCCGAGGCGTCTTCGATGAAACCTTGCAGGCGCCAGCCGAAGTCGTTCGAGAGGCCGATGTCGGGCCCGCCCTGGAAGTAGGGCACGATCCCGCGCTCTTTGGCTTCGTACTCTTCTTCGTACGCCCGCTGCCGGGCCCAAGCGTCGAGCCCAAGGTCCTTGCGCGACCAGCGCAGCTCTTTCATGCGGCGCGAGTGGGCCGTCGGGCTCTGCAGGTCGACGTAACGCACGCTGTGCAGGTACTCGACGCCCTCGGGGTTCACGTAGCGCTCGACGAGCACCTCATGCGCGTCGCCGAAATACCGCGCGGGCAGCCCGCGCAGCGTCGTCGTGAACGGGCGCAGCGCGCCGTCTTTGTCCAGGTCGAAGCCCAGAACGCGCTCGTCGAGCGGTTCGATCGGGTGTTCGATGGCGGCGGCCTCGACCGTGCGCGGGTCCGCGGCGAGCGCGACCTCCAGCAGCGTCAGGTTGGCCTTCTCGATCTCGCGCGTCAGCACACCCCCTTGGGTGCGGAACAGCGCGGGCAAACGCACGAAGACATCGTCGGTCGAGCCGTTGGTCGGCCAGAACGTGCCGGGGAACGGTTTGTAGCGCACCGCCCGCCAGCCGCTACCGTCGCGCGCAAAACCCTCGGCGTCGAACCCGCGGTCGAAGTCGAGGTCGGGCCGGTAACCCGGGAACTCCTCGCGGGGTACCTGCGCGAGCGCTTTACGCAGCGGTGTGTAGTTGTCCCCGCCGAACCAAGCGCGCGCTTCGTCGTCGCTGATCGCGCTGGCCTCCGCGCGGCGATCGGTGAAGAGGCTTGCCCAGTGGTTCGTCAGCGCGACATCGCTGAAGGCGTATTCCGCTTGCAGGTCGCGATCGACCAGGTCGTTCGGCGCAACGCCGACCGTGTGGCACACCCAGCACGGGTTCGAGACCCCGTCGGTCTTCGTGTAACACGCGGGCGGCACGGTCGCCTCCCAGTTGGTGTCCTTCGGCACACCGCGGCTCTTCGCAAACGCCAGCGGGTCGTACGTGTCGTCGTCGCCGTTCGGCGCCAACGCCAGCGCGAGGAGCGGAAACGCAGCGCTGAAGCTCAGGGTGGGGAGGATACGCAGCATGGGGGTAGATGTCGGGGATGCGGGCGGGCCCCCCCGCGACGGCGGTCCCCGGGCCCCCGGAGGGGTGTCGCGCCCCCGGGTGGGCCGCGCGGGG
>CAYOBN010000050.1:0-10192 GCA_964402175.1 uncultured Planctomycetaceae bacterium | reverse complement strand
ACTCGCTGCTCTGCATCTCTGGGTGGGGTTTTTACGCCGTTTGGGGTTTGTTGGCGGGTCGGGGGGCGGCCCGCCGACCGCGCGCTACCGCGGGGCCGCCGGAGGTGTCTCGCGCACCGGAGTGCGCCTCGCGTGGCTCAGCGGTTCTGCGGCCAGGTCGACGGGTTCGACACGAAGTTCTCACCCGGGTGCTGCACTGCGATGAAGAGCGACTTCTCGTCCGGCGTGAAGGCCGGGCCGGTCGCTTCGGCGTCGGACGGGACCGCCGCAACGCGGAAGGGCAGACCGAACGTCGCGTTGACGACACCCGGCTGGCCGGCCTGGTGGGCCGGGTTCAGGTCCAGGTAGTACACGGCGTCGGAGTGGCCGTTGCGGCCGAAGTTGCCGTCGGTGCCGAACCAAACGCCGCCGATGCTGTCGATCATGATCTGGTCGACGTTAGCGGCGTCGTAGATGCCCGTCCCAAGCGTACCGCGCCACACGGTGCGGTAGGTGAAGGTCATCGAAAGCGCCGGGTTGCCCGCGTTCGCTTCTTCGAGCGCCATGATCGAGCCGAGGCTGTCACCACGGTTCGGCGACTGCGAGCTGTGCTGCGCGGTCGGGTAGAGCACGCCGTCCTGGTTCAGCGCGACCTGGGCGGTGTGGTTCGTGAACGCGATGTAGAGGCGCGGCGTGCCGCTCGGGTCCATCGGGTTCCAGTCGACGTCCTCGGGACGGTTGAGCTCCATCACGCCGAGCTTCATCGCCGCCGTGAAGAGGCACTTCTTCGCGATGTTGTCGTTCGGGAAGCCGCCGATGCCGTTGTAGTCCTTGTCGCGCAGCGCCTCGCCGACCGTGATGTTCGGCAGGCCGAGCGCCGCCGCGTTCGGCGGGACGTCGGTGCTGTTGACGGAGAACTTGATCCAGCGACCCACACCCGGGTTGGCTTCGGTCGGGGGAACGCCCGTGGCGAGCATTGTCTGACCCGTCCGGTTGTCGAGGCCAGCGAAGTGCGCGACGTACAGGTCGCCGTTGTCGAGCAGGTCACGGACCTGCGCCTTCGTCATGCCGCTGGTGTAGACGCCGGACGTGACGAACTTCCACACGCGACCGCTGCGGCGATCGTTGGCGGCGTAGAAGACGATCGGCTGACCGTCGATCAGCTTCCAGTCCGCGCCGGTGACAAACGAAGCGTTCTCCCAGCGAGCGCGGCCCATCGCGCCGAGCTTACGGTGACCGGAGCCATCGCCACCGGCAGAGAGACCCGTGTACGCGACGCTGGACTCGACGCCCGGATCGATCTCGACGAGGAACCCGTAGAGGTCGCGCGTGTGGCGGTCCTTCACGTTCGACATGCGGCCGAAGTCGCTGGAGCGCGAGGGCTCGTACACCGGCGACACGTTGCTGCCCGGGTCGAAGCCGTTGCCCGCGTTGAAGCGCTGGCCGCTCGACCAGGTCGGCTCGAAGTCGCCGAAGTAGTCCTGGACGTTCTCTTCCGCGGTGATGATCGTGCCCCACGGGGTCGTGGCGCCCGAGCAGTCACCCTGGATACCGGAGACGACGCTGGCCGGGAGGTTCTCGCCAGCTTCGTCGTGGTCACGGAAGTCGCTCGTCGGGCCGATGCCGAGGCCGGTCACGCGGACCGCGGTGTTGCCCGTCGCGTCGTAGCGGCGGTTCGGCGCGGTCGTGTCGACCTCGAACTTGCCGGTCTGCGGGTTCTTGACGATGCGAGTCCACGAGCCGCCCAGCTGGCGCTTGTGCTCAAAGTCGATGCGGTTGCGCTGCTCGAGCGTCCAGACGTTGCCGGTGACATCGTGCGAGTACACGCCGAGGTCGCGCAGGAACTTGGCGAGGGTCAGGAACTGGCCCGTCGGGGCGCTCGTCAGGTTGGGCTGCGAGTTCGAGACGTACTCGTGGTTGACCCAAACCCAGCCGGAGTCGCTCGAACCGCGATACTGGGGCGCCGAGCCGATGACTTGGCCGGACCAGTCGGAGTTCCAGCCGTCGCCGAAGAACGTGACATAGTCGCAGTTCGCGCCGAAGCGGGGCGTGTCGGCGGTGTTGGTGCCGTCGAGCGAGTCGAGCCACTTGAGGACGACCGCGCTGGTCGTGCCGCGGATCGAGCGGACCGTGTCACTGCTCGAGGCAGCGACCGGGAAGAAGGCCGACGCGGGCAGCGTACCCGCGACCTCGAGGTCGACGAGGCGACGGGTCAGCTCGGGGATCGAGCCAGCACCCTCGACCGCCTGGATGACGGCGAGGGAGGAGAGCGGATCGTTCGGATCCGGAACGGGGCCGTTGCCCTGGGGAGCGAGGGCAGCAGCGAGGAGGATGAGCGTGTGCGACATGGATCTCTGACGTTGGGAGTGCGGACGGAGGCCGGACGTTGGGACGACCTTCCTCGGACCCCCGCAGTCTCAGCACGAACCTCAAGTCACGATCAGTTCGGGACGGTGAGAGCGCGAACACTCGATCAAGAAGCGATCGAGACGGTGAAGATGCACAAGGCTCCGTCAAGACCAGACGAAGCCAGCCCCATCCGTTCAACGTTGCGAGTTGTCGGCCCGCGCCGCGGTCTGCGATACTGACGCGATGCAGAAGAAGGTCGGCATCAACGGCTTCGGGCGCATGGGCCGCCTCGCGGCCCGTGTCATGGAGGCACGGGGGGACCTGCAGGTCGTCGCGATCAACGAGCCGCATGGAACTCCCGAGACCCTCGCGGTCCTGATGGAGTTCGACAGCGTGCAGGGTCGCTGGGGCCATGTTTGCCGCGCCCTTGGGGAGGACCGCCTGGAGCTCGCCGGCCGCAGCGTCACCCTGCGCCGCGAGGCCGATCCAGCGCGGCTCGACTGGCGCGAGCTCGGCGTCGACGTGGTGCTGGAGTGCAGCGGCAAGTTCCGCACCGCCGAAGCGCTCGCGCCGCACCTCGCTAACGGAGCCGCACGTGTCGTCGTCTCCGAGACGTTGAAGGGCCTCGACACCAATGTCGTGATCGGCGTCAACGAGGGCGCGGTCGACCTGCGCCGCGAGCCCATCGTCTCGGCCGCCTCGTGCACGACCAACTGCCTGGCGCCCCTCGTCCGAGTGCTGCACGACAGCATCGGCATCGTGCGCGGCCTCGTGACGACGATCCACGATCCGACGAATACGCAGGAGGTCCACGACGCCCCGCACAAAGACCCGCGCCGTGCGCGCGCTTCGATGCTGAGCCTGATCCCCACCAGCACGAACTCAGCGCACGCGGTCGGCAAAGTCATCCCGGAGCTCGCAGGAAAGCTGGACTCCGTGGCGGTCCGTGCGCCGGTGCTGAACGCCTCGCTGACGGACTTCGTCTTCCAAGCGCGGCGTCCCACCAGCATCGAGGAGGTCAATGGCGCCCTCCTGGCTGCGTCGCTGCAGGGGCCGCTGGTCGGCATCTTGGGCTACGAGACACGACCGCTCGTCAGCGCCGATTTCGCCCGCGATCCACGCAGCGCCATCGTGGACGCGGCCCTGACGCGTGTCACCGACGGCGTGCTCGTCAAGGTCATGGCGTGGTACGACAACGAGTTCGGCTACGCCAACCGTCTGGTCGAGCTCGCGGGCAAAGTGGCGGCGCACCTGTGACGAACTCCTCCGCTCGCCGCGACTACGCCTTGGTGACAGGCTGTTATTGGGCCTACACCTTGACGGACGGCGCGCTGCGGATGCTCGTGCTGCTCTTCCTTGCGCAGCAGGGTTTCACACCGCTCGAGCTCGCGGCCGCGTTTGTCGGGTACGAGGCCCTGGGGGTCGTCACGAACCTCGCGGGGGGGTGGATCGGGGCGCGGCTCGGGCTCAAGGTGACGCTGTTCGCGGGGTTGGGGCTGCAGTTCGCTGCGCTCGCTGTGCTGGCCTTCGACCCGGAGCGGCTCACGATCCCAGTTGTCCTGCTGACACAAGCGGTGTCTGGTGTCGCAAAGGACCTGACGAAGATGAGCTCGAAGGCCTGGATCAAGCAGGTCGTGCCCACGGACGACGCGCACGGACTGCTGCGCTGGGTCAGCCTCTTGACGGGCTCCAAGAATGCGCTGAAGGGTGTCGGTTTCTTTCTGGGCGGAGCGCTCCTGAGCGCGCTGGGCTTCGGCGCCGCGTGCGCGGTGCTGGCGGCGCTGATCGGTGCGGCGCTCGCCGTGGCGGCTGTGATGCTGCGCACGCCGACAGCGCGCGTGAAGGGCGCGAAGGTCGAGAGCCTCTTTGCGCGCGATGCGCGCCTCAACTTGCTCGCCGCGGCGCGGCTGTTCCTCTTTGCGGCCCGCGATGCCTGGTTCGTGCTGGCGTTGCCGCTGTACCTCGCGGAGCGCCTCGGGTGGAGCTCGACCCGCGTCGGCGCGTTCCTCGCGGTCTGGGTGATCGTGTACGGCGCTGTGCAAGCGTCGGCACCGGCTTGGGTCGGCGCGCGTGGCGCGTCCGGGCGCAGGACCCCGGACGGCCAGCGGCTGGCCGTTTGGACGGGAGCGCTCGCGTTGCCGCTCGGCGCGCTCGGTTGGGCGGTGCTGCAGGGCCACGGCGGCGCGTGGGTCATCGGCGTGGGCCTCTACGCCTTCGGCGCGGTGTTCGCCGCGAACAGCGCCGTACACAGCTTCCTCGTCGTGCATTACGCCGAACGCGAAGCGGTCGCGCAGCGGGTCGGGTTCTACTACGCGTCGAACGCGGTCGGGCGGCTCCTGGGAACGTTGGCATCGGGCGCCCTCTATGGCGGCTTTGGTGGCGGCGCGAAAGGCCTCGCCGCGACGCTCTTCGGTGCGCTGGTGGCCGTGGCGCTCTCGGCGCTGCTCGCTGCGGGCCTCGCGCGGGCCGAGCGCCTGCGGCGTACCATGGGGGCGTGACACCGAGCCCCCTGCTGCACGCCCTCGCGGCGCTGACCCTGTTCTCGGCTTGTGCTGCGCCGCGGCGGCCCGAAGGACTGCCCGAGCCGCAGCGCGAGCTGCGCGCGGCCTGGGTCGCGACGGTCGCAAACATCGATTGGCCCTCGAAGCCCGGCCTCTCTACGGCAGAGCAGCAGGACGAAGCGCGCGCGATCCTGGCGCGCCTCGAGGCCCTCGGCTTCAACACCGTGATCTTCCAGGTACGGCCGCACGCGGATGCGCTGTATGCGTCCCCGCTGGAGCCGTGGTCGTCGTACCTGACGGGCACGCAGGGCCGCGCGCCGGAGCCCTTCTACGACCCGCTGCAATTCTGGATCGACGAAGCGCACGCGCGTGGGCTCGCTTTGCACGCGTGGTTCAATCCGTACCGCGTGAACCACCCTTCGAACCGCGGCGGCATCGCCGACAGCTCGATCGTCAAGCAGCAGCCTGAGCTGGTCGTCCAGCTCGGTGACAAGGGCTACGTCTGGATGGACCCTGCGCGCCGCGACGTGCAGGACCACACGACGGCCGTGATCCTGGACGTCGTCGAGCGCTACGACGTCGACGGGGTGCACCTCGACGACTACTTCTACCCCTACCCGAGCTACAACGACGACCGCGACTTCCCGGACGACGCGAGCTTCGAGCGTTACGTCGCCTCGGGCGGCAAGCTCTCGCGCTCGGACTGGCGCAGGCAGAACGTCGATACGCTGATCGAGCGACTGGCGCGCGAGGTGCACCGCGTGCGCCCGGAGGTGCTCTTCGGGATCAGCCCGTTCGGTATCTGGCGCCCCGGTCATCCGGCGGGGATCCGCGGCATGGACCAGCACGAAGTCCTCTACGCCGACGCACGCCGTTGGCTGCGAGAGGGCTGGGTGGATTACCTGTCGCCGCAGCTCTATTGGCCGATCGCGCAGGTCCCGCAGAGCTTTCCGGTGCTTCTTGGCTGGTGGCGCTCCGAGAACGTGCGCGGGCGTCACCTGTGGCCGGGCGCATCGATCGCGCGCATCGCGGGTGAAGCGGGCGCGACGGAGATCGTCGGGCAAGTGCTCGTGACACGCGGCATGCTACCCGAGGGGCCAGGGCTGTGCCACTTCAGCATGAAGTCGCTCATGCCGGCGGCGGCGCTGCCGGTCGCCGAGCGCTTGGCCCAGGGCCCTTACCGCGAACCGGCGCTGGTGCCCGCAACGCCGTGGCTGGATGACCGCGCGCCACGCGCACCGAAGCTGAGCGTGACCGAAAAAGAAGGCGCGCTGACCGTGTCCTTCGAGCCCTATACGAGCGAGCCGCTCGCGCGTTGGGTGCTCTATTCCCAGCGCGCTGGTGTGTGGACCTATACGCTTCTGCCTGAGGGCCGTCGCGAACATCGCTTCGAAGCCCCCGCGCCCGAAGCGATCGCGATCTCCGCGGTCGACCGCGCGGGCAACGAAGGCGCAGTGAACCTCTGGAAGAAGTGAGCGCAGCGATGCCGACCACCCTGCCCCCCAGCATCTTCAACGACGTCATCGGTCCCGTGATGCGCGGGCCTTCGAGCTCGCACTCGGCAGCGTCGGTGCGCATCGGGCGCATCGCGCGCGATCTCTGCGGGGGTCAACCCGAGAAGGTGCTCGTCGAGTTCGACACCGAAGGGTCCCTTGCGACGACCCACGAGAGCCAGGGTTCGGACATGGGCCTCTTCGGCGGGTTGCTCGGCTGGGAGGCCGACGACGGCCGCTTGCCCGAATCCGCGGCGGCCCTGCGCGCGGCGGGCATCGCGCTGGAGATCCGCACGGCGGCTTTGAATGACCCGCACCCCAATACCTACCGGCTGACGTTGACCCGGGGAGCCGCGACCCACAGCGTCGTCGCGCTCTCGACGGGCGGCGGCATGATCGAGGTCGTCGAGCTCGATGGCACCGCGGTCACGTTGTACGGCGACTATGCCGTGACGCTGCTGGACGTCGATGGCGACGGGCGCGAGGTCGAAGCGCTGCTCGCGCGCCGGCCCGACGTCGACGAGGTGCGCATCGCGCCGGGCACCCCCACACGCTGCGTCGTGCTTGGACAGAAGTGCCTCGACGATGCGGCCTTGCCGCCGGTGCTTCGTGTGCGGCGACTGGCGCCTGTCCTGCCGGTCAAGTCGCGCAAGGGCCTCGCGGTGCCGTTCCTGCACGCGGGCGAGATGGCGCGCTCCGCAGACCCTTCGCAGCGCAGGCTGTCCGACTTTGCGCTCGAATACGAGTGCGCGCGCGGCGGCCTCTCGCAGGCCGAGGTCATGGAGCAGACGCGCAAGATCTACAGGATCATGCGCGGCGGCGTCGAGCAGGGGCTGGCTGGGACCGAGTACCACGACCGGCTCCTGCCCCGCCAGAGCCACCTCTTCCGCGCCCAAGAGCAGCGCGGGACCCTGCACGATTGCGGTGTCCTCAACCGTGCGATCCTCTACGTCACGGCGCTGATGGAGGTGAAGAGCGCGATGGGAGTGATCGTCGCGGCCCCCACCGCCGGTTCGTGCGCAACGTTCCCCGGGACGTGCCTCGCCGCCGCCGATGCGCAGGGCGCGGACGAAGAGACGACGCTGCGTGCGATGCTCGCCGCGGGCCTGATCGGCGTCTTCGTCGCGACGCGTTCCAGCTTCGCTGCCGAGGTCGGCGGATGCCAAGCCGAGACCGGCGCGGGCGCCGCGATGGCCGCAGCGGCCCTCGTCGAGCTCGGCGGAGGCAGCGCCGCGGTGGGGCTATCCGCAGCGAGCCACGCGCTGCAGAACGTCCTCGGGCTCGTGTGCGACCCGGTCGCGAATCGCGTGGAAGCGCCGTGCCTGGGCCGCAACATCGCCGGCGCCGCGAATGCGCTCGCTTCGGCCAACATCGCCCTCGCGGGCTACGACCACTTGATCCCGCTCGACGAGGTGCTGGACGCCCACCGCGCGATCAGCGAGTCGATGGCCCGCGAGCTGCGCTGCACGGCCCTCGGTGGCCTCTCGGTGACACCGACGTCGAAGGCGCTCGAAGCGCGCCTGTGTGGATCGGGCGCCTGTGGGACCTGCAGTTGAACGAGGACCGCCCCCGGCCCCCGGGGGGGGCTCCCCACGTTACCCCGGCTCCTCACCTACCAGGTGTCCGCTGGACTGGGCAGGGTCAGTCTTGGGCCTCCATCCCGTCTGTGCGTTGGGAACTCGACGGAGGTACCCCACGCCGGAGACTTGCGCTCTCATTCATCGACCAGATGGCCTCTTGCCGCCGCTCACTCTAGGTCCTACCCTACGCCGCATGCCGACCCCCCCCCCCCTCGCCAGCCCAACCGCATAGCACTTCCAACCAGCGACAGATCTTGCGCCTCGCGCTTGGGGAGATATCTGTTGGCAGGTGCAGCGATCCTCGTTCCGTGCGCCGCTTTGCTCGCCACGCCTGTGCAAGAGATTTGCCCAGGCTGCCAGGCCAGCACGGCACCACCCGACACAGACCACCTCGACTGGACGCATGACGGGGTTGTGTACGACGCAGACCTACTCGTTGCTGCGACGATCGAGCATGGGCAGTGCTGGTTGATTCTCCATGGGTACGGTGGTTCGCAAGAAGCGCAGTGGCTTTGCGTAGAGGAGTTTCCGTGCACGTACCATGTCACAGCGACCGTGTTCGCGCCGATCGGCACATCCTTGCGCGTTCTTGGAGCGATACCCGGGAAACCGGACGACCAACGCAATATCGGACCTACCACCTCCGTCACGACAACTCTCTTCTCCGATTGGGTTGCAATTCCGTGCCCCGGCCCAGACGCCGCCGAGAACGCGATTCATGCCTTCGCATTCACGGTCGCAGTCTTCCACCCGGCCGTTCTTCGCGGAGCCCTGCTGGCAGGGATTGGACTCGAGTGTTCGCACTGTCAGTAGGCGGACATGTGACGGCGCGGTGCGAGGTAGACTCCGCCGCGGCTGTCTTCTATTGGAAGGTCTCAGAAGTCTGAGGTGCAGCTATGCCGCGCGCTTCAGGGGGTAACACAGTGCGCCAGCGAGAGGAATTGGAATGAGGTTGGTCCTGGGAAGCGCCGCTTTGTGCGCGTTCGTCTTCTTGGTCATTCAGGCATCGGACGGAGTTTCGGTCGGGCCTTCCGAACCGAATCTGCTCGACATCGGTCCACGCGTCATCGAAGCATTTGACCCGCGACACAGCGAGAACCACTCCGACCCGGTGTCCCCCTCGAGAACATCGACTTCGGCCGAGCCCGAGGCATCCGCGCGGATGGAGCCGACCTTGATCGAGCTGCTCGATCGGCCGGCTGAATTGAGGGACGCGTTCTACAACGGTGTTAGGCGCGCCGACTATACAGATGAACAGTGGCAGCGAATCCGAGACACGATCGCTCGATTCAACGTTGACGAAGCTGCGCGCGGGCAGATCGCTGGGTACTTGGATCGCTACGTGGACCTTGGCTTCGATGAGCGACTTACGAAGCTCGCTGCCGAAGGTCGCGACTCGGAGTCGGTGCAGCGTTTACGGCAGCTCGTCGAAACGGAGACCCTCGAATTGAACGACGGGGCGCGCCGCCTATCGCCCATGCTGAATGAATGGTACGAAAGAGGGGTACAGATGGGCGCGCTGCGTGTGCTCAAGCGCGAGGAGTACGAGAAGTACGAGGCAGAAGAATGGAAGAGAGAGCGCAATGGCTTGATGTCGATCGTCATTGCGGCGCCCTCGGGTGATGGTCTGCGCTACGTCCTGAGGCTCGACTCGGGCGAGCACCCGGAGCTCGATCGCGAACTTGCACAACTCAAGCTTCGATTCGAGCGGGCCAAGAAGCAGCTCAGAAAGGGGATCGCAGCGCTCGAGAAGCGATGAAAGGTGACTCACGGAGCTTGACTCGGCACGGATCTCGTGCGAAGCATGACCTTGCCCCGGCAGATCGGACACCCCAACCGGCGCGAGTTGCGCCAGGATGTTCGACATGGCACAGAGGAGACTACGGACCTACACGGCTGAGCAGAAGGTGGACGCAGTCCGGCTGGTGCGGCAGATCGGTAGCGTATCCAAGCTCGCGAAGGATCTCGACCTGACGGAGTGATCGCTCCGCAACTGGTTGCGGCACGCAGAAATCGACGACGGGCGCGGCCCGGACGGCGCGCAGACGTCGGAAGAACGAACGGAGCTCACGAGGCTTCGGCGAGAGAACCGGATCCTCCAGCAGGAGCGGGATTTACAAGAAAAGCCGCCGCCTTCTTCGCCAACGAGTAGGAACTGCATTAGCGGTGATGGCGGTGAAGAGGGCCAACTACCTCGAGGCGTTGATGTGCCGAGTCCTCGAGGTCTCGCGGAGTGGCGACTACGCGTCGAAGGCGAAGGCTCGGCCGACGCTGCGCGAGGCGGCAGACG
>CAYOBN010000049.1:0-37653 GCA_964402175.1 uncultured Planctomycetaceae bacterium | reverse complement strand
CCTGGGGCAGGCCTTCAACTTCAGCGACGCGCTGTCGGTGCGCTTCGTGCCGTGAGCGGCAGCCACGAACTCGAGGTCGCTCGCGCGGCACCGCCTTGCATACAGGCGGACCTCCGGCTCCGTCGCGCCGAGTGACGGCATCTCGAGGAGCGCGCATTGCCCTACCCCCCCCTCCCATTTGGGCCACGAAGAACGCACTGCGCCTCGCGGCGGCGACGGTGTGGTCGTCGTTGACCGTCTCTGGGCAGACTGCGATGCGTCTCCCACCATCTTGGTCGGCGCGAGCCTCGCTCCACGCTCTACACGGCGCGCCGCGCCGCTGGATCAAGCTGCTCGGCACCCAGGTCCAGAAGCGCGGGAGGCGTGGCGCGCCCCGCGGGTGCGGCGCATAGACGCACCGCGGCGGCCAAAGGGCATCGACCGCACTCAGCCTTGCGCAGCCATGAGAGAAGGAGAGTCCACCACTTCCTCGTCCGAGACCTAGGCCGCGGAACGATGTCCAGTGTCGTGCTCATGAGCAGCGGCAACCGCGTCCTTGTCCGCGAGGGGCTCATGCGCTACTTCACGTCTCGCGCCCCGAAGGGAAGTTCGACAACGGCTCCGCCTGCGAGCACAAGGACGTCGACGCGCGGCTCGTGCACCGTAGCGTTGTAGCGCTGCGCTCACCGGGCCGCACCCCGGCCCACAGCGGCCCGACCGAGGCCGGTATGCGGAGTCCCTGGCGCCACCTCGCCCGCGGTGCTGCACTGCATGGCTGTGCAGGCCAAGCCACCCGGGACGATTTCGAAGACGTCCTGCTGCTCCCGATCAGTCTCGGCGGTACTCGCGGGGCCAAAGACCCCCCAGGCGTGGCGGGGCCGGATCTAGATCCCCGCCGAGGCGCGTCGCGCCTTCCTTCAGGCCCTCGGCGAGGCCGGGGATGTCCTCTTGTGCGATTCCGCGCCCCATGCGATAACCTACCCCTGGGCCAGTCGCACCGTGCGCACGGCACCGAACCACCTCTTCATCCGCAAGACGTTAGATTGGAAACGCCATGAACCACTTGGGCGCATGCAAGAACTCGGGGAATCGACCCTAAGAGGTGATCGATCGTCGTACCGCAAGGCGCTCGTGTTGGGTATACTTCTGCCCATCTCCGTTTGGCCAACCACCCGAAATGACGGACAACTCCAAGGAACCGGACTCTTCGTGTATCGCTGCTGCCGAGAATGCTACTCGCGACAATGGCAACCACCATAGAGAGGGTCATCGACGTGTTACGGCGCCCCCCTATCGAGGGGTCGTGCTCCCAGTTTCTGCACTGATCGCCTCGGCGATGCTCATTTACTGGCTGCAGGCATCTCGTTCCGTCGTTCGATTGGAAGCATTGCCGCCAGCGGCTCCGACGTTAACCGTTCATGCGGGAACCATCGCTGAGAATGAGCGAGCAAATTCAATTAGGCGTGAGCAGTTCTATCGCGCGCTGATAATTCCGCTCCTAGAGTCGACAAAGGAGTCGAATGCAGAGGCGGTTGATAGGTGCCTTGCTTCGCTGGACGAGAACTTCAAGCGGTACCGTGCTGGAATTAAGCCATTCGCGAACGACATTACGAGCTGGGGATCTCGGCTTGGGGTCTTGCGGCGCATGGCTTCCGACTGGTGGTATGAGGTCGATGACGCAGGCGTGTACGTGCAGGAGAAGTTTAGAAAGCACATCTTCAGTGAAGATCGGCTTGCTACAGACCTAGATGGGGTGATGGCCGGATTGCGGGAAGATATCGCGGCAGCTCAAAATCGCTTGCTCAAGGAATGTCGGCTCGCTGTGGCGTCGAGCGACCTACCCGGAGTGAGTATCCCGTCATACGAAGAATTTGCGCGTGAGGTAGAAACGCAGCTTGTCGCGTTTGCCCAGGACGAAGCGAAGGATGAAGTCTATAACGGACTCATGACTTTCGTCGCGTCGAGCGCTGGCACCAGCGCCGCGATGCAGGTCACTCGAGCACTTTTGTCGCGAGCGGCGATTGGTGTTGGCACAACTGCCGTGGCCTCTGCCGGCGCCGTTGCCGGAACGACGGGCGCTGCCTCTGCAGGCGGAGCAGCCGCCGGTTCCCTCGCGGGACCTGCAGGCACGCTGGTCGTAGGGGGCATCGGGTTAGTCGTTGGGTTCATCATCGATTGGTGGATGACGGACTCATTCGTTGATGAGCTATCGGAGAACTTAGGACAGTACATTGACTCCATTGAGTCGCAGATAAGAAGCGGAAACGAGACCGATCTCGGTCTGGAGAAGGTGCTATCACGTCTCGCGGAAGATCTCGACTTCTCTACTTCAGCATTGCTCCGCCGGACCATCGTAAGCCTCCCATGAATTGTTGCGCGCAACTGAGGTTTATCGCCGGCGCCGCGACGGCGTGTCTTGGCTTCGGCGTAGCGAGCGCATATCCTGTCACACCACAGGGAGGGCCGATCAGGGCGGTAGCTCGAGAATTGAGCGAGGCTCTTGCTCAGCATATCGGCAAGTCGTCAGGCAAGCTGGCGTTGAAAGAAATCGCTGAGCTGGGCGGTGAGGCAGCCTTGCGAGAAGTTGGCGAGCGAGTGGTCCGCGAAGGCGGAGAGGCATCACTCGACACACTTCTGCGATTCACGAAAGTCTATGGTAAGGAAGCTCTGAAGGCCGTCCAGCATAGTGTAAGTTCGCCGCGACTGCTAAGTGCTCTCGATGAGTTACCGGCCGACGCACTTGGACCGGCGATCCGAAGGCTGGCTTCGCCAAACGTGGGGAAGCAACTTGCTGAAGCGGTCGAACAGCTTGGTTCGCAGGTGTTGATCTGTGAGGTGCGACACCCTGGAATCGGCGGGCAGATCGTCTCAACTCTCGGCAGTACAGTGAGCCCACTTATCCAAGGCGCTACTCGGGATCAAGCTGTTCTCGTCGCTCGGTATGCGGACGAGGTCGCGGCCCTTTCTGAGCCTGGACGGGCCATGGTGACTGAGATGATCGCGAAGCAGTTCAATGGCTTCACATCGTTCCTAGGGAAGTTCGCTAGCAAGAACCCAAAGGCTGTACTGTTCACCGGTGCGAGCCTGATAGCGCTTGAGTCACAGGCAGAGCGAATCCTCGGTGGAGATGAAATCCTGCTCGATGAGGACGGACGCCCTATAGTTGTTCAAAAACCAGGCCTCGTAAGAACGAGTCTAGACAGTGTGTCGCGAAATCTGGCGGAGCCCGCAGCGTCGGTAGGACGGAATCTAGCTTTGGCGGTCGGTTTACCCGTTGGTATCGGCCTCGCCGTCCTTATTGCGAGGCGGCGGCGGCCGAACACGCGATCGCGAGTGTCGTCGAGCAAAGCTCACACCAAGGTCCAGCGATCTCAGGTCGATTGACGTCACTCCGTGCGCAATCCACATCTGCCCGCCACCGGCCCACTCGCCCGCGTTCGCGAGCGCATCTGGGCGGTCGAGTCCACCGTACTCTTGGCGCTGCCGGAGGATCTGCTCCGCTTCGACCCTGCGCAGCGGCGCAACCAACACCTTGTGTACTTGCAGTCCGTCGAGGACGAAGGGGCCTGTACCGCCGCACACAATCCTTGTGCTCGGCCGCACATGCAGGTGGGGTAACGGCGCGCCGCGCACTCAGTCGACCTTAAAGTCATACCCCGCGGAGACTTCCGGTGGACAGCAAGCTGCCTGCGGCGTAACGATCCGGCCGTTCTACTTCGCGTAGTCGGTCATCCGCGCCATCCAGTGCTTAGCATCTCAAGAACGCCTGTAACGTTCTCGGCGCCTGGATTACTTCTCGTGGGCGGTGCTTACCTCGAAACAGGGTAATGGCCCGGGGAACGTCGCCACGACCTCGCCTATCGCTCTCCGAATATCTCTCGTCAACGGTCAGGAAGAGAGCTTTCCACTGAATCGAGGGTCTTGACCCGCGCGGGGCTGCTCGATATCCTCCGCACCACGAGCTTTGATTCTCTCTTTCCTCTCCGCCCACATCACAAGAGCCGTGCCCGAGATCCTCCCCTCGACTTCTACCCCGCTGCCTGCAGGCGTAAGGTCCTTCCGCAGTCGCTACGTATTGATCGTCCTTCTCGGGTTGCTCGCACTGGTCCTTGCGATACGACTGGTCGCCTCGCGAGGTGTGTCACCGAAGCACACGGCCAAACTTGAGCCGGCCGTCTTGAGCGAGAAGGAGCTCATATGCTTCGAGCCAGGGAGCTTCTTCCGCACAGCCGTCGAGACCAGTGTCCTAGGCGAAGTCGTAGCCAAGGACTGGGGGTTGCAAGGAAAGGGCACCCTGCTATGGACAAGCAGCTTGGAGTTTGTTCGAGAGGTCACCGATAAGCGCAGCGACGATAAGGCGAGTGAGGTTGGCTTTCAGGTCTCCGTGCTCATGGCGGAGGATATCACGACGCGGATTGACTTGACGGGCCTCTCCTTTGAAGTGCCCAAGGCTCTAATGGGCGCATTGTCGCTTCTGGGCGTGCCCTCAGCCGTTCTGCAGAAGGACGGGAAAGTCAGTGTCGGCGACGACCTCGTCTCCCGGACGATCCTCAGTCAGATTGATGCCCAGGTGCGGCGCTCATTCGGGAAGTCAGTCGCGGAGTACATCGCCAATTTCCAAGGACTTACGCCCAGCATCTCGCCGCTCGCTGGCCGTAGCGCGAAATACACGTATCGCTCAGGTCAGGGCCTGACGACCGTCGATACGGAAGGAAATTTGTCTCAGCAGGACGAGGCTCGATTGAGAGGGCTCGCCACACTTGGTGAGCGGATCTTGGTCCCGACCGGCGGAATCGAGAAGCCAGATACGATCGAAGTCGATGCGGCCGAACTGGAGCACCTATTGGTTCCGTCGCCTAGCGTAGTTGCTGCTGGGACGATCATACTGCGAAGGATGCCCACAGAGAGCGGTGAGGTGCGTCTTGACCTGCTGAAGGGGAGCAAAGTTGAGTTGAGACGTCGAGAAAACCCTGAGCAAGTCTTGTTGGAGTGGGCAGCTCGTGGCACGCTCTATTACGGAGTCAAGGAGGCCGTCATTCTGGAAGGCCGCTTGTCTGGCGACGTCGCCGTTCGCTCTCGAAGCCGCGACCACCTATTGTTCGAACAGACGTGGAGCGCCAACCCCCAATACACGGTCCTCATATTCGGCGAGACTACTCAGTCGCGTCAAGAGGCGTTTGAGGCGCGGGGAGTCCGCGCCCTCACCCGGGCGTATGAAGAGTGACGCCCTGCTGCCCGAGGGAGCCGGACTCCGAATCCACAATTATCGCTTTCGAAGTGGAGGATTAGTAAGTCTTGAATTCCAACCTGGAACCCTCACCGCCCTGATCGGTAGGAGTGGTGTTGGGAAGAGCACGCTGCTGCGGGGGCTGAGCGTCGGCTACGAGGGTCCCACTGAGGAGGAAGGTGGGGTCTTTATTTTCACGGAGGGGCTATATGCGCGCATTGACCGGGACGCTGTCCCGTTCTTTCGGTCGCAGATCGCTTTTGTCCCTCAGGAGAACGTCCTGAGGCGTGAGCTTCGTGTACTCGAAGTCATCGTTGATGCGCTGCGCTATCGGGGGGCAAACAGTCATGGCTTGCAAACGCACGTAAGGGGAGACGAGCACGCATCGTCCAATCCAGCACGTGCGGGTCTCGAAGAGACAGCTCGCTGCTTGCTGGGTCAGGTTGACTTGCCGGTCGATCGTTGGTCGGCTCCAATTGCCGACCTCTCTGGTGGCGAAAAGCGCCGAGTGGCCATCGCGAGGGCTTTGGCGAAGCAGCCGAGGATGCTCTTTCTTGATGAGCCAACTGCTGGACTAGACCAGTACACCGCTCAGCGAGTGATGGACCTTCTCGCAGGACTAGCGAGAGAGGGAGCCGGACACGGAGCCATGACGGTCGTCTGTACGAGCCACCTACCAGCAACGCTGAAGGGTTGTGATCGTATAATCTGTATCACGAATTCTGAGGCTTCGATCGGTCGTCTACGTGAGGGGGGCCATAAGAGAGAAGTGAGTATCCAGGGCGACTTCGATCAGAAGGCAATCGCGGCCATCGCATCTACAGACGCTGGCCTTCTCGGGCTCTACGATGAGTTGGTTCCCACAAAGCCGCTCGGTGCACCTCATCCCAGGAGACAATTCGATGTCACCGATTTCGATGATGTCTCGGCAAAGCCTACTCATGTGGGAGTGACGTTGCGAATGCAGTGGCGTGTGTGGAGTCGGCAGCGCGGTCATATTACCTCTCTGTTCTGTCAACCGATTGCACTTAGCCTCATCATTGTCGTCACTCAAGTCTTGCATAGAGGGGCATCGACGCGCTTTATAGACTTCTTCATGGTTGTAAGTGCTGTCTGGCTTGGTGTCTCGATGTCAGTGCGCGAGATTGCAGAGGACCGGCAAGCGAGTGCGTTGGATGCGATTGCTGGAATGTCTATCAATTCGTACATTGCAGCCAAGATGCTTTTCTTGGGGTTTTTGGCCACCTGTAGCGTCATTGCGTTGTGGGGTTCAACATATTTAGGGGTCGTCGCTCTTGACTATTTTGGGGATCTCGGTCTTACGGCCGGGCAATTCAAGCTTGGCATGGACGCCCTACAGCACTTCATCGTCCTCATGCTCGTAGCACTTGCGGGAACGATGATCGGCCTGATTGTCTCAGCGTTGGCAGCAAGTTCAGCGATGGCTCTCTACCTCACGCCTCTCGTCGTCCTACCCCATGTCGTCTTCAGCAAGTATGCGTGCGGATATGGCGGCTATGCCTTCGATGTGGGTGACTATCCGTACTGTTCCTTTGCCGCTCCTGGACTGAGAGATGCGAGTGTTCAGGAGTGGATAAACCACATGGTCAGTTCTTTGCTTTGTACTCGGCACGCAGCGTCAGCTTTGGAGGGCCTAAGGAGTGGTGCCGTTCCTTATATTTTCGGGGGCATCGATGCGGCGCTGCTTGTGTTCCTTGTCGTTATATTGGCTCTGGCCGCCTATCTCGTCGTGAGGTCGAAGTTTCGCCAGTCTGTTAGGATGATTCAATGATCGACGCACGAACGAGCCTCACCGGGCGAAGGAGATCATTCTTAAGCCGAAGACGTCCCAAGGGTCTGATCATCGTCGCGGTTCTAAGCGCCTCGGTAATGGCGGTCGGAGTTTGGGTTTCCCATTTCCCCAAACCAGTTGATGTTGTCCAGGAAGCGACCTTGTCTGAGCCAGGCTTTCTGCAGGAGCCGGAACACGACACGTCAACATCGGGAAGGGCTGCGATCACACTTGCGAGACCATCCTTCGAAGAGGCAGCGCAACGAATTGCGGCGTTCTATGCTACGGATGAAATCCAACTCGCTGAGGACGTGCGGCCCGAGGATGACTTCGACAGCGATGGTGTCACGAACGGACAGGAGGTTGTGCTCGGTCGAGATCCCTGCTATTCCGAATGGCACTCCCTTGCGGGACGACGGCGGCTACGTGTCGGAACGCCTAGCCGCTACCGCAAGGCCGCGCTGACGACTTCCTTTGCGGACGTACCAACGGAAGGATCGCAGCTATTCGTCGATCGTCGCGGCGATGCCATCTGGGAGTTTCGCACCGTTCCGGGACTGCGTGACATCTACACGTTGCATCTAGTTAGCGGCACGGGGCTGAAGGGGCGCAACGTCGTTCTGAAGGTGGATAAGAAGTCGGGGCTTCGCTGGTTGGACATTGATTTGTCGCCAGCCGTTGAATTGCGGGTTCGACCGGCGGATGAGGTCCCTGGTGCTTACGCGATCTCGACCTTCGACGATCGCGACCATCGCCGCAATCTTGCAGTAGATCGGAAGGAGCGTGTTTCAGGCTCTGTTTCTTCCTTCGTTCGGCTTCTGGAGGAAGAAGGCGATCAGTGGTTCATTCTAGATGAAGGCTCTAGCCCCATTGACTTCGAGCGTGTCGCGGACCAGCTCATCATCGTTCCTAAAAGCCAAGTCGGAGATGACGAGTTGCAAGGTCGCGCCAATGATCTTCGTGAGGCGATCGAATCAGGACAACTCGAGGTAGAGCTTAGCATGCATGATGGCAGCAAGGTCACCGCAGTAGTGCAGCGATCTAGTTGGGAGGAGGAGGTTCGCGCATTCGATCCTAAGGACACAGTTAGGGTCTTCCTCCCAGGGGCGATGTCCTCGATTCTCCCTACCACCATCAACCTAGAGTTCGGCGACGCTCGCCGTATGGAGCCCTTCCCCTTGGTCATTCAGTTCTCGGGGGCCTTTAAGTTCTGGGATGTCTCAGAGCTAATTGTGTTACGCAGGCGTGGATGGTGGCGGCCCAATCAGGTCTTCGACGCGAT
Source organism: uncultured Planctomycetaceae bacterium (assembly GCA_964402175.1). Taxonomy (GTDB): domain Bacteria; phylum Planctomycetota; class UBA1135; order UBA1135; genus JAWKUK01. Next base: position 29,373 of record CAYOBN010000049.1, on the reverse strand, counting down.
TGAGGCAATGGGAGACGCATGCGATCTTCACGCACTGTCGGATGATCGTGTATTCTGCTCCGAAAGCTTGCGCTATATCTTTGTTGATCGTGCGCGTTAGTCCGTTCCGCGAACGCTCGGTCCAGGTTGTTGTCTTGTTGTAGTGGATGTTGCGTATGACCAGCAACGCGTTCTGGGTCCGAGCACTTCGACTGACGTTCAGTCTGAGGGGAGGAACTGCAACCATGGTGCTGCTGTACCTCCTCGCGTCAGCCGTGATCATGCTTGGCGGTGTTCTTGCCGTTATCGAGATTGGTCCGAGCGTGTGGCTGTCATTTATTGCGCCAAAGTTCGGTGCTGACTGGACTGAAGTGGTGGTGGATATTGGCGAGCGGCTCTACAGCAATGACTTGAGGCCGATCATTGGGAACGTTGGTGCAGGACTGGGAGTCGTCTTGGTCGGAAGTACACTCTTCTGGCTGAAGGAGCTTGTCTCGAAGAACTTCGAAGTTGAGGCATTCCCTGAGGCTCGGTCTCCGGCCGAACTCAGTCTAAGTCGTCAGATTCTAGATGAAGCGATGCTCATCGTCGCGTACCTATTGCTGCAACTCGGCGCCGTCTATCTCGGGCTTCAAGGTCATTGGTTGGCGTCGATCGGAGGCTTGGTGCTTTCCAAGTTCTATCTTGCTCTGGCGATGGGGCTCGATCATTCGATGCCGACAATGAACCGGCACTCGTACGGTTTATCAGCGGGCGCTTTCCTACTCTTCAAGCACAGGGGACTCTCGCTTCTTGCGCTCGGCGCACTTTTCGCGGCCCCGGCCTCAATCGGACAAGTGCTGCTCCTGAGGACCTTACAGGTCGAGTACGCTGTGCTGGCCATTGCCTTGCTCGAGGTTCTCGGGATGGCAGGGGCGATCTTGGCGTGCACCGCGCTATCTCGAGGACTCCTAGATGAATTGACGCCCGCGCAGCGAGGAGTGCCTGGCTGGTGGCGGTGGGCGCTACTTACGATCTTCACTTGCGCTGCTGGCGCGAGCCTCGTTTTTGTCGCGTGGTGGGGCCGAGGTCTCCACTCCATTGTTCTCCTGAAAAACGCACGTTGGAGCATCGACGGGCAGCATTTTGCGATGGAGAAGCACTCAGAGCGAGTCGTCGAGGGAAAGAGAGTTGCCAAACTCCGCATCGTTCTACCGATCGCAATCGAGCTTGCGGGGGACATCACGTTGCCGCCGCGATCGGTCGCGCTTGAGTATCGGGACAATGCGAATGGAGTTTCCGGTGAGGTCTTCCTGGACGTCGCGCATCTCTATGGTACGTCCCAAGAGCATGGGCTTTCTCTTGAGATGACGATTACCGAGTCAGATGCTCCGCAGCATTCGCGTGAGCCTTCTGGAGGGCACGAACTGCGTATCCGTTTGCAGCCTCCGCTGTCACGTCCAATTTTTATTCCCCTGTTTGGAGTGTAGAGTGCCTCTGTGTGGATCGTGCCGATTGTCGCCTCCGATGGGCGTCTGTAGCGCCGCATATTGATCCAGGTGCTCGGCCGCAAATTCAGGTAGGGCAACGGGGCCCGGCCTACCCAGTCGACCCTGCGGCAACGTGCCGCGCGGACCCCCGGTGGGTGCCACAAGCCGCGTGCGGCGTAACGCCCACATCGTGAGCTGGTCGGAACGCGAGACCTGACCAGCGCATGGCTCACGAGCCAGGCAATGCGTCTGGCATCAGGGCCGCGGACCTTCCGAACCACCGAGCCGTTGTTTCGCTCTCGGCGCCAGCGTGTAGCGCCGGGTGCCATGTTTGGCGAGCAACTCGAACCGTACGAGCCGCGCCAGCACCTCTGCCGCATCGGACTCCTCCCGCTGGACGAGCCGCGCGGCCTCAGAGACGGTCAACCTTGCTCCGCGGCGCATCGCGTCCAGCAGCAGCAGCTCTTCACAGCCGAGCTCGCGCCGTTCGCGCGCCTCTTCGTGTACGAGGCGCACCAAGTCCAGGTCGGGCTCGCCGCCGGGCAAGGTCAAGACGACCTGCGAACGGTCCGTGCCGTGGAAGTGGGGGGGGCGGTAACCGAGGCGGAGCTGTTCGACGAAGAGCGTGTCGACGCCGCGGGCGATGCGCTCGATGATGCCAGCGCGCTTCAACGCGTCGGCCAGCAGCAGGTTCCGCGGTCGCGGGGGTGTGGTCAGGACGTTGTCGACATGGACGCCCTCGACGAAGCCTCCGGGGCTGGAGACTTGCACGCGGTCTTCCAGCCATTGGATGTGCACGGCGCCCATGCGCCCGTAGTCGCGGTGGACCAATGCGTTGGCGACGGCCTCGCGCAGCGCCACCAGCGAGACGTTTGGCACGGCGACGCGTGTGAAGCCGACCAGGACCTCGCGTTCGCACACGAGCGCGCGGCCGTGGCGCTCCACTTCATCGAGGGCCTGCAGCAGCGTGCCCCGCAGCGATTGGTTCCGCTGAACCGACGTTCCTCGCAGCGCCTGCAGCAAGAGCTCATGCGTGGGAACGAAGCGACGCAGCGAGTCTTCACAGCCGAACAGCAAGAGGCCCAGCAGCGTGACGCCCTCCCCGTGCGACAGAGCCCCCAGCGCCGCGGCGAGGCCCCGATCGTCCAGGTCGAGGAGGGCCCGATCGCCGCGGTTCTGCTTGATCAAGCTACGGAAGCGGTGGAACTCGAGCGGCTCAAGGTCCTGCCAACGCGCGCCCTCGATCACCCGCACGCAGGGGTCGAGCGCCTCCAGCGCCGCATGCCGTTGGTGCAAGTCGGCCAGGACCATGGGCACACAGGCCGGTTTGCCGTCTCCGCCGATGGTCCTGCGCAGGTAGCGGCCGTCGCTCGTCCCGACGGGGACGCGTGATCCCGGCACCTCGATGACCAGGACGTCGCGCCCCGCGAGCTCTACCCGCGCGACCCGCGTCGACAACGACGGCGTCGTGCGCGCGGCGATCAGCGCCGTCACGCGCAGCGTATCCGTGACCCCACCCTCGTGGCGTCCCCTCGCGCCCGTGACGGTCCCATCGTCTTCGACACCGAGCACGAGCCACCCCACGTCGCCCTCCATGCCGTTGGCCAGGCACGTGACGGCCTCGACCAGCTCCGTGTCGCTCAACAAGCGCCGCGCTTCGCTCTTGAACTCGAGCGCGAGGGTCTCACCCCCGCGCACCAGCTCCGCCAAGCGCCGCGGTCCCATCGGCGGACGACCATAGAACGCGGGCGGTTCGAACACCGCACACGCCGCTGGCTCGTCCTCCCACGCCGCATTCACGCGCAACCCGAAGCGGGTCACGTACGGCCCCGACTTGGGCCCCTCTGGGTCCAGTAGCGACATGCCACGGCTGATCCCCTCCACGCACCGCTGGACCAGCGCGACCTCACCGCGGTCACAGGCCTCGACCAGGATTCCGAGCCGTTTGAACACAACCCCGCGCCCGCGCCGCTCGGCGTACCGGAGCAACGCGTCGTCGTCACGTTCGTCGCTCACCAAGTACGCCGCCACCGCCAGTTTCAGCGCGCCGATCCCCCCGGCCAGCGCCGGAACCTCGAGCCCATCGACGAGCGCCCGCCGCGCCCCCGCCACGCTCACCGCCTGCCCCTCGACCTCGACCTGCGCCGTATCCGCCGAATCAAGACTCCGCACCCGCCGCACGAGCATCCCACGCTCCGCCGCCTGCCCACCTCCGCGACGCGCCGTAACGACTACCAGCCGCTCGGGCGCCTCCGACAACCACGCCCAGTGGTGCAACGCCGAGGCCCCGGTGACGACACACGGCTCGAGCACCCGCGCCGCCAGCACCCAAGGATGCGGCCCGGAGCCCGAAGCCCCTTGTTCCGCCAGCGGCGCAACCACGTACAGCCCGTGCCCGACGCGCTCGAGCCAGCCGCATTCCGCGAGGTACGCCAGGCGCCTACGGGCACGTGTGTGGGGTAAGCGCAGCTCGAGCGCCGCTTCGGACACCCGAAACGGCCCCGAGAACCGCGCCGCCAACGCCGCCAGTTGCCCCCGGGCCGTCGCCGCCGTCTCCGACGCGCCGCTGCCGCCGATGTCTCCCATGGAACGGCAGAAATGATAACGGGCGACCAAAACGACCGCTAGAGCGAACGTTAGCGTTCTAGGAGAGCATCGTTACCCGCACGACCTCATCTCTGGCGATTCGGGCACGACCGGTTCCCCTCGAGCGCCCGGAGCACACTGAGGGGCGGCGCAGGACTTGAAGGGTGTCGCTCGACGCGCATCGACGGAGCGCCCACGGCCTCGTCCATCGCTCCGCCGAGGCTGCGCGCTGCCTGTCCTTCGCGCCCTCGGTCGACCCCGGTCACTCGGGTTGCCGGCGTTCCTGCGGTTCCTCGCGCAGGTGGGCCGCGAGTTGACCTCGAGCCGCCATATCGGGGACCTCTCAGTACTCGACCTCGTTCATCGTGAGGCCCCGGTGCCGCCACCGCAGCGAGCGGCGCTCATGCGCCTCGTCGACCTCAGCGGGTGGCAAGGGGCCGCGGGACCCCCTCGCTGCTGTCCCGACGCTCCTACAAAGCGCTCGGCTGGACCGGGGCCTATACCCGGCGCCTGGGACTCGATCGGGAGGCCAACAAGGCGCTCCTCGTCCGCCACCTGGACGAGGCGAGCCCGATCGGGGCGACGTTTGCGGACCTGCATGAGGTGTTGTCCGCCCTCAGCCACGACCAGGTCCGCGCCCTCCTCCTGGGCCAGCGCGCCGACGGCCGCATCGACCTCCGCGGGAGCAAGCGAGGGGCGCGCTGGCGCGTGATCGAAACCCCCAAAACGACCCCATAAACCCCCACAAAACCGTCGCCCCACGTCCCCCGGACCCCCTTCCCAGGCCCTCCAGTGGGTATCCGCGGGGCTCAACAGGGCGACATCGACCGATTCTGAACCCCATAATCTGGCTCTCCCGCTGCAAAAAGGGGCGTTGCTCTGGGCGTATCGGCCTGGAAGCGACACGACCCTACGGTCCGACGCAACCGTCTACCGGGCTCCGATCCTGTCGGCGCTCCTGGCGCCATCGAAGCGACGCTGCCACCGTCGATTGCGACGTCCTACCGACGTGCCCGGTCCGGGCAGGGTCAGGCGATACCCCGGTTGCACGCAGCGCTCGCTGCGGCGCTCGCTTGGCTGGCCGACCTTGCGGGCCGAAGAGGAGTTCTACGACCTGCAGACGCACTCAACGCGTCGCCTACGGCTTTCATCTGCTCGTCGATCGACCTCCGCGCGAACCCACTCCCGAGGTCTGACCTCAAGCTGTGGGTCAGGCTCTGATGGGGGGCGCGGCGGACCCTTGGAGAAGGACTCTTGTCGTGCCGTAAGAGTCCTTGTAGCCTACTCAGGTGCGGAGCGTGCTCGTCGCCTGGCTCGGGAAGACCGACTTGAGAGCGCCCACCGACGGTGAGTCGGTGGGCCAGGGGCCGATCGCCCAGGCGCTGGTAAGCCGTGCCTTCGACGAAGCCTTCCTCCTTTCGGACTACGACGACAGCGTCGTCCAGCCCTATCTGAAGTGGCTGCGGGGCCTCACGAAGACCCACATCGAAGTCCTACCGCGCAAGCTCACCGGTCCGACGAACTTCGGTGAGATCTACGAGGCGGCAGTGCGCGGTGTCGAGCACGCCCTCGGCAAGTCCAGGGACGTCCAGCTCTCGTTTCACTTGTCGCCCGGCACGCCGGCCATGGCTGCGGTGTGGATCATCCTCGGCAAGACTCGTTTCCCCGCCGAGCTCATCGAGTCGTCGCGAGAGCATGGCGTTCGCACGGCCTCCGTTCCGTTCGACCTCTCGGCGGAGTTCCTCCCCGACCTTCTCCGGGACCAGGATGAGCGGCTCGCGCACATCGCTGCCGGCGTGCCTCCCGAGGCGCCCGAATTCGCAGACATCATCCACAAGAGCCGCCTGATGAGTCGGCTCATCGAGCGCGCCCGCCGTGTCGCCGTCCGCAGCGTCCCGGTCCTCATCGAGGGCGAGTCGGGCACCGGCAAGGAGCTACTCGCACGGGCCATCCACCGGACCAGTCCCCGCCGCGACCGGACCTTCATCGCCGTCAACTGCGGGGCCATCCCTGCCGAGCTGGTCGAGTCGGAGCTGTTCGGTCACAAGAAGGGCTCTTTCACGGGCGCGAGCTCGGACCGCAAGGGACACTTCCGGGAGGCCGACGGCGGTACCCTGTTCCTCGACGAGCTGGGGGAGCTGCCTGGGCCCGCGCAGGTGAAGCTGCTCCGCGCCATCCAAGAGGGCGAGATCGTGCCCCTCGGCGACAGCAAGCCCGTGCGGGTTGACGTTCGCATCGTGGCCGCGACGAACCGAACCCTCGCCGAGGAGATCGCTTCGGGTCGGTTTCGCGAGGATCTCTTCTACCGGTTGGCCGTGGCCGTCCTGAGGCTTCCGCCCCTCCGGGAGCGCCAGGGCGATCTCGGGCTGCTCATCGACCACCTGCTCAAGCAGGTCAACCTCGAGGCACAGAGCGAGCCTGGCTATAAGGAGAAGAAGCTTTCTCCTGGTGCAAGAAATCTTCTTCTTTCGCACCCCTGGCCCGGAAACGTGCGCGAGCTCGGCAACACCTTGCGGCGTGCGGCGATCTGGAGCGACGGGACCTCCATCACATCCGAAGACGCACAGGACGCGCTGCTCCCCGCGCCCACCGTCACACGACCCGACATCCTCGGCCGGCCCCTGGGCGGCGGCTTCAGTCTGCGAGACGTGTTGAAGGAAGTCGCGCGCCATTACCTCGTGCGCGCCATGGACGAAGCGCAAGGCTCCAAGACCAAGGCGACGGAGTTGGTGGGCCTGCCCAGCTACCAGACGTTGACGAACTGGCTGAAGACCTACGAGGTCAAGAGCTGATGGCACGCTTCTTGAAGACGTGTCTGCCATGCCCAGCGACGCCGTGCCAGGAGATGAGGTCCCGCTCATGAAGTCCGTGAACTTCGAGTTCCTCCGCGAGCGCCGCGCTGTGCTGGCCGACCTCGCCGGGTTCGCCGAACGCTATGCCCACGACGACCCCGCGAGCTCGCTCGTCAAGCAGCGCAGTTTCGTGGAGCGCGCCGTCGCCGCCATCTACGACACCTACCAGCTACGTCCGCCGTACTCCGCCAACCTGAACGACCTGATGAACGAGACCGCCTTCCGGCAGGCGGTGCCCGAGGTCGTCCAGAACAAGCTCCATGCCGTCCGAAAGGCGGGCAATCACGCCGCACATCCTCGGCGGCCCATCACCAGCCAGCTCTCGCTCGAGTGCTTGGCGCAGCTGTTCGACATCGCGCGCTGGTTCTTCGTGCAACTCGACGGCGGGAAGCTCGAGGCGACCCCGAAATACACGCCGCCGCCGCCAGAGCCTGTCAGCGCCGCGAAGACGAAGGACGCTCTCGAGAAGCTGCGCCTCGCGGAAGCCAAGTACGAAGCCGTCCTCCAACGTCTCGACGAAGAGACCAAGAAGCGGCTCGAAGCCGAAAGCGACGCGACGAAAGCCCTCCGCACCGCCGAGGAGAACGCGAGCGAGCTGATCAAGCTGCGTGATGCGGGCCAGAAGGTCGCCTCCGTCCTCGAGTTCAACGAGTCCACCACGCGCCGCCGCCTCATCGACCAGAGCCTGCTCGCGGCGGGTTGGGACGTCGGCGTCGCCGGAAAGAGCACCGAGCAGGTGAGGCAGGAGCAGAAGCTCACGGGACTCCCCACGCCGAGCGGCGATGGCTTCGCCGACTACGTGCTCTACGGCGACGACGGCAAGCCGCTCGCGGTCATCGAGGCGAAAAAGACTGCCAAGGATGCGCGCGCCGGAGGCGAGCAGGCGCGCCAATACGCCGACGCGCTCGAGAAAGCGACTGGCGTGCGACCCGTCGTCTTCTTCACCAACGGCATCGACATCTTCCTGTGGGACGACGCGCAGGGTCACCCGTACCGCAAGATCTACGGCTTCTACTCGAAGGACAGCCTGGAGTATCTGGTCCATCAGCGCCCAGGAGACAGAACAGGCAAAAAGGCGCTTGCGCAAGTCGAGCCGAACCTCGCGATCGCGGGCCGCATGTACCAGCTCGAAGCGGTCAAGCGTGTGTGCGAGCGCTTCACGAACAACTTCCGCAAGGCACTTGTCGTGCAGGCCACCGGCACAGGCAAGACCCGCGTTGCCATCTCCCTCTGCGACGTCCTGATGCGCGCAGGCTGGGTGAAGCGCATCCTGTTTCTATGCGACCGTAAGGAGCTGCGCCGCCAGGCCGATCGGGTGTTCAAGGAGTTCCTGCCTGGTGAGCCACGCGTGATTGTGGACGCATCGACGGCCAACGATCGCGACAAGCGGATCTACCTGGCGACCTACCCGGCCATGATGAAGGCCTACGAGGACTTCGATGTCGGCTTCTTCGATCTCATCATTGCCGACGAGTCCCACCGCAGCATCTACAAGAAGTTCCGCACGCTCTTCCAGTACTTCGATGCGTTGGAGGTCGGCCTCACTGCGACGCCGGTGCGGTTCATCGAACGCAACACCTTCGAGCTGTTCGCGTGCGAGAACGGTGATCCCACGTCGGCCTTCGACTTCCAGCAGGCCATCGAGTCCAAGCCGGCGTACCTCGTGCCGTTCCGAGTGATGCAGGTCAGCACCAAGTTCTCACGGGACGGGTTCCGCTATTCGCAGATGAGCGCGGAGCAGCGCGACCAGCTCGAGGACCAGGACCCCCAAGCGCAGGCGGTCGACTACGACAGCCAAGAGCTCGACAAGTACTTCTTCAACAAGGACACCACGCGCGCCATCTGGCGCTCCCTGATCGAGGGCGGCATTCGTGAGGCGACAGGCCAGCATGTGGGTAAGACGATCGTCTTCGCACGGAACCACCTGCACGCGGTGCATCTTGCCGGGGTCTTCAGCGATCTCTACCCGAAGTACGGGTCGGCTTTTTGCCGTGTCATCGACAATCAGGAAGCGAAAGCCGATCAGCTCATCGACGACTTCAAGGATCCCGCGAACGAGCTGACCATTGCCATCTCGGTCGACATGCTCGACACCGGCATCGACGTGCCCGAGGTCGTGAACCTGGTCTTCGCGAAGCCGGTGAAGTCGTACGTGAAGTTCTGGCAGATGATCGGTCGTGGCACGCGCCTGCGCAAAGACCTCTTCGGACCGGGCAAGGACAAGACCGAGTTCCTCATTTTCGACCATTGGCAGAACTTCTGGTTCTTCGACGAGAAGTACAAAGAAGCACAGCCAGCGCCGCAGAAGTCGCTGCTCCAGCACCTGTTCGAGGCACGTGTAGAGCTGCTAGCGATCGCCATCGACAAGATGAACGAGGTCGCGATCGGGATCGCGGAGCAGCAGATCCTGGGCGACATCCGTGCAGTGCGCGACACGGACGCCATCGATGCCCGCGACAAGTGGAGGGAGCTCGAGCAGCTCGCGGACGGCGATCGGGTCCATCACTTTGCCGCCGCCACGAAGGCTGACCTGCTCTCGATCGTCGCTCCTCTGCAGCATCTCCGCAACATTCGAGGTGATGAAGACGCATACCGCTTCGACCTGCTCATGACCTGGCTGCAGATCGAGCTGCTCAAAGGCGGTCCCGGCGGGCCCAAGGTGCAGGACCTGAAGGGCCGCGTGGAAGAGGCCGTGGAGTTGCTGGGCAAGAACCTCCAACCGGTGAAGGCCAAGGCTGACTCCATCAGGCAGGTTCGCGACGGTGCGTTCTGGACCGCCGTCGAGGTCCAGCACCTCGAAGGGCTACGGAGAGAATTGCGCTCGGTCATGAAGTACCAGCAGCTACCCACGACGACGCGCGTGGCGCCGCAAGTCTTCGACGTGACCGACGATGGGCATGTGGCGCAGGCGTACTACCCGAAGCTCGAAGGACTCGAACTCGTCGAGTACCGCACCCGTGTCGAGAGGGTCCTGAAGGAGCACTTCGCCACCAACCCCGTCTTGCAGCGCATCCGCGCCGGGCAAGCAGTGCAGGAGGCCGAACTCGAAGACCTGGGGCGTTTCGTCCTTTCGGTCGACGACAAGGCGAACGTCAAGCACCTGGCCGGCCACGATCCGGTGACACGTCGCTCGCTGCTCTCGGTGTTCCGTGGGCTTGTGGGCCTCGACGCCGAGGCTGTCGAGAGGGCCTTCGCCGCCTTCGTCCAGAAGCACCCGCGTATGTCGTCGCAACAACTGCGCTTCTTGCAGGTGTTGCAGAATCACATCGCCCAGAACGGCGGGATCGAGCTCGAGCGCCTCTATGAACCGCCATTCACCACCTTCCACGCCGAGAGCGTGGACGGCATCTTCAAGGACAAGGAAGACGTCGACGAGCTACTGGCTGTCTTGAGCTTCTTCGAGCCGAAACGAGTGAGAGCATGAGTACCCTGACGACGCAGCAGAAGAGCGACATCGACAAGCTCTGGACCGAGTTCTGGACCGGCGGCATCACCAACCCCCTCACGGTGATCGAGCAGATCTCGTTCCTCATGTTCGCACGCCTGCTCGACGTGATGGAGACCACGGGCGAGCGCAAAGCCGAGCGCAGCAAGAAGCCGTTCCACGGTCGCTTCAAGGGCGCAACCGACCCGCTCCGCTGGAAGAACTTCAAACAGCGCGACGCCACCGAGATGCTGCGGGTCGTACGTGACGACGTATTTCCGCACTTCCGCAAGCTGAACGGAGGTACGACGTTCGCCGAGTACATGCAGGACGCGCAGCTCATGATCCAGAAGCCGAGCCTCCTGGTCTCGGCGGTGAACATGATCGACAAGCTGCCGATCACCGACGGCGACGCGAAGGGTGACCTCTACGAGTACCTGCTCTCGAAGCTCACGACGGCGGGCATCAACGGCCAGTTCCGCACGCCCCGCCACGTCATCCGCTTCATGGTCGAACTCCTCGAGCCCAAGCCAACCGAGACCATCGGCGACCCGGCCTGTGGTACGGCGGGTTTCCTCGTCGAGACGATGCAGTACCTGCTCAAGGAGCACACCTCGCCGCAGGGCCGACTCAAGGGTGAGAACGGCGAAGTCATCTACACCGGCGACAAGCTGGAGCCGTACCGCGCACACATCCAGAGCGGGATGTTCCACGGCTTCGACTTCGACGCGACCATGTTGCGCATCGCGTCGATGAATTTGATGCTGCATGGCGTCGACAACCCCGACATCCACTACCAGGACACGCTGTCGAACAACTTCCCCGAGGAGTTCGCGAAGCAGGCGACGGGCGGCTTCGACGTCATCCTCGCCAACCCTCCGTTCAAGGGCAGCCTTGACGAAGGCGACGTTCACCCGACGTTGACGCAGGCGGTCAAGACGAAGAAGACCGAACTGCTCTTCGTTGTGCTCATTCTGCGGATGCTCAAGAAGGGCGGTCGCAGCGCCACCATCGTGCCCGACGGTGTGCTGTTCGGATCGAGCAAGGCGCACACCGCGCTGCGCAGGCTGCTCGTCAAAGACAACCAGTTGGAAGCCGTCTTTTCGCTGCCAAGCGGCGTATTCAAGCCGTACGCGGGCGTCTCGACAGCCATCCTGGTGTTCACCAAGGGCGGCAAGACCGAGCATGTATTCTTCTACGACGTCGGCGCCGACGGGTTCTCACTCGACGACAAGCGCGACCCGGTCAGCGAGAACGACCTGCCCGACGCGCTGGAGCGCTGGCGGAAGAGGAGCGCCAAGAAGGACACCGACAGGACGGCGAAGCACTTCATGGTGCCGGTGGCCGACATCGAGGCCAAGGAATTCGACCTCTCGATCAACCGCTACAAGGAGTCGAAGCACGAGGCGGTGACCTACGAACCGCCGAAGAAGCTCATCGCCAAGCTGCGCGAGCTCGAGGCCGAGATCGCAAAGGACCTGGGTGAACTGGAGGCGATGCTGTGAACAACGTCGTCCGCAGGCCACTGCAGGAGGTCGCCACGATCGAGCGTGATGGTATCGCTGCGACCGAAATTCTGCGCGGGACGCTGTACGTCGGCCTTGAGCACATCAACTCCGAGGGCGCTCTCGTAGGCGTTAAGCCTGTTGTTGCGGGTGAATTGGCGAGTAATAAGTTCCGCTTTGGGCCCGAACACATCTTGTTCGGAAAACTACGGCCATACTTGAAGAAGACGGCACGCCCCCACTTCGAGGGCATCTGCAGTACCGACATCGTCCCAGTCCGTCCGGGGCCACAGCTCGACCGGGACTACCTCTTCCATTTCCTTCGCCATCCGAAAGTTGTCGAGCAGGCTGTACTCCGATGTGCCGGCGCGAACCTGCCGCGACTGAGTCCGCGTGACCTGGCGACATTCGAGGTTCCCGTCCCTCCGCTCCCGGAGCAGCGCCGCATCGCCGACATCCTCGACAAGGCCGACGCCATCCGCCGCAAGCGCAAGGAGGCCATCGCCCTCACCGAGGAACTGCTACGCTCGGCGTTCCTGGAGATGGTGGGCCCTGCTGCGCGCGACTACTCGACGTGGTCGGTGAAGACGATCGCGAGTCTTGCCGCGGAGATTCCCAACGCGATGCGTACCGGCCCGTTCGGTAGCGACCTACGTCACTCCGAGTTCGTCGATGATGGCATCGCAGTTCTGGGCATCGACAACGCGGTGCAGAACCGTTTCGCGTGGGGCGAGCGACGCTTCATCACACAGGAGAAGTACGACGACCTTCGACGTTATACGGTGCGCCCCGGCGACGTTATCGTCACGATCATGGGCACCACTGGCCGATCGGCGGTTGTGCCTGACGACATTCCGACGGCGATCACGACAAAGCACCTCGCAACAATCACCCTCGACCCGAAGCAAGCCGAACCCGAGTTCGTATCCCAGGCACTCTTCAGGCATCCTGAGGTCCTTAAGCAGATTACCGCTGCGAATCGTGGCGCGATCATGAGCGGGCTCAACCTTGGGCTCATAAAGGCTCTTCGGATTCCGGTGCCTCCAATCGAACGCCAGCGAGAATTCGCGAGGGTGACTCTCCGTGGACGAGCGGTAGCGGCGAGGATGACCGCGGATACAGCGACCGAGGACCTATTCAACACCCTCGTCGCCGGCGCCTTCTCGGGCGACTTGGAGGGCTCGAGGTGAGCGCTTCGCGTAGCAAGAGCGCGGCCACCAAGAAGGTACCCGCGGTGCGGAGTCAATTCGGCGAGACGCATCTCGTGGAGTGGAAGGAGTCGTGGCGCGACGAGTACCTGAAGTGGCTGTGCGGCTTTGCCAACGCCGAGGGCGGAACGCTCCTCATCGGTATGAACGACAAGGGAGTGCCTGTCGGAGCTCCCGACGCGGCGCGTCTGCTCGTCGATCTGCCGAACAAGATCCGGGACACACTCGGCCTCGTGGTGCCGGTGCGCCTGGTCACCAAGAAGGGCAGGGACCTGATCGAGATCGTCGTCGAGGCCTCACCGACGCCCATCAGCTACAAGGGCGAGTACCACGTCCGCTCGGGCAGCACGAAGCAGCAGCTCACGGGCAACGCACTCTCCGCGTTTCTCCTGCGTAAGTTCGGCCGCCACTGGGATGGTGCGCCGGCTCCGAACGTTGCGGTCAGGGACCTCAGCGCCGACGCCTTCAAGCGCTTCAAGGGTTATGCGCGCGGGAGCGATCGGCTTCCGCCTGGCGCACTCTCGGCGAGTCGCACAGTATTGATCGAGAAGCTGCGGCTCACAGAGAATGGCATGCTGAAGCGAGCCGCGCTCCTGCTTTTCCACGCGGATCCCGAGCGCTGGGTGACCGGTGCTTACGTGAAGATCGGTATGTTCCTCAGCGAGAGCGAGCTCGCCTATCACGACGAGGTACACGGCGACTTGTTCTCGCAGATGGACAAGACCGTCGAGCTGCTGTTGACGAAGTACATGGTGGCGTGGATCAGCTACCGAGGCCTCGCGCGCCTCGAGACCTTCCCCATTCCCCGAGAGGCGCTCCGCGAAGCCGTCCTGAACGCGCTCATCCACAGGGACTACAGCGCGGGAGCGCCGATCCAGATCCGGGTCTACCGCGACAAGCTTCGCATTTCCAACGCAGGCGAATTGCCACCCTCGTGGACGGCCGAGACGCTGCTCAAGACCCACGACTCGCGACCCCCGAACCCTGACCTGGCCAACACCTTCTTCCGTGCCGGGCTCATCGAGGCGTGGGGCCGCGGCTATGAGAAGATCCGCGAGGCATGCCGCGAAGCGGGTGCCCCGGAGCCGACCGTGGCGCTGGACGGCGGCTTGTCTGTCGAGTGGCAGTGGCAGGTACCGGAGGACACGGCCCATCCCGTCGCGCGCCCAAACCCCAGGGGAGCCGCAGGACAAGACACAGGACAAGTCGCAGGACAAGTCACGAAGCAAGTCGGGCAGCTGCTCTCTGCGCTCTCGGGGGATATGACGCGCAGTGAGCTACAGGCGGCACTCAGTCTGGCCAGCCGAGGCAACTTCACCGTCCAGTATCTCAAGCCCGCGCTCGAAGCGGGGCTCATCGAAATGACCATCCCCGACAAACCGAACAGCCGCCTCCAGCGCTATCGGCTGACTGAGTTGGGTAAGGCGAACATCGCCGGGAAGCGCAGAAGCCGCCAGTGAGGACGTCATGCTGACCTCTCTCGAGATCGAGAACTTCAAGGGCATTGGGCCCCGCCAGCGAATCGACTTCGCGCCGCTGACCCTGCTGTTCGGCGCCAACAGCGCCGGCAAGAGCAGCATCCTGCAGGCGCTCGTCTACCTGCACGAGCTGATCGAACGCGGCGCGGCCGACGTCGACCGCACCGAACTGGGCGGCCACGTGCTCGAACTCGGCGGCTTCGCGCGGCTGGTCCACCAGCACGATACCGCGCGCCGCATCGTGCTGCGCGCCGAGTTCGCCACGCCCGGCGGCCTTGAGCGTTTCGGACGCGACCTGACCGACTTCCCGTTCCCCGACCTCGACGACGAGGTCGTGAGCGCCTGGCTCGAGCTGACCATCGAGCACCGCACCACGTCCGCCTTCCGGGGCCCGATCGTCAGCCAGGTGCGCATCGGCGTGAACGGCGACCCCGAGCCCCTCGTGTGGCTCGAGATCGGTACGACAATGCGCGACGGAGAGCCGCTCCACGCACGCGTCAACATGGGCCACCGTATCCTTGCGGAGGCAAGCGGCGAGCTTCAGAGAACACTGGTCCCGCACTGGGCCCACTCGGAAACCACAGAGAAGTGGACGCGAATCGCGATCCCGGAGGATGGCTCAGGGGACGGCGAAGACGGTGGATACGGCGGCGGCGGCGGCGACGGCGCAGGTCTGGGTGACGGTTGCGGCTTTGGTGATGGACGTTCATTGCCCGTGTTCGCCGTCACTCGCACACGCAACTCCGCGCTCCCCAATCCTAGCGAGCCGATGCGAGTAGTCCCCGTGGGCGACGATTCTCCTGAGGCGGCGACCATCGCTCAAGAGGTGCGCATTTTCCTGGAGATGGTGGTGCTCGGTACAACCTCGCAACTCGCAGGCTTTCTCCGCGATGCGCAGTACATCGGGCCGCTGCGGACGGTCCCGCCGCGCGGGTACCTCTACGAACGTGTCGGTCGCATCACGAGCTGGGCCGACGGCCTGGCCGCGTGGGACCTACTCCTGGCGGATCGCCTCACACTCGTCGAACGAACGAACGAGTGGCTTCGCAAGCTCAACGTCGGCTGCAAGGTCGTAGTCCAGCAGCTATTCGAGGGCAACGTCGATGCGGAGGATGTCGCATCAGGCCATGTCGACAGGACGGTGCGACGCCTCCTACTCGACACGGGAGCCCGCTCGTTCGTGCTGCCCTCAGAAGTTGGCGCTGGCGTCTCTCAGCTCATCCCCGTGGTGGTTGCGGCCGTAGAAGGGCGCGGCGGCCTCTCGCTTGTCGAGCAGCCTGAGATCCATGTCCACCCTGCCGTGCAGGTGGGACTTGGTGACCTCCTCCTCGACGCAGGAAATCGGGATGGACAGCGTCGGATCATCTTGGTCGAGACTCACAGCGAGCACCTGCTCCTGCGGGTCATGCGGCGGATGCGAGAGACGCACGAGGGCGCGGTACCGGATGGTTCCCGCCCCGTAAGGCCAGAGAGTGTCTCTGTCGTACTCATCGAGAAAGAAGGTTCGCGTAGCATCAGTCGAAAGATGCCGCTCAATGAGCGCGGGGAGCTGGTCAAGGCGTGGCCCGGAGGGTTCTTTGAGGAAGGCCTTGGAGAGGTGCTCTGATGGCATTGCTCGCCGAGTACGCGCTCACACCGGCTGTCTTCGACGTGGCATCCTACACCAGCGACGAAGTTGGTGGCCTCCATTTGCGAGCCCTCAAGGAGGTACTACTCGACGAGGGGATCGTCCGCAACCTTCGCGCGGGTGAGTGGGCCAAGACGTTCGACGACTCGTCACGTCGGTGGCACCAACGCGGAAAGGAGCTGCTCAAGAAGTTGTGGACGCAGAAGCGGATCGTCCTCGCCGATCCAGCCACCGCTGCCAAGCCGCAGTCCGACGCAGACTGGTGCGTCGAGGCGCTCGCGAGCCATTCGGTGCGGCCTCTCGCGGGGGTGATCGCGGCCGACGCTACGGCCGCCCAGCATGCTCGCAATACCATCGTGAGCTCCGTAAGCCGTTTGCCAAGCGCACCCTGGTGGGCTTCGCGTAGTCCTTCCTTGCGCCTTGGGCGGACGCGTGCCGACTACGAGATGGCCCTGGCGCCGGTGCTACGCCATGCCAATTCGTTGATGTTTGTCGATCCCTTCATCGATCCTACGGACCGATCCCAATATAGCGACCTGATGAAACTCCTCGCTGGGCTGGGTACGCGTTCGATTAAGCCACTGGTCGAGATTCATCGCGCGGCCTGGTTTGGCGGTAGCAACGACAAGCGCCCTCGGGTGAATGACGTGGTGGCTGCACTGACGCCCGCCATTACCAACATCGCCATGTCCGCGGGCTTGTCGTTGGACGTATTCCTCTGGGATGAGATCCACGATCGGTACCTAATCTCCGACCTAGTCGGCATCGCCCTGCCATATGGGTTCGGGACAACTACGAAGCCCGGTGCGGAGACCACGTGGCACCGCCTAGGTCGAAAAGAGCGCGATTCCGTCCAACGAGATTTCGATCCGGCTTATCGTCAGCCACGTCACCGATTCACTATAAACTAAACGCCATTGCAATCGCGCGACTCAGCCGCGCCAGAATCGAAGCCCTCCGATGCGTGCCCGATGATATTGGTGAGATCGCCTTAGTCGATTCAGCTTAGCTATGGAATTTACGGGTGAAATGCGTCGCTCTGCGAGGGCTAGCAGAGAGAGTGAGGACTGAGTCTTTGAGGTAGCCCATAGCGTCGCGCCACCACCAAGGTGGGGAGTGTCGCAACTGTGCCATCCAATGGTCGGGGGTCCGTGCCCATTTCATCGTACCGTGCTGTCACTCTGGCAGGTCGGGGGCTGAATCGGAACGGCGTTATGCCAGAGTGGCAGATCTCCTCATCGCGGTTGCATGTCTAGGGCGTTAGATGCCTATGGCGGTTTCTGGCACGGTTCTTGCTCTTTTAGTCATCCCGTATTGCCCACGGTTCGGGCGAGAGACGAAATAAACATGCCCCAGTCATTCAACTCCATCAAAATTGATCTCGAAGGCTCCGACCTTAGAGAACCTCAGCGGCTCGGCTTCATGCGCATCAAGGAGCACTACGCCGCGTCAGGTGCGGAACGCGAGGTCGGGATTGTGCTACCGGTCGGATGCGGCAAGTCTGGGTTGATAGCGATCGCGCCATTTGCGGTAGCCTCCAGGCGAGCACTCGTAGTTGCGCCCTACGTTAAGATCGCGAAGCAGCTCCATCAAGACTTCGACCCAAGTTCGGATGGATGTTTCTATGTAAAGACCGGATTCGTCGTTGGCCAGGAGTTCCCCGAGCCCGTCGAGATCCGTGGTCGCACCACGAATCGCGGCGATCTTGACGAGGCGGACGTGGTGATTACGAATATCGACCAACTTCAAGGCGATGGGAACCGCTGGCTCAGCGATCTTCCAGGAGACTACTTCGACTGCATCATATTCGACGAGGGGCACCACGCGACGGCCGCGAGCTGGAGTACCCTCAAGCGTGCATTCCCCGAGGCGCGAGTCATCAATCTGAGCGCAACTCCGCGACGCGCTGATGGCGACCTAATGCCCGGCCGGATCATCTACTCTTATGCCGTCAGGGCGGCCATAGAGAACGGATACGTCAAGCGAGTCAAAGCACTTGTCCTCAACCCCGCCACTCTACGGTTCGTACGAGACGAGGACGGCCAAGAGGTCGAGGTCTCGTTGGAGGAGGTCTGCCGGTTAGGCGAGGAGGACGCAGACTTCCGCCGCAGCATCCTTACGTCGGCGGAGTCGCTGAGCACCATTGTCGATGCGTCGATCCGCGAGATGCGGCGAATTCGAGCAGCGTCCGCCGATCAACGCCACAAGATCATCGCCTCGGCACTGAACTACAAGCACTGCCATCAGATCGTTGAGGCTTTCCGAGCAAGAGGGCTGCGAGCTGCATTCGTGCACAGTCGCGAGGAAGCACGCGCCAACGATCGCGTACTTGAACAGCTGGAGGCGCACGAGCTCGACGTCATCGTCCAGGTGCGAAAGCTAAACGAGGGCTTCGATCATCCGTACCTGAGCGTCGCGGCGGTCTGCAGTGTATTCCGCGAGCTCTCGCCCTTCGTCCAGTTCGTGGGCCGGATCATGCGCGCAATAGCCAAGGGGGATCCCGCGAGCCCGCTGAATCAGGGCACAGTTGTGTTCCATGCCGGCAGCAATATTGCCAGGCGATGGTCAGACTTCCGCGAGTTCAGTGAGGCGGACCAACAGTACTTCGACGACCTTCTACCAATGGAGGGGCTTGACTTCTCTAACCGTGAGGAGATCTTGCTTGACCCGACGCCTTGTGCTGCGAATGCGATTGAAGTAAAGGCGCAAACTGGCGTCCAGGTCAGCGAGGTTCCACTACTCGAGGAGGATGCATCGGGAATGGAGGCGATTCGCACGCTCCAGGAGAGAGGCTACACGCTCGAGGACCTCGGCCGGCACTTCACGCATGAACCTATCCAGATGACGAAGGTCCGACAGCGGCAAGCCGCTCGGAAAGCACTTGATGACCTGGTGAGGCTTACGGCGGGCGCGATGCTGAACGAGAGGGGATTGAATCAGGAGGGGGCAGAGCTTGACACGAAGCGGCTCGGTCGTTCGAACTTCGTCGTCGTGAAGGCCCGCATCGATGCGTTGATCAGAGAATACGTCGGTGACAAGGAACGCTCGGACTACACTCAGGCCGACCTGAATGTTGCGAGTGCAGCTATTCCCGCGATCCGCGAGCAGGTTGCCCAGGAGCTCTTTAATGGCCGCTCCTAAGTCTCTGGTTCTCCGACGCTTGCAGGTGGACGTCGCGCAGCGATCCCACAACTGCCAGCACAGTTCCACTCATAGGATAAGGCCCGGTGACAAGCGCCTCAAAGTTCCGAATGGGCGGTCATACGAGCACTACTGCATAGAATGCGCCCAGCGGTTTGTCGCGAACGGCATCACTCGTCTCAACGCGCTGCGCGCTGAGCTCCAGGCTCCCGAGGCGATGACGCCTGATCGGTCTCAAGCTCTTAGCGGCGAAGCAGAGCCGACCAGCTCGTCGGGGCCTTAGGAACTGGGTGGTGGGCACCCCCGTGGGTTGCTAGAGAGCCTGATCGGGTGCACCCGCGACAGGGATGTTACGTTCGAGGCCATGGGGCTCGGGCGTACCGGCCGCTGGCAGCCAGGATGGGCAGGCTAGAGCCAATCCTGAAACGTTTGCGGCGTCACCCCCAGCAGCCGCGCCGCTCGGGCTTTGACGTTTCCGGCCTCGGAGAGGGCGCGCTGCACGTAGTGCTCGCGGACCTCGCGCAGGAGGGAGGGGAGACTGAAGGTGTCGCCCAGGGGGTGGGTCAGGGGGTGCGGTGGGGTCGTCGGGCTATGGGGCAGGAGGGCCAGGTCGACGTCGGCGCGGTCGATGCGGTCGCCGGAGGCGAAGAGGGCGGCGCGGAGGAGGGTGGTGCGCAGCTCGCGGACGTTGCCGGGCCAGGGGTGGGTGGCGAGGCGGGTGCGGGCGGGGTCGGAGAGGGGGCGGGGGGTGAAGTCGGGTTGGCCGCGCAGGTCGGTTTGGACCTCGGCGAGGAGGGTGTCGATCAGCTTGTGCAGGTCCTTGCCGCGCTCGCGGAGGGGGGGGAGGCGGACGATGCCGACGGCGAGGCGGTAGAAGAGGTCGCGGCGGAAGCGGGCGTCGGCGACGGCGGAGAAGAGGTCGACGTGGGTCGCGGCCAGGATGCGCACGTCGACCTTGCGGGGCTTGGTGTCGCCGATCCGGGTGACCTCGCCCTCCTGGAGGGTGCGGAGGAGGCGGACCTGGGCGTCGAGGGGCAGCTCGCCGATCTCGTCCAGGAAGAGGGTTCCGCCGTCGGCGGCTTCGAAGCAGCCGGGGCGGTCCTCGGTCGCGCCCGTGAAGGCGCCCTTGCGGTGGCCGAAGAGCTGCGTGTCGATCAGCTCGCGTGGGATCGCGCCGCAGTTGAGCGCGATGAACTCGCCCTCCTTGCGCGGGCTCGCGGCGTGGATCGCGCGCGCAAAGAGCTCCTTGCCCGTGCCCGACTCGCCCAGGATCAACACTGGCACCGCGCGGGGCGCGAAGCGGCGCCCCATCGCGACGGCCTCTTTCATCGGCTTGCAGCCGGCGACGATGCGCTCGAACTCGGGCGCGTCCGGCGGCAGGGCCTGCGTCAGGCGCACGAGCGTCTCGTCCTGCCGATTCAAGAGGTCCGCCGCGAACTCCGTCGAGATCTCGAACGGCAGCTCGACCAGCTTCGTTCCGCTCTCTTTCGAGCACTTCACGAGCCGCGCGTTGAAGCGCGCCTTGCCCAAGAGGAGCCACACCGCGTGCATCGCCGGCGTGCCCGCGCTGAGCAGGAAGTGCAGGTCTGCCTGCGGGTACGCACGCTCGACCTCATCGACGCAGCGGGTGGCCTGCTCGTGGATCGCCATGTGATCGCTGGGGTCCTGCAGCTCGACCGTGTGCAGCTCCACCTCCGCCCCCGTCTCCTCGCGCAGCCACGGCGCATAACGGCGCGCGCGCTTGCCGTAGTCGCCCTTGTAGTTGGACAGCAGCACCACGCGGCGCGCCTCGAGGTCACCCGCTGCGCGCAGGGTCGGGCCGAGCTCGCGCTCGTCCGGGCTGTCCATCGCGTCCAGGTCTTCCCGCGCGATCCATGCGAGGAGGGTCAGTTCGTTCGGCACATCTGCAAGTGTACGGAGAGGCGGATGTGTAGTACGGCGGTCCGGATGAGGCCCGGCGCGCTCTGGGGGCGGCCGGATCGGGGGCAGCCAGAGCGCAGCGCTCCTAAGGCCCTGCCCCGCCTTGGGTTACGTGCGTTAAGGGGTACGAACACTGGGCTCGGGCACGGGGCTTGCCTTTAGGCCGGCATGACGCCCCTCACCCTCGCCCACGTCGATCCCCGCCGCCTCTCCGCGCTCCTCGCCCCCGTCGACCCCGCCGCCGTCGCCGTGCGCCTCGCGCCGTGCGCGGTCGGCGAGGTCCTGCGCCACTGGACTTTGGCCGGGGCGAGCACGTTCGAGGCCTCGCTGCCGGTGCTGGACGCCTGGCTGGCGCTCGTCGCGCACGCGGCCGAGCCGCACGCGGACGACGCGCTGCAGCAGGGCAGCGCGGCGCTGGTTTTGGGTCTCGCGCTCGGGTCCTTCCTGGTCGAGAGCGCTGGCTCGGATGTGGTGGACTCGGCCCGCGGGTTCCGCCGCGCGCTGCGCCGCGTCGCGCGGATGCAGGACGACGACGACGCGCTGCAGAGCGCGCTCGATCCGGCGCTGCGCGCGGCGACGCTGCGCGCCGCCGAGCGCTTCGTGCGCGCAGCGCCGACGCTGAGCCGTGTCGTCGTCCAGGTCCAGGCCGCGGTCGACTCGAGCGACGCGACCCGCGCGCTGTTCCTGATCGGGCTCGTCGGCGCAGGTGTCGCGCTGCCCGAGCGCCGTCTGCGCGCGCTTCAGCGCGCCTGAACCAAACGCAGATTCTGTCCCTCGAACTCTCTCTTGCACCCACCCCACATTGCCATGAACGTCCACTCCGTCGCCGTCTCCCCCAACCACCGCGAGCCGCTGTACCTCACCAGCGACGAGGCCACCCATGTGCCGCGTCGCAGCGGCCTCGACATCCTGTTCGGGCAAGCCACCCACGTCATCCGCTTCGCAACGCTGCTCGCCACGATCGCGATCTGGGCCGTCGTTGGCTTCGTCTTCTGGGTGCCGATGATCGCGCGCGCAACGCTCTTGTTCACCACGCACACGCTGTACGCGAACTTGCGCCACGGGAACGCGAGCGTGATGAACTTGGGGCTCGAACACGCGATCACGTTCTACGTCAACGGGTTCCGCAACATCATCGACACCGTGGCGAATGACAACGTGCCCGACCGCGAGCGCTACAGCGGCCCGGCCGTCCGCATCGGCCGGTTACTGGTCGAAACAGCGAGCGCTGGCTTCGTTTGGTGGTTGACCCTCTTGTCCCTGAGCCAGCTCGGCTGGACGGGGCAGGAGCTAGGCGAGGCGCTGCTCGTGCCGTTGCAGTGGCTCAGCGACGGGGCGCGCTGGGCTTGGGCGGAGCTGCAGGCTTCGGCGTGAGACAGAGGACCCGGGCGAACCGCGCGCGGATGGGCCCGGAATCGGCTTGAACCGGGCCCGTCGCGGTTCCAAGGAAGGAGGGTACGGCGAGGCCTCCAGCGGGCGCTTCCGCGGGGGCGGTGCGCCTCTGTTTTCATCCCTGGAGGTCCTTCGATGTCACTGCGGAGCTTGATTCAGCGGATAACGCTCGGTGTGCTGCTGGTGTCTGGTGTGGGCGCGCAGGGAGCGGGCTCGGATGGGGCCTTGCTGACCGTGCGTTACGAAGACGGGCGCGGCGCGCGCGTGCGGGTGCATGGCGTCGAGGGCGAGCGCGCGACGTTGCAGGTCATGATCCTCGGCGGATCGGTCACGACGACAAAGTCGCTGGAGCTCTTCACGCCGATGTCGCGGCTGCGGATCGTCGAGGCGGTCACGGACCTCGGGTCGTTCGAAGGGCGGCTCGCGTTGGCGCAGCGGGCGGCGGGTTGGCGGCTGTTGGAGCCCGCGGGGCGACACGCGCAGGCGGCCATCGACTTGGCCGCGGTGCGCGAGGACGGCACTGAGTTGATCGCGGGGGTGCGCAAGTGGGCGGCGGACGCTCTGGAGGCGGCCATCGTGCGCTCGGTGCGCGAGGGCGAGCTAGAGTACGCGCAGCACTGCTTGAAGCTGTTGACGACGCGCCTCGCGAGCGAGCGCAGTGAAGAGCGCCTCGATGCGCTCGCTGGGGCCGTCGAGGGGCTGGAGGCCGAGCTGCGCGCGGCGCGCTTGGAGGCGCGGCAGAAGGGGCGCGAGGCGGCGCAGGCGCGCGCGTTGGCAAAGCAGCTCGAGGCGGTCGAGGAGCGGCTCGCGCTCGGGGACCGGCGCCTCCGGGACGCGATTGCGGCGTCGCGGACGACGGTGAAGTCGGCGCGGCTTGCGGAGGATGCGATCGCGGCGTACCGCGCGGCGTGGAAGGCGGCCGAGGCGCTCTTGCTGAAGACCCCGGCGGACCACGCGCTGGCGGAGGAGGTCGCGCTGGTGGGCGAGCGCGCGATGGCGCAGATGGTGCGCGCCTCGCTGCACGTGTCGAGCGTCCTGACGGTGCAGAGCGACTACAGGGGCGCGCTCGCGTGGACCGACCGGGTGCTGGAGGTCGAGCCCGAGAACGCCGAGGCGCTCGAGCTGCGCCGCACGATCCAGACCGCAGCGACGGCCTGCGACGCGTGGTGCTGGGGCTGGTGGATCCCGGGCAACCCGCTCGGGGGCCTCGTCGCGCCGCTCGGGCTTGGTGCCGGGCAGCGTTGATGTAAGGGGAGTCCCCAGGTGGGTGTCCCACCGGTGGGACTCGCCTGCCTGTGCCCTTTCCGCGGTTGACAGCGCGTCGCACTAGGGCGACCCTGGTGCCGTCTGCGAGGGGCACCGGGCCCCCTGCTCTCTGCCGCGCGCTGCGCCCTGCCGGCCAGCGCCCGGGCTCTGCTGACCGTCGGAGACCGCGATGTCCGAGACCCTCCGCGCGACGCTCGCACGTCTGCGCACGTTGACCTTCGCTGAGGCTTACGCGTCGATCGTCGACGGCGATCCGCTGGGCCTCGCCGCGCGCGCGGAGGCGGCCCTCGAGGCCGCGGCGCGCTGGGTCCCGGTCGACGTCGTCGCGCTGCGCTGTGCGCGCCACCTGGCCGCTGCGCTGCGCGCGGTGCCGGAGGCCGAGGAGCAGCTCGACGCGTGGCTGCAGGCTCACCTCACCACCGCGCTGGCCGAGTCGCGCGACAGCAACCGCGCCGCCGAGCCCCGCGAGCACGCAGCCTGGCAGCGCCACCACCAGCGCGTCGCCGCCGCCCTCGGCGTGCACGACCACCTGGGCCCCGACGCCCACGCGCTCTTCGACGCCCTGCCCGAAGCGGACCGCCGCCTCGCGCTGGAGGCCCGCCGCCTGCTGCAGACGGGCCGCACCCGCGACTTGGCCCCGGAAGCCTGGGCCCGCTTCAACGACCTGTGGCGCTCCCTCGTCCGCCGCACCCTGGAGGCGCAGGCGCAGTGAGCCCGAGCGCCCTCCTGGACGAGCACAACCGCGAGGGGGTGCTCTGGACTCGACCTGTGTGGCGCGATCCGCGCGCGCTGCGGGAGGTGGAGCGGGGGGTGGTTGTCGATCGGTTGCGCAATGTGACTCGTGAATTGGTCCAGCTCTCGATGCAACGTGCCGGAATATGGGAAACCGAGCCGGCTCGGCGCGGCTCTGGTGCTATTGCGCGCCAAGCAATCCTGAAGGCGAGCGCGCTCATGAGCTTGGCCCCTGATGGGTTCGCTGCGTTGCTACAAGCCAATGCTTGGCTCGCAGGTGGCCAAATGCATAGTGCCGAGTCTCTCTTCCGTGAGACTTGGGCGAAATCAAGGGAACGAACCCTCCGCGAGCACGCTCAGGTTGGGTTGGCCGTCACGGCAGCACGGACTGGTCGCCCGTTGGAGAGTATCGAAGCGTGTCGTTCCGCATTGCAGGCCCCCCTTGAGGACAGTGGTCCGAGCGCAGCCGCGACGCTTGCGATACAAGCCCTGGTTCATGGATCAGCCGCGGAGTTCGAATATGCCGTCAGTGCCTGGAGCGAATTACGCGGCAATGACTCTGAGGGTGTCCTTGATCGAATCCTGAGGAGGCGGTACCTAGGAAGCGACAAGAGTCTCAGGGAACGAATCGCGATGCGGCTCACCGCACTTGGTCGCCGTGCGGCCATGCTACCACGGCTGGTCGAGGAGGCTCGCGCATGAACCGCTGGTACAGCGTTGCATGCTTGTTGACCATCGGAGCTGTGGCCGTGCTCGCTTCCAGTGCTCACGCCAGCCCCCGTCCGCAATCGCCGGCATCAGTAGTGCCACAGCAGGTACAGGGAGGGGTTGGGTCGCTACCAAGGAAGGCGCACCGTACTACAACTCGCACGCAAGCTGGTGCGCCAAGCCAGCCCCCGGGGCCGTGATTCAAGTGTTGTCCACCGCAAAGCGGCGCAGTCGTGCCCGACTCGCAGTGATCGCTGGCGTCGTACTCTCGGTCGTCATCCTCGTAACGTCGAGTGATGAGCAAGCCGACGAAGCGGCCAACCAATCGCGTCAGGAAAACGCTCAAGCCATCGTAGCCGCAGGTCCTTTGTTCGACACTCAGCGAAACGGAACAGACCCTGAGCGGGATCGTTCGTCACGAGTGAAGTCGAATGCACGCGAATCGATAAGTACTGAGGCTACCGAGGAAACGAAGGACGTCGAGTCAACACACGCTGAGGGTGCCGAAGAAGATGCTGCGACCGAAATGCCTGAGTGGCATATCGTCGACGCTGAGACGGGAGTGGGAATCAGCGGAGCCGTCCTGCGGTTCCGCGGCAAGGCCGCTGCCGAAGGCATCGAGACCGCCGAATACGAGTTCACGGTGAATGAGCAGGGCATCCTCGGACCTTTCGCGATACCCGTCGCGGATTACTTGGTGAGCGTTAGTTCGCCCGCACATGTAGAGCGAGAGTTGGTTCTCGAGGTGGAGGACTGGAAGAAGGGTAAGCGGGTCTTTGAACTTGAAGCTCTGCCGGTTCTTATCGTGCACTTACTCGGGGGCGACGGAATGGACCACGAGGAGTTCCAGGTGTCACTTCTCGGCGGATCGCACAAGGTACAGGTCGAGCCGGATTGGACCGCCAAGTTGCCGTGGCGGAGTGGTGTCGATCGGGCGGTCACGGTTCATTGCCACGGGTCGCTCGAAGTCTCGGCGCTTTTCACCGAAGGGCCCGACAGCGAGCAGGAGAACGGCATCGCGGTACGCGTGGGGGGAGCCGAGGAGGTCGCTTTTCGCGTGATGGGTGCGATCGAAGGTTCGAAGCGCCCAGTATTGGTGATGCAGTTCGCATCGAGCCTGGGTTACGACGCATTCGTCTCCGACTTCGCAGACCTCGACAAGGAGACAACGCTCGACATGTTCGAGGCCGGCGACCTTTGGGTCGATGTCGGTGTTCATCGACCGGATCGGACCGTGGATGCGATCGGGCGACACCACGCGGTCGTTGAGGCGGCGAAGGTGAATCAGGTGACGATCGAAGTTGGGTCACATCGGACGTACCTGAGTTTCGAGGCGCTGCCCGGTGAGCGGATCACGGAGGGAGAGCTCTTTGCCAGCGGTCGTAAGGCGCTCTTTCATACACCGACCGGCGGAGAGCTGGACGACGAGGGCCGTATCCTGCTGCCCCATCAGAGCGAGACCGAGTTCTACATTGGCGGCTTCAGTGGGCCGGTTGCGACCCAGGTGCTCGCGGCGGACGTTCCTGTCGCGGTCGATACTAGGACCGCTCGGGAGGTCACCGTCTCCCTCGGCCAAGTGGTCGAGTCGCAGATCGAGTTGATGGATACCGCGACTGGGTCTCCACTCGCGGGCTGGCGCTTTGCGATCGTGGGTGGGGTCACCAATCAATTCTTCACGGAGTACACGACCCGGCAGGATGGCGGCGGCGCGAGCATGAGGTGGCACGCGGCCGGGGCGCCGTGTTTCGAACTGCTCTGGGACGGCCTCTGGTCCCCCAAGACCCCCGTTCCCATCACCCCCGGCCGTGTGACCATTCCGATCACCCAGCGCACGATCTGCACCTTCTCGTCACCCGGTCACACGATCGCAGGGATTCGGCACGTCGGCACCGGGCTCGAAGACGCCGGATTGCTCGCGCACGGCGGCGTGGAGATCAGCGATGGGGTGGATGGGCGGCGGTACGCCGGGATTCCCGCCGGGGCGTACATGGTGCGGCTCGGCGGGGAAGAGGATTGGCGCGGGCCCTTCAATGTCGCGAATCGGGGGCCCGTGCAGGTGGTTGTCAGCGCGGACTAGGGGTCAGCGGACGCTGGGCAGAGGCTCGAGTAGGGGCTCGTCGGCGGCGATCTGGGCGGCGAGCTCCGTGATGAGGGCGGCGGGGACGCGGCGGGGGGTGAATTGGAAGGCCGGGTTCTCGAACCAGCCGTCCTCGCGCAGGGTGCCGTCCGGCGTGCGGATGAGGCGCACGCGCACGAGGCCGGCGCCGCCGTGGGAGTCGACGGTGTAGGGCTCCTCGTGCGCGGTGTAGCGGTCGAGGCAGAGGCGCAGGTCTTCGTCGAAGGTGAGCCAGGCGCGGCCCGTGGCGTTCATGTCGGTGCCGTTGTGGAAGGTCGCCAGGAAGGCCAGCTCCGGGCGGCCGTCGCCGTTCAGGTCCGCGGTCCAGGCTTTGGGGCCCGTGCCGCCGGCGTGGGTCCAGCGGCGGGTCAGGGTCAGGGGGGCGGGCGAGGTCCGGTCCGTGTGCGGGTCGTACAGGACGAGCGAGAGGGCGCTCGGGCCCGTCGGGATCGCCGGGTGCTCGAGGGCGTAGAGGGTGAGGCCGCCCGGGAGGACGGTGCGGAAGGCTCGGGTCCCCTTCGGCCATGGGGCGCCTGGCGCCAGGGAGAGGCCATAGGGCTCGCTCGAGCGCTGGAAGCGCTGCGCGGCGCGCTCGATCAAGAGGTGCTCGACGGCCGCGGGCCAGTCCGAGCGGCGGCCGGCGTGCAGGCGGCCGGGCTCGCGGGGCGCCCAGTAGAGGGGCGTGGGTGCGAGCTCGACCTCGCCCGGCGCGAGGGTCGGGTCGAAGGGGGGCAGGTGCTCCCAACGGGTCAGCGAGGCGAGGAAGATGGTGTCGCCGGCCCGCTCGTCGTCCGGGGACAGGCGGGCGAGGATCGCGGCTGCGCCCTCGTCGGGGTGCCCGAGCGGCTGGCGCTCGTGGGGCGGAAGGGGGAGCGGTCGCCGGTCAGCGTGCAGCTGGAGGGCGGCGGCAACGGGGAGGGTGCAGGCCAGGGCGGCCACGTACGAGCGAAGGTTCGGCATGGCCGCGAGGGTGCCGATTGGCGACCCCGCGAGTCCATAGAGGTCGCATTCGGGGCCCTTGGCTGGGCGCTCCCCAGATCGGCATGGCCCAGTTATCGTGGAGGCATGTCGAAACGAGCCCTTGTACCGGTGGTCGCCGCGCTCGCCCTGGGCGCCGCTGCCTTTGCCCTGACCCGCTCTCCGCGCTCCGCCGAGTCGTGCGGGTGTTTCGACCCGGCCGCGTGCGGGGACCGCGAGGTCGTCTGCCCGCAAGGGCCCGACTGCTTCGCGCCGGACGTCTGTTACGACCGTGACATGGTCTGCCCGGCGGACAGCGACACGCAAACGCCGTGAGGGCCCTGCTCGTTCCGGCGCTCGCGCTGGCCGCGGGCCTCAGTCACCGTCCGGATCCTGGGGACGTACCGCCCCTCGAGCTGACACTCGAGCTGGGCGGGCGTCGCTATACCGTCGCCGAAGGGACCGCGTTCGAGGTCGAAGTCGGCGGCCGTCGGGTCGAGGCCAAGGTCACAGTCGAGCCGACGCGGCGCTTCGCTGCGGCCGGGGTCGCGTTCCGCTTCCCGCGGGACATGGGCTTCGAGTACGACGAGAGCGATGACGTGCCGATGTGGACCTTGGACGGCGCAGACTGCACGCTGTTCATCACCGAGATCGACAGCCCGGAGGCCGAGGGAGTGCTGCGCCAGCAGATGCTGGACACGGCCAGCTTCCTCGCCATCGAGGATCCCGAGTTCGAGACGTGGTGGTTCTCCACCAAGGGGACGGAGCGGACAGGCCTCAAGGGGCGCTTCTACTTCGATGCGCTCGAGACGGACATCGAGCTGCATGGCTTTGCTGTCCGGTGCGGTGACAAGACGGTCACGGTCATGCTGCAGGACTACCCCGAGGACGGTGAGCACGACGACGAAGGGCCGGAGCTGCTGCAGATGCTGAGCGAGACGTTCGAGGTGCAGTGAGCGTCGACCGGTACCAGGTACGACTTGGCGAACCAGCGCGCGCTGCGCGCGCTGGTT
>CAYOBN010000048.1:29707-37795 GCA_964402175.1 uncultured Planctomycetaceae bacterium | reverse complement strand
TTCGTGCCGTAACGGGGACGCGGTCACGGCTGCGATGGGGTGCGTCCCCGAAGGCCCGGAATCCGCCGATTCTTCCAACGTCTCGTGGTGCCGCGACGTCTACGTGTACGGCTCGTCCCCCCTTTGCGGCTCGAGCGGCACCTCGCCCTCCGACCGATTCCGATGACCATTCCGCGCCTCGCTCGCGTCGCCTTACGCTTCACCTGCTGCGTAGCCTTGCTCGCCGCATGCAAGGAGCGCGAGGCGCGCCCGCTCCAGAGCCCGTTGATCTCGCCCGTCGGTGTCTACGACCGAGACGCGTCCATCGACCGGCTTCTGCGGGTTCTGAACGCAGCGGGACCAGCGGACGTCGCTCCACAGGACTTCCGCGTCCACGTCCTGGGCGAGGCGCCGCCGCCCCTGCCGCCCACGTCGGGGACGTTCATGATCTGCGGTACAGGTCCGATCCACTACGTCGACCTGGCAGAGGTCGCGGCGCGGGCCGGCGACGTCTTCGAGAGCCTCGGCCTCGGGCCGCACACGAGTCACGTCGAGGACACCGCGGCGGAGCTCACCCTCGCGGGCACCGGGCTCCGAACGAGGTTCGAGGGTCGTGTCAGCCTCGCGACGAAGGGCACGCAGGAACAGCACGTCTTCCGCTCGGGCGCGCCGTCCCTCGCCGAGCTGCATCAGATGACGTTCCAGGGACGCCGGCCCATCGGAGTGTTGGAACCCGAGAACCTCTACGTCTACCTCGTCTCCCTGGCAGAGTTCCTCGACCGTGCTTTCGAGGCGATCGAGCTCCCCTTCGAGCCGCTCGGTGACGACTCGTTCGCGAGCGCAGAGTGCCCTGAGCCGACGCTCGTGGACACACTCGATACCTCGACCTACGCAGCGCACTACCGCTTCCCCGAAGGCACCACGTACCGCGAGCATCGCACGTCCTCCGAGGTCCGCGAGCCCGTTACGTCGAGCCGAGCGCGGTCTCGCGGGATCGTCCGCATCCAGGTCGGTGATCCGTACACCGGATCGCATTGCCACGCAGTCCGCCTCGAACAGGAGGCTTCACCGCCGATCTCCGTCGAAGCCCGCGGGTCGTGTGTCCTCGCGCCTCCCCGCTTCGACCCAACGCGCCCGTTCACCCTCGTCTGCAGCGTGTACGAAGGCTCCATCGCGAACTGGCAGTCCATCACCATCCAAGGGCTCGAACTGCTGGCTGCACCGAACTGACGCGCGCGGCCGCGTGGTCGAGCTCCGGACCTCGACTTCGGTCCCCCACTCTTGCCGCGCGCGGCAGTGAGGGACTCACGCGAAAGGTCCGGGGGCTTCGCCTTGATCCTCGACCAGCCCCGCCGTCAGCACTTCCAGTGCGCGGCGCGCGACACCGCCCCCGCGACGGGCAACCCGACAAGCCCTGCTCCGGGTGCGGTCGCTGTGCACCTACGGTCAGGGAAGCCGCGCGGGATTCGCTCCTAGCCCCTCTCGCAGACTCCGCAGTGCTGCTCCGCGACCTCGAATTCGGACGAAGCCCCTTGACACCGCCGCCGTCAACTGCGACCTTTTGCACCAGGGTCGTGCACCTCGCGCTCGGTCCTGCCACACCATGAGACACTCACTCACTCACTCACTCACTCACTCACTCACTCGCGCCTGACGCGGGTGCTCTCCGGAGTTGGGCTCGCGCTCGCCACGACGTCCGCTGACGTCCACGCGCAGTTGCAGTTGGTCGAGCTTCAGGGCGCGCCCCTCGACACGCCTGCCTGCGTGACCTCGTTCCCAGGGAACGCCAATCTGCTCGTGGCGTGCGAGCGTGGAACGGCGCGCATTCGTTCGTGGATCGCAACGCCGGTCACTCCGCCGCCTCCCCCGCCGCAGATGCCTGCGACACCGGTGATGAACGTCGTGCTCGACCTCGCCAATCCGTTGCCCGGGCAGGGTCCAGCAGCCTACATCCCCGGATCCTCCCGCCAGGACCACAACGGCCTGACAGGGCTCGCCTATCACCCCGACTTCGAGCTCGGACGCAACTTCAGGTTCATGTTCGTGCGCTTCAACCGTGTGAACATCCAGAATGAACTCGAGGTGGTCGTCCGGCGTTACGCCGTGCCGATGGGTACAACCGTTGCCGATGCAGCGAGCGGACAAGACTTCTTCGTGTACCCGTTCGTGAACTCGACCGCGCAACACTGCAGTGGAGGCTTGTTCTTCGACCCGAGGCCGACGGCCTCGGGGCCCCACGACTACTACCTCTACGTACCCATGCCCGACGGCTCTGTCGGGTCCATCAATTGCGCGTGTGGAGGCCTAGGCAACGGCGCCAACATGGAGCGCGCGCAGGACGACAGCTTCTTCGAAGGCAAGTTGTTGCGCTTTCCGATCGGTTACAGCCCGGGTCCCAACCCCGTCCCACTGCCCGCGCCGTTGCCTGAAATCGTGGCCAAGGGGCTACGCAACCCATTCGGCAGCAGCGTGGACCTCGGGGATCCGAACAGCGGCATCGGTTGCGGGGACATCTGGCTCTGCGACACGGGCAGTGATCGGCCGGGCGACCTCCACGTCTTCCCAGCGACAGGGGGAGGTCTGTGCCCAGGAGCGGCGTGCTTGAACTTTGGCTGGCCTTGGAGAGAAGGCGACCCCAACGTTCAAGGCGACGAAGACAGGCCATGTGGCCTAGCGAGTCCATGCCCGCCACCGGGGAACTTCAATTCAATTCCGCCCTACTGGGCTGTACCGAACCCGGCGCTCCCAAATCCGATGCCGCCCGACGTCCACTCGGGAGCACTCATCGCAGGGCGGGTCTATCGTAGGCCTGAACATCCAACGTTGGCGGGTCGATACTTCTACGTCCTCTGGTCCAACTTAGTCCAGGGGGCACCCCCAAACTATGCGATCTCGATTCCAACGGCAACAGCTCCTTCAAGCTTGAACCTGATCGACCATACAAACGACCTGAACCTCAACGGGGTCTTCGGCAACGGCGAGCTCCACGGCATCGGCACCAACAGCAACGGCGAACTCTTGCTCATCCACGTCGATGTCACGTTCCCCTCGAATGTGATCGGAAACGGCAAAATCTACCGTATCATCCCGGACTGAAGAACAGCGAGGACACACATGCGGCTCTCGGTTTTTGCCAGCCTCCTCTTCGTTGGAGCTCTTCTGACTTGCTCTACCGGGATGGCCAACCAGAGCCGTGATCCATTCGCTTTTGCGCGGGCAGTTCCGAGACCTGGGCCCTACCCAAAGCCCTCTGGCCACCTGTCGTACTCCACGTTAGCCGTCTGCGACTCCCGAGGACACTTGACGGTCACTGTCAATCGTTCGACAACGCCGTACCACACCGACGTATTCCACCGCGAGAGACGGATCGTTGGAGTGGGCGATCAGCTCATTAGCACGACACACCTCGATCCGGTAATGTGGACTTCCGGGACAGGCCTCTTCGCAGCCACACTCGGACCACCGTTCGTGCTCGTCCGTTGCGGCGATCCACTCGCCCCCTTCTCGACACCAACGAACGCTGTTATTGTGTTTGGAACACGAGCACTCCTTTGGAGGGGCCGACCTGCTCCTTTCACGATTCTGCCAGGTGGTGAATACCTGTCATTCAGCGGGCCGTCCTTTCGTTCGACGCGATTTGTGGCGCTGACAGCCTCGTTCGGAAACGGAAACACCGCCCAACGCCAAGGGCTTGTTCGAATCGAGACCGACGGCCAGGGCGGTATTCTGAACGAGGAACTGCGTCTCGAAATGCTCGATGCTTTGCCGTCGATCGGTGGTTTCGTGAATGCATTTGGACACCACCAGGTCAGCCAGAATGGCCACTTGCTTGCGGTTGTTGGGGTTGGTGGAGCGGGTCCGCAGTCCACCGCGCTTTGGCTAGATGGCCAGATCGTACTGCGCGATGGGGACCTGCTCGGCTCTGCTGGCCACCTGGTCGAAACCGTGCTTTCGGGGGATGTAAATGCCAACGGGAGTTGGCTCGCACAAGTCCAGATCACAGGTCCAGAGCAGGGCATCGTCGTGGACGGCGAACTCGTGTGGCGCAGCGGTGCTCCGGGGTTTGACACTGGGGGTAGAACTGTGCGCCATATCCGCCGAGCCGCGCTGACCGATCACGGCCGAGCCGTCTTCCTGGCCGAGGCGCCCCCTACACCGCTCCTTGACATGGCCGTGTATCCCGTGATCGGGAGCCAATTGGTGTACCAGCCAAGGTCGGACCGGTTCAACGGCGATGTAGTCAGCGATCCCTCCACCCTCTCAACGAGGCTCTATCCTTGCGATCCCGAAGGGTCCTTCGCAACGATAACGAGCTTTACGACGCAAGCACCGGGCCAATACCAACAGTACGAGTTCATCCTCCCCCTCGTCCGCTCGACCGTGACCTGCGACGGCCCACCGACCTCGTTCGGTTCCGACCCGACGATCGAATACCTGGGTTCGACCTACACCGACTCCGAACACCGCCATCTGGTCGCCTGGGACCTACCTCCCCAGGCGACAGTCGTGTGGCTGCGCAGCCCCGTTCCTGGGTCATTCCCGCTACCCGCCGGAGGCCTCGGCACCCTCTGCCTCGGCCCCCCGGTCATGCGGCGCGCCGCCGTGACGGACTCGCGCGGCATGTCCGAGGCCCCCGCTGTGTTCCTCGACCAACCCGGCCGTCAGCACTTCCAGGTCTGGTACCGCGACACCGACACCGCGACGGGCAACCCCACGAGCCGCGTCTCGGACGCGGTCGCCGTGGACCTGCAGTGAGCTCCGTCGGGCGCGACGCGGGGTTACGGACTGCAAGCGTCCGACGTGCGCGAGCGACGCCCCCTTTGGAACGCTCACTTCCCGAGGCAGAAGCGCGCGAAGATCCGGTCCAGGAGGTCCTCGGGGGTCGTGCGGCCGGAGAGGGCGTCGAGGGCTCCCGTCGCATCGCGCAGGTGCTGGGCGATCAGGTCCAGGGGCGCGTCGTCGGCGAGGGCGCTCTGGGCGCGGTCGAGCTCGGCTTGGGCGGCGGCGAGGCGCTCTCGGGTGCGGGCCGCCAGGTCGAGGGCGCGCGGCGCCCGCGCGGCGCTGTCGCCGAGGGCAGAGGACAGGGCCTCGGCGAGCGCACCGAGGCCGGCCCCCGTCGCGGCAGAGGTCGCCACGCTCGCTGCGAGCGGGGTCCGCAGGCCCGCCGAGGGCGACGGGGCCGAAGCCGCCGGTGGAACCCGCAGGTCGATCTGACTCCACACGAGGATGACCGGCGCCGTCGTCCCGCCGAGCGAGCGCGCTGCGTGGCGCTCCGAAGTCAGCTCGGGTGAGCGCGCGTCGACCACCCACAACAGGATGTCCGCCGCCGCACGGGCAGCGAGGGTGCGCTCCTCTGCCTGCACCTCTGGCTCGGTCGCGGCATCCGCCTGCGGTGCGGGCTGCAGCTCGAGGCCCGCGGTATCGACGAGCGCGATGCGCCGCTCGCCGAGGGCGAGCAGCGCGACCTTCGTGTCCCGGGTCGTCCCGCGCACGTCGGCGACGAGCGCTTGCTCCTCGGCGCCCGCCGCTTCGTGCGCGAGGCCATAACGGGCGCGCAGCGCGTTGAAGAGGCGGCTCTTGCCCGCGTTCGGCTCCCCCACCAGCACTGCGCGCGCCTCCGCGCGCTGGCGCTCGCGTCGGCCCTCGAAGAGCTGCGTTTCGTCGAGCGCAGCCCGAGCCACACCCAGCTCCGCTTCGACCTCCGAGAGCGGCACGTGGCCCGTGTCCGATTCGTCGAAGTCGAGGCTCGCTTCGACCAGCGCGCGCGCGCCGTCGAGCGCCTCGCGCACGCTCGCGAGGCGCCGCTCGAGCCCCCCGAAGAGGAGCGCCGTCGCCGCCCGTCGCTCCCCGTGTGTGCGCGCTTCGACGAGGGCGAGCACACCCTCCACGCGGGACAGATCGAGGCGCCCGTGCGTGAAGGCGCGGCGCGTGAACTCACCGGGCTCGGCGAGCACGGCCCCCGCAGCGAGCACGCGCTCGAGGGCGCGTTGCTGCAAAGGCAGGGCGCCGGGGAGGTGCAGCTCGGCGACGTCTTCGCCCGTGAACGACGCGGGCCCCGGGAACCAGAGCACCCAGACCGGCAACATGCCCACGCCGTCCGCGAAGTCCGCGGCGCACACGCCGCGGACCGTCAACTCCAGCGGCGCACCCGCCACCGAGCACGTCGCGCGGACGATCGCGGCCGCCGCGGGGCCGGAGACCCGCAGCACCGCGCGCCGCGCCCCGCCCGCCGGCGAAGCCAGCGCCGCGATCGTCGTGCCGCGCGCGCGCGCCATCGCGGGTCAGCGGCCGCTGCCCTTCTTCCCGGAGCCGCCCGGCTTCTGGCCGCCGCGGCCCTGCTGCTGCTGTTGCTGCTGCATCTTCTGGGCCTGCTCCTGAAGCTCCGCGAGCTTCGCCAGGAAGCCGCCTTGTTTCTTCGGCTGCTCGCGGTCGTCGAGCGGCCAGATCCGGCGGATCACGGTGAACTCGGCGATGCCGAAGAGCGACGAGGTGATCATGTAGAGCGAGAGCCCCGCCGCGTAGTCGTACAGGAACACCCCGAAGATGATGGGCATCCACATCATCATCTTGTGCATCTGCAGGGCCTGCGGATCGGTCGGCTTCGGCATGACCTTCTGCTGCGCGATCCAGAGCACGACCATCAGGATCGGCAGGACGTTCAGGTACGTCATGTCGATCACCCAGAGGTCGGCGCCGAGGCGCATCAGCTTGTCCGGCTGCGACAGGTCCTTCATCCAAGCGATGAAGGGCTGCTGGCGCAGGTCGAACGCCACCCGCAGCGCGCTGAAGAGGCCGAAGAAGATCGGGATCTGGATGAACAGCGGCAAACAACCGCCGAGGGGCGGGATCGCGCCCTCCTGCTGGATGATCTTCGCCTGCTCCTCGCGCAGCCGCTTGGGATCGTCCTTGTACTTCTCCTTCACCGCGTCGATCTTCGGCTGGATGCGCTTCATCTTCGTGCCGTGCCGCGCCATCGACGTCTGCATGCGTCGGTTGAGCGGGAACAGCGCGCTGCGCACGAGGATCGTCAGAAGGATGATCGAGACGCCCCAGTTGCCGACGATGCTGTGCAGGAAGCGCAGCAGCTTCAGGATGAGGCCCGCGACGCCGTCGAAGAAGCCGAGGTCCTCGCGCAGGATCTGCTCGAACGCCTCGTCCTCGGGCTCGAAATGGTCGGCGCTCTTCGGACCGACGTAGAGCACGTAGTCCCACTCGGCGCGGCCGCCGACCTGGGGCACGGTGAGCTCGAGCACCGCGTCGGCCGCGACGTAGCGGTAGCCCTCGGCGCGCTTCTCCGGCTGCTGGGCTGCGAAGACACCGTCGAAGACCGGGCGCGCGCTCGCTTCGACGATGGACCGCGCGGCGTTCGTGTCCGCGGGCCGCAATAGCGCCGCGAAGTACTTGCTGTGGCTGCCGAGGAACGTGATCTCACCGGGTCGACCCGAGGTGTAGAGCACCTTCGCGACGCCGCGGCCGTCGTACGCCCGCTGGACCTCTTCCAGGCCGTCTTCGACGTGCCCCGCCACACCGCGCGGCTCGACGTAGTACTTGTCCTCGGACTCCGGCGGGACGGCCTCGGCGGCGGTGAGCACGAAGCGCACCCGCTGCCCGGCCGGACCTTGCGCGCTCTGGTTCTCGAGCCCGAGGCGCACCTCGATGTGGTTCGTGCCAGCGCGGTGCCGGAACTCCTTCGTGAACACGACGCCGCTCGGCGTGGGATACACGAAGCGCACGCCGCCGTCGGCGAGCCGCTCGTGCCGCCAGTTGACGCGATCGAGGTCCTCGGGCGCGAGGCCGCGCGCCGACGCGCTGGGTGCGAGCGTGAGCGAACCCTTCGTGCGGTCGACGCCGCGGTCGAGGAAGCGCACCGGCACGAGGATCGGTGTGCGGTGCTCGAGGCCCGCGCGCTCCGCCTCGTCGAGGTCGCGCCGGGTCCAGTACTCGCCGCTGCGCACCTCGAGCAGGCTACCCCCGGCGGCGCTGAAGCGCGCGAAGAGCGAGCCGCGCTCACCCGGGGTGCCGAAGGTCACCCACTCCTCCCAATCGGGAGCGCCCGCCGTGAGGTCACCGACGACTGCTTCGACCTCGGGGACGGAGGTCTCGCTGCCG
>CAYOBN010000048.1:18097-29607 GCA_964402175.1 uncultured Planctomycetaceae bacterium | reverse complement strand
GCTGGCGCAGTCGCCGACACGTCCTCGAGCCCCTGCGCCGTGGCGTCCACGCCGGAGGTGCCCTGCTCGGCTCGCTCGCTCCGCGCAGCCTCCTCGGCCGCGCGCTGGGCGTCCCCGGTGAGGAACGGCCACGCAAACAGGACGACGAAGGACAGGAGGAGCGCGAGCGGAAGACGCTTTTCGAGGCTCATTGCAGACAGAAACAGAAGAGAGGGACCGCGCTCAACGGCCGAGGGCGAGGCGCTCGGCGAGGTATTCCGGCAGCTCGGGCACGCCGCGGATGGCGGCCGCGGCCGCTTCGACGTCGTACTCGCAGCGCACGAACGTGACGTGGTCGCCGTCGAACAGCACGTACGAGAGGCGCGGGTCCCCGTCGCGGGGTTGCCCCACCGAGCCGACGTTCACCAACGCGCGGTTCTGCGCGAGGTCGCCGAGCTCGTACGGTCCCTCCGTGCCCTTCGGCAGGAAGTAGCTGCCGTCTTCGTAGTAGACCGCGGGCACATGACTGTGGCCGATGAAACACACCGGCCGCTGCATGTGCTGGAAGAGCGCGCGCATCTTCGCGGCGTCGCGGATATCGCGCGGCAGCACGTATTCGCGCACGGGCTCGCGCGGCGAGCCGTGCGCGAACATCGCGCGCTCGTCCGTCGCCGAGGCATCGAGGCGCCCGAGGAAGTCCCAGTACGCGTCGCATCGCTCGGGGTCGCGGTTGACCTCGTCACGCGTCCATTCGATCGCCGCGCGCGCCTTCGGATTGAAGTCGTCGGCGCTGAAGAGCAGCGCGTCCTCGTGGTTGCCCTTCAGGCACAACCCCGGCGCGAGGCTGCCGCCGGCGGGATCGCGCGGCGCGGGCACACACAGCGCCATCACCGCGTCGAGACACGCCCGCGGCTCCGCACCGTATCCGACCATGTCGCCGAGGCACACGTAGCGGCGCGCGCCGCGGGCGCGGGCGTCGGCGAGGGCGACCTCGAGCGCGGGGCGGTTTCCGTGCAGGTCGCTGAGGATCGCGGTGAGGGGATACGTCACGGGCGTTGTGGTCGACGGCGGAGCGGCGGGGTCAGGCCCGGCCCCCCGCCGTCAGGGCGGACCATGATCCGCGCTCGGGTCCTCGGGAGCAAGGGTGTCGGGGTCCGGGGTCACCTGGAGGGCGACGAGGAACAGCACGAGGGTCACGAGCGCCCCGAGCGGCACCATGAAGCTGCCTGCGCCGATGCGCGCAGCGAGCCACGTGGGCAGGAGCAGCCCGAGCAGGCAGCCCGCGACCGCGACGGGACCGAGGCCGAGGGCCTCGAAGCGGTGCGCGAGGTGGCGCCGGTCGCCCTCCCATGGGCGTCGACCGAGGCGCTCGCGCACGAGCGCGAGCCGCCCGAGGTCGAGCAGCGGCACGAGGAGCAGCGGCTCAGCGCCGGGTGTGGCCGCCACCATGACCCCGAGCAGGTGGCTGCCGCTGTCCCCGAGCATCGCCAGCGGCGGACGCTCTCCATGGGCGCCTTGGCGCCGGAGGAAGAGGTTGAACGGCAGGAACCCGAGCAGCGCGGCGCGCGCGCCGGTGTGGGGCCAGAGCGCCGCGAGGCACAGCGTCGTCGCCGCGCCATCGGCGTTGTCGAACGTGTTGACGGCGTTCATCGCGACGATGGCGACGATGAAGAGCGCGACGTGGTCGAAGAACCCCGCGACCCCCGCCGCCCCCGGGAACAGCGCGAGCAGGAGCGCGACGCCGGCCTGGCCCCACAGCTTGTGCCGCGGCGCGAGGCCCCCCGGCACGAGGTCGTCGACCCCGCCGAGCGCGAGCGCGCCGAGCAGGGCAGGCCAAGGCAAGCCGCTGCCCCCGGAGAGGTCCCACGCGGCGAGCGCGAGCGCGAGCGCGGCCCCGCCGACCAGCGGCACAGGCGAGCGCCTCGGTTTGCGCTCCTCGGCGCCCTCGCGGCGGTCGATCCACCCGCTCGCCAGCGCGTGGCGGGCGAGGATCGGCGTGGCCGCCGCGGCGACGGCGAGCGCGACG
The DNA here is from genome assembly GCA_964402175.1 of uncultured Planctomycetaceae bacterium. Taxonomy (GTDB): domain Bacteria; phylum Planctomycetota; class UBA1135; order UBA1135; genus JAWKUK01. The sequence goes on along the minus strand of CAYOBN010000048.1, from coordinate 27,602 downwards.
AACGGCGAGCCGACGTCAGGCATGGCCGGTCCCCGGGCCGCGGTGGAGGCGCGGGTCGTCATCTTCGTCGTCGTCGTCGTCGTCGGTGGGTCCGACGCCTCCGGTCCCGCGCCCGGGACCACCGAGCGGATCGCGCCGCACCCCGGTCGGCTGCGGCCAGCCGTACGCCCCGTGCTCGTGGATGAGGTCCAGGACGAGGTCCGGGACGAGCTCCGAGCAGTCCTCGCCGCGCGCCAGCTTCGCGCGCACCTCGCTCGAGCTCACGGGCAGCGGCGGCAGGCGCAGGAAACCGCGCTCGAGCTTGCGCACGTGCTCGGGGGCGAGGGCCGGCGCGACCTCGCGCAGGAGCGCGTCGGGGTCGCCGTCGCGCCACGCGACGATCGGCTGCACGAGGTCCAGCAGCGCGTGCGCCTGGTACCACTGGGGCAGCCCCGGCAGGTTGTCGCTCCCGATGATGAGGTGCAGGTCGAGCTCCTCGCGGGCCACCCCGAAGAGGCGCGGGGCGACGCGCACGGTGTCGTAGGTGTACGAGGGGCCCTCGCGGGCGAGCTCCTCTTCGCTGACGTCCCAGGAGGCCCGCTCGGCCGTGGCGAGGTACAGCAGCGCGAGCCGGAAGGGGCCGGGGGCGAGCTCGCGCCCGCGCTTGTGGGGCGGCTCCGCGGCGGGCACCCAGAGGACCCGGTCGAGCTGGAACACCCGCTCTGCGCGCCGCGCGGTCTCGACGTGGCCCCGGTGTACGGGATCGAAGGAGCCCCCGTACAGGGCGGCGCGGAGGCGGTTCGTCACGCGGGCTGGGATCCTTGGGCCGAGGCGGGAGGCCCCCAGAATAGGCGAGCGCGACCCCATCCCGCACGCGCCGGCGCCGCATATCGCAGGTCGGCACTGGACACGGCGGCCCCCGGTCCGGAGAATCCGGGCTCTCCCCCCAGATCGGGGCGGGCTCGCCCTGTGGCCTTCGGCCACGCGGAGCGATCCCCCGTCCCCTCGCCGCCGGTCCGCCGGCCCCCCCGTTTCACACCCCATGTCCAGGACGTTCCCCCACGAGATCGAGTCCGCCGGCCGCGCCCCCCGCCGCGCCGCGCTCCCGAAGCTGGCCCTCGCCAGCGCAGCGCTCTTGCTCCTCGGCACGGGTTGCCAGTCCGCGGCCCGCGACATCGACGACCACTGGAACTTCAAGTCGGTGCCCCCGCGCGTCGCGCGCCACGTGCTCGGCTACGACGCGGAGCGCGACGGCGCGTACCGCGACTTCCAGTGGCAGCGCAAGAAGGACATCAACCTGACGCTGCGCCGCCTGTTCCTGAACGACAACCCCGAGAACCCGTTCCAGGAGTACGACCCGACGCTCTACGAAGGGCGCCCGGTGCACTCGATCCTCCCGAACCCCATCCGCTACATCCACCTCGAGGGTCTGCTCCTCGGTTGGGCGATCACGGGCGCGGGCGGCGGCTTCTTCCCGATCCCGGTCGACTCGCTCATCGGCACGTTCGATCAGGGCGGCGGCGAAGAGTTCTCGCGCGGCATCTCGGCCACCCTGACGGGCAACGGCGTGCTGACCGCCTCGGAGACGCCGTCGATGTACGCGGCGGACCTGCAGTCCGACGACGTCACGACGGTCACGCGCATGTGAGCCACGCTCGGGGATGCCACCGTCACCCGAGCGCATCCCGCGAGACGACGCGGCCCCGCCCGAGCAGGCGCTCGGGCGGGGCCGCGCCCGTTCTGGGCCGCACCCGGGCGACGGCCCTAGAGGGCCTGGTCCGTCGACCGCACGCCTGGCCGCGAGCGCGAGCTCGAGCTCGGCACGGGGCTTCCGGCGCGGGGTCGAGAGCGCCCTGCCCTTGGTGATCGTCGTGGGGCTCGCCGGTGGGGCCCTGGTCGCAGCCGCCATCGCCTCCGGAGCGTCGGCCGGGGGCGGTGTCGTGTTCCTGATCTCGGCGGCGATCCTCCTCGCCCTGGGGCTGCGCCTGGCGCGCTGGAGCGCGGCTCTGGGCACGAAGCGCGCGAGGCGCACGACGCGGACCGAGAGCGCACGGATCTTCTCGCGCAGCGCGTGGGCCCCGTGGGTCCTGGCAGGCGCAGCGCTCCTGGCGGCGATCGGCGCGTACTTCGTCGTCGATCCGTTCCTCACCGGTGGGCGGCACGGCGCCGCCGCGATCTTCGGCGTGATCGCCGCCCCGATGCTCTTCATCGTGTGCTTCTACGACCCGCTCGCGACGACGCTCGACCGACTGCTCGATCGAATCGTCGGTGCACGCCGCTCGTCGAGGGGAAGCGCAGAACCGCCGGGCGCCGCTCGCGCGCGCGCCCCGGTGTCCAAGCGTCAGCGATAGCTCCACCAGGATCGACGACTCTTCGATGAAACGGAGAGAGAATCCACAGTTCACCCGGATCAAGCCGCAGTCATCGCCAGCGGGGATACGACGTCAGACTCTCCAATGGCGCCGATATTGCCCATTCAGGTAGTTCTATTGGCCGAGCCGCGGGTGGCCTTCTCACACGGCGCCCTGACACGGCCAGCACCTGGAGCCGCCGGGATTCGCCAGCACTCCCGGCGATCCATTCGATTATCGGTCATCCCACGCGCCCGACCAACCATTGACGTCGGTTGGCAAGAGCGCAGCCAATTCTTGCCCCTTCGCCATCAATTCGTCGTCGATCCACTCCCCGAACTCATTGATGAGGTACTCCACGATGTTCCTACCATACACCACAATATCGCTCGCGTTGTAGATCGACAGGACAACCGAGTTCAACGCATGTTCCGAGCAAACCAGAGAACGATGCCCGTAGAGTGGCCACAATTCTCCATTGGCGGCCATCCAGTTGTGCAATCGGGTCGTCAAGAGAGAGCCATCGACGGGCTGCGACCCTACAAGCCAGCCCGGTGCGTCGCTTACAATGTGTTCGAAGACCTCTACTCGCGTCTTTCGAAGACTTGACTCTTCGAGCAGTGGATGAAGGAACCGCCACCTTTTGGAGACGATCAACTCGCCAGCCGGACCACTGAAGCCAACGCCATCCAATGGCCCAAGTTGTCCAAGCACCTCCAGCATGACGCGATAGTCTCTCGGAAACGCCAGGCCGTGTACGGCTTCTGCGCGAGACACCTCTGCCGGCGTGAGCGGTATCCCCCAGCGGGTATCGTGTCGATGAACGATCCCGACGAAGCGTCTGCTCAACACAAGTTCTTCAGTCAGCTCGTGAGACAGGTTGGCCCAGGCGCGCTCCGTCGCGCCCTTGAACGCTGCCAAGAACGCACGCAGTTGCATGTCGAACTGGATCGTATCCAAGCGCCCATACGGCTGTTTCACCTGTCGTTCCCTCGTTGCGTATCAGTGACCATGGCCTCGTTCCTCCAGGATACCCGAGCATCCCACGAGCACATCCGCGAACAGTTTATTCCGCCACCACGCCGATGGCGCTACACACGCCGGATCGCCGGTGCGTCGTGCTTCACGTGTCCGTGGTCTTGAGCAGCGCGCCCTCGGTGTCCTTCAGCGCCTTCGACACCTGCGGCATGGGTTCGCGCGTGGGGCGCAATGTCCGCCGATTCCAATGCACAACCACCCATGGCCGCGCAAGGGACTCGATCGGCGGGTCCTCGAACTCGAAACGCTCGGAGGATGCACTCGGGGCCAGTGCACGATCCAGGCGCTGGGTTGGTGTCAGAGCTCGAGCGCGGTCGACGCGCGGGCGCAGCGTTCCTCCAGCGGCGCGTCGGCTGGCACCTCGGACAGGGCGAACTTGCGGTACCACGTGCGCTGGCGGCGCGCGAACTGGCGGGTGCGCAGCGCGATCGCAGCTTCGGCTTCGGCGCGGGTCAGGGCACCGTCGGCCCACGCGAGCACCTCGCGGTAACCGAGCGCCTGCACGGCCGTCGGGCCGAAGCCGGGGCCCGCGCGGACGGCGAGGGCCTCTTCGCGCCAGCCCGCGTCCAACATCGCCGCGGTGCGCGCGCGGATGCGTCGGTCGAGCTCGTCGGGCCCGAGCTCGAGGCCGACGAGGCGCGCACGGCGCTCGCGCGCGGAGCGCTCGCCCCCCCACTCCTGCTGCCACGCGCTGAGCGGCTGTCCGGTCTGTCGCTGGACCTCGAGCGCGCGCACGACGCGGCGCACGTCCCGCGGGTGCAGGCGCGCGGCGCTCGCTGGATCGACCGCCGCGAGCTCCTCGTGCAACCGCTCGGGTCCGAGCTCCACCGCCCGCGCTTCGAGCTCCTTGCGCAGCTCCGCATCGACCGGCGGACCGTCGAACTGCCCGCGCAGCACCGCCGCCAGGTAGAACCCCGTGCCGCCGACGAGCAACGCGGGCACCCCGCGGCGCTCCAGGTCCACGAGCGCCGTGCGCAGCGCGGCGAGGAACTGCTGCACGTCGAAGCGCTCGTTCGGCTCGACGAGGTCGATCAGGTGGTGCGGGACGGCCGCACGCTCCGCGGCCGTCGGCTTCGCGGTGCCGATGTCGAGCCCGCGGTAGACCAGCATCGAGTCGAGCGACACCACCTCGGCGCCGCTCTGGCGGCACAGCTCCAGCGCGAGGCTCGTCTTGCCCGAAGCCGTCGGGCCGACGAGGGCGCGCAGCGGCACCCGGTCGAGCACGTCGCCCTCCGGCGGCGGCGGATCGGACTCAGGATTCGGCGTGCCCCCCATCGCGTTCGAACGAGATTCTGCGAGGCTCGTGCGGCCCGCGCGTAGAGTCTACAGAGGGCCGCCCACGCCCTGATCGCCCGATGTCCGCCCACCGCGCCCTCGCCCTGTCTCTGGCCTCCCTCTGGTTCCCCGCTGCCGAGCCGGTCCTGGCGCTCGGTCCGCCGCTCCACCCCGCGCCGCAGGAAGCCCGCCCGCCGGGGGAAGCCGCAACGCTCGAGCTGCCCGAGCCCGGCCGCTTGCCCGACGACGTCTCGGAGGCCGCGCGGGCGCGTTACGGCAAGCTGCTCGGAGCGCTCGGCGGGCGCCCGGCATTGCGCTCGTTCACGCTGCGCTTCGACGTCGAAACACGCAGCGAGGCCGGCACCCAGGAGGCGCGCCGCACCGAGCTCTCGTACCTCGACGAGGGGCCGGGCTGGGTCTTCGGCGCGACCCTGAACCAGGACGGCAGCGTGAAACAGAGCCAGATGCGCGGCCCCCAGGACGACGGCCGCCGCGGCTACTGGCAGGTGCTCAAATCGGGCGACGTGCAGCGCCTCGTCGGCCCCGACTTCGCGGAGGCCCGCGCGCAGCTCGACGGCTGGGCCGCGCTGTGCCACGACCTGCTCCTCTTGCAGCAGCCCGATCGACTGCGCGTCGTGCGCCTCGTCGCGCGCGAGGCCGCCACAGTAGGGAGCACAGCCGGGGGACCAGCCGCCGGCGTCGACGCGCGCGCGCTCGACCTGGGCGGCGGCGAAGTGCTCGTGCTGCCCGACGCGCTGCTCGATCCGAACGACCGGGGGCGCAGCCGCACGCCCCTCGCAGCGCGCGCGCGCCAGCTCGAGTGGTTCGAGATCGTCACCCCCGACATCCGCCTCTGGCGCGAGGAGGTTGAACCCGGCGCGCTGCGCCGGGTCCTGCTCGGGGTGCACCCCGACGTCGGTGTGCCGGAGCTCGCCATCCTGACGCAGAACCTCGATGGCCGCTTCGTCGCGCCGGACGCGACGCTCTTGCACCTTTCGGACTGGCGCCCGTATTCGGGGGCGCCGAAGGACGCCCCCGCGCGCCTCTTGCCGCGCTCGACGCGCCTCTTCGAGCTGCGCAACGCGGAGGGCGACGAGCGCCGTTACGGCCCGCTGGTGTTCCGCGACCGCGCGACCGTCGACCTGTTCCTCTTGGAAGGCGGCCAGCTCGGCGGCGAGCCCCTGCCCGCGAGCCGCTTCAAGCCCCGCAGTCGTTAAAGTGCGCCGAACGATGCTGCGTCTGGCCCCGCTGAGCCTCCTTTCGCTGGTGTTCCTGGCCGCGTGCCGGGAGGCCACCGCCCCGACCGCGCCCGACCCCGCCGCCGCCGCTGGCGCGCCCGCGTGCGGCGCCCGCGACCTCGCTGCGTCGTTCCAGGAACCCTTCCACGGCTTCGTGTTCCTCGCGCCGCTCGACCCCGCCCCCGGAGACCAGGTCGAGCGCGGACGGCACGACAGCGAGCGGCGCCAGTTGCGCCTCGACAGTCCGGGCGGCGTGTACACCTCGCGCATCGTCGAGCGCAGCGCGCCCTTCACGGAGCTCCTGCCGAGCTGGAACGTCGCCGTGCCCGGCGGCGCCGGGTTCCGCGTGGACGTGCGCGTGGGACGCAGGTCCGACGGTGAATGGTCCCCGTGGCTCCTGATCGGTGATTGGGGCCGCCCCGTCGAGCCCCGTTACACCCGCTTCGTCGGCGGCAAGGTCGCCGTCGACGTGTTCGAGTCGGAGGAGCCCTGGGACCGCGCCCAGCTCCGCGTCGAAGCGACGGGGGGCACCGCGTCGCAGGGCGCGCTGACGGTGCACCGCCTCAGCCTCGCGTTCACCGACCGCCGCGCGCTGCCGGAGCGGATGCTCGCGGCCCGCAACGAGGACTGGCCCGCCCCGGTCGCCCTGCGGGTGCCCGCGCGCAGCCAGAAGGACGAGGAGCCGGACCTCGCCGGGGTCGCCTGCAGCCCCACCTCGGTCGCGATGGTGATGGCCTTCAACGGCGTGGACGTGCCGACGGCGGCGCTCGCGCGGGACGTCCTGGACCCGAGCCACGGGATCTACGGCAACTGGTCCCGCGCCGTGCAGGGGGCCTTCACCCACGGGGTGCCGGGCTCGCTCGTGCGTGTCTCGTCGTGGCACGCCGTCGCCGAGTTCCTGCGCCGGCGCGTGCCGCTCGTCGCCAGCATCCGGGCGGGCGCGGGCGAGCTGCGCGGGGCCCCCTATCCGGAAAGCGACGGGCACCTGCTCGTCGTCACGGGGCTCGGCCCCGCGGGCCAGGTCTTCGTCAACGACCCGGCGGCCGACTGGCCGGGGGACGTGCGACGCACCTACCTGCGCGAGGACCTCGAGCGCTGTTGGTTCGAGCAGGGCGGCGTCGCGTACGCCTTCGACCCGGCCGAACCCAGCGCGGACTGAGACGCCGCTCGCAGTTCCAGAGGTGCCCGCGGCGGCTCGGGAAGGCATACTGCCCGCCCTTCGACGCCGCCCCGGCGCGGGCCTAGGAACGGCCCCGCGCCCCGGCAGTGCGCCGAACGACGTCGCCAGCGATGAAACCCAGAATCGTGCAAGTCGGCCTCGGGCCGCTCGGGATCAAGGTCCTCCAGGACGCCGTCGAACGCGGCGTCGTCGACATCGTCGGCGCCGTCGACGTGTCCCCCACCGTCGCGAACAAGCCGCTCTCGGCGGTGGTCGCGGGCTCGTCGCCGGACCTCGTCGTCCACGACGACCTCGACGACATCGACTGGAGCCGCGTCGACGTCGCGATCGTGACGACGGCTTCGGCGCTCGACAAGTGCGCCGACACGTTCGAGGAGCTGCTCGACCGCAAGGTGCACATCGTCAGCTCGTGCGAAGAGCTCGTGTTCCCGTGGCTCCGCCACCCGGAGCTCGCGTCGGAGCTCGACCTCGCCGCGCGGCGCGCGGACCGCGTGCTGCTCGGGACGGGCGTGAACCCGGGGTTCGTGATGGACCTCCTGCCGCTCGTCACGACGGGTGTGTGCCGCGATGTGCGCTCCATCCGCATCGAGCGCGTGCAGGACGCCTCGACGCGGCGGGTGCCCTTCCAGAAGAAGATCGGCGCGGGCCTCGATCGCGCGGCGTTCGACGCGGCGGTCGCGGCGGGCACGCTGCGCCACGTCGGCCTCGGTGAGTCGCTGCACCTCGTCGCCCACGGCCTCGGCTGGAAGATCGCGCGCTGGAACGAGACGATCGAGCCCGTGATCGCGACGACGGCGCTCGAGTGCAAGCTGGGTCCGATCCAACCGGGAATGTGCGCCGGCGTGCGCCAGACCGCGGTCGGCTCCGTCGTGCAGGCCGACGGCCGCGAGCGCGAAGTGCTGAACCTCGAGTTCATCGCCGCCATCGGCCAACCCGACCCGCGCGACGCGGTGCTCGTGAAGGGCGAACCCGACATCGACCTCGTCATCCGCGGCGGTGTGCACGGTGACGTCGCGACCTCGGCGCTGCTCTTGCACTGCGTGTTCTCGGCGCGCGAGGCCCCGTCGGGCCTGCGCACGGTCGCCGATGTGCGGCCGCCGCGTTGGGCGCAGGGCGCGCGCGGCTGACGCCTCGCGCTCGCGGCCCATGGAGACCGATCAAGGAGGGCGCGCGCCGCGCCGTGGAGCGACGCTCGTCGAGCGCCGCTCCGCGACCCGCGCGCTCGTCGACGGCGTCGAGCAGGTGGCCTTCGCGGGCTGCGATTACCTGGGCCTCGCGCAGCACCCCGAAGTCCGCGCGGGCGCGATCGCCGCGATCGAGCGCTACGGCGCTTCGACCGGAGCGTCCCGTGAGACCTCGGGCACGACCGCGCTGCACCTCTCCCTCGAGGAGGCGCTGGCGGAATGGCTCGGCGCCGAGGCCGCGCTGGTCGTGGAAGACGGTTACATCGCGGACCTCGCGGTCACCCGCGGCTTGGCCGAAGGCGCCGAGCGAGTCTTCGTCGATGCGGAGTCCCACGCGAGCTTGCACGATGCCGCGCGGCTGTCGGGGCTCGAGCTACGCGCGTACGACGGCGACGCGCTGAGCCGGCTGCACGCGCTGCTGGACCGCTCGCGCGCGGACGCGCACGTGGGCGGGGCGGTGCTCGTCCTGACGGACGGGGTCTTCACGAACACGGGCCGGCTCGTGCAGGCAGCGGAGCTGCTGGGGATGTTGCCCACCCCGGACAGCACGCTCGTCGTCGACGACAGCCATTCCATCGGCGTGCTCGCGCCGGGTGGACGTGGGACCCGCGGCGTCTTCGGTTTGACCGACGAGCGCGTCGTCGTCACGGCGTCGCTCGCGAAGGCGCTCGGCGCTGCGGGTGGACTGATCGCGGGCAGCGCGGACCGCCTCGCGAAGATCCGCCGCGCGGGCGCGCCGTACGTCGCGTCGACGGCGCTCAATCCCGGCTCGCTCGGCGCGGCGCGCGCTGCGCTCGCCGTGCTCGAGCGCGAGCCCGGACGGGTCGAGCGCCTCACCGCGAACACGGGCGCGCTCCACCGCGCGGCGCGCCGGCTCGGCCTCGTGCCGCGCGGCACGTTCCTGCCGATCCTGCGCCTCGTCGTGCCGCGTGAGCGCGAGCGCGAAGCGGGGCTCGCGGAGGGCGCGACCCTCGCTGCGCTGGCCCGGGGCCTCGCGGCGAGCGGGGTGTACGCGCCTGTGATCCACTATCCCGGCGGCCCGAGCGCCGGCCAGATGCGCCTCACCGTGTGCAGCGAGCACACGGACGCGGACCTCGCGCGGCTCGAAGCCGCGCTCGGAGAGCACCTCTCGCCGCTCGTCGCGGCGGGCTGATCGTTCGGTATGTCGACCGACCCTCACATCGCGCGCGGCGCAAATCGCCCCCCAGACGCTTGCGCCACAGACGCTTGCGCCACAGACGCTTGCGCCACAGACGCTTG
>CAYOBN010000048.1:0-17997 GCA_964402175.1 uncultured Planctomycetaceae bacterium | reverse complement strand
CAGACGCTTGCGCCACAGACGCTTGCGCCACAGACGCTTGCGCCACAGACGCTTGGGCCACGGGCTCGCCGGGGGAGCGGCCCGTGTTCGACCGCGCCGCGCTCGCAGCGCTCGCGCGCGAGCACGGCACGCCCCTGTACGTCTTCGACCTCGACCACGTCGCAGGGCGCCTCGCGCGGCTGCGCAACGCGGGGTTCGCGGCGGTGCGCTACGCGCAGAAGGCCAACACCAACTTGGCGCTCCTACGGCGGCTCGCGCGTGAGGGCGCCCGAGTCGATGCGGTGTCCGCGGGCGAGCTCTTGCGCGCGCGCGCCGCGGGTTTCGCCGAGGCGGACATCCAAGTGACCGCAGACGCGTTCGATCGCGACCTCGCGGCGCTGGTCCGCACCGCGGACGCGGCGCTCGCGGTCAGCGTGGGCTCGCTCTCGGCGCTGAAGAGCGCGCTCGCGCTGGGCCGGCGTGAGCTCGTGCTGCGGGTGAACCCGGGGTTCGGCGCGGGGCACCACGCCAAGGTCACCACCGGCGGGCCGGGCACCAAACACGGGATCTGGCACGCTGCGGTGGAAGAAGCCGTGGCGCTCTGTGCCGCGGCGGGCGCGCGGGTGGTCGGTTTGCACCTGCACATCGGCTCGGGCGCGACGCAGGAGCGGCTCGGTGAGCTGCTCGAGTTCACGGGCGCGGTGCTGCCGCGCCTCGGCCCCGACGTGGCGCGGATCTCGACCGGCGGCGGTTTGCCCGTACCGTACCGGCCCGAAGAGCCGCCGTTCGACCCCGCGCCCTTTGCCGCCGCGTGGCGCAGAGCCATCGCGGGTTGGAGCAGCGCCTCTTCCCATGGCCCCCTCGAGCTCGAGGTCGAACCTGGCCGCTACCTGACGGCGCACGCGGGTGTGCTCGTCACCGAGGTGCTCGGACACAACCCGACGCCTGCGTACACGTTCACGCTGGTCGATGCGGGGTTCCACACCCTCGTGCGGCCAGCGATGTACGGCGCGTACCACCACGTGAGCGCGCTCGACGCGGCGCGCGAGGCGACCTCGACGCGCACGTTGCAGGTGCTCGCGGGCCCGCTGTGCGAGACGAGCGACCTGCTCACGCAGAAAAAAGGCGGCGACCCCGACCCGCGACCGCTGCCAGAGCTCGCCGCCGGGGACCTCGTGCTCGTGCACGACGTCGGCGCGTACGGCGCTACGATGGCGTCGGGCTACAACGCGCGCCCGCTGCCCGCGGAGGTGGTCCTCGAAGGTGGCACAGCGACGCTCGCGCGGCCGCGGGAGGACCTCGCGGCGCGCATCGACGACGAAGCACGGAGGCTCCGATGAAGCGTGTGATGCAAGGTGTGGTCCTCGTGGCGAGCGTGCTCTGCACGGCGCTCGCGTGCCGGACCCCCGCAACGCCCCCGACGCATGACCTCCCGGCGACGGAGCCGGGTGTGCTCCAACGCGCGCTGGCGCGCCCCGGTGTGCTCGCGGAGGTCGCCGCCGATGCCGCCGCGTACCGCCTGAAGCTCGCGCTGGCAGAGGTCGTACCGGGCCCGGACGGCCGCCCGACCCTGCGCCGCGAGAGCTTCGACGCGGGGCCGGACTACTGGTACCCAGCGAGCACCGTGAAGTCCTGTGCGGTCGTCGCGGCGCTGATCGAGCTCGACGAGCTCGCGCGCGCAGCGGGCCGCCCCATCACTGCGGATACACCCCTGCGGTTCCACCCGCTCGTCGAAGGCGAGGTGCTCTACGAGCGCGAGCCCAGCCACCTCGCCGATGGCACCGTGACCGTCGCGCACCTTGCGCGGCAGATCCTGCTGGTCTCGGACAACCCCGCGTTCAACCGGCTGTACGACCTGTGCGGCCAGGATCGCTTGAATCGGCGGATGTGGGCGGCAGGTCTCGACGGAATCAAGATCCGCCACCGGCTGAGCCTCGCGCGCACCCCCGACCAGAACCGGCGCGCGCCGCGCATCGAGCTCTTGCCCGCCGATGGCGAGGCACCTTTGGAGCTGCCTGAGCGTCGGAGCGAGCTCGACCTCGGCGCGTTCGAGGGCTCTGGCACGTTGGTCGGCGACGCGTACCTCGACGGCAGCGGCGCACGCATCGACACACCGATGGAGTTCGCGCGGCGCAACGAAGCGCGCCTCTCGGACCTGCTCGACTTGCACGTCCTGGTGCTGCGCCCCGACATCGACCTCGGCCCGCGCGCCGACGGCGAGCCGCGCGCTCTGCCCCTGCAGCCCGCCCACCGCGAGTTCATCCGGGATGTCATGCGAGCGCGCCCCCGCGACTCGGCGGATCCGGCGTACGACCCCGAGCGTTACCCCGACGACTACTCGAAGTTCCTGGCCCCGGGCATCTGGTCCGTCAAAGGGGCCGACGCGGTCGACGTGCTCGACAAGGTCGGCCGCGCCTACGGCTTCAGCGCGACCAACTCGTACGTCGAGGACCGCCGCACGGGCCGCGCGTTCTTCCTGGCAGGCGCGCTGTACACGAACCCCGACGGCGTGTTGAACGACGACCGCTACGACTACGCGCTGGCGGACCGCTTCTTCGCCGAGCTCGGGGCCGCCCTCGCCGAAGAGCTCCTGCCGGATGCCCTGGCCGGCAGCGCCGCGCCAGGCCCGCTGAAGTGACCGGGCAGCGGCGCCGATCGCCGCCGCGGACCTCGCTCTACTGCTTGCCCGTCACCCGCGGCAGGTGCGGATCCGCTTGGCGGGCCGTCCACCACGCGCGCCAGCGCACGACGGCGGCGGCGCGCTCCTCCGGAGGCCCTTGCGGCTGGAAGCCCTGGGTCTCGCCGGTGGCTTCGCGCAGGGCTTTGAGCGCGTTGCCGCGCACGCGGACGTCGTCGTCCTCGAGCGCGTCGATCAGGACCTCCGCGCGCGAGAAGTCGCCGAGCGCGAGCAGCGCCCGGGCATATTCGAGGCGCAGGGGCCCCGCCTCGGGCTCATCGACGGTGCGCTTCAGGGGCGCGAGGAGGCGCGGGTCGCGCTGGGCCGCGACCGTCGCGAGCCCGAAGCTCGCGACGCGCACGTCCGCGTCGCCGGCGAGCTCGAGCAGGGTCGGGTACGCCGCCTCACCGACCTCGGTGAACCACTCGGCCTCGCGCGAGAAGACGGTCAGGTCGCGGCTCTGGCGCACGTTGCGCGCGTGCGACTCGATCTGCCGGGCGAGCTGCTCGGTGGGTTCGGCGAACTCCGAGCCCGACGCCTCGCTCAGCGAGGCGCGGGTCGAGCGTCCCCCTTCGGTGACACAGCCGGCGAGCAGCGCGAGGGACAGGGTCGAGAGGGCGACGAGGCGGCGGAGGTTCGGCATGGGCTCGGTGGTTCGCTGTGACGGCGGGTGGAGACGCCCCCCGCAAGACCCAGATCGGCCGATCCGGCTCAGGACTTGCCCCCCGCGTGCGGGCGGCGGCGCCTCACGCGCGCCGCAGGCGACGCCGGGGCAGGCCGAGGTGCAGGAGCGCTAGCAGCGCAGCCCCGAGCACGAGCGCCACCCGCGCAGCGGGATGGGGCCCGACCCCAGGGGCGCCGGCGTCCCCCGCGGCGCCGGGCGGCGGCCAGGCGACGGGGCGCTCGGCGGGCGAGGCCTCCAGCGGCGGCGCGGCCGGCAAGACGAACGATGCGAGCACCGCGCCCGAGCGCGGGTCCTCGAGGCGCACGAGGCCCGCGGCGGCCGCGGCCGGCGGACGCTCGGCGTAGCGCCTCCGCGGCGCCCCCGGCAGCGGCGCGGGCCACGCGCGCGCGACCGCCCGCTCCCGGTCCGGCCGCGGCCGTCCGAAGGTGTCGCTGCCGCCGGGCTCGACGTAGCGCACGGTGAGCTCGGCGGGCCAGTCCGGGTCCCCGTCCTGCAGCTCGAGGCCCAGCCCATCGGCGGTGGGCTCCGGCGCCAGCCGGCCCGCAGCGGCCTCGGCGCGCGCGCGCTCCCCGAGGGCGGCGAGCGTCGGCACGAGCAGCCCCATGCGGGCCGCGAGGGGCGCACACCACTCGGCGCTCGGCAGCGTCGCCAGCGTCGCGACGAGGCCCCGCCCGCGCGGCGCGACCGCGAGCAGCGGCGCCCCTTCACCGACGGTCCAGGCGGCCGCGGCGCCGGGGCCGAGGGCCGCGCGCAGGGCGCGCAAGGCGCTCCCGAGCTCCGATTCGGCGCCGGTCGCCCCGCCGCTGCGCGCGGCGCGGGCGAGGGCTGTGGCGAGGTCCTCGCCCGAGCCGGACGCCTCGGCGCGCACGGGTGCGTCGAGGTGCAAGCGCTCGTCGTGCAGCGTGCCGCGGAGCTGCTCGGCGAGGCCCTCGAGGGCGCCGCCTTCGACGAGCCGCTCCCCCGGCAGCAGGAGGCGCTCCAGATAACGCCGCCCTTCGAGGTCGTCGCCGATCTGCACGAGGCGCAGCGCGAACTGGTGGCGCCCGAGCGCTTCGCGCACCGCAGCGCCCTGCTCGACGCTCGTCTCGGAGAGGCCATCGGAGAGCAGCACCACGAGGCGCTGGCGATCGACGACCGGCGCCCCGTCGCGCTCTTGCTCCGCGACGAGGTCGTGCAGGACGGAGGCGATGTTCGTCGCGCCGCCCGCGGGTTCGTCGTGCACGAGCGCCAGGACCGCCGCCAAGCGCTCGGCGGCGTGGGCTGCGCTGGCGGCGTCCGCGGCGCCCTCGGAGCGCAGGAGCTCTTCGCCGAGCCACGTCGTGAAGAAGCGCACGTGGACGGAGTCCACGAGGCGCACCTCGGGCACCACCGCAGCGAGCGCGAGCGCCACGCGGCGCCACAGCGCGCCCTTCATGCTGCCCGAGCCGTCGACGAGGAAGTGCACCTCGCGCGGCGGCCGGGGATCGGGCGCGGGCACGAGCGCGAGCTCGCCGAGGAGCGCGCCGCCGTCCACCCGCAGGAGCTCGGTGCCGGCGGCGTGGAACCAGCCGCCGCCGCGCGCGAGGTGCGCGCGCACGTCGGCGGCGGGCAGCGCGGCGAGCGGGACACCGAGGGTCCACAGCACGTCGCAATCCGGCAACGCCGCGGGCAGCTCCGCAGCGGTCACCGGCCGCAGCGCGAGACCGGCGTCGGCGCCGTCCCCGAGGCCCAGCGCCACCGCCGCCGCGGCGCCGCGGTCCACCGCGCAGAGCGCGACGCGGTACAGGTCCCCCACCGTGACGACGACGGTCGTCGCGTCGTCGTGCGGCAAGGGATCGGCGGCGCCCGCGAGCGCGGCGCGGACCTCGAGCGTGTGCACGCCGCGCGGCAGCGGCGGGACGCGGAGGTCCGCGCCGAGCGGACGCTCGCTCTGCCCCTCAGCGGTCAGCGGGAGGACGCTCTGGACGAGCGGCAAGCGCGTGCCGGTGCGCTCTTGGAGCTCCGCGAGCGGGCCGCCCACGGCGGTCACGGAGAGCTCGGCGGAGAGCGCCTCCGTGCCGAGGCGCGGGGGCCGCCAGCCGAGGCGCGCGTGGATCCCGAGCGGCACCCCCTCGGGCGCGCGCTCGGGCGCGGTGGCGCTCCGCAGCGCGAGGTTCGCCAGGGTCGGGGGCGACAGCGGCTCCACGCGCAGCTCGCGGACCGCCGCGGCGGCGCGGCCGAGGGCTGCGGTGAGCGCGGCGGCCGGGCCGAGGTGCGTGCCCTCGCCCAGCACGACGAGGCGGCCCGGGGGCCGGCCCGGCTCGGCGAGGGCGTCGGCCGCCAGCGCGAGGGCCGCGGCGAGGTCCGTGCCGAGGTCGCCGGTAGGGCTCCCTGCTGGGCTACCTGCTGGGCTCCCTGCTGGGCTCGCAGGCGCCCCGGCCCCCGAGCCCACCGCGGGCGGGCCAAGCGGGAACGGCGCGCCGCCCGCCCCCGCGAGGGCCGCGCTGAGGGCGGCGGGGTCTCCGGCGGGGAAGCGCCGTTCGGCGCCGCGGGCGTACACGACGACGAGCACCTCCTCGCCGAGGTCCGCGGCCGTACGGGCTTCGCGGTGGAGCACCGCGAGGACCTCCTGGCGCCACCGCGGGCGCAGCGCCGCGGCGCTCGCCGAGGTGTCGACGAGCACCGCGCAGAGGGGCGGCAAGGGCGCCTCCACCGTGCGCCAGTCCGCCGGCCGCGCGAGCCACGCGCCGACGGCGAGGGCGAGCACGCCGAGCCAAGCGAGCGCACGCTCTGGCTCGGTGCGGCGCCTCGCGGTGGCGCTCATGCGCGCGCCGCGCGGTCGATCCAACCGCCGCCGATGAGGCGCTCGCCGTCGTAGAACGCCGCGCCCTGGCCGGGCGCGACGGCCATCTGCGGCGCGTCGAAGTGCACGTGGGCTCGGCCGTCGCGCACCTCGACCGTCGCGGGCGCCGGCGTGCAGTGATAGCGGTACTGCACCGTCGCGCGGAACGTGCCGTCGGCGGGGACGTCGAAGCCGATCCAGTTGAGGTCGCTCGCTGTGAGGGAGACCGCTTTGCAGTCCTCCTGCGTGCCGAGCACGACGAGGCCCTCTTCGGGGTGCAATTCCACCACGAAGAGCGGCACGCCGGTCGCGACGCCGAGGCCGCGGCGCTGGCCGATCGTGAAGTGCTCGGTGCCCGGATGCGTGCCGAGTTTGTTGCCGTAGACGTCGACGAGGTCGCCGGGATGGAGCGCGACGCCGCGCTGGCGCAGGAGCTCGCGGTAGTCGTTCGAGGGGATGAAACAGACCTCCTGCGAGTCGGGCTTCGCGCTCGTGCGCAGGCCCGCCGCGCGCGCGAGCTCGCGCACCGCGGGTTTCTCCAGGTCGCCGAGCGGCGTCACGGTGCGCGCGAGGTGGCCCTCCGGCACCGCGAGCAGTTGGTACGACTGGTCCTTGCGCGGATCGACGCCGCGGCGCACGACCGGGCGCCCGTCTTCGACGTGGATACGGACGTAGTGGCCCGTCGCGACGCCGGCCGCGCCGAGCTCGTCGGCGAACTCCAGCAGCTTGCCCATCTTCAGGTCGCGGTTGCACACGGCGCACGGGTTCGGCGTGCGGCCGCGGCCGTACTCCGCGACGAAGTGGTCGATGATGCCCGCGAACTCACCCGCGAGATCGACCGCCTGGAACGGAATGCCGAGTTTCGCCGCCACCATGCGCGCGTCGCGCGCGTCCCCGAGGGAGCAGCACGACTTCTTCGCCGCCTCCGCTTCGTCGACATGCACCACGCCATTGCGCATGAACATCCCGACCAGGGGGTGACCGGCCTGGTGCAGGCCGTGGGCGACGACGGAGCTGTCGACGCCGCCGCTCATGGCGACGACGAGGCGCTCGGTGGGTTGGAACTGGGAGCGGAACACGGGGTTGGTCGGGCTATCGACGAGCCGGACATTCTATTAGCCTCTTTGGCCCCGACTGCGAGCGGGATCCACAACCCAGTCCACGAGCCCCCACGAACGGCCCCCTATGAGCCTCTCCGCCGCAACGCTGCCCACTACGCTGGCTCCCGCCGCCCCCCTGCAAGGGGAGGTGGCCGTCCCCGCGGCACCGCCGACCGGGGCCGAGGGCGGCGCCGCGCCGGGCGCCGCGGGCGGCGGCGGGCTCGGCAGCTTCCTGCCGTTCCTCGTGATCGGCGTGGTGTTCTGGTTCCTGATCATCGGGCCGGAGCGCAAGAACCGGAAGAAGCGCGACGCGATGCTCGCGGCGCTGAAGAAGGGCGACAAGGTGATGACGACCGGCGGGCTCTACGGCCGCGTCGCCGAGGTGCGCAACGACGTCGTCGTGCTCGACACGGGCGACGTCCGGCTGAAGTTCGCGCGCGCCGCGATCCAAGGGGTCGTCGAGGGCGAGGCGGACACAGCGGGCTGATCGCAGGTCGCGCCCCCGAGGCCGACTCGGCGCGCGAGCGCCACGGCGGGCCGGGGAGGTCCCGGTGAGCCCGCACCGCCCCGCCCGAGCCTGGGCCGCGGCGCTCCGCGCCCTGCGGCTCCGTTTTGCGACGGACCGAGCGCTGGCGGCGCGGGCGACGGACCCCCGCGTCGGGACGGCCGAACGGGGGGCGATCGGCGAGGAGCTCGCGGCGCGCCACCTCACCCGCGCGGGGCTGCGCCTCCTGGGCCGCCGGTGGCGCGCCGCGAGCGCCGAGGTCGACCTCCTCGCGCTGGCCCGCGACGGCGCGCTGATCGTGGTCGAGGTGAAAGCGGCGGTGGTGCCGGCCGCGCTCGCGGCGGATCCGCGCGGGCTGCGTTTTCCGCCGGGAGCGCACCTCGGCCCGGACCAGACCCGACGCCTCGTCTACGCGGCGCGCGACGAGGCGCGGCGCCGGCGGCGCCCTGCGTGGCGGGTCGAGCTCGTCGAGGTGGTGTGCGCCCCGGGTCGCGCGCCGGACCTCCGCCGCTCGCTCGTGGCCGACTCCGCCGGGCCTTTCCCGGAAGCTTTCCGGGACCGATGAACGCCTATTCAAGTTGGCGCGTCGCCCGGGGCGCCTAGAATCCCCGCCCCGAACCTGGACCGCGCCGGGAAGCCCGGGGTTCAGCGGCCCGCCCCCCGCGCGCCGATCCCCTCCCTGGCGCGGCCCGCAGCCCTGGCTGCGGGCCGGGCCCCGGGTGTCCCCTCCCCATGTTCCGCGTCCTCCAGCACTACTTTCCGGTTCGCGCCGCCCTGCTGATCGCAGGTGAGGCGCTGCTGGTCGCTGCGGTCCTGGCAGCGGCGCTGACCCACCACGTCTGGCGGTGGCGCGGGCCGCGGCCCTCGGGCGCCGGCCCGGACGACGTCCTGCAGCGCCTCGCGGTCCTCGGGATGACCCCAGAGGACGGCTTCTGGGCCGCGTTCGGGACGGCGCTGCTCCTGACGGCGCTGACGCAGATCTGCATCGGGATCAACCGGCTCTACGAGTTCCAAGTGTCGGCGTCGCGCTTCGAGCGCGCGTCGCGCTTCGTGGAGGCCGCGGGCCTCGCTCTGACGCTGAGCCTCGGCGCGCTCGCGCTGGCGGACCTCTGGGGCTTCGAGCGCTTGCTGCGTGTGCCCGGGTTATCGCTCTCGCGCGCGCTGCAAGCGGCCGCCGCGGGCCTCGCCGGCGCGTTCGCAGCGGCGTACATCTTCCGCACGCTGTACCACGGGCTGATCCGGCGCGTGGACCTCGATACGCGCATCCTGATCCTGGGCTCGAAGGGCCCGGCGCACGCGCTGGCGAACCAGGTGCTGGAGCACCCGGAGGCGGGTTACCGCGTCGTGGGCCTCGTGCCCGAACCGAGCGGCGACAACGGCGCACGCGGCCGCGCGGGCGGCGGTCCGGAGCTCGTCACGAGCCCCGACGAAGCCGAGACGCCCGCGAGCCGCGCGCTCTTGCTGGCCGACGTCGGGTTGCTCGGACGCGCGGTGCAGAACCGCGGCGCCGCGATGGCGGACCGCAGCGTCGTGACGGCCCACAGCGAGGGCGGCGAGGGCCTCATGGCGCTCGTGCGCACGCTCGAGGTCGACGCCATCGTCGTCGCGCTGCAGGACCGTCGCCAGACGCTGCCGATCAAGGAGCTGCTCGCGGCGAAGCTCGCGGGGATCGAAGTGCGCGAGCGCGAAGAGGTCTGGGAGCAGGTCACGGGCCGCATCGCTGTCGCTGCGATGCGCCCCTCGTATCTGATCTTCAACGACGGCTTCCGCCGGCATCCGTGGGCCGCTCTGGCGAAGCGTTTGGTCGACATCGGCGTCGCGCTCGTGATGCTGGCGCTGCTCTGGCCCGTGATGCTGTTGACGGCGCTGATCGTGCGCCTGACGTCGCCCGGCCCGGTGCTGTTCACGCAGGAGCGCGTCGGTCAGGACGGCAAGCCGTTCGTGTTGATGAAGTTCCGCTCGATGCGGGCGGACGCCGAGAAGCTCTCCGGCCCCGTGTGGGCCTCCGAAGACGACCCGCGCATCACGAAGTTCGGCCGCATCATGCGCAAGACGCGCCTCGACGAGCTGCCGCAGCTCTTCAACGTGCTGCGCGGTTCGATGTCCCTCGTGGGGCCGCGGCCCGAGCGGCAGCACTTCATCGATCAGCTCTCCGAGAAGATCCCGTACTTCGAGCTCCGGCACATCGTGAAGCCAGGGGTCACGGGCTGGGCGCAGATCAACTACCCGTACGGGAACACGGTGGAAGACGCGCTGCACAAGCTGCAGTACGACCTCTTCTACATCAAGAACTACAGCGTGCTGTTCGACCTCTCCATCCTCGCGGGGACGGTCAAGACGGTCGTGCTGCGCAAGGGCACCTGACCCGCGCCCTCTGCGGGTGCTAACGTGGGGGCCATGCCCACGATCTTCGACCGCATCCTGTCCGGTGAGGTGCCGTGCCACCGGGTCTACGAAGACGAGCACACCCTCGCCTTCCTCGACATCAACCCGCTGAGCCCCGGGCACACGCTCGTGATCCCCAAGGAGGCGCGCGCGCACTTGCACGAGCTCAGCGAGGCCTCCGGCGCCGCGCTCGGCCGCGCGCTGGTCCGCGTCACCCGGGCCGTGCTCGCCGCGACGGGCGCCAGCGCGTACAACGTCCTGCAGAACAACGGGGCGGACGCGCACCAGGCGGTGTTCCACGTGCACTTCCACATCATCCCGAAGGTCGCGGGGGCCGGGCTGGGCCTCGTGTGGCGCGCGGGCAGCCTGGACGCGGGCGCAGGGGCCGCGCTGGCGGAGCGTGTGCGCGCGGCGCTGCCCGCGGACGGCGCGCGCGGCTGAGCCCCCTGCGACGCTGGGGCCACCGAATCCCCGCGGGTGCGCCAAGAGGCCGCGCTTTGTCGACGGAGGCGCGGCGTTGCTCGCATCGCGCGCCGCGCGCGGGGCGAAGCTCCGCGGGGAAGTGGAACTCGGAGCGCTGCACCAGGGGGCCTGTCCGCTACACTCTCGCGGAAATTTCGGCCCGCACCCGGTGTCGCGGGCCGCGATCCCCGCACCTCCCCCCGCACGGTCCCTGGTGCGCCCGACCCGCTCGGGTGCGCTCCCTTGCATGGCCACGATCTCCATCAAGCGCGGCCTCGACGTCCCGCTGCACGGCGCGGTCGCCTCCCACGAGGCGACCGACCGGCTCGACGTCGGGCGCGTCGCGCTCCTGCCCCAGGAATCCTGGGGCATCAAGGTCCGATTGCTCGCCCGCGAGGGCGATGCGGTCCAGGTCGGCACGCCGCTGTTCTGCGACAGCCGTGACGAATCGGTGCTCTACACGTCGCCTGCGGCGGGGACGGTGAAAACCGTGCACCGCGGCGAGCGGCGCGTGGTGCAGTCGGTCGTCGTCGAGGCGCGCGGCTTCGAGGACGCGGTGCCGTTCCAGCCGGTCGACGTCCGCAAGGCGGACCGCGCGACCGTGCGGGCGGCCCTCGCGGGCTCGGGCCTGTGGCCCGCGCTGCGGCGCCGGCCCTTCGACCGCGTCGCCGTGTCGACCGATACGCCGACGGCGATCATCGTGCAGGCCTACGACTCGGCCCCGTTGGCGCCCGACCTGCGCGAGCTCGTGAAGGGCCGCGAGGCGGACGTGAAGGCGGGCCTCGCCGTGCTGAAGGCGCTGACGGACGGTCCGGTGCACCTCGCGACCCAGTCCGGCAAGGACTGGAGCGCCTGCGTGGACGCGGGCACGAGCGTGAGCGCCTTCTCGGGCCCCCACCCCGCGGGCACGCCGGGCACCTCGATCCACTTCCTGGCCCCGGCGGGCGCCAAGCGCACGACGTGGTACATCGGCGTGCAGGACGTCGCCGACATCGGCCGCCTGTTCACGACGGGCAAGCGCCCGACGACGCGCCTCGTCGCGATCACCGGCCCGGAGGCGAAGGCGCCCAAGGTCGTGCGGACGCGCCCGGGGGCGGACATCGACCTCCTGCTGCAAGGGGAGTCGACGGCCCGCGAGGCGCGCGTCGTGAACGGCTCGGCCCTCTGGGGCACCGCGGCCAACCCAGCGACGCCGTTCGGCTTCCTGGGTCGCTACGCGAACCAGCTCACGATCCTCGAGAACAAGGTCGGGCGCGACCTGCTCGGATGGGCGCTGCCCGTCAGCGGCCGCTACACGAAGACCAACACGGTCTTCGACAAGTTCTTCCGCAAGCGCTTCAAGTTCGACACCGACACGAACGGCAGCCTGCGGGCCATCGTGCCGATCGGGGTGTACGAGTCGGTCATGCCGCTCGACATCCTCCCCACCCAGCTCATCAAGTCCCTCGCCTGCGGGGACATCGAAATGGCGGAGAAGCTCGGGGTCCTCGAGCTCAGCGAGGAGGACCTCGCCCTCTGCCAGTTCGTCGACCCGTGCAAGGTGCCGATCACGGATTGGCTCCGCTCCATGTTGACCACCATCGAGAAGGAGGGCTGACATGCAGATCCTCCGCACCCTGCTCGACAAGGTCGAGCCCCTGTTCCACAAGGGCGGCAAGCTCGAGAAGGCGTACCCGCTCTACGAAGCGGCCGACACCTTCCTCTTCACGCCCGGCCACAAGACGGCCTCTGGCCCGCACGTGCGCGACGGCATCGACCTGAAGCGCACGATGATCATGGTCGTGCTGGCGCTCATCCCGGCGACGCTGTTCGGGATGTGGAACGTCGGCTACCAGTACCAGCGCGCGACGACCGGCTGGGGCCTCGAGCCCGGCGCGGCCGACCACCTGGCGGCGCTGATCTACGGCGCCTGGAAGTTCCTGCCGATCTACATCGTGACGATCGCAGTGGGCGGCACGCTCGAGGCGATCTTCGCGACGGTGCGCAAGCACGAGATCAACGAGGGTTTCCTGGTGACGTCCCTGCTCTTCCCGCTGACCCTACCGCCGGACATCCCGCTGTGGCAAGTGGCCATCGGGATCGCGTTCGGGGTCGTGATCGGCAAGGAGGTCTTCGGCGGGACAGGGATGAACATCCTGAACCCCGCTCTGACCGCGCGCATCTTCCTGTACTTCGCGTATCCGGCCGATATCTCCGGTGACAAGGTGTGGGTGTCCGGGTCGTACGCGCTCGGGCAGACGCCCTGGGTCGACGGCGCGACGGGCGCGACGCCGCTCGGTTACTTCGCCACCGAAGGCGCGAACTACGCGGGCATGGAGCAGGGCCTCAACATCACCTGGTTCGACGCCTTCATGGGCTGGATCCCGGGTTCGATCGGCGAGACCTCGACCCTCGCGTGCCTCATCGGCGCCGCGGTGCTCATCTTCAGCGGCATCGGCTCGTGGCGCATCATGCTGGGCTGCCTGTTCGGCATGCTCGGCCTGACGCTGCTGCTGAACGCCTTCGCTCCGAGCGACGCGCACTACATGGCGGTGACGCCAGCGTGGCACCTCGTCGTCGGCAGCTTCGCCTTCGGGACCGTCTTCATGGCCACCGACCCGGTGTCGGCGGCGCAGACGGACCTCGGGCGCTGGATCTACGGGTTCCTGATCGGGGCCCTGACGGTCCTCGTGCGGGTGCTGAACCCCGCTTACCCCGCAGGGATCATGCTCGCGATCGTCTTCATGAACGTCTTCGCGCCGCTGATCGACTACTACGTCACGAAGGCCAACATTCGCCGCCGGGAGGTGCGCCTTGGGCTTCAGTAACACCTACATCGTCGGGTTCATCACGCTGCTCTGCCTCGTGTGCTCGATGGCCGTCTCGTCGACGGCGGTCCAGCTCAAGCCGCAGCAGGACATCAACAAGGAGCTCGACGTCAACAAGCAGGTCATCCGCGTCGCCGCGCTCGTCCCCGCGGACGAGAAGCTGACGGCGGAGCGTGTGACCGAGCTCCTCACCCACGTCAAGCCGCGCCTCGTCGACCGCAAGACGGGGGCCTACATCGAGGGCGACGCCAAGGCTTACGACCCGAAGAAGGCGGCCAAGGACCTCGCGGCGAGCGCCCCGATCCCGGACGAGTTCAAGGGCACCCAGGTCCGCCGCTTGCCCGACGTCTTGCGCATCTTCGAGGTGACGCTGCCGGGCAAGGAGTGCGTGGTGCTGCCGATCCACGGCTACGGCCTGTGGTCGACGCTCTACGGATTCATCGCCCTGAAGCCGGACGCGAGCGAGGTGGTCGGGATCACCTACTACGAGCACGGCGAGACGCCGGGCCTCGGCGGTGAGGTCGACAACCCGCAGTGGAAGGCGCAGTTCCCGGGCAAGAAGCCGCTGGATGAAGCTGGCAAGGTGCAGCTCACCGTCAAGAAGGCTGGCCAGGCCGCTGCGGACAGCCCCTACCAGATCGACGGGCTCTCGGGCTCGACGATCACGACGGGCGGCGTCGATCGGATGCTCAAGTTGTGGCTCGGTGAATACGGCTACGGCAAGTACCTCGAGCAGCTCGGAGGGACGCGCTGAGGCGCGGAGACACCCATGGACAAACAGACGAAGTCGATCCTTCTGGACCCGCTGTACGTCAAGAACCCGATCACCCTGCAGGTGCTCGGGATCTGCTCGGCGCTCGCCGTCACGACAAAGCTCGAGACGGCGCTCGTCATGAGCGCGGCGCTGACGTTCGTGCTCGTGGGCTCGAACACGGTGATCTCGCTCTTGCGCAACAAGATCCCGGGCAGCATCCGCATCATCACCCAGCTCGCGATCATCGCGTCGCTGGTGATCATCGCGGACCAGATCATGAAGGCCTACCTCTTCGACGTGTCGAAGCAGCTCTCGGTCTTCGTCGGTCTGATCATCACGAACTGCATCGTGATGGGCCGCGCGGAGGCGTTTGCGATGGCGAACCCGCCGGGCAAGAGCGCCCTGGACGGCTTGGCCAACGCGCTCGGTTACAGCTTCATCCTGATCTACGTCGCGCTCTTCCGTGAGCTCTTCGGCACGGGCCAGATCCTGGGCCATGAGCTGCTGCAGCCGGTCAAGGCCGGCGGCTGGTACTCCCCCAACGGGCTCCTGCTGCTTTCGCCGGGCGCCTTCTTCCTGATCGGGCTCTTCATCTGGGTGCAGCGCTCGATCTCTCCGAAGCTCCAAGAGGAGGCCTGAGCCATGGAACTCGTCAACCTTGCCATCAAGGCCATCTTCATCGAGAACATGGCCTTGGCGTTCTTCCTCGGCATGTGCTCGTTCCTGGCCGTCTCGAAGAAGGTCGAGACCGCGAACGGTCTCGGGATCGCGGTCGTGTTCGTGCTCACGATCGTGACGCCGCTGAACGCGGTCTTGCAGAACTACCTCCTGAAGGAGGGCGCGCTCGCTTGGGCGATCGGGCCGGAGAAAGCGGCGGGCTACGACCTGTCGTTCCTCGGCTTCATCGCGTTCATCGCGACGATCGCTGCGCTGGTTCAGATCGTCGAGATGGCGATCGACAAGTTCTCGCCGGCGCTCTACGCGGCGCTCGGTGTGTTCCTCCCGCTGATCGCGGTGAACTGCGCCATCCTGGGCAGCTCGCTGTTCATGGTGCAGCGTGAGTACACGGTCCTGCAGTCGCTCGTCTACGGCTTCGGCTCGGGGGTGGGCTTCTGGCTCGCGATCATCGCCCTGGCGGCGGTGCGCGAGAAGATGAAGTACTCGAACGTTCCGCCCGGCCTGCGCGGGCTCGGCATCACTTTCATCGTCACGGGTCTCATGGCCATGGGCTTCATGATCTTCGGAGGGATCCAGATCTGATGGACACCATCCTCCTCGGGGTCGGCATGTTCACCTTCGTCATCCTGGCGATGGTGGTCATCCTCCTCATCGCGAAGGGTCAGCTCGTCAGCAGCGGCAAGGTCAAGATCGTCATCAACGGCGACGAAGCCAATGCCGTCGAGGTGAGCTCGGGCGGCACGCTGCTCTCGACGCTCGCCGATCGCAAGATCTTCGTGCCCTCCGCCTGTGGTGGCGGCGGCACGTGCGCGCAGTGCATGGTGAAGATCCAAGAGGGCGGGGGCGAGCTGCTCCCGACCGAAGAGGGTCACATCACGCGCGGCATGGCGAAGGAGGGGTGCCGCCTCTCCTGCCAGGTGAAGGTCAAGCGCGACATGCGCATCGAGGTCCCGGCGTCGGTCTTCTCGGTGCAGAAGTGGGAGTGCGAGGTCGTGTCGAACGACAACGTCGCCACGTTCATCAAGGAGTTCAAGGTCCGCTTGCCGAAGGGCAAGAAGATCAACTTCGTGTCGGGCGACTACATCCAGATCGAGATCCCGCCCCACGACGTGTCCTACAAGGACTACGACGTGGCGCCCAAGTACCGCGAGGACTGGGACAAGTTCAACCTGTGGCAGTTCCGCTCGAAGACGGACGAGACCGTCGAGCGCGCGTACTCCATGGCGAACTACCCGGCCGAGGGTGACGACATCGTGATGCTCAACGTGCGCATCGCGTCGCCGCCGCCGAAGCTGCCCAACGTGCCCCCGGGCAAGGGCTCGTCGTACATCTTCGCGAAGAAGCCCGGTGACAAGGTCACGATCTCGGGCCCCTTCGGCGAGTTCCACATCCAGAAGACGAACCGCGAGATGATCTTCATCGGCGGCGGTGCCGGCATGGCGCCGCTGCGCTCGCACATCATGCGCTTGCTCGTCACGGACAAGACGAAGCGCAAGATGTCGTACTGGTATGGGGCGCGCTCGATGCGCGAGATGTTCTACGTCGAGGACTTCGACAAACTCCAGGCGGAGAACCCGAACTTCAAGTGGCACGTCGCGCTCTCGGAGCCGCTGCCCGAGGACAACTGGACGGGCTACAAGGGTTTCATCCACCAGGTCGTGCTCAACGAGTACCTGGCGAAGCACCCGGCGCCGGAGGAGTGCGAGTACTACCTCTGCGGCCCGCCGATGATGAACTCGGCGGTGCTGAAGATGCTCGACAGCCTGGGCGTGGAGCCGGAGAACATCCGCCTCGACGACTTCGGCGGCTGAGGTCCACTCCGATGCGACGCCTGCATGGGTTGCAACCGGGGGCGGTCGGCGCGTGCGTCGGCCGCCTCCGGGCGTACAGGTCGGCGCTGGGCGCCGCGGCCGCTGGATGCCTTGCGGCTGCGGCGCTCGTCGCATGCGGGCCGGCGGGGCCGCTGGAGCACCGGGTCGCTGGCCGCGCGCTGGGCACGACGTGGTCCCTGATCGTGGTCGACGACGACCGCAGCACGACGCCGGAGGCGCTGCAGTCGCTGGCCGAGGCGGCGCTCGCCGAGGTCGACCTGGCGGCGAGCACATGGCGCGACGACTCGGAGTTGGCCGCGCTCGCGCGGTCCGCGGTCGGCCAGGAGCTGCCGCTCTCACAGCACCTCTTCGAGGTGCTCGAGGCGTCGCGCTGGGCGCACGGTGTGTCGGGCGGCGCCTTCGATCCGACCGTTGCGCCGCTCGTCGCGGCCTACGGCTTCGGCGCGGGCGCAGCGGAGGCCGCGCCCGATGAAGCGACGCGTGCGGCGGCGCACGCGCGCGTGGACTTCGGCGCGGTGCAGTGGACCGCGGAGGCGCCGCGCACGCTGCGTCGAACGCGGGACGATGTGCAGCTCGACCTGTCCGCGATCGCCAAGGGTTACGCCGTCGACGTGATCGCGGCGCGCCTCCGCGCCCTCGGCGAAGCGCGCTTCCTGGCCGAGGTCGGCGGCGAGCTCGTGCTGTCCGGCACCCGCCCGAGCGGCACGCCCTGGATCGTCTCGGT
The DNA here is from genome assembly GCA_964402175.1 of uncultured Planctomycetaceae bacterium. GTDB lineage: Bacteria > Planctomycetota > UBA1135 > UBA1135 > JAWKUK01. The sequence goes on along the minus strand of CAYOBN010000048.1, from coordinate 609 downwards.
GGACGCCCCCACGACCGCGCCGCCGGTGGGTCCACCCGGCTCCCCGGGGCGCCCCCTCTACGCGCTCCTGGCCGTCTCGGACCGGGCGGTGGCGACGAGCGGCGACTACCGCCAGTACAACGTCGACGCAGAGGGCCGTCGGTATACCCACGCGATCGACCCGCGCTCGGGCCGCGCTGTGGCCAACGCAGTGGCCTCTGTCACCGTCATCGCGGACACCTGCACCAAAGCCGACGCCCTGGCGACGACGTTGATGGTCCTGGGCCCCGAGGCGGGCCTGGCCCTGGCCGCGTCCCTCCCCGACGTGGAAGCGCTGCTGCTCCTCCACACGAGCGACGACACCGCCGCATTCGAAGAACGCGCGACCCCAGGCTTCGGCCGCTTCCGCAAGCCGTAGCCCCACAGAGGGTCAGCGGCCGGACTTCAGCGCCTGCGGGCCTCGGCCACAGCGCGTTGAGGGACCCGTGCCGATGAAATCCGGATTGTGGGCTAGTCGCAGACGGCACGCTCGAGGTAGGGTGTCCACATGCGACAACCTGCCCTCGCGCCCTCGCGCCCTCGCGCCCTCGCGCCCTCGCCGCGCTCTTTCTTGTTAGTCCCGTGATCGGG
>CAYOBN010000047.1:0-38926 GCA_964402175.1 uncultured Planctomycetaceae bacterium | reverse complement strand
GCGCGGAGCGCGCGCCCTCGCCGCCAAGTCGTACCTGGTACCGTTCGTTCGACGCACCAGCCTGTCCCGCAGCTCGGGTCACTCACCTTCCGCCAGCGTCGCAGTCAGCCGCGTCAACAGCGCCTCCATACGCAGCAGCACCCCGAGCAGCCGCCCGCGCTCGTATTCGACGCGCTCCGCATCGCCGACGGCGAGCGCCTTCCGCAGCCCCGGCAGCGTCCACGACGCGTAACCCGACGTCTCGTCCGGCGCCACGTACAGGTTCTGGAACCACGGCCGCTCCGGCAGACCCGCGCTGTCGAGCCAGACCTTCGGCCACTGCTGCAAGAGCTCGTCGAGGTTGCGCCGGTGTCCTTCGATCGCGGCGAGCCGCGGCCCTTCCGCGCTGAGCGCCGCGTCGACCGCTGCGGCCTTTGCGGCGAGCTCCTCGAACGCAGCGCAGAGCGAATGACCCGGATCGAGCACCGCGAGATGCCGCGCGGCCAGCGCCGGTGCGAGCGACAGCTCGATCGGCGCGAAGGGGGCCTCCGCGGCGCGCGCCAGGAGCGCGATGCTGGCCTCGGTGATGAGCCGCGCGGACGCGTAGTCCGCGCCGACGGTCGCGCGGTACCACGCCAAGTCGTCGTAGACCGAGTGGTACGCCGTGCCTTCGGCGCCGTGCGCCGAGAGGTTCACCCCCGGGACCGCTGCGAGCGCCACGAACGCCGCGTGGTCGGAGCCTCCGCCGAGCTCGCCGAACGGGGCCAGGAGCGCTGCTCCCGCCGCCGCGGGGACCCCGGGCGCAAACGCCGCCCGCACCGTGCCCACGTACTCGACGGGCGCGAGCGCCGCGGGTGGTCCGAGCGGGGCCGTCGGCGCGCGGCGCGGCTGCCGCACGACCTCGAACGCATCGAGCGCGAGCCCGCGCACATCCGGCGTCGCCGCCGCGCTGAACACGAGGCCGCCCGCCGCGGCATCGAGGTTGACGTACAGCACCCCGTCGCGCTCGAGCTCCGCGCGCCGCGCTTCGACGTACTCCGTGCTGCCGATGATGCCGAACTCCTCGGCCCCGAACGCCGCGAACGTGATCGAGCGGCGCAGCGGCCCAGAGCGCTGTGCGTCCGCTGCGAACACCCGCGCCGCTTCGAGCACCGCGATCAACCCACACGTCGGATCGCTCGCGCCGAAGCCCCAAGCGTCGTGGTGGCTGCCGACGATTACCCGTGGCCCGAAGGGTTCACCTGGACCTCCCGCGTCGCGCCCGCGCAGCGTCGCGAGCACGTTCGCCGAACGCACGAGCTTGCGCTCCTGCTGCACCGTGAGGCGCACGCGCACGTCGGGGCCGCCCGTCAATCGGTACCGCAGCGGCAAGCCGCCTTGCCACTCCTGCGGCGCGCTCGGCCCGCGCATCGGCGCGAGGAGCTGCAGCGCTGCCGCCCAGCCGATCGGCTGCACGGGGATACGCGGGAGCTCGACCTGCTCGGGCGCGAGCCGCGGCGCATCCTCCGTCGCTTCGACGCCCGGCGTCAGCGGATCACCGATCCAGGGCAGCGTCAGGATCGAACCGCGCTGGATGCACGTGTCGTTGGCCCAGCCCCCTTCGGGCCAAGCGAGGCCTCGCCCGTACCCCGAATCGCGGGGGTCCGTGAAGATCACGAGGCCCGCGGCCCCGGCCGCCTCGGCGTAGCGCGCCTTGAAGCCGCGGTAATTGCCGCCGTACCGCGCCACCACGATGCGCCCCGTAACGTCCACGCCGCGCCGCGCGAGCTCCGCGAAGTCCTCGGCGCGCCCGTAGTTCGCGTAGACGAGCTCACCTTCGACGGTGCCGCTGCCCGAGTACGCGTTCCAGCCGAAGTCGTCGTCCGCGAGCGCCGTCGAAGGCAAACCCGGCAACGGCGCCTCGCGCACCGAGAGCTCGACTTCGGTCGGCTGCAAGAGCCGGAGCTCCGCCCGCACCGGCGACGCCAAGTACGCGACGAAGGGGTGCACTTCCACCTCGAGCCCGAGCGCGCCGAGCTCCTCGGCGAGCAGGGCGATCAGCCGCGCGTCCCCCTCGGAGCCCGCGACGTGGGGGAACGAGGCCACCGCGTCGTGCCACGCCGCGAGGCGCTCGGAATCGACCGCGGCCAGGAGCGCGGCCTCGCGCTCGGCGAACGCGCGCGCGGCGTCGACGGGCCAGCGCTCGAGGCCCAGCGGGGGTACCTCCAGCGGGGGGGCCTCCTGCGCGAGCGGCGCCGCGACGAGGGTCATCAACGCGAGCGGCGCAGGCAGCTTCAGGGGATGCATCCCCCGAAGATACCTGCGCCGCCCGCGCGTGAAGCGCTCAGGCCTGCTTGGCCTTCTTCGACTTGACCGGCTTGATGACGCCGGCCTTGAGCAGCGTCGGGTACGCGCCGTTCTTGGTGATCGTGCGCAGGCCGCGCGTCGAGACGCGGACGAGGACGAAGTCCTGCATCTCCGGCACCCAGATGCGCTTCTTCTGGACGTTCACCTTGTAGGTGCGCTTGGTGCGGCCGGTGGTCTTGAGGCCGACGCCACCCTTCGACTTCGGAAGACCGCGGCGGGCGATCGTGCCGCCGCTCTGGGTGCCGGCACCCGTGATCTGACAAACGCGAGACATGCTGGACTCCGGTGGCCCGCTGCGGGCGCTGGTCGGGGGGTCTGGGGCGTGGAGGGGAACGTTGGAGGCGCACCGGGGGCGGACCCGAGGGGTCCTCCGCCGTCGCGAGCAGAAAAGGTTAGCGACCGGGGCCCGCGCCCGCCACTGCAAAAAACGGCCGCTCTGGGCGCCGGGCCCCGCGGGGGGTCAGTCCGCCCAGATCCGGACCGTCACCCGCCCCTCGGAGTCGATCCAGCCCCGGTACATGCCGCCGCTGTTGTAGGGCGCGGCCGCGTCCCCGGCGGCGGTCAGGGCGATCCAGCCCCCCTCGCCGCCCAGGGCGGAGAGGTCCGCGAGGGTCGCCGCCGAGGCCTCGGCCACGCTCGCGCGCCCGTAGCGCATCCGCGCGTGCACGTCGTGGGCGACGGCGCCGCGCAGGAAGTACTCGCCGTGGCCGGTGCACGATACGGCCGCGGTGCGGCTGTCCGCCCACGTCCCCGCGCCCAGGACCGGCGAGTCGCCGACGCGCCCGAAGCGCTTGTTGGTCATCCCGCCGGTCGAGGTGCCCGCCGCCAGGTCGCCGGCGGCGCCGCGCGCCACGCAGCCGACCGTGCCGAAGTAGGGGTTCGCGGCGGTCCGCGGCGCCGCCGCCCGTGCGTCCTCGGCGAGCGCGCGCTCGAGCTGCTCGACGCGCCGCGGCGTGGTGAACCAGCCGTTCTCGACCCGCTCGACGCCGGTCTCGTCGGCGAAGCGCTCGGCGCCCGCGCCCGTCAAGAGGACGTGCGGCGTGCGCTCCATGACGGCCCGCGCGAGGGCGAGCGGGTTCCGCACCGTCGTGACACCCGCGACCGCGCCCGCCTGCGGGACGCCGTCGACGCTGACCATCAACGACGCATCGAGCTCGTGCCGGCGCTCGTGGGTCAGCACCGCGCCGCGGCCGGCGTTGAAGAGCGGCGAGTCCTCCAGCAGCGCGACGGCGGCGAGCACCCCTTCCACGGCCGGTGCGCCTCCGGCGAGCGCGGCGTAACCCGCTTCGAGCGCCGCGGTGAGGGTCGCGCGGAACTCGCGCTCGAGCTCCGGACCCATCGCAGCGCGGTCGAGGGTCCCAGCGCCGCCGTGCACGACGAGCACGATGTCCCGCGCGGTGTCGACCACCTGGGCCAGGGGCGCGCTCTCGGCGCTCGCCGAAGCGGCCTTGGGCGCGGCACACGCTCCCAGCGGGAGCAGAAGAAGAAGCGGGAGATACGGAGCGAGGCGCAGCATCGTCAGGGCTCGAAGTGGTCAGCGGACACGGTGGTAACGCACGGGCGCGCCCGATGGATCGGCGGGCAGCACCGTCTTCCGCGCGCGTTCGAAGACGCCGCGCGCGAGGTCGAACCAGAGGCCGCGCACGGCGCTCGGGCCGAGCTCGCCGCTGCTCTGCAGCGCGGCGATCTCGGCCGCGATGCCCGCGGCGGCGCCGCGGTGCTGGATCGCATACGCGCGCGCTTCCGCCAGCACCGTGTTCGCGATCGCTTCGGCGTCCTGCAGCTCCTTCGAGCGCGCGCCGCGCGCTTCGACGACGAGGCGCTCCGCCTCCGCGCGCGCGTCGGTGACGCTGTTGAACGAGTGGATGACCATCAGCGGCGGCGCCGTGTCGAGCACTTCGAGCGCCGTGATACGCACCCCGAGCCCGAGCGCGTCCGCGTCGCGCTGGATCCGGTCCTCCGCGGCGACGACGAGGCTCGTGACCCCGGGGCCCAGCACGTCGCGCACGGGCGTCCCTGCGAGCAGCTCCGTCAGGGCCGCTTCACCGATGCGCCGCAGCGCAAACGAACGGTGCCCCTCCTCGGCTGGTCCGTCCGAGACCCCGGTCAGCCACTTCACGGGGTCCTCGACGCGGTACAGCACGTTCGCGCGCAGCTCGATGATGTTCGTGTCGCCGGTCAGCCACTGCACCTCGCGCGGCAGGGGATCGATGTTGCGCTCGGCGTCGACGAGGCGGTAGCCGATCGGCATGCGGCGCAAGAGCTCGACGTCGACGCGCTCGACGCGCTCGAGCGGCCAAGGCAGCTTCGCGAGCACACCGGGGGCAGCGACCCGCGCGACGCGGCCGAAGCGCAGCACGACGCCGCTCTCGCCGGCCCCGACGGTCGTGAACGCCGTGCTGAGCCAAACGAGCAGCGCGACCGCGAGCGCGCCGCGGCGCAGATGGCCGAGTTTGCGCCGGAGTTCGCTCACCGTTTGTCCGCTCCCGCCGCGGGCTCGGGCTGACTCACTGCGGACGGATCCAGCAGCCGCACGAGCGGGTGATCCGACGTCAGCACGATCTCGACGTCACCCTGCGCGGCGCGGAAGAGCTCACCGGCGCGCAGCAGCTCGACCAGGACCGGGTAACGCTCGCGCACGTCGGCGAGGATCGCCGCGGCTTCGGCGGTGGCGGTCCCGCGCAGCGCCAGAGCGTCCCCTTGCGCCTTCGTGATCAGCTCCGCGACCTCGGTCTCGGCGCGGGTGCGGATCTCACTCGCGCCTTTGCGGCCGCTGGCGCGCAGCTCTTCGGCCTCGGCTTCGCGCTCCGAGCGCATGCGCTCGTAGACGGAGTTCTTGTTCGACTCCGGGAAGTTCACGCGTTTGATGCCGGCGAGCTCCACCGCCACCCCCGACTCGTCGCCGGCCACACGTCGGCGGACTTCGGTGAGCAGATCGTCGGAGACGACGTCGAGCGTGCGCTCGCGCGCTTCGATCGAGAGGAGGTCCGCGATCGGCCCGCGCTTCAGGACCTCCGTCAGCGACGCCTTGAGCACGCTCGTCAGGTTCGCCTCGGCGGCTTCGCGTGTGCGCAGGCGCACCAGGAAGACCTGCGGGTCGGCGACCCGCCACGCGACGAACGCGTCGACGGTCACGTTGCGTTGGTCCTGCGTCAGGTACTCACCCGGCGTCGGATCGAGAAGGTGCACCCTTCGATCGACGCGGCTCACGGTGTCGAACGGCGCCGGCAGCTTGAAGTGCAGGCCCGCATCCTGCAGCACGCGGCGCGGCGCGCCGAAGCGGTGCACGATCGCCGCTTCACCCTCGCGCACGGTGAAGGTGCTGCTCGCGACGGCGAACGCCGCGACGAGCGCGAGCAGGCTGAGCGTGGACTTGGCTTTCATCTCGGAGTCGGAGCGATCAACAGAGAGTTCGTTCGGCGGGGCTCGGGTGGGGGCGGCGCCTGTCAACGGGGCGGGCCTGCCAGCCCAGTGCCGGAGCCCGTCAAGGGCCGGCTGAAGATGTCCGGCGGCGGCGTCAGCGTGCCGCCGGACTTGTCGTACGTCTCGAACACGACGCGGCTCAACACGAGCAGGAGCGTACGGCCGGACAGCGCGCGTTCGAGCAGGTCGTACTCGAGGGTCTCGCGGGTCGCGGCGGGGTGGCGCTCGTAGACCTCGCCCAGCGCTGCGAGCGCGCCGGCTTCGCCGCGGGCGCGCGTCGTTTCGCGCAGCGCGGCGGCCTCCGCGGACCGCACCCGCTCGAGCGCGTCGCCGTGGGCCGTCGCCAGCTTGATCGCCGTCGCTTGGCGCGCGCGGTTGAGCATCGCGGCCCGATCCTCCGACGCGCTGGCGACGTCGCGGAACGCGCCGTGCACCCGATCGGGTGCGTGCGCGCTCTGCACGTCGACGGCGACCACTTCGACGCCCAGGTCGATCGCAGCGAGGCGCGCGGCGAGGCGCTCTTCGACCGCCCGTGCGAGGTCCCCGCCGACATCGCCGAGAACGTCGCGCCAGGGGAGCCGCGCCGCGGCCGAACGCAGCGCGCCCTCCGCCAAGGCCCCGACGATCCGGTCGGGTTCCTCGAAGCCGTAGCGCCAGCGGGTCGCGTCGACGACGCGGTAGCGCACGGTGTAACCGACCGCGAGCAGGTACTCATCGCGCGTCAGGACCTCGGCCTCCGCGGCGCGGCGCTCGTGCTCTTCGCGCGCGCGCACGAGGTCGAGCGCAGCGAGCTCGCCCTCGCCGCCGTCGGCGCGGTCGCTCGTGCGGAGTCCGTACGAGAGCTGGCGCAGCTCGCCGATGGGCACACGCTCGAGCCGCGTGAGCGGCCACGGCGCGTGCCAGCGGTAGTCCGGCCCGACGAGCGTGTCGATGACCCCGCCGAAGCGCACGAGGAACCCCGTCTCGCCGGGGCGTACGACGGAGATGCCCGTCGCGCCGTAGAGCAGCACGAGCGCCGTGAGTGCGACTGCGCGCACGGCCCCGGGTGCGACGGGCACACCGCAGCGCGCGAGGCCGCGGGCGACGGCGGCGAAGAAGCGTCGATCGACCCGCTGTTTCACGGCGGCGCGCAGCACCAGCACCGCGACGAGCGCGCCCGCCGCGAGGGACACGACGCCGTAACGCGGGGTCGGATCGCCGACCCGCATCGCCGTCGGGTCGAGGCCTAAGAACGGATAGAGCGCGTTCACGAGCGCGCCGAGCGCCAGCGAACACGCAGCGATCGACGCGAGGTACACGACCACCGTGCGGCGCCCGAGGAGCTGGCGCACGATCAGGATCGTCGCGATGTTCGAAGCGGGCCCAGCGAGCAGCAACACGAGCGCGGCGCCCGGGTCGAGGCCCTTCGCCATCAGCGCCGCCGCCACCGGGGTCGCCGCCGATGCGCACAGGTAGAGCGGCAGCCCGACGAAGAGCATCACGACGAGCGCCAGCGGACCGCTCAGCAAGGCGCCTTCCGTGAAGAGCGAGTCGGGCACCGCGACGACGATCAGGCCCGCCAGCAGGAACCCCAGCAACAGCCACGGCGCGAGGTCGTCGAGCAGCGGCCCGAAGGCGTAGCGCAGCGCGCGCCGCAGCGGCGGGACCGAGGTGTCCTCGGTGTCGGCGCCCGAGTGGTCGTGGTCGAGGGTGCAGGCGTCGCCGTGGTCGGGCCCCAGGGCGGGGTCATGGACGTGGGCGTGGAGCTGGGCGTGGCCGTGCCCGTGTTCGTGGTCCTGCCCCTGTTCGTGTGCATGTTCCTCGCGCGCCCCGTCCTCCCCGCGCCGCACGAGGCTGTTGACGAGGGTCCCCGAGACGAACGCGGTGAAGAACGCCGAGAGCGGTCGCACGACCGTCATCAGCGGATCCATGAGGGCCCACGTGACTCCGACGGACTCCACACCGACCTCGGGCGCCGAGATCAGGAACGACGTCGTCGCGCCCTTGCTCGCGCCCGCCCGGCGGAGCTGCGTCGCGGCCGGGATCACCGAGCAGCTGCACATCGGCAGCGGCAGGCCGAGCAGCGACGCCACCGCCACCGAGCGTGTGTCGTCGCGGCCGACTTGGCTGACGATCCAGCGCTCGGGCACGAGGACCTTCAGCAGCCCCGCGATCACGAAGCCGAGCAGGAGGTACGGGCCCGACGAGGTCAGCACGAACCAAACGGCGCCGAGCCATTCGGCGAGCATCCCGCCGCCCGCCGCACCGCCGCCGAGCACACCGTCCATGTCAGGCGCCTCCCAGCGTGTGGACCAAGTACATGCCGCCGACGCCCGCGCCGAGCAGCGCGACCTTCAGCAGCACGTCTTCGCGGTGGTGGAAGACCTCGGGCAGGAGCTCACCGATGCACACGTACAGGAAGGTACCCGCTGCGAGCGCCGTGAGCACCGCGATCCCGCCGGTCCCGAAGAGCGCCGTGACCTGGTGCCCCAGGAGCAGGCCCAGGGGCGTGACACACGAGAACGCGACGACGAGGGCCAGCACCTCGCGCGGCGCGCGCGCGGTCATCGAGAACACCGAGGCCAGACTGAACGATTCGAAGCCCTTGTGGGCGAGGATCGCCCAGAGCATGACCTGGGCGATGGCCGCGTCTTCCGCGACGGCCGCGAGCGCGACGCCCGAGGTCAGCGAGTGCACGGAGAGGCCCACGAAGGCCGCCCAGCCGACCGCGCGGTGGCGCTGGGACTCACGGCGCTCCGCCGCGCGCGGGGCGTGGGTGTGCCCATGATCGTGCACGTGCCCATGATCGTGCCCGTGCCCATGATCGTGCCCATGCCCATGCCCATGCCCATGCTCGTGCCCAAGGCTGCCACCACCCTCCGGTGCACACCCGTGCTGGTGCGGGTGGTGCTGGTGCCCCGGGACCGCGAGGGCCTCGACGAGGTACACCCCGACGACACCGAGCAGCACCCAGAGCCACACACCCGTCCCGTGGCTGTGTCCGTGCCCCGCCGCGGCTCCCACCTCCGGCCCCGGAGGCGACCCCGCCGCGGGGGGCGGCGTCGCTTCGGGCGGCGTGCCTTCGACCGCCGCCACCGGCTGTCCCGGGTGCTGTACCGCGAGGTGATCGGGCACGCCGTCACCATCGTGGTCGTGGACCGTGGGCAAGCCGAGCGGCTGACCGGAGAGGTCCGGGCCGAAGACGAGGCGCGCGTGCCCGAGGTCCGCGGTCGCTCCGACCAGCGGCAGGAGGTGCAAGAACACCGCGCCGAGGAACACGCCCGACGACAGCGCGAGGGCCGCGTGGAATTGGCGATGCCCCCAACGGAAGAGGAGCGGCAGCGCGCCGCCGGCGAGGCCGACGGCCAGGATCGAGAGGAACTCGAGCATCGTGCTTGGCCCGGAGAGCGTGCCTGAAACGGGCCCGCGGGGCCACACTGCGCCGCCCCCGCGCGCGGGAATGTGGCGGCTTCGACGGTGCCCCAACCGTCGCAGCGCGTACCTTCCCGGGATGCCCTCCGAGCTCCCGCACGGGGACCCGCGGCCCGCCGCCGGCGACCCGCCCAGCCGCCCCGAGTTGCCCAGCCTGCCCGAGCTACCCGGGGGCTGGGAGGAGCGCCACGTCGAGCTCGGCCCGTTCGCGGTGCCCCTGTGGGTCCCGCGGGCGCCCGACGCGCTCCTCGACGACCCCGACGTCATCCAGCGCAACCAGGTGCACGATGCGATGCCGTACTGGGCCTGGGTCTGGGACTCGGCCCCGCGCCTCGCGGCCCTCGTCGCGCGCGGTGTGCTCGCGCCGCGCGGCCCGCTCTTGGAGGTCGGCGCGGGCCTCGGGCTCGTCGGCCTCGTCGCGGCGCGGCTGGGCGCGGCGGTGACCCTCTCCGACCACGACCCCTTGGCGCGCGCCGCGCTCGCGGTGAACGCGCGTCACAACGGCGTGACGGTCGCGGTCAGCGCGCTCGACTGGCGCGCGCCCGAGACGTACCCGCGCGGCCCGTTTCCGACCATCGTCGGCTGCGACGTCGTCTACGAAGCGGGCGCGCACACGCCGCTGCTCGACCTGCTCGACGCGCTGCTCGCTCCGAGCGGCGCGGCGTGGTTCGCCGACCCGGGGCGCTCGCGCCTCGCGGGGTTCGTGCGCCGCGCCGAAGCGCGCGGGTACCGGGTCGCGACCCTCGACGCGGACGGCGCACCCGCGCCCCTCGCCCCCGGCGAGTTCCGCGTCCTGCGCCTCACCCGCTGAGCGAGAGAGGCGCTCACCAACGCGCGACGAGGTCCGGCAGCGCCGCGTGGGTCGCCCACGTCGCCGCCGCGGCCAGCAGCGCAGCGAGCGCGAGGATCGCCCCGAGCTCGAGCCCGTACAGCACCGCCGCAGTGCTGCGCGGCGCACCGATCCGGTCGAGCGTGCGCATCTCCGCCGCCCGCGCGCGCGCGGAGAGCACGAACACGAGCGCGACCAAGGCCGCCGTGACCGTCGCCAAGAGCGCCGCGAGCCCGTCGAAGAAACGCTTCACGCGGAACACGACGCCGAAGAGGTCCGCGATGACGTCCGCAGGCGACAGCGCTTGCAGCGGTCCGCGGGCGTTGACCGCGCTCTGCAGCACGGTGCCGTCCTTCACCGAATGGGGCACGACGATCAGCGCGCTGAGCGGGAGCTGCTCGGGGCCCGCGTGCATGTGGAAGCTCGCGAGGGTCGAGTCGTCGAGCTCCGTGTGTTCGAGCAGGGCGCCGCTGTAGCGCACCGAACCGGGCGCGCGCGAGACCACGAGCGCTTCGTCGACGGCGTCGCCCTCCGCGTGTCCGTGCGCGAGGCCGAGCGCGGCCCAAGCGGTCTTCACATCCGTGAACACCGCATCGTCGTCCGCCGTGCCGGTCGCGGCGTACACACCGACGACCCGCAGCCGCAGCGACGGCGGCCGCGCCAGGTCGTAGGCCTCGGGCTGGTCCGTGTAGAGCGCGTCGCCGACCCCGAGCCCGAGCTCGCGCGCGACCCGCGCGCCGAGGGTCGCCTCTCCGATGCGCAGCGGGTCCGTGCCCGCGAGCGGCGCAAGCCCGCGCAGCTCCGCGTATTCGACCGTCGTCGCGACGAGCGGACGGCCCTGTGCGCGGCAACCGAAATGCAGCGGGATGACGACCCCGCGGCCCTCTGCGCCGAGCCGCTCCGCATCGGCGTAGGACACCGTGTCGAGCTCCGCGCTGCGGAAGTAGAGCGCGGACAGCACCAAGTCGAAGCGATTGCCGCGCGCCCCGATGAGCAGCGGCGTGGCCGCCGCGCGCGCGCCGAGCTCGCGCTCGTAACGCGCGAGCAGCGTCGACGACACCAGCGGCACGAACAGCGCCAACGCGATGCACGCGGTCAGGACCACCGTGCGCACCCGTTGGTGCGCTGCATGGCGCAACGCGAGCAGCAGCGGCCCGCGGATCACGGCGCGACCTCCGCTGCGCCGAGCGTGCGCACGTCGACGACGCGGTCGAAGGCCTCGAGCAGCCCATGGTCGTGGGTGACCATCAACAACGCGGCCCCCGAGCGCTGTGCGTAGTCGAGCATCAACTCCAGAACTCGCCGCGTATTCGCCGGATCGAGGCTGCCGGTCGGCTCATCGCCGAGCAGCAAGCGCGGCTCGGTGACGAGCGCCCGCGCGACGGCGACGCGCTGGCGTTCACCTTGCGAGAGGCGCGCGGGTTTGGCGCCGAGGCGCGCCTCGAGCCCGAGCTCGACCAGCAACTTCCTTGCGCGCACCTCGGCCGCGCGGTCGAGGCGCGCCGTCGGGACCGCGTGATAGGGGAGCAGGACGTTCTCCTGCACCGACAGGTACTCGAGCAGCTCGAGCTCCTGCAGAACGAGGCCCACCGAGCCCGCGCGCGCCGCGCGGCGCGTGCGATCATCGGCCGCGGACAGCCGGAACCCCGCGAGCTCGACCGCGCCCTCGCGCGGCACCAGCAAGCCTGCTGCAAGGTGCAGCAGCGTCGTCTTGCCCGACCCGCTCGGCCCGATCAGCGCCACGCGCTCGCCGGGCTCCAGGACCAATTCGCGGACCCGCAGCGTGAACGCCCCGCGCGGGCGCTCGAAGCGTACGTCGCGCAGCGCGAGGACCGGCGCGCTCAACGGTTCGTCTCCGCGCCCTGAGGCTCTTCGGGCCTGGCATCGACACGCCGTTGCTCCAGCATCCGACTCGCGATGATCCGCCAGCCGCGTTCGGTCGCGGCGACGGTGTACTCCGCGCGGTACGCGTTGGTGCGGAAGTGCGCGTGCCCCCAGTGGTAGACGGCGCCCGCGACCTCCCAGCTCGCGTCCACCGTGAACGCCGGCGCCGCGCTGTCCGGCGCGAGCCCGATGCTCTGTACGGCGAGCGCCATGTGGTTCACGGCTTCGACTTGGCTCACCGCGCCGCCCTCTTCTTGCATGACGAGGCCGCGATAGACCTCGTCGTAGAGGCGCGCGAGCAGCGCGCCGTCGACGCTCGCCGCGAGGGCGTCGTAGACGTCGTCCTGCGCCGTGTAGTCGAACGCGCGGTAGATGTTCGTGTGCAGCGGCTCGAAGACCGCCCGCGCTTCGTCGGCCGTCGGCAGCCGCACCGCGGGGCCCTCCCGCGCGCGCACCGCCGTGAGCGCCGCGGCGAGCACCGCGATGGGGCCCGCGAGCGCGCGCAGGGGCCGCGGCCCACGCCAGGCGAGGGCAGCGGCGACGAGGGTCCCGAGCGCGAGGCCCCACGGGAGCTCGCGCTCGGGCAGACGCTCGAGCTCTGGCACGGGCGCCAAGTGCGAGCTGCCCTCCGCCGGGCGGTGCCATGTGTACGCGGGCTCGCGCGCGGAGAGCCGCGCGATGTCCGTGAGGCCTCCGCCGACGACGCGGCAGACGACCTCGAGCGGCGGCAGGCCGGGCTTCGTCACGTCGGGCGGGAAGAGGTCCCACACCAGCGCGACGCTGCGCGGCGGCGTCTTACAGGGGTAACGCAGCGTCGTGCGCGTCGCCGCGACGGCCCGCGCGCCGAACGCCGGAAAGTGGGCGAACAGCGCCGCATCGCCGGCGTCGAAGTCGAAGTCTGCGTCGAGCGGCGGCACGGCGACGCCGTCGACCGCGAGCTCCGCGCCGTCGGCGAAGAGCGCGAAGAGCGCCTCGCGCGCGCGCTCGCGCTCCACGGCGTCGAGCGCCGCGGGGGCGGCGCGCTCGACCTCTGTCAGGGCGTCGACGAAGGCCAGGTTCGCGACCGCCACGAGGCGCACCTCGGCGTCTTCGATGACGAGGGTCAGGTCGACGTCGGGGCCGTCCTTTGGATCGGGTGCCCGGGGGGCGGGTGGATCGGGTGCCCGGGGGGCGGGCGGATCGGCCGCTGGGGAGGCGGGGCGTGCAGCGCCTCCGGGAACTCCCGCAGGCGATCCCCCGAGGCCCCCCGCGGTCGGGCCCATGGAAACGGCTGCGAGGGAGCCCGCCCAGGCTCCCGAAGGGGCACCCAGGACTCCGGGCGCGAGGGCCAGGGCGAGGCAGCGCGCGGCGCGGAACATGGTCGTCGTGAACTTCTTACCGCAGCCTCACGGCCGCGCCCTTGGTGTCCGAGGGGTCCCGGTACGATAGCCCTTCTGCGCCTCGGCGCTGCACCCTCCACACGATGCCCACCCTCCGCGCTCTCCCGTCCCGCCCTGCGCCGCGCCCCGCGGCCTTGCGGCTGGGCGCCGTGTGGTCGGTCGCGCTGCTCGCGGCGGTGGGGGCGAGCGCGCACGCGGCGCTGGCGCAAACGTCGCAGGTGCGACTCGAGCGGAGCCTCGCGCCCAGCGCGCTGCCCGCGGCGCGGCTCGTCCACGGGCTCTGCGCGGACGAGTTCGACTTCCGCGCCCACGTCGCGGTGCTGGCGAGCCCCTGGCTCGCGGGGCGCGAGGCGGGCACTCCCGGCAACGTCGAGGCCGTGGGGTACATCGAGCGCGCCTTCGCGGCCGCAGGGCTCACGCCGGCCTTCGGCTCGGGCGAAGCGGCGCGTTACCGGCAGCGCTTCGAGTTCGACGGGCGGGTCGCCGTCGGCGGCGGCGCCTTCGAGGTCCCCGGCCTGGCGTTCGCCTACGGCCCCGAGGCCGACTTCGTCGCGAGCGCGTACGGCGTCGGGGGCGAAGCGGAAGGCGGCCTCGTCTTCGTCGGTTATGCGATCGACAACGGCCCGCGCGGCTCGCGCGAGTTCGCGAGCTTCCCGCCCGGGCTGCGGCTCGACGGCAAGATCGCGGTCGCGCTGCGCTTCGAGCCGATGACGGTCGAAGGGCGCAGCCGCTGGACGCGCAGCGGGCGCTGGAGCGGCCGCGCCGGCATCCCGGGCAAGGTGCGCGCGGTCGAGGCGCTCGGCGCACGCGCGCTCGTGCTCATCAATCCGCCAGGCGCCGACGATCCGCGCGCGGAGCGCCTCGTCGAGTCCGCGCAGGTCATGCCGCTGCACGGCGAGATCCCCGTGCTGCACCTCTCCGAAGCGGCCGGCGAGCGCCTCGTGCGCGCCTGCGATCCGGAGCGGCGCTCCCTGCTCGCGCTGCGGCGCGCCGCGGACGAAGCCGCGCTGGCCGTCGACTTCGGCTGCGTGGCGCGCCTGCGCGCCGACGTCGCCCGCGAGCGCCACATCGCCGACAACGTCATCGGGATCCTGCCCGGCGCTGGCGCGCTCGCCGACGAGTGTGTGCTCGTGTGTGCGAACCTCGACCACATCGGCCTCGGCGACGGGCGCTCCCGCGACCCCGAAGCGGCGGGGCGCGTCGTGCACCCGGGCGCCGACGAGAACGCCTCCGGCACCGCGGCGCTCCTGGTCCTGGCCGAGCGCTCGGTCGCCTGTTACGCCGACCCGAGCGCCGCGGACATCCCGCGCCGCACCCTCGTCTTCGCGGCCTTCAACGCCTCCGAGGTCAATCAAGCGGGCTCGCAGCATTACACCGCGCAGCCCGCGCGGCCCCTCGCTGCGCACGTGCTGGCGATCGACGTCGGGCCCCTCGGGCGGCTCCAGGACCGCCGCCTGCACGTGCAGGCCGCTTGGACCGGCGAAGGGCTCGCGGAGCTCGTCGCGGGCACCTGCGCCGGGACGCCGCTGACCCTCGTCCAGGACGAGCGCTACCTCGGGCCGGGCGATTACTGGCCGTTCCTCGTGCGCGAGGTGCCGATCTTGCGCGTGCGCGCCGATCCGCACGGGGACCTCCGCACGCCGCGCGACACCCCCGAGCGCCTGGACCACGCCGCAGCGATCGACGCGATCGATGTCGTCGACGCCCTGCTCGATGGGGCCGTGCACCGCGCGACGCGGTTCGCGTTCCGGCCCCAAGAGCGCTGAGCGCATTCTCCCCGCGCGGTTTGCATTCGCGCGCAGGGAGCTCTAGCGTCCCCGTTATGGGGCGCAAATCGAATTGGAGCGCAGGCGCGCTGCGTCGGACCGTCTGCGCAGCGGCAGCTTGTGCGGCGGTGCTGACGGCGTGCACGCGCATCGCCGGGGCCGAACGGCTGCGTGTCCCGGTCATCGTCGTCGCGCTGGACTCGGTCCCCGCGCGCCTCACGGGGCTCGGCGGCGCCGACTCCTGCACCCCGGTGCTGGACCGCTTGGCCCAGAGCGGGCTCCTCTACAGCCGCTGCGTCGCGCCCGAGCCGTGGAGCGAGGTCAGCCTCGCGGCGGCGCTCTCCGGTGCCGACGACCAGGCTGCGACGCTGCCCGAGGTCCTCGGGCGAGCGGGCTGGCGCACGCACGCGCTGCTCGCCCACGACTCCGTCGCGCAGCCGGCGGTCCTGCGCGGCTTCGAGGACGTCCAGCACCTCGGCGCCGGGGATGCCGCGGGCGGCCTCGCCGCCGATGTCGTCGCAGCGGCCCTCGCGTGCCTCGACAGCACCGACCCGCGGGCGCCGTTCCTCCTGGTCCACCTGGCGGACGCGCGGCCCCCGCACCACCTCTACCCGGGCCTCGTCGAAGCCGCCGACGCGCCGTACACCGGCCCCTGCGCAGCAGGGTTGCCGCACGCAGAGCTGCTGCGCGTCGCGGGCACGTTCCAGCCCGCGGACTTCACGCGCCTCCGCGCGCTCGCTGCTTCGGAGGTCGCGGCGGTCGACCAAGCGCTCGGCGCGCTGCTCGAGGGCCTCGCGCGGCGCGGCCTCGCCGACGGCGCTGTCGTGGCGGTCATCGGCACCCGCGGCGCCTGGCTCGGGGAACAGGGTCGCGTGGGGTTCCTGCCCGGCCTCGAACCCGAGGTCCTGCACGTGCCCTTCGTGCTCGCGCTGCCCGAGCGCATCCATCGCGCGAAGTCGGGCCTTATGCTCCGCGGCGTGATCGACGCACCGACGCTGACGAGCGACCTCGCGCCGACCCTCTTGGACGTGCTCGAGCTCACCGCCGCGGCGGAGCCCCGCGCCCCAGTCGATCACGGCGAGAACAGCGAAAACGGCGAGGGCGGGGAGAGCCGCGGCCGCTCGGTGCTCCCCGGCGCCCCCGCGCTTTCGGCGACCGTGCGCCTCGCCACGGAGCGCGGCCGCAAAGAAGCCGCCGTCGTGGGGGAGGACGGCCTCGTGCAACGCGACCTCGAAGCGCGCACCGAAGCGGCGCACCCCTTCCCCCCGCTCCCCGGCGTCCCCGCGCCGCGCTTCGCGGAAGGACCGCTGCGACTCGAACTGGACGCATGGCTCGGCCCGCTCCAGCCGCGTGCGAAGCGCTGAGGGCTTGGGTAACGTCTCCCGTGATGGTGCCCCGTCGACCCCTTCCCGCTGCGTTGCTCGCCCTCGCGCTCGCCCTGCCGTTCGCGGGCATGCTCGCGGTGCGCGCGCTGCGCGTGGGGCCCGGGGATCCGGCGGATGGGGGGCTCGGCCTGCGCACGAATCTGGCGCGCGTCGGAGCGCTCGCGCTGTACGAGCTCGATGGGCCGAGGCCTTCGCCGTGTGATGGGCCGCTCGCGGCGCTCGCGGCGCGTTGGCGGGCGGCGGTGCCTGGGTTGGTGACGACGCTCGCGCCTCGGTCCGACGGGCGGGCGGCGGAGGTGCTCGTCGCGGGGCTCGGCCACCCGCGGGTCGCGGAGCTGTGCGCGGTGGCGCGTGTGCCGTACGAGCACCGGCCCAACGCTCCTGGGGGGCCTGTCGTCGCGCTCGCGGGCGAGCTCTACGCCGCGGGGGACTTTGCGTTCGCGCTGACGATGCTCGATCCCAGGCAGCCGACGTTGCCGCTCGTGCTCGTCGCGGGCGCGGCCGAGTCGTGCGCGCGCGCGCTCGAGGTGCTCGCGCCGAGCGCCGCGCCCGAGCTCATCGTGTGGTCGCGCGGCGAGCGTGTGCTCGCGGTGCCCCTCTCGATCGACGGCGGGCCGCGTTGGTCGGAGGTGCAGGTCTTCCCGCCGACCGAGCGCGATGCCGCGGCGGACGAACGCGCGCGCGCAGCGGTGACCGAGGGGCTCGCCGCCCTGCGCGCGCGGCTCGCGGCGTGGTTCCCCGGCAGCGGCCCGCGGCCGCTGCCCGAGGTGCGCGGGCACACCACCGTCGAGGCCTTGCAGCGCGACGGAGCGCTCGACTCCGCCGCGCGCTTCGATCGCCACCACGGGGTCCTCGACGTGCTGCAGCTCGCGGGTCGACCCTTCGATGCGTGGGCGGCGCTGGCCGAGGGCTGGCTCGCATCGGACCTCGGGCCTGCGGCCGAAGCGTGGCTCGCCGAGGGCGCGGCTGCCGCGGCGGCGGCGGGCGTCGGCGGAGCGGCGCTGGATGATCTGGCGGCGGTCGCGGTGCAGAGCGATCCTGCGACATGGGGCATCGCGGACGAAGTGCAGCGGCTCGCGCAGCTCGGCGCGCTGGAGCGGCGCACACGGGCGGGCCTCGTGTTCCAGAGCCTCGCAGCGGCCCTCGCCCCGCCGCGCCTCGAAGCGGTGTGGCGCGGGGGCCTTGCGGTCCTGCAGCCCGTCGAGCTCGAACAGGTCGCCGCGGCGTTTGCCGCCGCGCGCGAGCAGGTCGGCCAGAGGTCCAGCGCGCGCGCAGTGCGCGCGCTGCCCGAGCGCTTCACCGGCGTGACCCTCGCGGCGCCCGCGCGCCCCGATCCCGCGGGCCTCGGCACACGCGCGGCGGAGGAGTCGCTCGCGCGGCTCGCGGAGCTCGGCGCGCGGGTGGTGCTGGTGCCCGCGTCGATCGTCGCGCCCCGGGACGGGGCGCCGCGCTCGCTCGCGGGCGATATGGCGCTGGCGGTGACCGTGCAGGCGCTCGCGCGCCGCGGCGTCTCCGTCGTCCTCGCCGTCGAAGCCCTGACCGGGGAGCACGGCGCGGGACCCGCCGATACGCCGCAGCTCGTGACGGTCGAACGCTGGCAGGCTGCCGAGGAGCGCCTCGCAGCGGCGGTGCGGCACGGGGCTTGGCTCGCGCGCACGGCCGGCGCGGATGTGCTCGTCCTCGCGCGCGATGCCGCACCGCTGCACGCCGTCGCGCTGGGCGGCGACGCGCCCGAGCCCGCGTGGTACACACCGCTGCGCGCGGCGAAGGAACAGGCTTGGCAGCGGCTCGTGCAGGAGGCGCGCGCTGCGGGCACACCGCTCGCAGTGATCGCCCCGGGGCCGGGCAGCAGCTCGCCGGTGCGCGCAGAGCTCGCGTTCCTCGCGGTCGACCTGGAGCTCGATCTGGGGCTCGGCGGCGCGCCGCCGCCCCGCGACGCGCGCGCGCTGGCGGCGCGCCTCGGGGTGTTGCTCGCGCCGGCGGGCGAGGCGGCGCTCGTCGGGTTCGCGGGCACATCCGCGGCGTACCGCGGGACGCCGCGGGGGGCCACGGATGGCGCGGCCCAGGTGGCGCTCCTCGGGGCGCTCGCCGACGCGCTCACCGCGCCTGCCGCGCCGCCGCGGGTCTTCCTGCGCCACTGGCGCCTCGCAGGTTCCGCTGCGCCGCGCAGCGAAGACGTCGCGCACCTTGCGGGGGATGCACGCGGCGCCGCGCTCTTGCGGCGCCTCTTCGGGCGCGAGTGAGCGGCGACCTCAGGCGCGCCGCGCCGCGTCGAGCGCGTGCACGATGTCTTCCAAGAGGTCGTCGACGTGTTCGATGCCGACGGAGAGGCGCACGAGGCCGTCCGCGAGGCCAGCCGCGCGGCGCACGTCCGCGGGGATCGACGCGTGGGTCATGCTGGGCGGGGTCTCGACGAGCGATTCGACGCCGCCCAGCGACTCGGCGAGCGTGAAGACCCGCGTCGCGCTGGCGAAGGCGTTGCCCGCGGCGACGCCGCCGCGCAGCTCGAACGACACCATGCCGCCCGGGCGCGCCATCTGGCGCTGCGCGAGCTCGAGCTGGGGGTGGGTCGGCAGGCCGGGGTAGTGCACGCGCTCGACGAGCTCGTGGTCGGCCAGGAACGCGGCGATGCGCTCGGCGTTGTCGCAGTGGCGCTCCATGCGCACTGCCAAGGTCTTCGTGCCGCGCAGCACGAGGAACGCGTCCATCGGGCCGAGCTGGCCGCCGACGGCGTTCTGGTAGAATGCGAGCTCCTTGCGCAGGCCCTCGTCGTTGACGATGAGCGCGCCGCCGATCAGGTCCGAGTGTCCGCCGAGGTACTTCGACAGCGAGTGCAGGACGATGTCGGCGCCGAGCTCGAGCGGGCGCTGCAGGTACGGCGTCGCGAACGTGTTGTCGACGACGACCGTGACGCCGCGCTGCTTCGCCACCGCCGCCGCTGCGCGGATGTCGGTCAGGCGCAGCAGGGGATTGGTCGGTGTCTCGAGGTAGAGGTACTTCGTGTTCGGGCGGATGGCGCTCGCGAGCTTCGCCAGGTCCGTCGTGTCGACGAAGGTGAACTCGATGCCGAAGCGCTGGAAGACCTTCGTGAAGATGCGGTACGTGCCGCCGTAGAGGTCGTTGCCGGCGACGACGTGGTCGCCCGTCTGCAGGCGATCGAGCAGCGCGTTGGTCGCCGCGAGCCCCGATGCAAACGCGAGGCCGAAGGCGCCGCCTTCGAGGCTCGCCAGGTTCTCTTCGAGCGCGGTCCGCGTCGGGTTCGACGTGCGCGAATACTCGTAACCCTGACGCGGCTCGGCCGGCGCGTCCTGCTTGAACGTGCTCGTGAAGTACACGGGCGGCATCACCGCGCCGTTGTTCGGGTCGGGCTCCTGGCCAGCGTGGATCGCCCGGGTCTCGAAGCGGCCGTGATTGTTGCGGATGGCGCTCATGGCGCGGAGTGTAGCTCGCGCGCGCGCACGAGCCGCGGGGTCCACGGGCCTTCCGCGGTCACCGCCAGGACGCCGCCGGGTACACCGGCGTGCGGGGCCGCGAGGGGGCGCAGTGCGACGTACCAGCGCACGCCGTCGAGATCGACCGCGAGGCCGGTGGGGAAGTCCTCGCCGGGGGGCTGCCAGCGGTCCGCGATCTGTGCGCGCCGCAGGCCGGAGAGGCCGAGCTGCGTCGCTTTCAGCACGGCTTCTTTCGCAGTCCACGCGAAGGTCAGCGCGCCCTCGGGCGGCAGGAGCTGGCGCTCCTCCGCGCGGGCGATGCGCTCGAGGACCTCGGGGCTGCGCGCGACGAACGGCTCGACATCGACCCCGACCCGACCGGTGTGCACCGCCGCTGCTGCGAAGGCGCCGCCGTGGGAGACGGACCAGGAGTGCCCCGCGTGGGGCAGCGGCCGGCCGTCGGGCGCTTGTTCGAAGGCTGCGCCGTCTAGGCCGCGGCGCGCGGCAGCCGCGAGGCGCAGAGCGCGCGCGGCGCCGCGCTGGGCAGCGACCCGCGCCGCGCCGCGCAGGAGGAGCGACTCCGCGGGCAACGTGCCGAGGTGCACTTCGAGGACGGTCGCGTCGGTGCCGCTCACTCTGGATCGATGCCCGGCAGGGGGAAAGCGGGGTGGGGTGTGTGCTCGCGCTCGAGCAAGCGCGTCAAACGCTGGACGAGCTCGGGCTCGGTCGCAGCGAGGTCGCGCTCTTCGCCGGGGTCGTTGGCGAGGTCGTGCAGCGCGACGGTCAGCTCGCCCTTGGGGCTCGCGCGCCGGATGAGCTTCCAGTCGCCCGACCAGACACACTGCCCGCGGAACGGCGGGAACTCGCAATAGAGCGCCTCGCGCGCAGGCGATACCGCCGGGTCGGCGAGGGTCGGGCCGAGGTCCACGCCGTCGAGCGCGACGCCTTCGGGCGCACCCGTCCCCGTCGCGGCTGCGATCGTCGGGAAGAGGTCGTACGCAGCGACCCGCGCGCGGCATACGCTGCCGGCGGGCACGCGGCCGGGCCAGCGCACGAGCAGCGGGACCCGCACGCCGCCTTCGAAGAGCTGCGCCTTGCGCCCGCGCAGGCCCCCGTGGCTGCCGAAGAAGTCCGTGTCGACGCCGCCGACCCACGTCGCGCCGTTGTCGCTCGTGAAGATGACGAGGGTGTCCTCGGCGACGCCCGCTGCATCGAGCGCGTCGAGGATGCGGCCCACGGAGCGATCCAGGTGCGAGATCATCGCGGCATAACAGCGGCGCGGGCTCGCGTGGGGGAGGTACGACTGCTGGCCCAGGTACGGCGCGCCGTCCCATTCGGCGGGATACGCCTCGACGTCGGCGCGCGGGGCTTGCAACGCGACGTGCGGCAGCACGGTGGCGTAGTAGAGGAAGAACGGCGCGTCGCCTTTGGCCTTCGCCGTCGTCCACGCGACGAGCTCATCGGCGATCTTCTCTGGGGCGTAGTCACTGCGCGCGTAGCGCTCGTAGTACTCGTCCTGAGCGGCGAGCGGCTCTTTCAGTTTCTGGTGGGCGCTGAACCACGCGCCGTTGCCGGGCAGGGGCACACGCTCGCTGTTGCGCCAGAGGTGTGTGGGGTACAGATTGTGGGCGACACGCTGGCAGAGGTAGCCGTAGAAGTGGTCGAAACCCTGGCGGTTGGGGTGGCCCTCGGAGTCGGGTCCGCCGAGGCCCCACTTGCCGCCGCACGCGGTCGCGTAACCGTGCGCGCCGAGGTGCTCGGCGAGCGTCAGCTCGCCGTCGGGCAGCGGCATCTGACCTTCGGGCTCGTCCGGGCCCCAGCCCCCGACCTCGCTGTTGTCGCGGATCGCGGCGTGGCCGGCATGGCGCCCGGTGAGCAGCACGCAGCGACTCGGGGCGCATACGGGGCTGCCCGAATAGGCCGCGTCGAAGCGCATCCCCTCCGCCGCGAGGCGGTCGAGGTTCGGCGTGCGGATCTGGGACTGCCCGTAGGCACCGAGCTCGCGTACGGCCAGATCGTCCGCCAGGATCAAGACGACGTTGGGGCGCGGCGGAGGGGTCTCCTGGACCAGTGTGGGGCAGAGCAGCGCGAGGATCAGCATTGGAACGTGACGGGTTCGTACGGCGGGCCGGGCCAGCCTAACCCTAAACTGCCCGCGCCGGGTGCCGCTTCAGGGCGCCCTCGACCCGACCGTAACCATGCGACAGATCCTCCCCGCGCTCCTCCTCTTCGCCGTCGGCTGCCAGTCCGCGTACTACGCGACCATGGAGAAGTTCGGCATCGACAAACGCGCCATCCTCGTCGATCGCGTCGAGACGGCGCGCGAGCAGCAGGCCGATGCGCAGCAGCAGTTCCAGACGACCTACGAGGCGTTCCAAGCCCTGACGAACTTCGACGGGGGCGACCTCGAGAAGCTCTACAAGCGCCTCAAGAGCGAGTACGACGACGCCGTCTCCGAATCGAAGGACGTGACGAAGCGCATCGACTCGATCGAGAACGTCGCGGGTGACCTCTTCAAGGAGTGGGAGAAGGAGATCGACCAGATCACCGACGCGAACCTGCAGTCGGACAGCCGCACGATGCTGCGCGACACGAAGGTCCAGCTCGAAGGCGTCGTCAAGACCATGCGCGACGCGGAGGCGACGATGCCGCCCGTTCTCGAGCGCTTCAACAACTACGTGCTGTCGCTGAAGCACCGCCTCAACGCGGCGGCGATCGGTTCGCTGAAGGAGACCTCCGCCGACATCGGCCGCGACATCGAAGCCCTCATCCAGCGGATGGAGAGCTCGATCGCTGAAGCCGACGCGTTCATCCAGAACATGCGCTCGGGCACCTGAGCGCCGCTGGTCCACGATAGCCCCCCCTCGCGCATCGAGGGGGGCGTTCCGGCTCAGCTATGGTTGCGGTCAAGCTTCAGCACCCGCGCGGCTTCGATGAGCCGGGAGCGCAGCGAAATGCACGCGTCCGCGATCCGGCGCCGCTTGCTGCGATCGACGATCGAGTACGGCGTGCCGTAGACCTCGCCGACGGGGAAGTCCTTCGCGATGACCTCCAGGGCTTTGCGGTACGCGTGATCGACCTGCTCGGCGAGGACCGCGTCGCGGTCGGCCAGCGGGCCTGCGAAGTGGCGGTAGACGTCGTGTACGCCGATCAGCGAGTAGCGGATGACGGTCAGCGTCGCGTCGCTCCACTGCTCTTCGCTGCTCGAGACCGTGCTCCATGCGAGCTCGCCGAGGCGCTCGATCAGGGTGCCGAAGGTCTCGGTCGCGTCGAGCTCGACCGGCTCGATCAGAAGGCGGCGCAGCTCTTGAACGTCGCCGTAGAGCTCTTCCGCGAGCGGCAGCGCCGCGCGGTGGTCGTTGCGCGCGAAGAGGTGCAGCTCGACGGCGTGGAAACCCTTGAAATCGGGGTCCAGCTCGCCACCCGGGAGCTCGGCGGCCTGGCCGTCGATCGCGCGGTGCAGCTCCGGGAACGCTGCACGGAGCACTTCGATCTCCTCGTACGGCGCCCGAGCGTTGATGTAGGCCGTGCGGGCTTTCTCGAGGTCGCGGTTCTCGAGCGCGGTGAGCAGGCGCTCGACACCGATCACGAGGTCCTGGGAGCGCACCGTGAGGTCCGCGAGGCCCAGGCTCAGGGCCGTGGCAAACGGCGCCGGGGCGGCGGGCGCGGGCGCGGGTGCGGCCTCCTTGGTGGCGGTGCAGGCGCTGAGGACGAGGGTGAGGGCGGTCGCGAGGGTCGTCTCGAGGCTACGCATGGTCGATGCTCCGTCGGGGAACCACTTCGGGTCCCTCCGAGCGATCGACCGAACGGCGCCGCGGCTGGAGCCAATCCGGCGCGTCCGCGAGGGCTCTCGCAGCGGGACACACTGCCTCGACGCCCCGCGGTCGCGGCAGGGCGCCGAGCGGTGCCCGAGGTGGCCCGTTGCCGCCCCGCGGGCGCGCCGCGCGACCGCGTCAGTCGCCGCGGCCGATCAGCTCGTCGTCGAAGAAGTTCGACGCCATGCCCGCATCGACGACGATCCCTTGGGCGTTGATCCCGCTGGAGCGCGGCGACAGAAGGAACACCGCGGTCGACGCCACTTCATCCGTGTCGAGGCCCCGCTTGCGCAGCGTCGCCTTCTCGGCGTGCAACCACGAGTCGACGTAGCCGGGGATGCCCGCCGAAGCGCTCGTCTTGAGGAGGCCCGCCCGCACGCCGTTGAAACGGACCTGGGTCGTCGCGCTGAACGACTTCGCGAGGAAGACGATCGCCGAGTCGAGGGCCGCTTTCACCGGCGCCATGTAACCGTAGTTCTCGGACGCCATCGTCGTCGTCGAGATGGAGATCGCGACGACGGCGCCGTCCGGCGCGAGCAGCGGCGCGAGCGCCCGCGACAGCGCGATCAGCGAGAACGCCGAGATGTTCGTGGCTTCGAGGAAGTCCGCGCGCTGCGTCTCGTGGAAGGGTTTCATCCCCTCGGAGTAGTTCGCAAACGCGATCGAGTGCACGAAGCCGTGCAGCTTGCGCCCGTCCGCGGCCAAGGCCGTTGCCAGCGCATCGATGCTGGCTTGTTCGCGCACGTCGCAGAGGTAGACCGGGCGCTCGCCGGTCAGCTTCTGCAGCTCCTCACGGCGCGCTTCGTTGCGCACGACGAGCAGCGGCACCGCGCCGACGGCTTCGAGCGCGCGCACGATGTGCCACGCGACGCTCTTCTTGTTCTTGACGCCCGTGACGAGCACGAGCTTCCCCGCGAGACCGAGCCAGTCCTGCGAGGGTGAGGGGGTCTCCGCCATGGATCAGCCGTTCTCCGCGCCCGGTGTCGCCACCGCGAGCACACACTCGAGCCGCGCGACGAGCTTGCCGCCGCTCGTGACCTTGCCCGTCACGTAGCGCGCCATCGCCACGCGCTCGGTGAGCTTCACTTCAGCGCGCAGCGTCTCACCCGGCCGCACGATCTTCTTGAAGCGCGCGTCTTGGATGCGCGTCAACACGGGGATCCCGGGCGAGTCCTTGTCGTCGCGACTCGTCGCGTAGATCAGGATCGCGCCCGCTTGGAACGTGAACTCGCTGATGAGGACGCCGGGCAGCACCGGCTCACCGGGGAAGTGTCCGGTGAACGCGGGGAGGTCGCGCGGCACATCCCACTCCGCGACCAACGTGTCGCCGTCCTGGGACAGCACGCGGTCGACGAACAGGAACGGCGGGCGGTGCGGCAGCAGGGCTTCGATGCCGCTGCGATCGATCAGGACGCTCTCAGAGGCCACCGGTCACCTCCAGGGTCGAACCCGTGATGTACGACGCTTCACGCGACGCAAGGTAGAGCACGGCGCTGGCGACTTCGCTCGGTTCGCCGAAGCGCCGCATGGGCACGGTCGCGGTGTACTCCTTCACGAGCTCCGGCGCGAGGTCGTCCAACAACTCGGTGCCGATGAACCCGGGGGACACGGCGTTGACGGTGATCTTGCGCTTCGCGACCTCCTTCGAGAGCGCGCGCACGAGTCCGACCTGGCCCGCCTTCGAGGCGCAGTAGTTGCCCTGGCCCTCGAAGCCTTGCTTGCCCGCCGGCGACGTCACGAAGACGATGCGGCCGTAGCGCTGGCGCATCATGTTCTGCACGGCGAACTTCGCCATGAACGCGCCGCCCGAGAGGTTCGTGCGCAGCACGGCGTCCCAGTTCTCGGGCGACATCGTCGCCAGGATGCCGTCCCGGCGGATGCCCGAGTTGTTGACGAGCACGCTGATCGGCGTGTCGCCGAGGCCCTCCCAGAAGGCCTTGCACGCGTCGTGGTCACCGACGTCGAACTTGTGCAGCGTGAGCTGCTCGCCGCGCGGCCCGGCGGCCTCGCGCAGCGCCTCGGCGGCGGCTTCGTTGCCCTGGTAGGTCGCGTGGACGTGGGCGCCTTCGCCCAAGAAGGCCAGGGCGATCGCGCGCCCGATGCCACGGGTCCCGCCCGTCACGATCGCGTGCTGGCCCGCGAAACGGCGCGGGGCAGTGGTGTCGATGTCAGTCATCCGATTCTCTGTGGGGAGGGTGGCGTGGACTCAGCCGCGTGCGCCAGCGAGGGTGGCCAGGTGCGCGTCGACCTTGTTGGCGGTGATCGCGCCGTAGTTGGCGGCGCCGAGCCAGCCGCTCATGATGATCCCGACGGAGCCCGCGTGATAGAGGCCCTCGATCTCCTGGCTGAGATTCATCGAGTAGGGCAGGCCTTCGAACTTCGTGCCGAAGGACGTCCCGGTCGGGTGCTGTGTGTAGAACTCGAAGGTCCGCGGCGTCGCGGCCTCGACGTGCTCCAGCTTCGCGGCGGTGCCCGGCACGCGGCGCTCGATGTCGGCGACGGTCTCGTCGATCATCCGCTGCTTGTTGAGCTCGTACTCCTCGGGGGTCATGCGCGCCCAGTCCTCGAACAGGGCGTTCGTGGAGGACACGATGGCGTACCGGTCGGGTTTGCCCGCCGCGGCGTCGCTCGGGCGGCCCTTCGGATAGTAGAAGCTGAACGTGCGGCTCTCGCCGTGCAGGTCGCACAGCGCCGCGCTGTCGAAGGTCGGCCGGGTCGACGTGAAGAACAGGTCGGAGACCCACGGCAAGGACTCTCCCTCGCGGAGGCCCATGTAGACCTGGCACGAAGAGGTGTTGAGTCGCACCGCGCGCAGGCCATCGAGCCAATCCGGCCGGAAGTGCTCGGCGCCGACGAGGCGCTCGACCGTCGCGCGGATGTTGGCGTTCGAGAGCACCGCTTCGGCGTGGATCACGCGCTCGCCGCAGCGCACGCCTTTGACCCGCCCGCCTTCGACGAGGATCTGATCGACCTGGACCCGATTGAAGAGGTCCACGCCGTTGGCCTCCAGGATCGACTTCATGCTGTGCACGAGGCCGTCGGTGCCTTCGGTGAAGGTGTAGACGCCCTTCGACATGAAGTTCGAGAACACGATCCCGTAGCTGATCGCCGGATCGTCCAGCCCCGAGCCGTTGGCGTACGAGATCGGCTCCATCAGGAGGCGGTGCACGTCGTTGCGCCCGGGGAAGTACTCCTCGAAGAGCTCACCGGTCGTGCGCTCGTCGCGGTCGTAGTAGTTCATCCGACGCAGCGCGTCGTAGAACCCCTCGACCTTCGCGCGGTCCTGGCCCAGGACCGTCACAAGCTTGTCGGTGAAGTCCTCGCGCGTGAAGGCCGTGTCGAACGAGAACTGCGGGTTGTCGAAGCGGATGCCGTCCAATTGGACGATGCGCCGCGCGAGCTCGTCGCTCCAGTACTTGCGCACGGTCTTCTGCATCCCGAACGGGAACCCGTGCAGCGAGATGTCGAAGACGTGCCCGCCGCGCCGCTTGAACCACGTCGCGAGGCCGCCGTAGTTGTAGTGCTGCTCCAGCACCAGCACCTTGCGCCCAGCGCGGGCCAGGATGTTGGCGGCGGTCAGGCCCCCGAGGCCGGAGCCGATCACCACCACGTCGTAGCGCTCGCGCGCGCCCTTCAGCGGATCGCCCTTCTGGGGGCGCTTGCCGTCGCGTGAGCCCGCGAAGAAGTGTTTGTTGCGCACGCCTGCATCGGCCGACCCCGTTTGGGATGACCCTGTCGGAGGGCCTGCCGGGGTGAGCTCGCGGATCGGTTCGTCGCTCATCGTGTGGGGTCCTGTGGTCCTGAGGCCGGCTGCAGCGCGTGTTGGTTGGCCATCGCGATGCCCGAGAGCATCGCGCCGACGATCCCGAGGTAACCCTGGTCCGTGCCGCAGAGGTAGAGGCCGGGCACGGGCGTGCGCCCCGAGAGCTGTTTGTTCGGCGAGCCGTAGACCGCGCCGCCGAGGTGGCCCGTGAACTTCTGGATCGTGCGCGGCGTGAAGCCGTCGACGTAGGTGGTGTTCGGCCGCGGATCGAAGCTGAAGCGCGCCGCGACGTCCAGCGCGGCGTCGTGTACGCGGAGCTTCTCGGCTCGGTAGGTCGCGTCGTCGAACGCCGTCCAGCGCGCGTGGCTCGCGAGCAAGGTCAGGCGGAACAAGGGCGCTTCGGGCGGCGTCGCCGCAGCGTAGTTGTCGGGGCAGCAGATGACCCCGGAGCGCAGGTCGACGCTGTCCTCGGTGGGGGCCGCGTACACGAGCCGCTCCTCGGTGTTGAAGAACACGATCGTGTCGGCGTGGCCGAGTTCGAGCGGCGGTCGATCGAGCACGCTCAGGAACTCGACGAACGACAGCGCCCCGATGTCGCGCTCGTGGACGGTGGCTGCGACGTCGCTGTCGCAGAGGCGCAGCGTCTCGACGTACCCGGCGCTGGAAAGGATCGTCTGCGCGCGGAACTCGCTGCCGTCGTCCAGCACGACGCCGGCGACGCCGGAGCGTGTGTGCAGCACTCGCGCGACTCCGCTGTTCATCTTCAGCGTGCCCCCGAGCTCGCGGAAGCGCGAGCGCAGGAGGTCCAGGATCGTGCGCACGCCGCCCTCGGGGCGCGCGAACCCCTCTTCGTAGAGGCTCTTGAAGAGGATGACGAACGAGGTCCACTCGACGTCGTGCGGCGTCGGGCTCCCGTAGTACAGGAGCGGCAACAGCAGCATGTCGACGAGCAGCGGATCGCCGAGGTACTCCAGCAGCGCGGCGCGGGCGGAACGCTGTGACGCGCCCTCCGCCAGGTCGGGGTAGGGCTCGATGTCCCGCACGAGGCGATCGAAGCCGTCGATCGCGCGCGGGAACTTCTCGGCGACTTCGGTCCGCAGGACCTGGAAGTCGTTCGTCCAGCGCAGCGAAACACCCGGGAAGCTGACGCGCGAGCCCCGCTGTTCGCCGAGCTTCAGCGCGTCGTAGGGCAACCGCAACTGGCGCAGGATGCGCGCGAGCGGGCGGTTGCCCTTCGTGCCCTTCGGGACGTAGTTCGTGAGCGCGTGCAGGCCCACGTCGAAGCGGTGACCCTTCTGCTTGTAGAAGGAGTTCAACCCGCCCCAGAGCGAGTGCCGGTCCAGCACGAGCACGCGCTGGTCGTACATCGCGAGCCGGATGCCGGCTGCGAGGCCGCTCATCCCCGCGCCGATGACGATGGTGTCGTAGGTCTCGGTCATCGCGGTGGGGCGCTACCCGGGATCACCGGGGAGCTCGATCACCGGCGCAGGTCGCGCTCAGGCGTTGAGGAGCTTGAGCTCCAGGTTGGCCATCTTCGGGAAGAGGTACGCGGCGCACGAGTCGAGCGACGCGAGCTCCTTGTAGTCCTCCTCGGGGACCTGCACGCCGTAGCGCTTGCGCAGCTCCATCACGATGTCCAGGAAGTCCATCGAGTCGAGCTCGATCTGGTCGCGCAGGAGCTTGCCGTGGTCGAGGGCGTCGAGGTCCTCGTCGGGGGCGATCGTCGCGATGATGTCCTTGACGGCCTCTTTCACTTCGTCCTTGGTCATGGCACTTGTTCGGTGGCTGGGGGGAGTTCGAAACGGTGTGGGGTTCAGAGGCGCTTGACGACAAGCGCCGAGTTGATGCCGAGCATCCCGAAGCTCAAGTTCAGGATCGTGTCGATGCGGCCGACGTTCCGCGGTTCGTTGATCACGAGGCCGCGGACTTCGCACTCGGGGTCGAGTTCTTCGACGTTGATCGTGGGGTGCACGACGCCGTCTTCGAACGAGGGCAGGTTGCCCGCGAGCT
Organism: uncultured Planctomycetaceae bacterium; assembly: GCA_964402175.1. Lineage (GTDB taxonomy): Bacteria > Planctomycetota > UBA1135 > UBA1135 > JAWKUK01. The sequence goes on along the minus strand of CAYOBN010000047.1, from coordinate 9,505 downwards.
CGATCGCGCCCGCGGCGCCCATCGTGTGGCCGATGTAGCTCTTCGTGTTGTTGATGTGCGTGGACTTCGACTCGCCGAAGACCGCGCGCACGGCACCGCACTCCTGGATGTCGCCCTGCGGCGTCGAGGTGGCGTGGGTCGAGACGATGTGGATGTCGTCCGGGCCCATGCCCGCGCGGCGCAGCGCGGCTTCCATGCACTGCTGCTGGCGCTCGGGCAGCGGCAGCACGAAGTCCGCGGCGTCGCTGTTCACGTGCCAACCCGCGAGCTCGGCGTAGATGCGCGCGCCGCGGCGGACCGCGTCTTCATAGCGCTCGAGCGTATAGAGGCAGCCGCCTTCGCTGACGACGATGCCGTTGCGCGACTTGTCGAACGGACGCGAGACCCGCGTCGGATCGGCGTGCTCGCCGAGCGCGCCCTCCGCCTTGAAGCTGGCGAAGATGCCGAAGGTGTGGATCGACTCGGAGACCCCGCCGGCGATCGCGAAGTCGACCTCACCGAGCTGCAGCATCTGCGCGCCCTGGATGATGCCGAGGTTTCCGCCGGCGCACGCGCCGCCGACCGCGTAGTGGGGGCCCGTCACACCCATGTTGAGCGTGACCTCGCCCGCCGGGTTGTTGGCGACCGTGCGGGGGTTGTGGTGGTGCGACCAGTACGAGAGGTCGTAGCCGTACTGGCTGACCTCGTAGATCTGCTCCTCGGTCTCGACGTTGCCGTGCTCCGTCGTCCCGACGTACACACCGACGCGATCGCGGCCGATCGTGTCGAGCGCGGCGCCGGAGTCCTTCAGCGCCTCGTTGGCGCAGTAGATCGCCACGGAGCCCGCGCGCGTGCCGCGCCGCAGCGCCTTGCGGCTCTGGTAGCGCGTCGCTTCGAAGTGGCAGATCCCCGCGACCGTCTTGCCGAAGTAGCGGATCTCGTAGGGCTGGACCCCCGAGACGCCGTTCAGCAGGTTCTTACGGTATTCGGCCAGGTTGTTGCCGTTCGGGCTCGCGAGCCCGATCCCGGTGATCACGATGCGCGGATGGTCAGGCATCGACGCCCTCCTTGCGGGCGCTGCGCCCAGAGCGACCGACACCGACTTTCAGGGCCGCATTGACTGCCTTCGACAGGAGGCTCTGCGGGTCCCCGAGCGCGCTCGAGACGCTGGAGAAGATCACATTCATCATCGCATCGGCGAGGTCACACGTCGCGATGATCGAGCGCAGCGTCAGGGCGCGCGGGTCGCGCGCGCCGTAGCGCTCGATCACGAAGTCGAGCGCCCGCGTGGCGCCCGCACGGAACTGTTCGAAGGCCACTTGCTCGCGGCGGCGCAGGACGGTCGCCACGATCGAGAGCGTGTTGCCGACCGCGACGTGCAGGTGGCAGCGCCGCGTGTTGTCGAACGTGGCGCGCACGGCGCCCCACTCCTGCAGCTCGTTCAGGGTGGTGCTGGCGGCGCCCTGCGAGATGCCGAGCTCGGTCATCACGTCCTTGCTGGACAGCGGCTGGCCGGCGAGCACGAGCAAGCCCCAGACGCGCCCTTGGATGCGCTTGAACCCGAACGTCTTGAAGAACGTCTCGAAGGTCACGAGCTGCTCGCGCAGCTCGGGGTCCAGGCTGTCGCAGGCGCCGAGGTCGTGCCCCTGGTCCTGGTCTTGGTCGTGCCCGGGTTGGTGCCCGAGGTGCGGGTCGTGCTCCCCATCGCCGTCGGCGGGGTGCCGGTCCTCGCCGCGCTCGTCGAGGCGGCGGTGCTGGGGGGGGTGCGGAGCCATCGTGGGGGCGGATTGTGCGCGGGATCGCCCCCGAGGATTTCAAGTTTTTCTGAAATCCGAAGCGGTCAGGTCACCCGAGCCGGGCCCGCAGCCACGCGCCGATGTGCCGCAGCTCGGGCTCGCAGACCTCGTGGGCCATCGGGTACTCCTTCCACTCGACGTGGAACCCGAGGCCCCGCAGCCGCTCGCGGGCCCGCACCCCGAGGCCGAGCTGGACCATCGGGTCCGAGTGCCCGTGGCACATGAGGAACGGCGGCGCGCCCTCCGCGGGGCGCCGCTCGCGGTCGAGGTCCCCGTCGCACGCGAGGTAGGTCGAGAGCGCGAGCACGCCCGCGAGGGGCCGCGGGTACCGCGCGCCGAGGTGCAAGGCGATCGCGCCGCCTTGGCTGAAGCCCGCCAGCACCACGCGGGCGCTGTCGACGCCGCGCTCACGCTCGCGCTCGATGAGCTGTTCGAGGGCCGCCGCCGAGCTTCGCACGCCCGCTTCGTCGACGACCCGATCGAAGTCCATCGCCAGGATGTCGTACCACGCGGGCATCACCATCCCGCCGTTGATCGTGACCGGCACCGACGGCGCCTGCGGGAAGACGAAGCGCACCGCGTGGTCGCGCGGCAGCCCGAGCTCTGGCACCACCGGCGGGAAGTCGTGGTACGTCGCGCCGAGGCCGTGCAGCCAGATCACAGCCGCGTCGGCGGGGCGGCCGGGTTCGACGACGAGGCAATCGAGGAGTCGCGGGGCAGTCATGGGTTCACTCGAGGCCGAGCATCATGCAGTGCAGCCCGCTCCCGATGCCCATCAACGCCACGCGCTGGCCGTCGCGCACGAACCCTGCGTCGCGCGCGAGCGACAGCGAGAGCGGCAGCGACACGGAGCCGATGTTGCCGAGCTCCGCGACGGTGGGGAAGTCGCGCTCGTGTTCGAGCGCGAGCGTCTCGAACAGGCGCCGTTTGTGCTGCACGCCCACTTGGTGCGTGACGATGCGCTCGACGTCGTCCTGCTGCCACGCGACCTTTTCGAGGAACGCCCGCCACGTACGCGCAGCCAGCGCATTGCCCGCGACGAGCAGCGCCTCGGAGTCGGTCTGCATCAACGGACCGCCGTCTTCGATGCGGTCGCCCGAGCACAGTTTGTGGTGCTCCGTCGCCGCGAGCACCGCGCCGCCGACGAGCCGCGGCGCGTTCGGCGCGAAGCGGGTGTGGGTCAGCACCGCTGCGACAGCGCCCGAGCCGATCGTCAGCGAAGCCTGCGCGAGTTTGAGCTCCCTCCGGCCGATGTGCGCACCTGCGCCGAGCTCGCGCACGGTCTCTTCGAGCAGCGCGCGCGCGTCCTCGCCTGACACGATGAGCGCCGCGTCGAGCGCTCCGCGCTCGATCTGCTCGGCGGCCAGCACCATGCCGTTCATGAACCCGAGGCACGCGTTCGACACGTCGAACGCCGTGCACGTCGCGGGCAGTCCGAGGTTCGCGTGCACGACCGAAGCCGTCGCGGGCTCCATGAAGTCGCGGCACACCCCGGTGAAGACCAGGAGCCCGAGGGCGTCGCGGCCCACGGGGCTCCGCGCGAGCGTCGCCTCCGCAGCCATGGTCGCCGCATCGCTCGGCCGGGTCCCGACCGGCCACAGGCGCCGCGCGCGGATGCCGCTCATGAGCTCCAGTCGACCGACCGAGACGCCGAGGCGGGAGTACAGCCCCGCCAGGCGCTCCTCCAGCGCCTCGGACGTCACGACCTCCTCCGGGAGGGCGTGGCCGAGCGCGGCGAGGCGGACGTTCTGGTAGCGCATGGGTGTGAAGGGCGTACGAAGGTAGCGGCGAAGGGCGCGTGAGGCCAACGGTTCGGCCGAGGTTCGGTCCGAGGATGCAGTCGCGGGCGCCGGATCCGCTGCCCCGGGGCACCCCGCGCCGCCTGTCTCACCGGTCGGTCCCACCAGCTTGCCCCTGGGGGCGGCGGCGGCGACACTCGTCACCCCGATGTCCGCGGTCGAACCTCGCCCAGGCGCTGCCGCCCCGCCGCCGACGATCCTGCACGTCGACATGGACGCGTTCTACGCGTCGGTCGAGCTGCGCGACAACCCCTCGCTCGAGGGCCTCCCCGTCTGCGTCGGCGGCCCGGCCGCGTCCCGCGGCGTCATCGCGGCCGCCAGCTATGAAGCCCGCAAGTACGGCGTGCGCTCCGCGATGCCGTCTGCGACCGCGCGCCGGCTCTGCCCGGACCTCGTGCTGCTGCCGCCGGACTTCGACAAGTACACCGGGGTCAGCCGCCAGATCATGGAGGTCTTCCGGCGCTACACGCCGCTCGTGGAGCCGCTCTCCTTGGACGAGGCGTTCCTGGACGTCGCGGGCTCCGAGCGCCTCTTCGGCGACGGCGTCGAGATCGGCCGGCGCATCAAGGCGGACATCCTGCGCGAGACCGGCCTCGTCGCGTCGGTCGGCGTCGCGCCGACGAAGTTCCTGGCGAAGCTCGCGTCGGACCTCGACAAACCCGACGGCTTCCGCGTGATCCTGCCGCACGAAGTGCGCGCGGTGCTCGACCCGCTGCCGGTCTCGAAGGTCTACGGCGTCGGGCCGCGCACGGCCGAGCACCTCGAGCGGCTCGGCATCCGAACGGTGGGGGACCTCGCCGCGCGCCCGCGCGACGAAGTGGCGGCGCGCTTCGGCGCGTCGGGGGTTTGGATCCACGACCTCGCGCAGGGGATCGATCCGCGGCGTGTCACACCGAAGCGCGACGAGAAGTCCCGCGGCGTCGAGCGCACGTTCGCCAAGGACGTGTCCGATCGCGAGGAGCTGCGGCGCTACTTGCTCGCGTTCTGCGAAGAGGTCGCGTTCCACCTGCGCGACCGCGGGCTGCGCGGCCGCAGCGTGACGCTGAAAGCGCGCTTCTCCGATTTCCGCACCGTCACTCGCAGCAAGACGCTCGACTTTCCGACGAACCTCGGCCCGCGCCTCTATTCCGTGGCGCGCGAGCTGCTCGACAAGGTCGAAGCCCGTCCGCTGCGACTCCTCGGCGTGCAGGTCGCACGCCTCGAAGACGTGCGCCAACCCACCCAACCGACGCTGTTCCCCGTGGGTGAAGAATCGCAAGCGCGCGCCGAAGCCGTGCGCGCCAGTGAGAAGCTGGCGCGCGCGACGGAGAGCCTCGACAAACTCCGGCGCCGGCACGGCCGCGACGTGGTCCTGCCCGCAGCGTTGCTGGGGCAGGACAAAGACCGCGCGCGTTCTCCGAAGGGCGCCCAGCGCGGGGGCTCCGCCGAGTTCACGGCGGAGTGACCGCGTGCGGGCGCCGCGGCTCACTCGAAGCGCAGCGCGAGCGCGTCGGAGAAGTTCGCGGTCGGCCCGAGATCGCGGTACCAGTACTGGAAGTGCCACGTGCTGCCGGGGGCAAACTGCGCCCCTTGCGGCGGGTTCGCCAGATCGGGCGAGAAGTTGACCTCGCCGCTGCCGCCCGAGTTCTGGACGGAGAGCGAGAAGCGGCGCACGAGCCCGCCGACACACACGTTCCCTGCGAGGACGGTGGAGCGCGTCGGTGTCTCGCTGGCGATGAAGTACCCGGGGCTGTTGAGCGGCAAACCCGAGACATTGAAGTCGAGGTCGTTCACCGCCACCGCGAGCGAGCCCGAGGCGTGGAGCCGCGCGCCTGAGCTCGCGGAGTTCGGCTGGCCGTTGCAGTACGCGACACCGAACTGCGACCGCGACACCGTGATGTTGTCGACCCGTACGTCCCAACGCGTCGGCTGGCACTGCCCTCCCGGGAGCGCGTCGAGGACGAAGTACATCCGATCGACGTCGGTCAACACGTTGTTCCACACGGTGTTGGCGGGGGAGTTCAAACACGCGCCCTCGCCGAACCAGCCTTGCGGCGCCGTCGTCTGCTGCGCGGGCAACTCGAAGGTGTAGCGGCGCCAGCCGGGACCGGACGGCGCGCCATCGGGGTGCACGAGCACCAGCAGACAGTCATCGGCGGTGTTCGTCGGCGTGCCCGGGTCACGCGCGATGAAGAGGCAGAAGATCCCGCCGTAGAGCCCCTGCCGCACGTCCAGATCGACCGTCACTTGGCGCACTCCGGCCGCGCGCCAGTTGCCGCTGTGGGCGTACGGCCCCGCGCCCGTGGGGCGGATGACGACGTCTTGGCACGCCGTCGGGCCCACGCTGACGTTGTCGAGCCTGAGGTGCTCGAGCGGCAAGCCGCCGGTCGTCGGGATCGAGCTGTACGCGGCCTCCCACGCGACCCAGCCGTCGGCGTTGGTGCCAGGTTCGAAGGTGTCACGCACGAGCTGTGCGTTGGCTTCCGCCAGGGTCAGTGCGGCGCAGGCGAGCGCTGTTGCGATGGTTCTCCGTTGCATCCTCTCGAGCTCCAAGTTGTGTACGTAGGTCAGTGAACATCCAGGGCTTTGGCGACGACCGTCGTTCGGGCGTGGTAGTGCCCGCCGTTCGCGAGCACGTTGCGCCAGCTCGTCGGCCGCCGATCGACCATCCGACCGAGCGAGCGGATCGCCGTCAGCAGTACGTCCTCGCCGCGAGCGGCGGGGCGCTCGATGACCAACTTCGCGAGCGCCTCAGCGCCATCGAGGTCACCGATGTGTCCGAGCGCTTCGGCCGCGGCGCGCACGGCATCGTCGTCGGTGTGCCGGTCGGCCACGAGCTTCGCCAGGGTGTCCGCGGCGTTCCCTTCGCCCAGGAGTCCGAGCGCGAGGCCCGCGGACAGGCGCAGGCGCGGATCGGTCTCGTCGCTCTGTACGAGGGTCACTAACGGGGCTGCGCCCTGTTCCGCGCCCGCGAGTCCCAACGCCAGCGCGAGGTAACAGCGCGCCGTGACATCACGCTCGCGTTCGAGCGCCGTGACGAGCGCATCCGAGCGCTCGCTCGCCCCGCGCAGTCCGAGCGCGAGGGCGACTGCGCCGCGCTCCGTGCGTTTGGAGCGCGCCAACGCCGCCATCAGGCGCAGGTCGGCTTCGGGGCTCAGCATCTGCCCCGCGCTGCGCTGGCCGTGGCCGATCACACCGAGGGCGAGCGCCGCCCACGACTGCACGTCGCCCGGCCCCTGTGTGAGCTGGTGCACGAGCTCCCGCTCGATCTCCAGCGTTGCGGCGAAGGGCGCTTCGCTCTGACCGCGCCGCGCGCCGCTCTGCGCGAGCGCCATCAGGGCGTAGCGACGCTCGAGCTTCCCGCCGTTCTTCGCCGAGCGCTCGATCGCCCACCGGGCCCAGTTGTCCTCGAAGGAGTGGTCTGCATCCGCGACGAGACCGAGCGCCAACACGGCGGCTTCGCGCACGACAGAGGGTTGTTTGGCGCGCGGGCCGAGGGCTCGCGTGAGCATCGCGACCGCCCCGCGTTTGATCTCTTCGGGGACGGAGCCGAGGCGCGCACCGATGAGCCGGCCCAGCGCCGAGACCGCTTGCGCGCGCACGAGCGGGTCGTAGTCCCGGTTCGCCGCGACGTGCTCCAGCACGAACGTGACTTGGGACTGGAAGTTCGCGCTCGGCGCGGCGCGAGCGCACTCACCGCAGTAGCAGACATGCGCGCCCTCTGCGAGCTCGAGCGGCACGAACCCGAGGGCCTCGGTCGCTGCGACCTGGACCGAGCGCGGCAGGGTCGCGTCGACGATCGCTGCCGCGAGGGCGTCGACGACCTCCGCGCGCAGCTCGGCCTCGAACGAGGCCCCAGCGAGTAACCCGACGGCGGTCGCCGACAGCGCGCGCACGCTCTCCGGCACCGCGCTACCCCCCGTGTGCTGGCGCGCGGCGGCGTCGTCCCGGAGGAGCGCGAGCAGGAGCGGCACGTGCGCCGTGTCCGCGGTCGCGCCGAGCGCCAGGGCCGAAGCGGCGGCGGGCTCCTCGAGCCCCTGCCGCAGGTACAGCCCCAAGAGGTACGCCACGTGGCGCTGCAAGGCCTCGATCTCGGCGTTGCCAGCGGCCTGGAGGGCTGCCACGAGCTGCGAGTTCGGGCCCCCTTGGGACAGGAACTGCCCCAGCGCCTCGCGGCACGTCGTGTCGATGGCGCTCTGGCGCGCGGCCTCCTTCTCCGCACCCGCGTCGCGCTGGTTGCGCCCGAGGTAGAAGTCGTCGCCGGAGGTCTGCCGGTCCCTCGCGCGGAAGCGCTCGCGGGTCAGGTACCGGTCGCGGTTGTGCACCCACCAGAGCTGCCAGTCGTAGGGGTCGCGCGTGTCGCCGAGCTCGCCCAGGTCGAAGGCGGTCGGGGTCAGCGACCCGCTCAGGGGCGTGCGCGGCTGGCCCATCGGTGGCGGCGGGGGCGCCTCTGGCCCGGCCGGGGTCGGCGAAGCCGCGGGGGCGCCACCGCCGCTGGGGCCAGCGGGCCCGCTGCCGGGGCTGCGGGGGACCGCGCCTGGTCTGCCGGTGCCCGGGGAGCCCGGTGCCGGCGCCGCTGGGGCTCCGGCGGAAGGGGACCGCGGGCCGAAGCCGCCCCCGGGGCCCGAGGGGCCCGAGGGACCCGCCGGAGGCGCCCCTGCGCCGCCCCCGCCTCCGCCGCCATAACCGCCCGGGCATTGCGCGGTCGCGGGCCCGTGCAGGCTCAGGATCCCGGTGGCGCAGAGCGCCAAGATGCGGACGGACGAAGGGGTCGACGCGTTGTGGACGTTCATCGCAGCGGCTTTCGAGCGGAGCTGTGGCAGGCGAAGCGTGCGCTTCCCTTTGCCCCAGTAGTCCGCTGTGCCGCGAGCGTCACACGCTGAGCCAAGAAATCCTGCGGCGCGCCCCGGTATCCGAGGGCCGAGCGCGCTCGCGCGGCTCAGGCCGCTGCGTGCGCAAAGCGCGTGTTCGGCTGCGACAGGTCCGTGTGGGCGACGATCACGAACGGGCCGTCCGGCGACTCCACGCGCGTGATGCGCCCGCGGAAGAGGCGCACCTTGCCGTGCACGTTGATCCGGCTATCGAGCCACCACGTGCGACGTTGGCCGGAGAGGACGGCCCGCAGGCCGTCGGCGAACTGCGCGCCGCGGCGATCGCCGCTGCGCAGGGCGCGCTCGCAGACCTCCAAGTAGTTCACGCCCGCGCCGGTGGCCTCGGGCGATGCCCCTTGGGCGGCAGCGAAGGCGCGCCACGCGGCGTTGACCGCGAAGATCTTGCCGTCGGTGTCGAGGAGCGCTACGTGGGACGGCACCGCGTCCATCGCCGCGAGCACATCGACGTGGGAGAGGCCCGTGCCGAGGGTGACACCGAGCTCCGGCAGGGCCGTCGGCAGGGACGGGGCCGACTCGACTTCGGCGTACGTGACCAGGAACCAGTTCTCGAGGGGCCCGCGCACGCGGCGCACCATGGCCGCCGCTGTGGCGGTGCGACCTCCTTGTTGGGTCGCCGTCAGAGGCACACGCGCCCACGGCGTCTCGCGCGCCATGACCCGGCGCAGCCCCTGGGCGAGCTCGGCGGCCGAGCGCTCGCCCTGGGCCGCGAGCCGCTCGCAGAGGTCGAGGAAGTCCACCCCCCGGCCCCAGGCGGCCACGGACGGACCCTTACGGCGCGCCGCCTCGCGCCAGGCGGGGTTGATCGCGGCGATGCGCCCCTCCTCGTCGAGCAGGGCAGCCCGCTCCGGGCTGGCCATCAGAGCAGAGATCGCGTCGCGCAGTTCGAGGACGGGGTCGAGGGTTTCGGGCTTCATCGGGGCAACGTGCTGTGGGACGTGTCCCGTATCGGGTCGCCCTCCCGATTCCTTGAGCCTGACCCGGTCGAACAGCAGCGTCGAACGGTTGCGTCGAACGGTACCAGGTACGACTTGGCGTTGGCGCCGAACGGTACCAGGTACGA
>CAYOBN010000046.1:36360-39608 GCA_964402175.1 uncultured Planctomycetaceae bacterium | reverse complement strand
TCGCCCGCGCACGCGGGCGAGCGCTCCACCGCAAACTCGTACCTGGTACCGTTCGATGCCACAGCGCGTTGACCGGCGCGATGTCGCGAATCCTCGACGTGTCGCGTCCACGCAACCCGCTGCGTCGCGCCTCGGCGACGTCGCCGCGCAGCCCGCGACCGCGGGAACATCGGGGGTTCCAGTCGTAACCCCCTGCGCAGCCGCCACTTGCGCGCGTTCTGCGCCGCCCTCCCGCCGCTTGGCACCCCCGTGGCTCCTGTCCCTCCGTCCACAGCCGACACCCACCGCCATGACGAGCCACGACTTCTACGCCGCCACCAAGTACTGCCCCTGCTGCGCGAAGGACGTCCGCTACCTCGCCAGCCTCGAGGCGAGCTACTGCGTCGAGTGCGGCGGCGAGGTCCGCCTCTTCTCGAAGGACGAGTGGACCGCCTTCACCGCGACCCTCGAGGCCCGCAAACCCAAAGGCGGCCGCCCCAGCAAGCGCGCGGCCTGACACACGCCCACGACAGGGGCAACCGCGGCGACTGGTTCCCGCCGCGCGCCCTAGTCGGGATCCCTGACTCGATTCTCTCCTTCGACCGTGAACGCTGGCGCCCGCTGCTCTTCGGAGCGGCGGGCGCCGCGCTTTCCGGTGCCTCCCGCGGCTCGGCGCTGCGTCCGTCCCCCTTGGGCCGACAGTCTGCGCCCCCCTGCGCGGCCCTCTCCGGGTGCAGAGCGCTCCCCCCCGCGCTATCCTCTCTGCCTCGCCGGTGCATCCCCGCACCGGGGCCGCTCCTCCGCGGGTGAACGCACGTGACCCAGATCCAGCACCGGAAGTTGACCGTCGTCGGAGCCGGCTACGTCGGCTCCACCTGCGCCCAGCTCGCAGCCCAGAAGGACCTCGCGGAGGAGATCGTCCTCATCGACGTCGTGGAGGGCCGGCCCCAGGGCATCGCGCTCGACATGAACCAGATGGCGGCGGTCGAGGGTTTCTCGGCGCGCATCATCGGGACCAACGATCCCAAGGACACCTACGACTCCGACGTCGTGATCGTCACCGCCGGCTTGCCGCGCAAACCCGGGATGAGCCGCTCCGACCTGCTGGAGGTCAACGGCCGGGTCATCCTGAAGGTCGCCGAGTACGTGCGGCGCGGCTCGCCCGACAGCGTCGTGATCGTGGTGACGAACCCGCTCGACTCGATGGTGACCCTGGCCCAGCGCGCGCTCGGTTTCCCGGCGCGGCGCGTGGTCGGGATGGCGGGTGTGCTCGACTCCGCGCGCTACTCCTGGTTCATCGCCGAGGAGACGGGCGCCTCCGTCAAGGACGTCGACGCGATGGTGCTCGGCGCCCACGGCGACTCGATGGTCCCGCTCAACGATCGCTGCACGGTCAACGGCGTGCCGATCCGCGACCTCGTGAAGTCCGACCGCATCGAAGCGATGGCCGAGCGCACCAAGAAGGGCGGCGGCGAGATCGTCGCGCTGCTCAAGACCGGCAGCGCCTGGTACGCGCCGGCCGCAGCTTCGGTCGCGATGGCGGCGTCGATCCTGCGCGACGAACGGCGGATGTTGCCCACCGCGTGCCTGCTCAACGGCGAATACTCGCTCGAAGGTGTCTACATGGGCGTGCCTGCGATCCTCAGCCGGAACGGCGTCGAGCGCATCGTCGAGCTGCCCCTCTCCCTCGAGTCCCGCGCTGCGATGCAGCGCACCGCTGGCGCGATCCTGGACGACGTACGCCAGCTCCAGAACCTTGGCCTGATGTGACCTCAGAGCGCCCCTCTGACGAACGACGATGATGACCGCGATGCCGACCCGCACCGAATCCGACTCCTTTGGACCGATCGAGGTGCCCGCAGGCCGCCTCTGGGGCGCGCAGACGCAGCGCTCGCGCGAGAACTTCAAGATCGGGACGCACACGTTCACGCGGCCGATGATCCGCGCGCTCGGCTTGGTGAAGCTGTGCGCCGCCCTCGTCAACCGCGAGCTCGGCGAGCTCAAGGTGCTCAGCACCGTCCAGCAGGACGCGCTGATCCAGGCCGCGCGCGAAGTCGTGGACGGTGACCACGACGAGCACTTCCCGCTCGTCGTCTGGCAGACCGGGTCCGGCACCCAGTCGAACATGAACGCGAACGAGGTCATCTCGAACCGCGCCATCCAGATCCTCGGCGGCGAGATGGGCTCGAAGAAGCCGATCCACCCGAACGACCACGTCAACCGCGCCCAGTCGTCCAACGACTCCTTCCCGACCGCGATGCATGTCGCCGTCGCGGAGCAGATCGTCCACGCGCTCGCGCCGTCGGTCGAAGCCCTCGCTCAGGTGCTGCGCGCCAAGGAGCTGGCGTGGGACGGCATCGTGAAGATCGGCCGCACGCACCTGCAGGACGCGACGCCGCTGACCCTGTCGCAGGAGATCTCGGGTTGGCGCCACCAGCTGGAGCACGCGCTCGCCGCTGTGAAACAGACGCTCGGCGGGCTGTACGAGCTCGCGCAGGGCGGCACCGCGGTCGGCACCGGCCTGAACACGCACCCGGAGTTCGCCGTGCGCTTCGCGGCTTCGATGGCGAACGAGACGGGCTTGCCGTTCATCACGGCGCCGAACAAGTTCGCGGCCCTGGCGGGGCACGAAGCGCTCGTGTTGACCTCCGGCGCGCTGCGCACGCTCGCGGTGGCGCTCAACAAGATCGCCAATGACGTGCGCTGGCTCGGCAGCGGGCCGCGCTGCGGCATCGGCGAGCTGAAGCTGCCCGAGAACGAGCCCGGCTCTTCGATCATGCCGGGCAAGGTGAACCCCACGCAGTGCGAAGCGCTGACGATGGTCTGCGCGCAGGTCCTCGGCAACGACGCCACCGTCGCGTTCGCGGGGGCCCAGGGCAACTTCGAGCTCAACGTCTTCAAGCCCGTCATCGTGCACAACGTGCTGGAGTCGATCCGACTCCTGGCCGACGGCTGCGACTCCTTCCGCACGAACTGCATCGACGGCATGGACGTCGACCGCCAGCGCATCGACGAGCTCATGCGCCGCTCGCTGATGCTGGTCACGGCGCTGAACCCGCACATCGGCTACGACAACGCCGCGAAGGTGGCGAAGAAGGCGTACCTCGAGGGGACGACCCTCGAAGAGGCCGTCGTCGCGCTGAAGCTGATGACGGCAGATGCCTTCCGCGCGGCGGTCGTGCCCGAGGACATGGTGGGCCCACGCTGAGGTCCGGTCGGGTCTGCGCCGCGTCCCCGCCGTGTCCCCGCCGTGTCCCCGCCGTGTCCCC
>CAYOBN010000046.1:15240-36260 GCA_964402175.1 uncultured Planctomycetaceae bacterium | reverse complement strand
GTCGGGTCTGCGCCGCGTCCCCGCCGTGTCCCCGCCGTGTCCCCGCCGTGTCCCCTCAGGGGACGCTGCGGGCGCTCGGCGGCGAAGCGTCCGATGCCCCCCGCGCCCCTCGGCCGGGCCGGGTAGGCTGGCGGTGATGGAGTTCGAGCCGCTGGATGTCGACGCCCTCGCGCTGTCGGGGGATCCAGAGCAGCTCGCGGTGGCCCTCTCGGAGGTCCGGCCGCGGGTGGCCCGGCTCGTCGCGCTGCGGCTCGATCTGCGCCTGCGCGGTCGCCTCGATCCCTCGGACGTGTTGCAGGAGTCGTTCCTCGACGTGCACACGCGCATCGGCGCCTGGCGCGCGCGCCGCGACATGCCGTTCTTCCTCTGGGTGCGTTTCCTCGTGGGGCAGAAGCTCGCCGAGCTGCACCGCCGGCACCTCGGCGCCGCGGCGCGCGACCCGAGGCGCGAGGTCGTCGGCGCGCTCGGCCGGACACCGGAGGCCAGCTCGGAGACCCTCGCGGGCGCGCTCGTCTCCGGCGGCTTGTCGCCTTCGGGGGTCGCGATGCGCGCGGAGCACGAGGCGCTCCTCGCGGCGGCGCTCGAGACGCTGCGCCCCATCGACCGCGAGGTGCTCGCCCTGCGCCACTTCGAGGGCCTGTCGAACGCAGAGGTCGCGGCGGCGCTAGACCTCGATGCTGCGACGGCCAGCAAGCGTTACCTGCGCGCGCTCGGTCGACTGCAAGCCGCTGTCGAAGGGCGCAGTAGCGAATGAGCGAGGCCATCGAGCGCAGCGGCGACGCGTCGGACCCCGACGTCGAGCGCAGCCCGAGCGACGAGCTCCTGCTCGATCGCCTCGTCGAAGCCTGGCTGCGCCTCGCACGCGCTGGTGTCGCGCCGCCGATCGCACACTACGCGGCAGCGCACCCGGACGTCAGCGCCGAGCTGCGTGAGTACCTCATGGGTGCGGCGCTGCTCGAAGGGCTCGGCGAGCGGGTGCGCGATACCGCCGAGCGCACCCTCGCGCCGGGACAGCGCTACGGCGAAGTCGTGGGGGACTTCCAGATCCGCGGCGTGCTCGGCCGCGGCGGTATGGGCGTCGTCTACGACGCGCTCGACACCCGGCTCGGACGGGCTGTGGCGCTGAAGGTCCTGCCCGACAGCCGCATCGGTGATCGGCGCGCGCGCGAGCGTTTCGAGCGCGAAGCGCAAGCTGCGGCGCGCCTCGACCATCGCTGCATCGTGCCCGTGCACGGGGTCGGCGAATCCGACGGGCAGCACTGGTACGCGATGCAGCGCATCGACGGCATCGGGCTCGACGAGCTCGTGCGTGCGCTCTCGGGGGCTCCGCCGGCGCCAGAGACCAGTCCAGCGGCGGCGGAGCTGGCCGAGGAGCTCGCGCGCCGGTTCCGGACCGAGCGCGTCGATGCCCTCGAGGTCAGCCCCGAGAGCGCTTCGACGATCGTCACCAGCAGCCTGCACGCACCGCGTTACGCGAACGCAGCGCGCATCGCGCGCGACGTCGCCGAGGCCCTCGCGCATGCGCACGCCGCCGGTGTCTTGCACCGCGATGTGAAGCCGTCGAACGTGATGCTCGACCGCCTCGGGCGCGTGTGGGTCGCCGACTTCGGCCTCTGCAAGGTCGCCGAGCACGGCTCGGTCACGGCCGCAGGAGACGTGGTCGGAACGCTGCGCTACATGGCGCCCGAACGGCTGCGCGGCGTCGAGTCCGCACAGTGCGATGTGTACTCCTTGGGGCTCGTCCTCTACGAACTCGCCACGGGAGTACAGGCGTTTCCCGAGGTCGATCGCGCAGAGCTCGTGCGCCGCATCGGACTCGACGAACCCCTGCGTCCGTCCCGCACGGCCACCGACATCCCGCGCGACCTCGAGCGCATCGTCGTCAAAGCGATCGCGAAGCTGCCCGAGGAGCGCTACACCAACGCCGAAGCGCTGGCCCGCGATCTGACGGCGTTCCTGGAGGGCCGGCCGGTCTCGGCGCGGCCCGTCGGCGCGCTGTATCTGGCTCGGCTCTTTGCGCGCCGCAACCGCGCGCTGGTGTCTGTGGTCACCGTCGCGGTCGCGCTGCTCGGCCTGGCGACCCTCGTGTACGTCAGCGGACTCGTGCGGCTCGTCCGAAGGGTCGATCAGGCGCACGCGGAGCTGCAAGTGGAGGCCACCCGTGCGCGCCTTGCGGCCGCGACGAGCGCGCTCGGCGCGGCGCGCCTCCGGCTCGCACGCGGCTTCCTCGACGAGATCCCGGTAGAGGAGCGCGACTGGATCGCCGCGCACTTGCAGCACCGCGCCAACGCTGCCGGGGTCGTGTTCGGCGGAGGGCTCGGCGAGGTCCTCGACCTGGAGCTCTTGCACCCGCCAGACGCGCAAGGAGCGCGCGCCGTCGCGGTCTTGCGCGCGAATCGACTCAGCGTCCATGCCCTCGACGATGGCCGCGAGCTCGCTACCCTCGCGCGCAGCGGGATCACGGGCCTCACCGCAGGGGACGCAGGGACGGCCCTCTATTGGATCTCTGCGGACGGCGGCGTGGTCGAGCGCTGGACCTACAACAGCGCTGCGGCGCCCGAGCCTCTGCGCGAGCTCGGGGCTGGAGTGAAGGGCTTCGCGCTCACCGACACGTGGCTCGCGCTCCTCGACCAGGCCGCCGAGCTCCGCGTGAAGCGGCACGACGAAGAGCGCTGGACGACGACCGTTTCGCTACCCGAGAGCGCCGCCCGTGCGCGTCGGGCCACGCTGGGTTTTGCAGGGGACTTCCTGGTCGCGGCCGTCGATGGCGCGGGCCTCTTCGAGCTCGACCTCGTCACCGGGCTGCTCAGGGACGTGCCGCTGCAGAGTGTGCGCATCGGCGGCGCGCAAGGTCGTGCAGAGCTCGGCCCCGTCGCGCGCAGCGAGGTCAGCGCGCAGCTCGAACTCGCGCCGCACCGTGCGGTCGCTTTCGTGCGGCCCAACCGCATCGCATTCCTCACGCCGGGCCAGGGGGGCGCCGCGGAGGTCCATACCGCCGACATGCGTCTGACCGCGTTCAGCGTCGATCGTGAGTCCGGTCGGGTGTACCTCGCAAACCTCGCGGGCATGCTCTCGGAGTGGATCCCGAACCGCAGCCGCTCCGATGCGCTCGGGCAAGTGCACTCGTCCGCAGTGACTGCGGTCCTGTCGGTCGACACGAGCCGGATCTTCGTGACCGGGAGCGACGGCGGCGAGGTGCGCATCGGTGAGGTGCGTCCCGTGCTCGACCGGCAGCTCGGCATCGACGCGTGCCGTGTGCACGTGCCCGCGGTGACGGCGTTGGCGGTGTCCGCCGACGGGCGCACGCTGGCGAGCGGCGACGCCGCCGGTGGCCTCGCGCTCTGGGATCTCGCACGGGTCGAGCCCGTCGTCGCGAGCGCCACGCTCGGGCCGCGGGTCGTCGCCCTGGCGCTCGCCGCGGACGGTCACGCTGTGCTCGCAGCGGGTGCCGCGACGCGGCTCTGGCGGCCCGGCGCGCCTGACTCCCTGGCGGTGTCGATCCCCGAGGTCCTGCCCGTCGGTCCGAGCCTCGCGGCGCACGCGACGCCATTCGGCTTCGAGGTCGTGACCATCGACGGCGCGCTCGTCGCGCTCGATGCAGAGGGCGTCGAGCTCGGGCGCGTCCCGCCGCCGCCGGCGGAGGGGGAGCGTTGGACCGCGGCGACGATCGGCGGCGATCCGCGGCACCCCTGGAGCGTCGCGCTCGGCGCGGAAGAGGGCGCGCTCTGGGTCCTCGCGGACCCCGACGGCGTCGGCGATCGGGTGTGGCGCGCGCTGCCGGCGCGGAGCTCGCCCGTGCGCAGCCTCGCGCTGGCCCCCGACGGCCGCGAGCTCGCGGTCGCCGATGGCGCCGGGGAGCTCACGCGGATCGTGCTCTCCGCGAAGTCCGGCGGCGCGCTGGAGCCCGAGGTCACCTTCGAGGTCGTCGCCGCCGAGCGCGGCGAGCGGCGCAACGGCCTCTCGACGGTCGCCTTCGGGCGCGACGGGCGCTGGCTCCTCACGGCCTCGGAGTCGGGGGCGCTCCTGACCTGGTGGCGCGCCAGCGGCGCGGCCGGGGCCGCGCTGGTTCAGATCTGGCCGCCGTTGACCGCCCTCGCCGTGCCCAAGGCCGGCGCGCCGGCGGTCGTCGGCGACGGGCACGGACGGGTGTCCGTGCTGCAGGTCGCGCCCGCCGCGCCGGCCCGCGGCGCCCAGCGGCCGGCCCTGACGCTCGAGGACGGGGCGCTCCTCCTGGACGAGCTCGAGGCCGCCCTGCCCCGCGCTGCGGCCGGTGAGCCGTGGGTGCGGGCCGCGGCGATCGACCAGGTCCAGGGGCTGCGGCGCCGCCAGCGTTTCGGGACGATCGACCTCGGGCCCCAAGGGGGCGCCCGCCTGGCGGCCCTGGCGGAGGCCCTCGGCGCGCCCCCGGCCGAGGATGCGGAATGACCCGAATGTGCGTGACGGGGCGGGGGACTCTGGGTAGACTCCCGGGCCCGAAATCGATTCCGATTCGATCCCTGAGGCCCGCCGGGAGGCGCCCGCCATGCACGTCAAGATCCGCAGCAGCAAGTCGAAGCGACTCAAGAAGACCGGCTACCTCACCCGCCAGCGCAGCAAGGGTGGCCGCAAGATCAACCGCCGCCAGCGCGCACGCCACGGCTCCTTCTGAGCCGCGCCCGGGCGTGCCCGAGCGCGCTCCGCCCCCTTCCATCCGCCGCGCCGATCGACCACGATCGAGCGCGGCGGCTGCGTGAACAGGTCCTTCGCTCTCGCTCCATCCCCATCCCGAAATCTCGAAGTATGGTCGGTCAACGGCAGCGGAACGGATCGCCCTCGGGCGACGACGCGCGGCATCGGTTTCTCCCGCGCACCCACGCCGACGTCGCGGCGCGCGGCTGGGACGGGCTCGACATCGTGCTCGTCACGGGGGACGGTTACGTCGACCACCCGTCCTTCGGGGCGGCCGTGATCGGCCGCATCCTCGAAGCCGAGGGCTACCGCGTCGGCATCCTCGATGCGCCGGAGCTCGAGCCCGACGGGTCGGGCTGGGAGCGCCTGCCCGCGCCGCGCCTCTTCGTCGGCGTGACCGCGGGGACCATCGACTCGATGGTCACGAACTACACCGCCGCGAAGAAGAAGCGCCGCACCGACGTGTACCGGCCGGGTGGTGTGCCGGGGCGCCCGAACCGCGCGACGATCGCGTACACCGCGAAGGCGCGCCACCAATACCGCGGCGTGCCGGTCATCATCGGCGGGCTCGAAGCCGGACCGCGGCGCCTCGCGTACTACGATTACTGGGACGAGCGCTTCCGGCGCTCGATCCTCGTCGACGCCAAAGCGGACCTCCTGGTGTGGGGGATGGCCGAGCGCCAGATCCTCGAGGTCGCGCGCCGCATCGCCGCCGGCGAAGCGCTGACGGGCATCCCGGGCACGTGTGAGCTCGTCAAGCCCAGCGAGATCCCCGCGGGTGCGCGCGTCGTGCCGTCGTTCGAGGCCCTCGAGGCGGACTCGGCGCTCCTGATCGACCTCTTCCTCGCGGTGCGCGAGGAGAACAGCCCCTCGTCGCGTGTGCTCGCGCAGCACCACGCCGACCGCGTCGTGCTGCAGCACCCGCCGATGCCGCCGGCGCCGCAGCCCGAGGTCGACCGCTGGTTCGACCTGCCGTACACCCGCGACGTGCACCCGGACCATGCGAGCTCCGGCATCGCCGCCCTCGAGCCCGTGCGTTGGAGCGTCAACACCCACCGCGGCTGCATGGCGGACTGCTCCTTCTGCTCGATCACGTTCCACCAAGGGCGCAGCATCCAATCGCGCTCGGAGGAGTCGATCCTGCGCGAGGTCTCCGCGCTCGCGAACCACCGCGACTTCCGCGGCACGATCACCGACGTCGGCGGCCCGACGGCGAACATGTACGGCCTCGGCTGCAAGCTGCTCGAGAAGGGCGAGGCCTGCCTCGGGCGCGATTGTCTGACTCCCGATCCGTGCCCGGCGCTGCGCCTCGACAAGACCTCCGAGGGGTACCGCCGCCTGCTCGCGACCATCCGCGCGCAGAAGGGTGTCAAACACGCCTTCGTGTCGTCGGGCATCCGCTACGACATGTTGCACGGTAAGGACGGCAAGCCGCTGCCGCTGCACAAGGACCTGGTCGAGCACCACGTCTCGGGGCGCATGAAGCTCGCGCCCGAGCACGCGTCGGACCGCGTTCTGCAAGCGATGAACAAACCCGGCTTCGACGTCTACGAGAAGTACGAAGCCGAATACAAGGAGACCTGCAAGGACCTCGACCGCGACCAGCACCTGGTCAACTACTTCATCGTCGGCCACCCGGGCACGACGCTGGAAGAAGCGATCGTCCTGTTCGAGCGCTTGCTCGAGCGCAGCTACTCCCCGGAGCAGGTGCAGGAGTTCATCCCGCTGCCGATGACACGCGCCAACGTGCAGTACGTCACGGGCCTCGATCCGCTCACGCGCGAAGAGGTCTACGTGCCGCGCCGCGAGCGCGAGCGCCGCATCCAGAAGGCGCTCGTGCGCTGGAAGGACCCGGCCAACAAGAAGCTCGTCACCGAAGCCTTGACCGAAGCCGGCCGCGAGGACCTCTTGCGCAAGTTCTTGAACCACCCGCACGTGCGCAATCCGCGCCCCTCCGGCGGGGGCGCCCGCCGCGGCGGCAAGGGCCCCGCGCGGCCGGCGACCCTGGACCTCGACACCTGCGGCTGATCCGCGGCCTCCCCGCTGCGCCGCGCGTTCGAGCCGCCGCAGCGGTGAGGCTTCAACTCGAGCGGGCTACGGGGTGGGGAGCTTACGCGCCACGACCGCGTAACCCTGGCACACCGTCGTGTCGTCGGTGACCAGCGACGCCAGGTGGAAGAACACCTGGATCGTGGCTGTCAGCGGGATCAAGAGCACGCTGCGCCAGCGCGAGAGGATGACGCTGCCGTCGCTCTGGTGGCGCGATGCGCCGAGCCAGCGCAGCAGCCACTGCGACAGCATCGCGCCGTTGGCGGAGGCGAAGTTGCCGCGCGGGGTCAGCGACAGGACCTCCAGGCCAGCGCGCTCGCAGAACACACGCAGCGAGCTCGGCGTGAAGCGGAAGTAGTCGCTGGGCAACTCGTGCAGCGGCTGGATGAATGGCACGGTCATCAGCACCTTGCCGCCGGGGCGTACGACGCGCGCCATCTCGTGCACGAGGCGCTCGGGATCCGGGACGTGTTCGAGGACCTCGGTCGAGAGGACCGTGTCGACGCTCGCATCGCGGATCGGGAGCCGCGCGCCGTCGCCGAAGATCTGGACCGGGACCTTGACCCGCTCCATGATCTGCCACATCTCGGGCTGTTTATCCAGGATGGACGGCGGGTACTCGAGGCCGAAGTACTTCGTCACGTACGGCGCGAAGACCCCGCGGTACGGCGCCTCGGAGACGCCGACGTCGAGCAGGATGCCCGACGCCTCGGGCGCCAGCGCTTCTACCGAGGCGCGCAGGCGCGACCAATCGAGCCAGTAGAAGTTGAGCGGCGTGCGCTTGCGCCACGCGTTCAAGCGCTGGCCCAACGAGCCCCGGTAGACGACCACTCCGACGCGGCGCGGTTTCGGCATGGCGGGCTCGCGGTTCAGCAGGGGCGCCTGAAGGCGCGGGCGAGGGTCAGGTCCTGCCCCTGGTAACTCGCGCCGCTGCGGCCTTGGCCGTAGATGCGCTCGGGGCGGCCCGACGAACGGAAGAACTTGAGGCGGAAGAACACCTGGCCGTCTTCCACGAGGAACGGCACGTCGTGCGCGCGCACCTCGAGGACCGCGGGGGTGCCGTTGCCGATGGGCCGGCCGGACTCGTCCTCGCGCCAGCCGAAGCCGTTGTCGAAGAACCCCGCGTAGTTGTTGCGCAGCTCGCCGATGCCGATGTCGACGGGCAGCATCTCTGCGGCGTGGGTGGGGGGCACACGCAGGCGGTGGCGGCTCGCGAAGATGTAGAAGCTGCCGGGCGCGAGGATGCAGCGGCCGTCCGGAGCGTGCACGGGCTCCCAGAACTGGCTCGGGTCGTGCGCGCCCTCGCGGCTGAACTCCAGCACGTCGGTGTGCTGCGACGCGCGCCAGCCCGCCGGATCGCGCCCGCGGAGACCCAGATCGAGTAAGAGGCCGCCGTCGTGGTCGAAGCGCAGCTCGTGCGGCTCGAGCGCGCGCTCTCCGTCGAACACGAGCGGCGCCTCGCGGCAGAGCGCGCGCAGCTCGTCGGTCGTGAGACCCGCGTCGCCGCGTGTGACGCGCAGTTGCGCGAGCCGGTCGCCGCGCCGCAGCCGCACGGGGAACGAGAGCGGCGCGATCTCGAGCCAGAGGGGGCCGCGGTAACCCGGCGGCGCTTCGTCGAAGCGCGGGTAGCCCGGGCAGAGGACGCGTGTGAAGAGGTCGCAGCGGCCGGTGGAGGAGCGCGGGTTGAAGCGCACGCCGAGGTCGCTCGGCAGGCTGAGCTGCTCCTCGAGCTTCACGAGGTAGACGAGGCCGCGCTCGAGGACCCCGCCGTCGCCTTCCAACGAAACCGCGCTCGTCGCGAGGGTCGCGAGGCGCTCCTCGATCGGGGCGTCCCCCGGCAGGAACCCGGCGCGCACGCGGTGGGCGGTGGGGCCGAGGCGCAGGTCGAGGCTCGCCGGCTGGAGCTGCGCGCGCTCGATCGGGGCGGCTCCGGGGCCCACCCGCAGCGCGCCACCGACGAGCGCCGCGAGCTCCCGGTCGACGAGGATCGCGCCCGGGGCGCGGGCGGCGGCCCCTTCGGACAGGCGATCGGCGATCGTGCTTTCGGTCATCGCGGAAGAGGGTAGCGGGCGCGGGGGGATGGCGGAGCCCGAAGCTGGGCCTTCGGGGTCCTCCGCGCGATCCGAGTGGAGCAGAGGGGGGGCGGCGGGTAAGCTCTTCGGCCTCGATCGGAGCCGTAGGCCCCGCCCGGGCGCCCCGCGTGGGGCTCCGGCGACGGGGATGCGGCGGTGCGGCCTCGGGCCGCTCGGACCAGGACCACGAGAGCGATGAACATCCACGAGTACCAGGCCAAGGAGCTCTTCCGAGCCGCTGGCCTCGCCGTGCCCAGCGGGTACGTGTGCGACACCCCCGAGGAGGCGGCCGCCGCCTACGAGAAGCTGCCGACCGACGTCTGCGTCGTGAAGGCGCAGATCCACGCGGGTGGCCGCGGCAAGGGCGGCGGCGTCAAGCTCGTGAAGAGCGCCGCCGAAGCCCGCGCAGCGGCCCAGGCGATCCTCGGCATGATGCTGAAGACACCGCAGACGGGGCCCGAAGGGCAGCTCGTCAAGAAGGTGTGGGTCGAAGAGGGCTCCGCGATCGCGGATGAGCTCTACGTCGGCATCGTCGTCGATCGCGCGGTCGGTGGACCGGTGATGATGGCGTCGTCCGAGGGCGGCATGGACATCGAAGAGGTCGCGGAGCACACCCCCGAGAAGATCCTCAAGGCGCCGTTCTCGCCGGCGACGGGTCTGCCCAAAGCCGACGCGGAGCGCCTCGCGAAAGGCATCGGCGTGCCGGCGGCCCTCGTGCCGCAAGCGGTCACGTTCCTGCAGGGCCTCGCGAAGCTGTTCTGCCAGTACGACTGCTCGCTCGCCGAGATCAACCCGCTCGTCGTCACGAAGGACGGCTTCGTCCGGGCGCTCGATGCGAAGCTCAACTTCGACAGCAACGCGCTCTTTCGGCACCCTGAGATCGTCGCCCTGCGCGACCTCGACGAAGAGGATCCGAAGGAGATCGAGGCCAGCAAGTACGACCTCTCGTACATCGCGCTCGACGGCAACATTGGGTGCATGGTCAACGGCGCGGGCCTCGCGATGTCGACCATGGACGTGATCCAGCTCTACGGCAGCGCGCCGGCGAACTTCCTGGACGTCGGCGGCGGCGCGACGACGGAGAAGGTCACCGCGGCCTTCAAGATCGTGCTCTCCGACCCGAAGGTGAAGGGCGTTCTCGTCAATATCTTCGGCGGCATCATGAAGTGCGACGTGATCGCCAACGGGGTGATCGAAGCGGTCAAGCAGGTGCAACTCGACGTTCCGCTCGTCGTGCGCCTCGAAGGCACCAACGTCGAGCTCGGTAAGCAGCTATTGCGCCAGTCGGGCTTGCCCATCATCCCGGCGGACGATCTGGACGATGCGGCGAAGAAGATCTGTGCCGCGGTGAAGGGAGCCTGATGTCATGAGCATTTTCGTCGACAAGAACACCAAGGTCATCTGCCAGGGCTTCACCGGCAAGACGGGCACGTTCCACAGCCAGCAGGCGATCGAGTACGGCACCCGCATGGTCGGCGGCGTGAACCCGGCGAAGGCTGGCACGCAGCACCTCGGCCTTCCGGTGTTCGGCTCCGTGCGCGAGGCGCGCGAGGCCACCGGCTGCAACGCCACGGCGATCTACGTTCCGCCGCCCGCGGCCGCAGCGGCGATGATCGAAGCGATCGAAGCGGGCATCGAGCTGCTCGTGACGATCACCGAGGGCATCCCGGTGCTCGACATGGTGCGCGTCAAGGAGGCCCTCAAGGGGTCGAAGTCGCGCCTCATCGGCCCGAACTGCCCCGGTGTCATCACGCCGAACCAGTGCAAGATCGGCATCATGCCCGGGTACATCCACAAACCCGGCCGCGTCGGTGTCGTGTCGCGCTCGGGCACGCTCACGTACGAGGCCGTGTTCCAGCTCTCGAGCCGCGGCATCGGCCAGTCCTCGTGTGTCGGCATCGGCGGTGACCCCGTCAACGGGACGAACTTCATCGACGTGCTGCAGGCGTTCAACGCGGACCCCGAGACCGACGCGATCATCATGATCGGCGAGATCGGCGGCACCGCCGAGGAAGAGGCCGCGGACTACATCAAGGCCCACGTGAAGAAGCCGATGGTCGGTTTCATCGCGGGCCAGACGGCGCCCCCCGGGCGCCGCATGGGCCACGCGGGCGCGATCATCTCCGGCGGCAAGGGCACGGCGAAGGAGAAGGTCGCCGCGCTCGAGCGCGCCGGCGTGCTGATGAGCCCGAGCCCCGCGCGCCTCGGCGAGATGATGGAGCGGCGGCTCACGGAGGCGGGCCTCCTCGCCCGCGCGAAGGGCTGAGCGCCGCGATGGCTGCCCGCGCGGACCTCGTGCTGGATGTCGCCGAGCTCACGGCGTGGCGGCGGGACTTCCACCGCCACCCGGAGCTCGGTTTCCAGGAGCACCGCACGGCGGGCCTCGTCGCCGAGCGCCTGCGGCGCTTCGGCTGCGACGAGGTCCACACGGGCATCGGCCGCACGGGCGTGGTCGGGATCGTGCGCGGGCGGCGGACGACGCCCGGCGCGGTCCGCGCCATCGCGCTGCGCGCCGACATGGACGCGCTGCCGATGGCGGAGGAGAACGGCTTCGAGCACGCCTCCGCGACGCCGGGTGTCTTCCACGGCTGCGGCCACGATGGGCACACGACGATGTTGCTCGGCGCCGCGCGCCACCTCGCGGCGACCCGCGACTTCGCGGGCGAGGTCGTCTTCGTGTTCCAGCCTGCGGAAGAGGGCCTCGCCGGCGGCAAGGCGATGCTCGAGGACGGGTTCTTGGCGCGTTTTCCCGTCGACGAGGTCTACGGCCTGCACAACTGGCCCGAGGAGTCCCTCGGCACGATCGTCGCGCTGCCGGGGCCGATGATGGCCGCGAGCGACCTCTTCGACATCGAGCTCCAAGGGGTCGGCGGACACGGTGCCTTACCCCATCGCGCGGTGGACCCCGTCGTCGTCGCCGCGCACGTCGTGACGGCGCTGCAGACGCTCGTCGCACGCTCGGTCGATCCCGTCGATGCGGCGGTCGTATCGGTGACCTCCATCGACGCAGGCAGCACCTACAACGTCATCCCAGCCGTCGCGCGGCTGCGCGGCACCGCGCGCACGTTCCGTCCGGAGACCCGCGACCTCGTCGAAGCGGGCATCTCCCGCATCGCGACCGGGGTCGCCGCCGCGCTAGGGGCCACAGCCCGTGTGCAGTACCGTCGGAACTATCCGCCGACGGTCAACAGCGCTGCGGAGACCCAGCACGCGGCTCAGGCTGCCGCGCGCGTCGTCGGCGCGGGCAACGTGCACAGCGATCGCTCGCCGTGCATGGGCGGCGAGGACTTCGCGTTCTTCCTGGAGCAGCGCCCCGGGGCCTACGTCTGGCTCGGCCAGGGCGGCGGTCCGAGCGCCTGCGGAGTGCACCATCCGCGCTACGACTTCAACGATGCGCTGCTGCCGATCGGCGTCGCGTATTGGGTCGAGCTCGCACTGAATCGGCTGGGTGGGGAGCGGTGATGGCGGAGCAGGCCAACGAGAGCGGCGTGCGCGCCGACATCGACCGCGACCGCGGGGTCACAGTGGGCATCGCCGTGGGGCTCGCGATGTTCTTCACCCTGCAAGCCTTCATCGCGGGCGCGTACGTCGTCGCGACGCGGGGCTCGGGGGACTGGGTGGCGCCGCTGCGCTTCGCAGGGTTCACGCAGTTGATGTACGTCGCCCCGACCGTGTTGCTGTTCGTGAACCGCAAGTGCCCGAAGATGGCGCTGGGCGCCGCGCTCGTCGCCGGCACCGTGTTCTTCGCGAACGTCGTCGCGATGGTCGTCGCGGCGATCTGAGAGGAGCGGCCTTTACGCGCCCCGCGCTTCAGAGACCCAGCGCCTCGAGCTGCCGGAGGGCGACCTCGGCCCAGCCGCGGTTGGCCAAAGGGCTCGCGGGGGAGGGGTGCAGCACCGTCCCGACGCGGATGTCGTCCGGCAGCGCGGCGCGCGCACGGGTCTCCGCGAACTTGCCGACTCCGATCACGAGGCCGACCCCGAGCCACGCGACGAGCTCCTGTAGCGCGCGGTCGCAGACGGCGTAGAGCGGGTCGCGCTCCTCCGCGGGCAGCTTGTCGGGCGTGCGGTTCTTGCCCGAGTCCTCCATGAACACGAGCGGGCAGTAGTTCCAGACGAAGAGCTCGCCGAAGAACGTCTCCGGCGAGCCCCAGCGGTCGCGGGCGAGGCCCCAGAGGCGCTGTCCGCTGACCTCGCTGCGGCGGCACGCAAAGCCCTCGATCGGGCGCTTCGGGTGTTCGTGCGGCGGTCGTTCCACGGGCGCCTCGATGCCGAGCCAATCGCGCACTGCGCTGACCTCGCCGAAGGGCACGCCGGTCTGGGCCATCCCGAACGGCCCAGGGTTCATTCCGAGCAAGAGGCCCTTCACACCCGGCTTGGCGTAACGCGCGAGGTAGAGCTCCAGCGGGCGCCGCGCGTAGACGAGCGGGTTGTAGACGAGCGCGGTCGGCGGGGCGAACGGCAGCGCATCGCAGTCGGCAGCGAGGCGCGCTGCGATCGCTGCGGGCTGGGCCGCGGCGGTCTCTCGGGTGCGCGGGCGGGGGCTCGGCATGTGTGCACTGTACGCTGGGACGGGTATCCTTTGCAGCGCCATGGCGCCGCTCCAGAGCCTCTTCCAGCGCATGTTGCTCGCCGTCCGCCGCATCTTTGCGAAGTCCGGCGGCAACTACCTCTGCGACACGTGCAAGTGGGACTACGGCTCTGCGTGCCGCCGGCCCGAGCGCCCGAACGCGCGCACGTGCCCCGACTACAAGCGCAAGTGATCCTGCGGGTCGCGGTCGAGCTCGCGGGCGAGCTCGGGCGTGAGGCGGCGCTCGAAGCGCGGCAGCACTTCGCTCGCAAAGCGCCCGAGCGTCCCCGTGCGGATGGCCTCGCGCACGAGGTCCATCAGGTGGTGGAAGAAGGCGATGTTCTGCAGCGTCAGCAGCATCCCGGCGAGCATCTCGTCGCTCGCCGCGTAGTGGCGCAGCGAAGCGACCGGGAACGCCGCGACGTGGGGGACCGCGAGGCCCGGGTCGAGCGGCCCGTCGTAGTCCTTCCAGCCTCCGTTGCGCACGTTGATCTTGCCGCGCGTCGTCCACACCTGGTGGTTGCGGCCGTGGCGCGTCGGGGTCACGCAGTCGAACAGGTCCACCCCGCGCGAGATCGCGTCGATGAAGTCGCTCGGTGTGCCGACGCCCATGAGGTACCGCGGCCGATCCTCGGGCAGGCGCGGCGCAGCAGCTTCGACGGCGATCCGCATCTGCTCGCGGTCCTCGCCGACGCTGACCCCGCCGATCGCGTTGCCCACGAAGCCGTGCGCAGCGACCGCGTCGACGCTCGCCGCGCGCAGGTCGGGGAACGCACCGCCTTGCACGATGCCGAAGAGCGCCTGGCCGGTCGCCAAGCCGCCCGCCGCTTCGTAGCGCGCGCGGCAGCGCGCGAGCCAGCGGTGGGTCCGCTCCGTGGCATCGATCACGCCCGCGCGATCCGTGGGATCGGGGGGGCAGTGGTCGAACGCCATGAACACATCCGCGCCGAGGTCGAGCTGGACCTCGGTCGCGCGCTCGGGGGACAGGTGCACCCGGCTGCCATCGACGATCGACTTGAACGCGACGCCGTCTTCGTCGAGCGTGCGCAGGTCCGCCATGCTGAACACCTGATAACCGCCCGAGTCCGTCAGGATCGGGCCGTCCCAGGCCATGAAACGATGCAAACCACCGAGGTCGCGCACGGTCCGCTCACCGGGTCGCAGGTGCAGGTGCAGCGTGTTCGCGAGGATCATCGTCGACCCGACGTCCGCGAGATCGCGTGGCAGGACCCCTTTGACCGTCCCGCGGGTCCCCACGGGCATGAACGCCGGGGTCAGCACGTCGCCGTGGGGCGTCTTGAATCGGCCGACCCGGGCCGGCCCTTCGCTGGAGCGTGCGAGGACTTCGAAGCCGAAGGCACCCTTGGGGGTCTCGAACCGCGAGCTCGGAAGTGCGGGCGTGTCAGTCAATGCGCGGAGGCTTCCAGCGGGATCGGGGGCGCGCCGAAGCGCTCGAGCCGGGCGCCTGGATAGTAGTGTGCGAGGATGCGCTCGGCGCTCCAGCCCGCGCGCGCGAGGTCGCGGCAGCCCTCCTGGCAGAGGCCCACACCGTGGCCGCGCCCGAGCCCCGCAAGGGTCACACCCGCGCGCAGCGTCTGGCCGAACTGCGGCGTCGCGCCGACGATGCGCGCGCTCTTGAGCTCGCCGTAACCGAGCGCGCGGCGCAGCGCGTCGAAGGGCACGCTGACGACCCCCTTCGAGCCGCGCAGTTGGACCTCGAGCCAGCGCCCCGACGGGTCGAGGCGCTTCGGCCCGAGCGCGAGGATCGGCCCGCCTAGGCCCAGCGCGGCGCCCGCCTGCGCGAGGGCGGTCTGCGTGACGGTGACGCGCCAGCCGAGCGGGCGCTTCGTATCGGGCGCTCCCGCCGCGGCCTCCGCGTCCGCGCGTGTGCGGCACGGCTCGCAGGTCACGGAGGACGGCCCGGGGCCGGGCTCGGCGAAGACGTCCGCGAACGTCGCCGTGGCGCCGCCGCAAGATGCGTGGAAGCGCGCCTCTTCGAAGCCGTCCCCGCGCAGGAGGGCGATGCCGTGGGTGGCGCGGACCGCCGCGTCGAGCCGCTCGGCGATCGCGCGCTCCTTCGGGTTCTGCACCTTGAAGAGGCCCTTGTAGGCTTGATCGAGCACGCTGTCGAGCAGCTCGGGCTCTGCACCCTCCGCGCGCGCGCGGTGCACACGACCGGCCGCGTAGGTGCGTGCAGCGATCGCCTGCGCTTCGAGCTCCGCGGGGGCTGCGCTCCAGAGCACGAGCTCTGCCGCGACGACGCCCGTAACATAGGCTTCGAAGGCGACTTCGTTGTGCACCCGCAGTCCGATCTTCGGGTGCGGTGTCACCACGAGCGCCCCTGGGTAAGCGCGGCCGCGCAGCGTCAGCGCGCCGTTCTGCGCCGCGCGCAGGGTGAGCGTGCGCGAACGCGCTCCGCGCCCATCGACGACATCGTTACCTTCGCGGCGCAGCGTGACCGTCGCGCCGTCGGACAGGGTCACTTCGAGCACCGAGCTCTGTTCGACCCCTTCGATTCGCACGCGCACGACCGAAGGCAACGTCGGTGCGGCGGCGCTCGCGGGGCGTGCGCTGACGGGGGGCATCGCAGCGCGCTCGCGCGGCACCCCTGCGAGCGGAGCGCGCGCGGGCGGCGGCGCGGTGCAGCCGAGCAGGTGCGCAGCGGTCAGCGCGAGCGTGGCGATGGATGCGGCGAGGGCCGCGCGGCGGAGTGAGCTCACTCGAAGAGTCCCCGCTCGGTGTGTCCTCGCTCCGCGCTGGCGCGATCGCCCGAGTGCGGCGCGACGCGGCCGATCGCGCGCCAGCCCGCGGGCGCCAACATGCGCCCGCGCGCGGTCTTCAGCACGAGGCCTTCGCGCAAGAGGTGCGGCTCGAACACGTCTTCGATGGTGTCTTCGGTCTCGCCGACGACCGCAGCGATCGTCTTCAGCGCGACAGGACCCCCCGCTTGGTCCGCGAGGCAGCGCAGCACGCGCCGGTCCATCTCCTCCAAACCGAGCGCGTCGACCCCGAGCCGGGTGAGCGTCGCCTCCGCCAGTGCGAGGTCGATCGCTCGAGCGCGCGCGACCTGCGCGTAGTCCCGCGCGCGCCGCAGGAAGCGGCCCGCGATGCGCGGCGTACCGCGCGCGCGCGCGGCGAGCAGCGCGCCTGCGTCGGGGCGCACGTCGAGGCCGAGCAAGCGCGCCTGGCGCTGGATGATCTCGGCGAGCTCCTCGGGCGGGTACGGGTCCAAGCGCTCGAACAAACCGAAGCGCTCGCGGAAGGGCCGCGACAGGAGGCCTTCCCGCGTCGTCGCGCCGACCAGGGTGAAGGGTTTGATCGTGATGGGGAGGACCCGCGCGTGGGGGCCGCTATCGACCGTCATCTCGATGCGGAAGTCCTCCATCGCCGTGTAGAGGTACTCCTCGACGGTGACCGGGACGCGGTGGATCTCGTCGACGAACAGCACGTCGCCCTGCTGCAGGTTCGTGAGGAGTCCCACCAGGTCCTTCGGGCGCTCGAGGGCCGGCCCGGTGGTCGCGTGCAGCCGCGTCCCGAGCTCCGCCGCGAGGATGCGCGCGAGGCTCGTCTTCCCGAGGCCAGGGGGCCCCGAGAAGAGGATGTGGTCCGGCGGCTCCTTGCGCTGCAGCGCGGCTTCGAGGTGCACGCGCAGGTCGTGCACCACGCGGCCCTGGCCGACGAACTCGGTCAGGCGCGTCGGGCGCAGCCCGGCTTCGATGGCGCGCTCGGGCGAGGGCTCGCCGACCGCGGCCTCGAACGCCTCCATGTGGAACACGTGTTCATCCCCCTTCATCGCGGTACAGGATAGGGACCGCGCGCGGTGAAGTCCCGTGGGGGGCCGCAGCCTGCCCGGCGCGGCCGGACGGAGCGCCCGTCGGGAGGGGGGCGCGGCCAGGCGTCGCTTGACACCCCAGCCCCGGGATCTACACTCCCCGCTCTCCCCCCAGCCCTGTCGCCGTGCGATCTTGCACGTCGGCCGGGTGAGACCGGGGTCGCGGGCGGTTCCTTCGGGCCCCGTCCGAGGCCCCCGGACCGGGCCTAACCCCCGCTCCGACAGGCACTTACGATCACATCCCCCCAAGGATTCACGACCCCGCCCACGGCGGCACGCCGGTTGAAAGAAGGAATTCCGGATCCCTTCGCCCCAACCCGAATGCATCCTGTGCCTCCGCGGCGCGGTCTCGGCTCCCCCGGTCTCGACCCGCCGCTGCCCCTCGAGGTTTCCATGATCCAAGACCAATCGCAGCGCCCCCAAACCCGCACGGCCGTGCGGGCCGAGCTGCCCCCCGCGGCTCACGTGGGCTCCATGCCCCTGGCCCCCGTCTCCCCGGTACCGACCGGGACACCTCGCGTCTGGACGCTCGTCGCCGCTTGCGGCGCCCTCGCGCTGTCCGGTTGCGGCGGGGCCGACAACTCCAAGAACTCCCGCGACGGCCAGTCCGGCTCGGGCGCGATCCTGCGCCTGCAGGAGGTGAGCAACGGCTTCGGCCAGCTCATCCCGCACCGCGTGCGCGAGCTCGGGCCGTCGGGCACGCCGACGGGGCAGGTCATCGCGATCGACTCGATCGAGGACCTCGCGCAGCACGTGCGCCGCTCGAACCCCATCCTCGCGGTCCCGCAGTTCCCCACGGACGCGCTCCTGCCGAGCGGTGCGCCGGGCAACCACTACATGTTCGCGCGCTTCACGCAGCCGATCTCGATCCCGAGCGTGCTGAGCGCCTCCCCCGGCGCCCAGGGCAGCTCGGGCTTGACCGGCGCGGTCAGCGTGACCTCCCTCGAGCCGATCTCCGGCACGTCGCTGCCGATCGTCGGCCGCGTGTTCGTCGGCGGCTTCACCTACGCCGGCCTGCCGACGGGCTCGCCGCCGCAGCTCGAGCTGCAGCAGTGGGTCAGCTTCGACGAAGCGACCGGTCGCCTGATCCCGCTCGTGCCCGAGGCCGAAGGTTTCCCGGGCGTCGCCACCCCGGTCGACAACCCGCGCGAGCTCGTCGATCCGCGCACGATCGTGTTCGTGCCCGATAGCGACAGCAATCTGAGTTCGTTCGAGGTCTTCCCCTCGAACGTCTCGATCCGCTTCCGCGTGACGACGGCCCTGCGCGCCACCAACGGCCGGGCCTTGGCGGACCCGGTGCTCGCGTCGACCACGGTCGGTGAGGACCGCCTCACCCCCGAGGTCGTGACGACCCCGCCGCCGCTCAACGCGCCTCGGATCTCGCCGGGCAACGGCGACATCGAGGTCGACCCACGCACGACGGTGCGCATCGAGTTCACCGAGGCGGTCCAGCCGTACTCGGTGGGGGTGACCCTCGGGGCCGAGCCGCCGACGGTTTCGAGCGCCCTGACGCTGCAATTCGGCCCGTCGACGCGCCGGACGAACATGCCGTTCTCCGTGCGTCCGATCAGCCCGTTCGACCTGTCGACCTACGAGCTGTTCCCGGCCTTCTTCTTCCCCGGCGCGGGCCCCGAGCTCGCAGAGTGCGGCACGTTCTCGCGCATCGACGTCACGGTCAACCCGGCGCTGATCGAGGACCTCGCCAGCAACCCGGACCCGACCAACGTCGGCGAGTTCGTCCCGAACACGAACCAGCTCGGCACGACGACGTTCTTCGAGACGGGTGAAGGCCCGGGCCTCGTGAACGCACCCGTGCTCCCGGACGTCATCTACATCGCGCGCCTCGGCGCCCTCCCGGGTGTGTCGGTGCTCGACCTCAACGGCTTCGGCGGCGGTACGGGTTTGCCGAACCAGGAGGTCCCGCTGATCCAGCGCGAACTGTCGAAGTACCCGTTCAACCCGAACGTCGCGGCGAACCTCAACATCCGTCCGCCGCTCGCGGCGGGCACGTGCACGATCGACGGGGGCTCGGCGGGTGTGTTCACGCTGACCCTGGACAGCGCGCTCCAGGACAAGGTCGTCCGCGCGCCGATCGTCGCGAGCGTCCAGGACATGCACGTGGGCCACGCGCTCGACGTGCTGTTCAACAACGCGCTGCCGCCGTTCGGCTGCTTGGCGCAGGGCGGCGACCCGTGCGCCCTGCCGGGTCTGAAGCTGATCTCCCCGATCATCGTCGGCCCGAACACGATCGGCCCGCAGCAGCAGAACCAGTTCGGCAACATCCAGCCCGGCTACGAGAACCTGATCTCGTGGGCACCCCACCCGAACCCGCCGCCGCTGGTCTTCCCGCCGCTCTGCATCACGCCGTTCCTGAACGGTCAGGAGCCGTCGTCGA
The DNA here is from genome assembly GCA_964402175.1 of uncultured Planctomycetaceae bacterium. Classification (GTDB taxonomy): domain Bacteria; phylum Planctomycetota; class UBA1135; order UBA1135; genus JAWKUK01. The sequence continues at coordinate 16,675 of CAYOBN010000046.1, read as the reverse complement.
TCGACAACACGGCCGCGAACGTCAACAACTTCCTGGTCCCGGGTGACCCCTACGGTCGCCCGCTCCAGAACCCGCCGGCGCCGCCGCAGGGCCTCTTGACGCTCGAGCAGAACGCGTACTTCCTCGGCCCGTCGTTCGCGCAGCCCGCGAACCTCTGCCAGCCGTACCAGATCCGCCAGCAGATCGGCCACTTCCTGTACGTCGCCGACCGTCCGCGCAGCGAGATCGTCGTGTTCAACTCGAACCGGATGACGGTCATCGACCGGATCCAGGTTCCGGACCCGACGAGCCTCGCGGTGGGACCGAACCTCGACGTGCTCGCGGTGACGAACCAACTGGCCGACACCGTGACGTTCGTCGACATCGACCCGAGCTCGGCGACCTTCCACACGGTCATCAAGACGACGGTCGTCGGCAACTCGCCGCGCGGCATCGCGTGGGATCCGCTGAACGAGGACGTGCTCGTGTGCAACGAGTTCTCGAACTCGGTGAGCATCATCTCCGCCGCGACCCTCGAGGTCCGCAAGGAAGTGCGCTCGCAGCTCAGTCGGCCGTTCGAGGTCTGCATCACGCCGCGCCAGATCCCGGGTTACGGGTTCGCGCGCAACGTGTACTTCGCCTACATCCTGAACCGGACGGGCAGCATCGCGCTGTTCGAGTCGGGCCCGAACGGCCTCAACGGCTGGGGTTACGACGACGTCGTCGGTGTCGTGCCGTTCACGTTCCAGAACCCGAAGACGATCCAGATCGACCCGATCAACACGGACGCTTCGGTGTATGTGGTGCACGAGGCCCCGATCAACATCTCGACGGGTCAGCCGGGCAACGCGGGTGAAGGCGCGATCTCGCGTCTGCGCTTCGCGGCCGCCATCGCGGGTCAGATCCCGCTGCAGGTCGTGGGCATCGCGATCCCGACCCTGCGCGACATCACGTTCGGTGTGCCGGTCTCGATCGGTGCCAACCGTCTGTCGGGCATCCCGATCGACATCGCCTTCGACAACCAGCGCAACTTCGGTGGCCTCCAGGCGCCGTCGAGCAGCTTCAGCGCGGGTTCCCAGCTCCCGTCGAACGGCAAGCACGTGATGCGTCCGGGTGCCGGCGGCTTCGTCAACACCAGCGAGCCGCAGTTCCTCTTCGCAGCGGTGCCGAACCCGCTGGGCGGCAGCGGTGTCGTGGACGTGTTCGAGCTCGGCGCCGCGGGCCTCCCGCGCGTCGATACGAACCCCTACGTCCCGGGCGTCCAGTCCGTCGAAGTCACCAACGTCAGCGTCCTGAGCGACTTCTTCCGTCAGTGACCCCCGAGTCGCTCCGCTCCCGCCGCGCGGGGGTGGGGCGCGGATGGGACCCATCCGAGTCGACGGCGAAGCACCTGCTTCGCCCGCGGCCCGGGGTGGGTGACCCCCCGCGCCCCCACCCCCCCGGGGGGGGCACCCCC
>CAYOBN010000046.1:0-15230 GCA_964402175.1 uncultured Planctomycetaceae bacterium | reverse complement strand
GGGTGGGGGGCGGTTGGCCCCCACCCGCTCCCCCGGCTAAGCACCTGCTTCGCCGTCGACTCGTCTTTGGTACCGCCCGGCGCCCCATCGCCGCGGGGTCGGACACGCCGCCCACCTCGCCTCCGGCCCCGCTCTGACGACGCGCACGTTGGGTTTCGCGTGGACAGAGCCCATACTCATCGGCACATGCCCGAGCCGCGCGCCGTCCGCTCGATGTTCGCCCGCATCTCCGGGCGCTACGACTTCCTCAATCGGACCCTCTCGGGGGGCATGGACGTCCTCTGGCGGCGGAAGGTCGTGCGCGACCTCGGTCCGCTGGCGGGGCGGACCGCGGTGGATGTCGCCTGCGGAACGGGCGACTTGGCGCTCGCCCTCGCGCGCGGCGGGGCCGAAGTGCTCGGGGTCGACTTCACCCACGAGATGCTCGCCCATGCGCCGGGCAAAGCGGCGAAGCCTGGCGCGGTGGGGGCGGGGCGGATCCTGGGCTGGGTGCAGGGCGATGGCATGCACTTGCCCCTGCCGGACCGCAGCGTCGACGTCGTCACGATCGCCTTCGGTCTGCGCAACGTCGCGGACCGCGGCGCGTGCCTCGTCGAGCTCGGGCGCGTGCTGCGGCGCGGCGGCCGGCTCGTGATCCTCGAGTGCGGGCTGCCGCGCCAGAAGCTGCTCGGGGCCGTGTACCGCACCTACTTCACCCGGGTGCTGCCGGTGCTCGGCGGCTGGGTGTCGGGGGACCGCTCGGCGTACGAGTACCTGCCGGCGTCCGTCCTGGCTTGGCCCGGACCGGACGCGCTGGCACGCGAGGTCGAAGCCGCGGGCTTCGGTGCCGTCTCGATCGCGACGCTCTCGGGCGGCGCGGCTTACATCCACGCGGCGACGCGGAGCTGAGCATGGCAACCCGCCGCCGCTCCCCCCGCCGGACTGGCCAGGACCGCGAAGACGAGGACGAGCTCGACGACGACCCTGAAGCCGGCGACCCCGAAGCCGGCGACTGGGACGACCTCTTCGACGGCGTCCCGGAGGCCAGCGACGCGGCGGCGCTGTACCGCGGCCTCGCGTTCGGGTTCCTGGCGATGACGCCCCTCTTCGCGGCGTACGAGCTCGGCACCGCGGACGGCGCTCGGCGCGCGGCGGCGGAGCTCGTGCTCACGCGCCCGCTGGCCCCGTTCGTGGCGGACCTGCAGCCCGTGCGCCTTCTGCTGCTCGCAGGGCTCGGCCTGGCGGCGCTCGTGTTCTGTCTGCGGCGCGACCTGCGCCTCGGCCCGCGGCTCGTGCGTGTGCCCGTCGAGGGGTTCTTCGGGGCGCTGCTCTTCGGGCCGCTGACCGCGCTGCTGCTGCAGGTCGTCGACGCCGCGCCCCTCGGGCTCGGCGCGGAGGTCCAGGGCCCGGTGCCCTCCCTCGAGCGCGCCGCGTTCGTGGCGGGCGCAGCGGCCTACGAAGAGGTCGTCTTCCGCGTGGGGCTCTTCTCGCTGCTCTGGCTCGTCACCCGCCGCGTCGTCGGTTGGTGCGGCGGTTCGGACCGCGCGGCCCGGTGGTCCGCCGAGTGCGCGGCGCCGGTGCTGTCCGCGCTGCTCTTCTCGGCGTTCCACCTGGAGGTCGTGCTGCGCCCGTTCGGCCCCGGCGGAGAGCCCTTCCACACAGGGCTCTTCCTCTGGCGGGCCCTCGCGGGCTTCGTCCTCGCGCTCGTCTTTCGCCTGCGCGGCCCGGGGGTGGCCGCGTGGATCCATGCCTGCTTCAACGTCGCATCGCTGCTCGGGGCCGGGCCGCGGGTGTTCCTCTGACTCCCACCGGCCCATGGCGTATCCTCTGTGAAGCGAGAGTCCATGTCGCGGTTGCGTTTCTTCGTCGGCATCACGGGCGCCAGCGGTCACGCCTACGCGGAGCGCTTGGTGCAGGAGCTCGTGCGCGCCGGCTGTGACGTCGACGTGTGTGTCACGGACGCGGGCTGCAAGGTGCTGCGCCACGAGCGCGGTGTCGATGCGGGCGTCAAAGGCGAGCGCCTCGCCGCCGCCCTGCCCCGCTGGCTGGGCGAGGAGGTCGCGGCACACGTCCGCACGTTCCGCTCGGACGAAGTCGAAGCGCGCGCCGCGAGCGGCACGTCGCTGACGGGGGGCGTCATCGTCGCGCCGTGCAGCATGGGGACCCTCGCGCGGGTCGCGGCGGGCTTCAGCTCGAACCTCGTCGAGCGCGCAGCCGACGTCGCGCTCAAAGAGGGCCGGCGCCTGCTCCTGATGCCGCGCGAAGCGCCCTTCTCGGTCATCCACTTGGAGAACATGCTGCGCATCGCGCGGCTCGGCGGCATCGTGCTGCCGTGTGCGCCGGGCTTCTACCACCTGCCGCAGACGATCGAAGACCTCGTCGTGCACGTCGTCGGCAAAGTGCTCGATCGCCTCGAAGTGCCGCACGGGATCGGCAAGCGCTGGCAGGGACTGCCCGAGCCGCCGCCCGAGCAAGGGACCGAGCCAGGCCCGTGGCCGCAGCAGCCGAGCGGAGGCCCCGCATGAAGCGCCTCCGCGCCGTGCTCGGGCTGGTGAAGTTCAGCCACTCGATCTTCGCGCTGCCCTTTGCGCTCGCCGGTGCGTGGCTCGCTGCGGGCGGGGCGCCGCGCGCGGTGACCCTCGCGTGGATCGTCCTGTGCGCTGTCGCTGCGCGCACGGCGGCGATGGCCTTCAATCGCCTGGTCGACCGCGACATCGACGCCTCGAACCCGCGCACACAGGGGCGCGAGCTCCCGCGCGGTGTGCTCTCACCCAAAGCGGTCGCGGCGCTCGTCGTCGGCGCGGCGGCGGTCTTCGTGTTCGGCGCGCTGCAGCTCGGGCCTGTGCCCGGTCGACTCGCGTTGCCAGTCCTCGGAGTGTTGCTCGGCTACAGCTATGTGAAGCGCTTCAGCGCGCTGGCGCATTTCGTGCTCGGGCTGGCGCTCGCGCTCGCGCCGCTCGGGGCGTGGGTCGCCGTGCGCGGCACGATCGAGGGGCCATTGGCGCCGGTCCTCTGGTTGGCGCTCGGTGTGTGGACGTGGGTCGCGGGTTTCGACCTGATCTATGCCTGCCAGGACACCGAATACGACCGCGCTGCGGGCCTGCATTCGCTGCCCGCGAAGCTCGGTAACCACGGCGCGCTCGCCATGTCGCGGTTGCTGCACGTGGGCACGGTCGCGGCGCTCGCAGCCTGTGGCCATGCGGCCGGGCTCGGCTCGGTCTATTTCGTTGCGGTGGGGCTCGTCGCGGCGCTGCTCGTGTACGAACAGAGCCTCGTCAGCGCCGACGACCTCTCGCGCGTCGATCTCGCGTTCTTCACGGTGAACGGCTGGGTCGGCGTCGCGTTCTTCCTCGGATTGGCGACGGACCTGGCGCTCTCGGCGCCGGCAGGAGGTGCGTGATGGCGGCGCGGCGGGCAGCAGCGGGCAAGGGCAAAGACGCAGGCGAGGGCGCACCGGCCAAGAAGGCCTCGGTCCGCGATCCCCACCCGAGCGACGAACACGTGCGCCTCGTCAAAGCGCTCGAAGCGGGATTGCCCAGGGCCGTGATCGCCCGCGGTGAAGAGAGCTGGTTCCGCAGCCTCGCGGTGCGTCGCGCGGTCGAAGCGGCCGAGCGCGCAGGCATGGAGATCTGTCGCCACGACGCGGAGGACCCCGACTACAGCGCCGCGCGTCTGATGGACGACCTGTCGACCGGGGCGCTGTTCGGCGGCGCGCGCTGTGTGGTGCTGCAGAACGCCGAGAAGGTGGTCGTCGACCGCGCGCAGAAGGCGTCGGCCGCCGTGCGCGAGGCGTTCATCGCGCGCATCGCGGCTGGCGCCGAGGGGCTGATCGTGATCTCGGCGAGCAAGCTCGTCGCCAACCACGCCCTCGTCACGGCAGCCGAGCGGCACGGCGGGCTCGTGATCGGCTGCCGGCGGCTCTGGGATTCGCCGCCGCCCTGGAACCCCGACCCGCGCCAAGCCGAGCCGGTGCAGTGGCTCGTGCGGCGCGCGCGCGAGGTCGGCGTCCCGCTGAACCCGGACCAAGCTTCGTACGTCTACATGGCGACGGGCAATGACCTGGCCGCCCTCGACGCGCAGCTCCAACGCATCGCGGCCGCGGGCGACACCGCGATCAGCGAGGTCGTCGGTTACGAAGCCGGCGCCTCACCGTTCGATGTGGCGGAGCACATGCTGGCCGGTCGCGCGGTGGGTGCGGTCTTCCATCTCGAGGCGCTCTTCCAAGGGGGCGCGTCGCAGCGCGACGGCTCCAAGGTGCTCGACACGGCGGGCATCGCCGTTCAGCTCGCGAGCGCGCTCAGCGCGAAGCTGCGCGAATCGCTGGCTGGCAGCCGCGCCCGCGATGCGGGCGTCGACATCAGCGGCGCAGCGGCGGCAGCCGGGGTCAAAGGACCTCCGCAGGCCATGCAGGCGTTCGAAGCGCGCCTCGCTGCGCGCGACACCGCGACGTTTGCGCGCATGCTCGAGCAGCTCGCGGTCGTCGAGCGACGCACGCGGACCTCGCAGGGCGCCGACGTCACCGACTTCGCACACCTGGCGCTCGCGTGGCGCCGCGACGAGGACCGCCGCCCCGCGGCGAGCCCGCGACCGCCGCCGCGCGGCGGATGGAGGCAACGCTGATGCAGATCCACAGCGAACCGCGGATCGCGGTCCTGGCCGAAGTCGTCCGCAACCAGATCGCCGCGGGCGAGGTCATCGAGCGGCCTGCGTCGGTCGTCAAGGAGCTCGTCGAGAACGCGCTCGACGCTGGCGCGACGCACATCCGTGTCGACCTGGAAGAGGGCGGCGTGAAGCTCGTGCGCGTCGTCGACGACGGCTGCGGGATGGGGCCGGAGGACCTCGCGCTCGCCTTCGAAGCGCACGCGACCAGCAAGCTGCGCGCACCGGAGGACCTGGAGCACATCGCGAGCCTCGGCTTCCGCGGCGAAGCGCTCGCCTCGATGTCGTCCGTGGCGCGCTGCCGGATCTTGTCGCGACCCGCGTCGGGCACCGCTGCTGCGGAGATCCGCGACGAAGGTGGTCGGCGCTCGCCCGTGATCCCGGCAGGCGGTCCTGCGGGCACGACGATCGAAGTGCGCGACCTCTTCTTCAACGTGCCCGCGCGGCGGCGGTTCTTGAAGACGACCAGCACCGAGTACGCGCGCTGCCTCGACGTCGTGCAACGGGCGGCGCTCGCCAACGCGACGCTCGCGGGTGGGGGCGTCGGCTTCGTGGTCACACACGACGGCAAGCGCGCGCTCGACGTCGAAGCCGACATGCCGCTGCTCGCGCGGATTCGGCGCATCTTCGGCAATGACGTCGTCGCTGAGTTGGAGGTCGTCGACGCCGTCGAAGGCGGCATCGCGATCTCGGGTTACGTTGCGCCGCCGCGCTTCGCGCGCCGCGATACGACGCGCCAGATGTGGTTCCTGAACGGCCGCAGCGTGCGCGACAAGGTGCTGCTGCGGGTGCTCAAGGAAGCCTACCGCGGCGTGCTCGAAGAGGGCCGACAGCCGGTTGCGTTCTTGCAGCTCGCGCTCGACCCAGCGCTCGTCGACGTCAACGTCCATCCCGCAAAGAGCGAGGTACGCTTCCGCGACGAGCGGCGGCTCTTCGGTTTTGTCGTCAACGCGCTGCGCGAAGCGGTGCGCCGCACCGACATGGCGACGCCGGGCGAGACGCTCCTGCAGTCGCGCTTGCGGCGCGAAGGTCGCACGGACGCTGGGCCGTACCTGCCTGACCCGGGGCCCCTGCAGCGGCACGAGGAGGGCTCCACCGCCCCGCTGCGTGCGGCCGGTATCCCCGATCGCGCCGAGCTCTATCGGGGCCCGAGGGCGCCGTACGAGCAGCTGGACCGCGGGGCCGCGTTCTCGAACGCCGCGCCAGCGCGCGACGCCCGCGAGCCCTGGAGCGGCGAGTCCAGCGCGCGCGAAGGCAGCGCGGCTCCTTCGACGTGGGCCCCCGTCGACGATCTGCGCGGCCCGTACCTGCAAGTCGCACGCACCTACATCGTGCGCGCGCTCCCCGACGGCTTCGAGATCGTCGACCAACATGCGCTGCACGAGCGCCTCACCTACGAGGGGCTCCTCGCGGATGTGCGCGGGCAGCGCGTCGAAGTGCAGCGTTGGTTGACCCCCGAGTTGGTCGAAGTCGGGCGCGCGGACCTGGAGCTCTTGAGCGAGCACTTCGACGCGCTGCGCCGCATCGGCATCGACCTCGCACCGTTCGGGATCGACACCGTCGCCGTGCAGGGCCTCCCCGTGCGCTTGAAGCGCCCCGATCCCGCGGGGCTCGTGCGCGACCTCGTCGAGCTCATCGGGCGCACGGGGCGCACCCCCGAAGCAGCCGACGTCATCGAGGAGGTCCTGCACCGCGCCGCATGTCGCTCGTCCGTGATGGCAGGGGACACACTCTCGCAGGACGAGATCGAAGCGCTCTTGCGCCGCGCGCGTGAGACGGGCGAGGACCAGACCTGTCCACACGCTCGGCCGACGCGCGTGCGGTTCACGTTGGCGGACCTCGAGAAGGCCTTCCACCGGCGCTGACGGGACGCGCACCGATGTTTCGTCATCTCCTCGTCGTGTGCGGTGCGCTCGCGTGTGTCCCGGACAGAGGGCCAGCGCCGGTCACCCCGAGCCGAGTGGTCCCCGTCGACGATCCGCTGCTCGACATCGACCGGTGGGATCCGCGTATCCGCGTGTTGCCGGTGTACGCGACGGCGGACAACTTCGTCGGGGAGGTGCTGTATCCCGTGCCGCGGCTGCTCCTGCGCCGCTCGGCGCTCGTGCGGCTCTCGCGTGTGCAGGACGCGCTCGCGGCGGAGGGGCTCGGCCTCCTCGTGTACGACGCGTACCGGCCGTGGGCTGTCACCCAGCGGATGTGGGAGGTCATCGGCGACCCCGAGTTCGTCGCGGATCCGCGGCGGGGCTCGCGGCACAACCGCGGGATGGCGGTCGACGTCGGCCTCGTGGACCTCGCGGGGCGCGCCGTGCCGATGCCGACGAACTTCGACGCGTTCCTGCCCGAGGCCGCGGCTCTGGCGGACGTGCCGCCGCCCGGCCGGCGCAACCGCGATCGGCTGATCGCCGCGATGCGCGCGGAGGGCTTTGCGGTGCTCGCGAGCGAGTGGTGGCACTTCGACGCCGAGGGTTGGCGCGAGCGCGAGGTCCTCGACGTCGCGCTCGCGGACGTGCCCCGCCTCGAGGAGGACTCGGCGACGCGGGCCGGCTACCTCGCCGCGTCGGGGCCCGAGGCCAGCCCTGCGGAGCGGTCCGGCGGGAGGCGCCCTTGAGGAGGACCCTCGGCGCCGCCTCGCCCCTGGCTTGCCTCGTCGCGCTGGTGCTCTTCGGAGGCCCGTACGGCCCCGAGGTCGTCCTCGTCGCCGCCGCGCTGTCTGCGGCCCCGCTCGGCGCGTTCACGGGCATGCTGCCCGCGCCCGGGGCCTCCGCCATCGGATTGGCTGCCGGCTTCGCGCTCGTCGCGCTGACCGCGATCGGTTTCGGTGGCGGGCCGTGGGCGCTCGCCGCCTTGCTCGGCCTCGCGGCGTTCGGCCGAGCGGTGGCTGCCGCTGCAGGGCGGACCTGGGTCCAGCGCGGGGCCGCAGCGCTGGCGCTCCTGGCGCTCGGGGCGGGGTTGCACGGCCTCGCGGTCCGCGGGGGCCTCGGGCGCGCTCCCTGGCCGCCGCTGGTCGCTGCGCGGGCGCTCGATCTGTCGCCTGTGACCCTCGTCGCCGAGTGTGCGGGGCTCGATTGGCTGCGGCGCCCCGCGATCTACGGTCCGGCGGGGGCCGACTCGATCGGACCCACGGAGCGCGCTCCGTACGACCCCATGCTTGCAGGGGGCCTCGCGCTCGTGTTGGGATGCGCGCTGTGGGGCGCCGCGGCGAGCGTGGCGCGCCGCTCCGAGGACAACCCATGGCCCCGCGCAAGTTCTTCTGCACCTTCCCCCAGGAGCTGATCTCCGAGCCGATCGTGTCGCACACACTCGGCGACAAGTTCGGGGTCGTCCCGAACATCCGCGCGGCGAGCATCACGGAGACCATGGCCCTCGTCGCCGTCGAGATCGCGGGGGCGCCGGAGCAGATCGAGGCCTCGGTCGCTTACCTGCGCGAGCGCGGTGTGCGCGTCGAAGAGATCACCGATACCGAGGGGCTGCCGAAGCCGTGAGGCGCATGCGCGTCGCGGGGCTCTACGTCGCGCTGTCCGTCGCGGCGTGCCGAAGCGCCGATCCGTTCTTCGACGATGACGTCGCGCGCACGCCTGGTGTGGGCGCCGTGGTTTCGGAGCACCCGCTCGCGACGCAGGTCGGCCTCGCAGTGCTGGACGCGGGCGGCAACGCCGCGGACGCGGCGGTGGCGACGGCGCTCGCGCTCGCGGTGGTGTACCCGCAGGCTGGCAACCTCGGGGGCGGCGGCTTTGCGCTCTGGGTGCCCGCTGAGGGTGAGCCCACGTCCCTCGACTTCCGCGAGACAGCGCCGCGAGGCTACACCTCGGAGCTCTATCTCGACGCCGCGGGCGAGGTCGTGACGGAGCGCTCGCTCGTGACCCCGCTGGCTGTCGGGGTGCCGGGCTCGCCTGCGGGGCTCTTCGAGCTCTACCGCCGCCACGGTTCGCAGCGGCTCTCGTTCGCGCAGCTCTGCGTCGGCGCGATCGCGCTCGCCGAGAACGGCTTCACCGTCGACCCTTGGCTCGCGCGCGACCTCGCGGGAGAGCGCACGCGGGAGCTCCTGACCCACGACCCTGGGGCGGCGGCGGTCTTCTATCCGGGTGGTGAGCCGCTGGCCGAGGGCGCACGCCTCGTGCAGCCGCGGCTCGCAGCGACGCTGAAGCGCCTCGCGCTGCGCGGGCCAGAGGGCTTCTACCGCGGCGAGCTCGCCGAAGCGATCGTGGCCGACCTGCGCGAGGCGGACGCGCGGGCGGGCTTCGTCGCGGGTGAGCGCCTCATGTCCCTCGATGACCTCGGCGCTTATCGCGTCGCGGAGCGTGCGCCGCTCGTCGGTTCGTATGCGGGGCGGCGGGTGCTCTCCATGGGGCCGCCGAGCTCCGGTGGCATCGTGCTGCTGCAGGTCCTCGGCATCCTCGAGGGGCTGCCGTGCCAGCACCAGCGCCGCGAGACGCTCGCGCGGCAGGCGGACGGACTCGACGAAGCCACCGGCGAGGCCAGCATCGGCCTCGACGCGCGCGCGGTGCATTGGTGGATCGAGGCCTTCCGGCGCGCGTTCGCGGATCGCGCCGAGCACTTGGGTGATCCGGACCACGTCGCCGTTCCCGTCGACGCGCTGCTCGATCCCGGCTGGATCGCCGCGCGGCGCATGTCGATCGGCGAACGCGCGGATCCGACGGTCGGACCATGGGCGCCCCCAGCGGACGGAGCGGGGGAGACGACACACCTCTCCGTCGTGGACCGACAAGGCAACGCGGTGAGCCTCACCACGACGTTGAACGGTACGTTCGGCAGCGGGCTCTTCGTCGATGCCGGTGGTTTCTTGCTCAACAACGAGCTCGATGACTTCTCTATCAAACCCGGCACACCGAACATGTTCGGGCTCGTCGGCAGCGCGGCCAATCAGCTCGCGCCGCTGCGCCGGCCGTTGTCTTCGATGACACCGACGGTGGTGCTCGCGCCCGAAGGAGGGGTCGAGCTCGTGCTGGGCGCACCCGGCGGGCCGCGCATCATCACGGCGGTCACGCAAGTGCTCGTGCGCATCCTGAGCTACGGCCAGACGCTGGACGAGGCCATCCGTGCGCCGCGGCTGCACCAGCAATGGCAGCCCGTCGAAACGCGCTTCGAAGAAGGCTGGTCAGCGGCGCTCTGGAGCGCGCTCGCGCGCGATCACGGTCAGCCGCTGCGCGAGCCCGAGCGGCGTGGGTTTGCGAGCGTTCAGGGCATCCACGTTGCGCCGAATGGCGCGGTGGACGCATTCAGCGACCCGCGGCGCGGCGGAGCCGCCGGTGTGCAGGGGCAGGGGTTGGCTCGCCCTGCGCTGCCGCGCCCGTGACGCAAACGCTCGCGCTCTGAAGCGGCGAGGCCCGCTGCCCTCCCGGGCAGCGGGCCTCGCCCGTTCTCAGCCGCCGCCGAGGTCCGACAGGTCGATGTCGTCGAGGTTCAGCTCCTCGTCGCTGCCCGCCTCTTTCTCGGGCTCGACGCCCATCATCTGGGCTTGCACGTCGCCCTTCGCGATCTTCTCGCGGAAGTAGCGGTCGGGGGCTGCGAGGTGCCGGCGCCACACGTCGTGCAGCTCGACGATGAGCTGCAGGTTCGCGTAGAGGTCCTTGCGCTCGAGCTCGCCGCCGGACTCGCTCGGCGTGCGCCAGTCGAACGCAAAGGTCTCCGCCGAGCCGCCGCGGATGAGGTGCAGCGAGCGCTGCGCCCGCATGCCGACGACGTTGTCGTCGGGGCGCCGCGGATCGAGCTTGATGAACTCGTTCATGATCGCGGGCCACGCATTGATGTTGCCCGGCTTCTCGAGGCGCGACTGGGCACGGGTGCCCTTGGCGCCCGAGTTGGCGTCGAACATGAGGCGCGCGTCTTCGACGAGCGTGTCCCACTCGGCCTGGTCGAGGCCCGGGGGCTTGCCGTAGGGCTTCAGCTTCGTCAGGTCGACGCTGTTCGGATCGTTGATCTGATCGGGGTTCTTCGTGATCGCGATCACGTTCCACGAGTCGGGGTCCTTGCTGCTCGGCAGACCCTTGGCGCCTTCGAGCGCGGCGGCTTCGGCGGCGTTCAGCTCGGCCGGGGCCGGCTTCGACGCCATCGCGCCCGCGGTCTCCGCAGCGGACTCACTCGCGCCCTCGGCGGGGGCCGTCGCACCGTCGGTGGCCTCGGGGTTCGTATCGGTCTCACCCGCGGCTGAGCCGTCGGCGACCGTCTCGGTCTTGCCGCCGCCCGCTTCGACGGGCTCGTCGCCCTTCTGCATCATGATGAACCCGCCGACGCCTGCGGCGACGACGAGGACACCCGTAGCGATCAGCGGCACGGGGCTCTTCTTCTTCGCCTCGCGCGGCGCGCGAGCGCCGCGGCGGGCGCCTGCAGCGCCCTCGTCACCGGCGGCAGCGCGGGTCGCGCGCGTGGGGCGCGCGGCGCCTGCGGCGGCCTTTACGGCCGGCTTGGTGGCGCCGGCGGCTTTCGGTGCGGCCGCGGGTCTGGCGGCCGGGGCAGGCTTCGCGCTCGGGGCGGCTTTGCCCGCGGCGGCGGCCTCGGCGGCGCGCCGCTCGGCGAGCAGGCGCTCCTTCATCGAGGGGGCATCGGATTTGGACTCGCCGGCGGGTTTCTGGCCCTGGCCCGGCTTCTTCGCCGGCATACGGCGCGGCTCGTTGGTGTCGCTCATCGGTGGGGAACCCTGGGGGGTGGGGGCGTGGGAGTGGAGTGCGGATCAGCCGCCTTGCTGCGCGCGGCGGGCCTCTTCGAAGTCGCGTTTCTCGCGCTCGTCGCGGGGCTGCCAGCTGGGATCGTCGAGCATCGGGTCGTCGCCGGCCTGGGGCCGCCCGGTGTACTTCTTGTAGCGCCGGTCGTACCAGCCGAACCATTGTTTGAGGCCCGACTCGATGCGCTCCTTCGTGGCGCCGAGGGATTCGTCGGGTTTGAACGTCGTGACGTATCCCGTCATCTCGGTCAGCGTTTGGTGCACGAGCCCGAGGCGCATCAAGCCGAGGCTCGCGGCCTCGGGATTGTCACCCGTGATGACAGGGAGCTCGTTCGCGATCGCCGTCAGCAGCGGCGCGATCGCCGGTTTGCCCGCGGCGGCCAGCGCTTGGTTCGCTTCAGTGCGCACCTTGGGCCGCGCATCGAGGTCCATGCGTTGCCGCACGAGCGCGTCGAGGCGATCCCGCTCTTGCTGCGGCACATCGGCGTCGTAGGCGATCGCACGGATCTCGCTCTCGATGACGAGCGAACCGTCGGACAGGGTGCGCTTCGAGGTCTTCTTCGTCCGGCCGCGGCGCGCGGCAGCGAGCTCGGCGGGCGAGAGGAAGCGGTTCCAGCCTGCGACGCGCCAGATCGGGTTCTCTGCGCCCGCGCTGCGTCGGTCGACGAGGCGCCACTCGATCGTGCGGGTCTCCGTCTGGTCGCCTTCGATGCGGTTGACCTGCAGGCGCACGACGGCGGTGTCGTCTTCGAGGGCGAGCACGCTGCCGCTGAAGGGCTGCCACGCGGTCAAGAGGTTCTCGGGGTCGCGCACGAGCATCTCGTCGATGCGGTCGCTGACGAAGACGTTGCGCGCCTCGAGGGCGAGCTCGTCCCACGTCGGCAGCACGAGCGCCTCGGGAACGGCGACCGGCTCGACGCCCTCGCCGAGCTTCGCGTTGTACGCCTCGGCCTCCGCGATGTCTTCGGCGTTGGCGTCGAGCTGGCGCTGGCGCCAGTCGGCGTGGGCCGCCGCACCGTCGAGCGCCTCGGTCAGCTTCGGACGGTTCTGGGCGAGCGCCGCGAGGTGCATGTCGCGGGTCAGCTTCGCCGCGGGGGAGTCCCACCCGAGCTCGTCCACGACGACGGGCGGCGCGAGCTTCTCGGCGACCTCTTCTTTCTTCGGGGGCGGCGGCGGATCACCGCCGCTGACCAGGGTCAGCACCACGACCACCGCGATGGCGGCCCCGCCGATGATGAAGTACTTGGTCGGGTCCTCCTTCTTCGTGGCTCCCTTGGCGCCGGGGCGCCGCGCCACGTACACGTGGCCGCACGACGCACAGCGGACCTTGGCGCCCTCCTTGCTGTCGGGGAGTTTCGCCTGGGCGCCGCAGGAGGTGCACTGGATCAGCATGGGGGGCCGAAGGGGGAGGCCGTTTGGTCGTCGGGGGGGAGGAGGCCGCCGGTGGCGGCAGAGACTGCCTTCGGGGACACTACCGGGGCAGCGGGAGGGACGCAAGGCGGCCCGGGCCCGCGGCCCCGTCACCGTCATCCGCAGCCCATGAAGCCGAGGTCGAAGTCCAGAGGCCGAGGGTCCGAGAAGCCGCGCGCGGCCGCGGCGCCGAAGCGGGACCTGACCCCGCCCGCGGACCTCGTCCCCGGCACGTTCCGTCTGGAGTGCCCGTTCGAGCCGACCGGGCACCAGCCGGGTGCGATCGAGGGGCTCGTGCGGGGCCTCGCCGAGGGGACCCCGCGCCAGTGCCTGCTCGGGATCACGGGCTCGGGCAAGACCTTCACGATGGCGTCGGTGATCGCGCGCTCGGGTCGGCCGGCGCTCGTGCTGTCGCCCAACAAGACGCTCGCGGCGCAGCTCTACTCGGAGCTGCGCGAGTTCTTCCCCTACAACGCGGTCGAGTACTTCGTCTCGTACTACGACTACTACCAGCCCGAGGCCTACGTGCCCTCGAGCGACACCTACATCGAGAAGGACGCCAGCCGCAACGAGAACATCGAGCGCCTGCGCAACAGCGCGACCCGCAGCCTGCTCGATCGTCGCGACGTGATCATCGTGGCCTCGGTCTCGTGCATCTACGGCCTCGGTAGCCCCTCGAACTATTCGCGCATGGCGGTGACCGTCGAGGTCGGCCAGGAGCTCGGGCGTGACGTGTTCCTGCGCCAGCTCACGCAGATGCAGTACGCGCGCAACAACATGGACTTCCGACGCGGGACGTTCCGGGTGCGCGGCGATGTCGTCGAGGTGTTCCCTTCGTACGAAGAGGACACCGTGCTGCGCTTCGAGTTCTTCGGCGACGAAGTCGAAGCGATCACGCGCGTCAACCCGCTGCTGGGCGAGGTCCTCGGCGACCTCCAGCGGGTCTCGATCTACCCGCAGAACCACTACGTCGCGCCTGAAGAGCGCCTCGCGCAGGCGATTCCGAAGATCGAAGAAGAGCTCGAAGCTCGCCTGCGCGAGCTGCGCATGGCGGACAAGCTGTTGGAGGCGCAGCGCCTCGAGCAGCGCACCAAACACGACCTGGAGCTCCTGCGCACCGTCGGCGTCTGCAACGGCATCGAGAACTACTCACGGTTCATGGACGGCCGTGAGCCCGGTCAGCCGCCGTTCACGTTGCTGCACTACTTCCCGAGCGATTGGGTGCTCTACGTCGACGAGAGCCACGTCTCCGTGCCGCAGGTAGGGGCGATGTACAAAGGCGACCGCTCGCGCAAGGAGACCCTGGTCGAACACGGCTTCCGCCTGCCCTCGGCCCTCGACAACCGGCCGCTCAAAGCCGAGGAGTTCGAGGCGATGCTGGGCCAAGTCGTGTACGTCTCGGCGACACCGGGCGCCTACGAGCGCAAAGCCTCGGGCCCACACGTCGTCGAGCAGATCGTGCGCCCGACGGGGCTCCTCGACCCGCTCATCGAGGTCCGACCCGCGCGCACGCAGGTCGATGACCTCCTCAGCGAAGTGCGCAAGACCGTCAAGCAGGGCTTCCGCGTGCTCGTCACGACTTTGACGAAGCGCTCTGCGGAGGAGCTGACCAACTACTTCGCGGACCTCGGCGTGCGGGTGCGCTACCTGCACTCCGAGATCGACGCCCTGGAGCGCTCGGCGATCCTGCGCGACCTGCGCCTGGGTGAGTTCGACGTCCTCGTCGGCATCAACCTCCTGCGCGAGGGCCTCGACCTGCCCGAGGTCGCGCTCGTCGCCATCCTCGACGCTGACAAAGAGGGCTTCCTGCGCGGCGAGACGAGCCTCATCCAAACCTGCGGCCGCGCCGCACGCAACGCCGAAGGCCGCGTGCTCTTCTACGCCGACAAAGTGACCGCGGCGATGCGGGTCGCCATGGACGAGGTGACCCGCCGCCGCGCCACCCAGGAAGCGTGGAACCAGGAGCACGGCATCGTCCCGAAGACGATCTTCAAGCCGATCCGCGAGGGTATCGAGGCGCTCTACGAGATGGACTACGCCCGCGTCCCGGACGTCCCCGAAGCCCCCGAGGACTTGCCGCGCCTCTCCCCTGAAGAGGACCCCCGGCAGTGGCCTCTCCCACGCTTGCGTGGGGCCATCGAACGCACCCGCGCGGACATGCTGCGCGCGGCGGGTGAGCTTCGGTTCGAAGAGGCCGCGCGGCTGCGGGATGAGCTGAACGGGTTGGAACGGATCGAACTCGAGCGGTGACGAGCGGGTCGGGCCGGTCTCGGGGGTCGAAGCTGCTGTGGTGATCCGGTGGACAGGGGGGGGAGTTCTTGGGTGAGGGCTGTGAGGGGGGCCGCCTCAGCGGTTGGTGTTGTATCCGCCGAATCAAACAGCTGCCCGGACCCAAGGGAAAGAGCGGGGGCGGGGAGTTGTCCGTCCCCGAGGGGCGACCGCGGGCGGGATCGGGTAGGTACCCGGGTTACCCCGGGTACCTCCCACAGAACCGTACTTG
>CAYOBN010000045.1:0-39797 GCA_964402175.1 uncultured Planctomycetaceae bacterium | reverse complement strand
TCACGGCACGAAGCGCACCGACAGCGCGTCGCTGAAGTTGAAGGCCTGCCCCAGGGGGCCGCCGATGTCGCGGTACCAGAGTTGCACTGCCCAGGTCGAGCCGGCGAGGAGTTGGCCGGGGCCGTTCGAGGACGGGGGGGTGTTCAGGGGGACGCGGAGGGTGAGGAGGCCTTGGGGGGTCGCGGCCTGGGGGGGCCAGCGGAAGGTGCCGAGGGTGCCTGGGGCGACGCAGCGGAAGCCGTTGCCGGCGGGGGCTTGGGCGACTTCGGGGCCGTAGTACAGGATGCCGGTGGCGCCGGGGTTCACGCCGGTGGCGCGCAGGACGAGGTCGGCGGCTTGGAGGCTCGTTGAGCCCAGGTGGTCGAGCCGGGCGCCGGGGCCCGAGGCGTTCGGGGCAGCGGTGCAGAAGCGCAGGACGTCCTCGCGGCGGGTGATGCGGTAGAGCTCCTTGTCGACGTAGTCGATGACGTAGAGCTCGCCCTGGCCGTCCTCGCCGAAGGCGACGGGGGCGCTGAGGGTGCGGCCGCCGCCGGGCTGGAACTCGCTCGTGCGCTCGCGGAAGCCGGTCACGGTGCCGGCTTCGTAGGCGAAGGTCCAGAAGCGGCCGCTGCACCAGTCCGCGAAGAGGTACGAGCCGCGCAGGTCAGGGATCGCGTGGCCGCGGTAGACGTAGCCGCCCGTGATCGAACAGCCGAAGGAGTGGTCGTACTCGAAGATCGGCAGCGTGTACGCCGGATCGTTGCAAGGCGGCGTGTTCGGCGGGCAGTTGGTGGTCGAGAAGCAGGTCGAGCCCTCCATCACCTTCCAACCGAAGTTCAGGCCCAAGATGCCCGCCGGAACGAAGTCGACCTCCTCGCGCGTGGCCTGACCGACGTCGGCGATCCAGAGGTCGCCGGTCTCGCGGTCGAAGCTCCACTTCCACGGGTGCCGGAAGCCCTGGTGGCAGATCTCGGGCCGGATGTTCGGGACACCGAGGAAGGGGTTGTCCGGCGGGATCGCGTACGGGAACGCCGCGTCGACGTCCAGCCGGAGCATGCAGCCCATCAGGTTCGTGTGGGTCTGCGCCGTGCAAGCCGGGTCGCCAGGATTGCCGCCGTCGCCCAGCAGCGCATAGAGCATCCCGTCCGGCCCGAACTCGAGGCTGCCGCACGCGTGGCCGAAGTTCGCCTGCGGCTCGCGCAGGAGCGTGACGAGGCTCGCCGGGTCGACGCGGTTCGGGTCCTGGGCCGAGCGCTGCATCCGACCCAGCACGATGTCGACGATCGCGCCGGAGGTGCTCGGCGCGTCGTACCAGAGGTACACGTAGCCGTTCGCCTGATAGTCCGGATGGAACGCGATCGCGCGCAGGCCGGTGCTGACCGTGAGCGACACAAACGGCGCGACATCGAGGAACGGCGCCGGCAGAAGCTGGCCGTCCACCAGCACCCGCACTTGCCCCGTCCGCTCGATGAGGAAGAGGCGCGGGTCGCCGCGCCGCGACGTGATCGTGATCGGGTCGACGAGGCCGTCGGAGGCGTCGGCGACGAGCTCCAGGGCCAAGGTCGATTGGGCTGCGTTTGCGCGGCCCTGTGCAACGCAAACGAGCGTGAGGCCGAGGCAGGTGAGGCGACGGAGGTGCATCGGTGAGTGTGCGGACGGGTCGGGGCGGCCCAAGCGGAGCTCTGACTTGGAAGCGGGGCCGCGCACGTGCGGCCCCGCGAGTGGATGCAGACGGTCCGCCGCCCACGCCTGCGTGGGCGGCGGCGTCACACGGTCAGTACTGGATGAACAGACCTTCGGTGTAGTTGCTGGTCGACTGGCCGTTCACGCTGTCGCGGAACCACGCCTGGAAGTGCCAGCGTTCGCCGGGGGCGATCGTGGCGAAGCCGGGGCCGCTCGGGAAGGGGACGTTGCGGTTGTCCAGGAAGATCGAGATGCGGTTCAGGGTGCCCGCGTTCTGGACCAGCTGCTGGAAGCGACCGATCGTGCCGCCGAGGCAGAGGATGCCTTGGGAGCCGCCCGGGAAGGGGACGAAGCCCGAGTTGCGCGAGGCGATGAAGAAGCCGAAGGAGTTCGTCGGCAGGTCGCTGGCGATCAGGACGATGTCGTTGACGTTCACGGACGCGGTACCGATCGCTTGCATCTTGCCGCCGCCCGGGAAGCCCGAGTTGGGCGCGTTCGGCGAGCAGTAGATGATGCCGACGTCGTCCTCGCACTCGTCAGGGACGCTGTTGTCGTTGATGTCGATCGCCGGGTTGGCGGCGGTCTCACACGGGTCGAGGATCTGGTTGTTGTTGCAGTCGAGCGAGCCGAACTGGCAGACGTCCAGCACACCGTCGCCGTTGCAGTCCAGTGTCGAGTTCGCCGCGATCTCGCACGAGTCCGGGATGCCGTTCTGGTTGCAGTCCGCGACGGCGCCGGAGAGGACATCGCAGGAATCGGGCACACCGTTCCCGTTGCAGTCGAGCGCCGCACCCGTGGCGACGTCGCACGCGTCCGGCACACCGTTGCCGTTACAGTCGGGCGCAGAGCCCGAGGCGATGTCGCACGAGTCGGGGATCAGGTTGCCGTTGCAGTCGGTAGCGGCGCCGCCCACGATGTCACACGAGTCCGGCTGGCCGTTCCCGTTGCAGTCGGCGATGCCGAGGTCGAACAGGTACGCCGCGCCGCTGTTGGCAAAGCCGGAGGTGTCGTCGCCCGGGCAGCCGACGAGGGCCACATCGGCACCGAGCGCGAGGCCCGTGCCGAAGCTGTCGAAGGCGTTCGGGACGGCCTTCTGCAGCGCTCGGGTATAGCTCCACGGGAAGCCAGGCACACGCTCGAAGACCTCGACGCGGCCCGCGACGGGCAGACCCGCGACGTTGGCGTTACGGCCGTTGACGAGCACGACGTTGCCGCGGATGGCGACCTGCTGACCGAAGGTCAAGCTGCTCGTCGGGACCTGGGGATCGAGGACCGCCTCGAGCGCCCAGTTCGTCGGCGTATCGCGCCGGTAGACGTAGGCTTGGCCCACGCCGCCGACACCCTCCGCCCCCACCGCGGCGCGCGCGCCGCTGATGCCGACCGAGATGCCGTAGAAGGTGCTGAACCCGGGCTGCGGACCGCCGAAGCGCCCGCGCTCGAACCACACACCGTTCGACTGGCGCTCGAAGACGTACGCAGCACCGGCTTCGTTGAAGCCCGAGTGGTCCTCGTACGGCGCACCGACGATCGCAAAGCCGGAGCTCACGGAGACCGCCGTGCCGAAGCGCATCGAGTTCTGCACGACGGACGCGACGAGCTTCTGCTCGAGGATCCACGTGCCCGCTGCGAGGCGGAAGACGTAGGCCGCGCCCGCGTTCGGCGCGGTGGTGCTGTCACCGAAGGCGCCGACCATGATGTACGGACCCTCGATCGCGACGGAGAGGCCGAAGCGGTCGTCCAGCGTCGTCACGCCGCTGCGCTGGAGGGTCTGGAAGAACTCCCACACACCTGCGGGGTTGCGGCGATAGACGTACGCCGCACCCGGACCGTTGAACTGCGCGGGAGTGCCCTCGAAGGGTGCCCCCACGACGGCCCAGTTGCCCGACATCGCGACGGCCCAGCCGAAGCTGTCCTGGCCGCCGGAGGGGAACGGCGAGGTGAAGTCCGCGACCTCGACCCAGTTGTTGTTCTGCTCTTCGTAGAACGTGATGCCGCCTTGGTTGCCCGCACGCGCCGGCGAGCCGACGAGCGCTCGGCCGTCCCAGTAGGCGACCTGTTCACCCTGGCGCTCGAACTGCGTGGAGCCACCCCGCACGAGGCGCTGCTGGCACGCGATGTACGGCGGGTCGGGCTCGACGAGCACCTGGACTTCGCAGTCACTGAAGCGGCCGAGCTGGTCGGTCGCGCGGAAGCGGATGGTGCGGCTGCCGATGTCGCCCAGGCCAGGGGTCCAGACGACCTGCGTGGTCGCGGGCTGGCCGGGCACGCCGAGCGGCGGTGTGAACGTCGCGCCAGGCAGCAAGCCGGGCGTCACGAGCGACAGCGAAGAGGCCTGACCCAGGAAGCCGTTCGTGGCCTCGGCGGCGAGGTTGAACGTCAGCGGCTCGTTCGCGCGCACGGAGAGGACTTGGCCGCACGGCGAAGGAGCGAGGAAGACGGGCGCGGGGTTGCCGAAGCGCAGCGAACCCGCTCGCAGGATCGCAACCGAATCGTAGGCTCCGTCGCCTATATCGGCAATCGCCAGTCGGATGGTGTTGGCACCAGCATTGAGCGGTGCAAGGACGGTGATCAATGCAGTCAGCCCGTCCATCTCAGTCGGTACGGCTGCGCATGGGTAGCCAAGTCCAAGAGTCGCGCAGTCGTTGTTGCGGAAGAGGCCGCAGTTGGGTCCACCGTTCGGTACCCCTCCTGAGCCGCAGTTCACCGATCCGACACTGATCGGCTGAGAGGTCCCCGGTACGAACGCGACGCTGACTCCGTTGACAAGACAAACGAATGTATCGTCAAACGAGAGGAATTCGTTGTATTCCTCAGAGGCGAAGATAATCTGGAACGAAACGATGCCGCTGGACGGTGCCTGCAACGTGAAGTCCAAGCTCGCACCATCGAAGCTGCTGGGAAGCGCCGGTTCGCCAGCAGTGTCGTGCCACGTCGAGACGCCCGTGAAGCGGTTCAACGGCCCGACGATGGAGGCGACGTTGCCCGTGCTCAAGAGCACGCCCTCGTCGAAGCCGAATGCATCCGTCCCGCCCGACATGCGGCCGACGGCGGAGCTCGCTCCGCTGAACGAAGCGCCGGTGACCACGAGGCCCGGCTCGGCGAGCAACGCCGCGAGGCCCGCGGCGGTGTTCTGGGTCATGTCACTCGTGACGATGCCGCCTTGCAGCGTCGGCGGCGGCGGCGTCCAGTTCGTGCCGCCGGGGGGAAGGTTCGGTCGCTGCGCCCAGGCCGGCGCGGCAGAGAGAAGGAAGGGGAGGGACCAGAGGGCAGACTTCATGAAGCTTCGGTCGAGGGAACAGAGGGGGAAGGAGCTGGGACCGCAGAGGCCCGGCGCCGCGGCACGAAGCGCCGCGGGCCGGGCACCCGCGGGGCGAGCGCGGGTCGGTCGATCGGACCTACGGGTTCTCAGCAGGTCCCTGGCCCAAGCACATCCCGTGCCACCCGCGGACCCCCGCTCCAAACCACCGCCAGCGGGGGTGCACCGGCACGCGGCGAAGGCCTGCTTTCGGCGACCAAAAGGCGGCCTTCGACCGTGTCCGCGTCACGCGATGCCGTAGCGCCTCATGCGGCCCGTCAACGTCGGCGCCGAACCGAGGCCGAGCAGCCGCGCCGCTTCCGCTTTGTTCCCGCGGGCTTCGCGCAGCGCACGACGGATGTAATGGGACTCGAGCTCGGCTTTGAGTGCATCGATCTGAAATCCTTGTCCGAGCGGGCGCCCGAGCAGCTCGGGCTTTACGCTCGCTGTCTCACCGCCGGTTTCGTGCTCGACGTCCGATTCGAGGATCTCCGATCCGGGCGACCAGATCACGAGGCGCACGAGGACGTTGCGCAGCTCGCGCAGGTTGCCAGGCCACGGGTAACGCGCGAGCCTCTGGACAGCGGCGTCCGTAAGTTGGCGTGGTTTGAACTCCGGCTGCACCGCGAGCTCTTCGCAGACCTCTTCGTGGACGCCGCGCACGAGGGGCTCGATATCGACGCCGCGGTCGCGTAAGGGCGGCAGATGCAGGATCCCGACTGCGATGCGGTGATAGAGATCTGCCCGGAACGAGCCTGAAGCGACCCGCGCAGAGAGATCCGCGTTCGTGGCCGCCAGGATCCGCGTGTCGAAACGCACGGGTCGCGAGGCACCGACAGGTGTGACTTCGCCGGATTCGACGACGCGCAGGACCTTCACTTGTGCTGCGGGCGGCAGGTCGCCGATCTCGTCCAGGAAGAGCGTCCCGCGGTCCGCGGCCACGAATCGTCCCTGCCGGTCGTGGGTCGCCCCCGTGAACGCGCCGCGGACGTGGCCGAAGAGCTCCGATTCGACGAGCTCGAAGGGAATGGCGCCGCAGTTCTGGGCGACAAAGGGCTCTGCAGCGCGGCGACTTGCGGCGTGGATCGCTCGCGCGAAGCGCTCTTTGCCCGTCCCGGATTCACCGAGGATCAGAACCGGGACATCGTGGCCTGCGATCCGCACCGCGCGTTCGACGACGGCGCGCATGCGTTCGCTGCGGCACGGAATGCCGTGCAGGCCGACAGCGCGGGTGAGAGCCTCTTCATCGTGTTCACGGAGCATCGGGTGGCAGGGGTCGTTTGCCGCCCCAGGCAAACCCCGTGCCAGCCCGATTTACCGCCCGCGCGAGGACCAATCGAAACGCAGCTTTCGCCCGCCGAAATCTTCGCTTCGCCTCAGGTGCTCAAGCCATAACGCTGCATCCGGCCCGTCAGCGTCGGCGCAGAGGCCAGACCGAGCAGTCGGGCGGCTTCGGCTTTGTTGCCGCCCGAGCGCTCGAGCGCGCGGCGGATGTAGACCGTCTCGAGCTCTTCCTTGAGGGCATCGATGTCGAAGCCGTCGCCGAGGGGACGCGCCAGGAGGTCGCGGGGAAGGAGCTGGTCGTTGCTGCCGAGCTCGGTCTGGACATCGAGTTCGTCGATCTCGGGGCCCGCGGACCAGATCCAGAGGCGGATCAGCACATTGCGCAGCTCGCGGACGTTGCCGGGCCAGTGGTGGCGCGCGAGCGCGGTGCGAGCGGCGCTCGTCAAGCGGCGGGGGCTGTAACCGGGCTGGCCGGAGAGCTGGGCGCCGACTTCGCGGCTGAGCTCGTCGATCAGCGGCAGGATGTCCTCGCCGCGATCGCGCAGCGGCGGCAGACGCAGGACACCGACGGCGATGCGGTGGTAGAGGTCGGCGCGGAACGTGCCCGCTTCGATGCGTGTGGCGAGGTCCGCGTTGGTCGCGGCGATGACCCGTGTGGTGAAGGGCACGGGGTTCGTGGCGCCGACAGGGGTGACCTCTTGGGCCTCGAGGACACGCAGGACCTTCACCTGGGCCGCGAGCGGCAAGTCGCCGATCTCGTCGAGGAAGAGCGTGCCGCCCGAAGCCTGGACGAAATAACCCATCCGCGCCGCCTGGGCCCCGGTGAAGGCTCCGGAGACGTGGCCGAAGAGCTCCGATTCGACCAGCTCCGCGGGGATCGCGCCGCAGTTCAACGCGAGGAAGGGCCCGCTCGAGCGCGGGCTCGCGCCGTGGATCGCGCGGGCGAAGCGCTCTTTGCCGGTGCCGGATTCGCCGAGGATCAGCACGGGGACGTCGTGCGGAGCGAAGCGCTCCGCGCGCCCGACGGCGCGGCGCATCCCCTCGCTCTTCGCGTTCAACGCGACGAAACCCGCGTACCGCGGCGGCCCCTCGGCGACCGCATCGCACAGGATCCGGTCGGCGCGATAGGCGAGCTCGGGCAGGTACTGGGCCTCGATGTGGAACGGCAGCTCCAACGTCCGCGCGCCGGTCTCCTTGTGGCAGTCGAGCAGCTCGGCGGCATACCGCGCCTTGCCGAGCAACATCATCACCGCCTGCATCGCGGGGGTGCCCGCCGAAAGGTGGAAGGTCAGCTTCGTCGCGCGACCGTGGCGCGCTTCGATGTCCGCGACCGCGGCCTGGATCTCGTCGTGGATGCGCGCGTGGTGCGTGGGATCGAGGCCTACGACGGGCCGCACCAACACGGGCGCCGCGATGCGCTCGCGCAACCAATCGAGGTAATCCGCCGACAGGTCGGTGCGGTAGTTGTCGAGGACAACGAGCTCATCGAAGCGGCGCGACTCGAACACCCGCGCGATCGCGCCGAGCTCGTCGGGGTCATCGCTGGCGAAGCAGTCGAGGTCGACGCCGCCGATCCAAGTCAGGAGGACGTGGGGCATGGTTGGGTCATGCAAGCTACCACGGACGGCCGCGGCCTTGCATGAGGTCCCCGGGTCAGCGGAGCTCGATCGTCTGGACGGTGCCCTCGAGCGGGACACGCTGGGTCCCGCCTCCGATGTGCACGCGCACGTCGACGGCGCTGCCGCGGGCGAGGTCGAATGGGGCGGACCAGCCTTCGGCGTCCGTGGTGCCTGTCGTCCAACGTTGGTCGCTATGGCGGCCGAGGAGCTCGAACGAGGCATCGGGGACGGGCTGGCCTGCGCGGGTCAGGCGAATCCGATGGGTCTCGAGGGTGCCCAACGTCAACGTCATGTTGTGAACGCCGTGCGCAGCGTTCGGGAGAGGCAGATCGATGAAAAAACGCTCGGGTGGGCCCCAGTCCAGGACGCCGCTGCAATAGAGCTCGGCATCGAGGATCGTGGGCCACGTTACGGCGCCTTGGGAGTCGCTGTATGCGGAGGCGAGCCAGCGCGTCGGGTCGTGGGCCCGGCGCAGCTCTACGAATACTCCCTCGGGCAGAGGTGCGCCGGTGGAGTCCAAGATGGCGAGTTTCCGCGCGGCTCCAGGAATCAACAGAGTCGCCTCCGTTGTCACTCCCGGATCCAGTCGGACGCGCTGGCTCGCAAGGACATTTGGCCAGCCGTCGGAGAGCGCGACCAGATCGAGCGACACTTCGTCGGCATCGATGCAGTCGGTTTCGTGCGACTCGCCACGCCAGAGCTCGCGGTTCCAATCACATCGATAGCCGAGCCGGGAGAGAAAGCGGATGCGAAGAGCGAGCTCTCCGATACTCGCGAGTTCATTTGCGATCTCGCCTTCGACTCGAACGCGAATACGAGAGCGCCCGCCGACATGTACGCGGACTTCCTGGACCTCCTCGATCGAACCGTCCCGATAGACATTCAGCATGGAGCCGTCCGTCAACCAAACCGAGAAATGCTGGACGAAGTTCGCACGAGGCACCTCGAGGACAGCACATCCCTCGTCATCCACGGCAAAGCGAGGGGCGAGTCGGCCGTAGCTGACGGTAGGTGGCCCGGCCTCCGCTTCACCCAACAGACAGACGCGCAGGTTGCCTATGGCTTCGAGAGCGATCGTTCCGAGGTCCCAATCGGTAGTCAGGTTCCAACGGCGTCCTTCGTCGAGGAATCGCGTGTAGCCGGGGGCGCCGCATTCCATCCGATAGACCCCCGGTACCAGACACGAGATCTGGAACCTTCCAAGGTCATCTGCCTCGGTACGTTGTTGGGCAAATCCGAGCGCCGAGATGCGAGCTTGAACGGCGGTCGGCCAACCCGACAGAACCGCTTCGAAGGTGGCCCCTGCGATTGGAGCCTCACTGCCTCCATCTATGATCGTCCCGGTGATGCCCACAGGATCCGGCAAGACGATCTCCAGCTTTGGGCTTTCGGACGCCAGCTCGACCTTGGTGAGGCTACCCGTGTCGTCGAGCGCGATCAGCGCCACCGCGCCTGAAACAGGCACATTGCAGCGCCCTTCGGCATCCGTTCGACGTTCGACGAGGACGTCATCCAGCGTCCCACAGGCCCAGATCGTTGCAGACTTCGGTACCCCGCGAACGTCGCGCACGGTGACGGTCACGAGCGCGGCATCGTCAAGCGCAGGTGCTCGCCCTTCGTCGTCCTCGCGCGCCGAAATGCGTCCCGTCGTTCCACGGCCCGCGATGACCAAGTCGGACGCGGCGGCACCGTCGCGTCCTTCGGAAGGCATCGCTGAGGACAGCGCTCCGCTCTCCGTGTGAGCGCTCGCATTCCGACCTTCGCCAAGTGACGATGTGCGCCCGTCGGGGCGCTTCGAGTCGGCATGTCGGGCGAGGATGGACCAGAGCCCAAGCATGGCGAGTCCACCGACAACGACGGAAGCCCCGCGGCGCAGACTCAAGGCTGTGTCCCTGGAGGAAGCTGCGGACCCGAGCGGTCTGTCGACGCCGCACGGCGCGACCGCGAGAGGATCTCACCACCGGTCGAGCCACCACCACCCGAGGACTGCTGCGCTGCCGCGTTCGGCATGCCGACGGCAAGCAGCGCCAGGATCAAGAGGAATACGCGCATGATTCGATGCACCAAGACGGGTCCGCGCCCAGGTTCGGCGCATGGTGCCGGAGGTAAGCGAGATCTTCCAGAGTGAAGCTCCAGAACGGGCTAGGGCCTCGCCGAGCTCGTCCTCGAATCGAGTTCCTCAACAGGTCGCTGGGCGCGAAACCATGTTCCCCCGATAGGCTCGATACGCCTAACAGGACATGACCTGGGCGTCGCAACTTGACACCGACGATGCAGACCGCCACAGCCGCGAGAGCGCGATCGGCAGGTCGCTGCGTTCGTAGCGCAGTGCAGAAAGCGGAGAGTGCATCCTCAGGCTTGCCGTCGAGGCTGAGTGCAACCCCGAGATTCAGCCATAGCACACTGACCCTCGGATGGTCGGAGAATGAAGCCAGCGCCGCTCGCAGGACTCGCTGCGCCGCGCCTTCTTGTCGCGCGAGCAGGTACGACTGCGACAAGGTCACGAACCGCAGAGGATCGGACTGCGCCAGAAGGCAAGATGCGCGCGCCCAGGCGACAAGGTCGCGGGGAATCCAGCGAAACCCCGTCTCAAGCGCTCGGACATCGCTCGGGCTTCCTCCAGGAAGCGTGGTGAAAATGCGCCCAGCATCGGGGTGGCTCAACATCGACCGCCGCACTCGCTCATGGAGGCGGTCGGCGAGGGCACGTCGAGCTTCGACGCTGGCACTCGACAGCTCGACAGGGGCCGCTGTGGCGACCCCTGACCACCAAGTACGTGCATCAGATGCCTCGGACGTCATCTCGATGCCTGGTTCTGCAACGCGAGCACGACCTTCCGCACTGCGGTACTTGCTGCGGTTCCGTTTTCGCTGTTCGGATGTGGCTGACGATCATCGAGCTCCAGCAGGCTCTTTGGAAGGTATGCCATCAGCCCGCGAACCAGACTCGCAGGTAGACCATGCAACGCGAGCCAGGCGTGGTGCGCCTGCTGCGTTTCGATCCCGAGGCAACCTGCGACTCGAATGAGGAAGGCGGTACGCTCCTCTGCTTCTAACACGGACAGTCCGTAGACACGTAGGTCGTCGACGGCGTCGTGAACGTGCGATCGAAGCCACTGCAGCGCATCCCCATCTGATACGACGTCACCTCGTATGACGGATACGGCGACCCTCCGGGCAGCGTGACTCACCGCCCTGCGCAGTGGGAGGACCAATCCGAGCTCCACAACAGCATTCGCGGTCATAGCCCCCAGGCCGATGGGATCATGTCGCTCCAAGTAGGCGACGATGTTGTCAACGTCCCACTCGGCAGGGGCCTTGCGAACGAGCTGGATGAGGTCGCGAAGGGCGGGTTCGGTCATTGGAAGCTCCGGTGAGGCGATTCTGTACGCATTCCGGCGAAGCTGCAAGACGTGGCAGGAGCACTGGATAGGAGGTGCAGGGCGGCAGCCAGCGACGACATCAGCCCGAGACCCACGGGTCAACCTGGATCCGAGTCGAGGGGGATGCGGTTCGATGGACAGTTGGGGAGCGCAGTCTCCCGTCCTGATCCGCGTAACGGGCAATCGACCTACGGCTCGGGCACAGGGCCCGCGGTTCGGGTCAGTCTCCCTAGCCAAGACCAGCCACTCGCTTGCGACCCGCGCCCACGCCTTCCCTGCCGGTCAGGGGTGACTGGGAGGCCGGGTAGGGCCGCCAGGTTATCAGGTATGAGGGGCTGACGATCGATCGACCTCGTGTGCACCTAAGCCAAGCTTGGGGCGCTACTGTGATGACGACGGCTGAAGCGCACTGGCCCCCCCTCTGGCATTCGATCAGCCGATTGGAGGGGGCTCCGTTGGATTGCCGGAGAGGATTCCGTCGGGATGAATGGCGGGCTGGAGCTCGTACCAGACGCCCCGTCCTTGTCCGCGCCGAAGGAGGTGCCCTAGGCTTACGAGGCGCGTGAAGTGGTTCTTGAGCGTTCCGCGCGCGGCAGCGGTGACGGCCTGAGCCTCGGCTACGGTGACACGCCCCCTGACACGCCCCCTGACACGCGCGAGCTCCAAGATGCGCAAGGAGAGGTCTGGCAACGCTGCGAGCACCTCGCGCTCGAAATGAACGACTGCCTGGAGCTTCTCGACCTGTCGGGAAAGAGCTCGTAGGAAGAAGTCGAGCCAGGGGTCGAAGTCGGGCTTCTCCGTGAATAGCGTGGCCTGTGTGCGTCGCAGGGCGAGGTAGTACGCCTCCTTGTTGCGCTCGATGACGCCTTCCAGCGAGCTATACGGCACATACGAGTACCCAGCACGAAGGAGCAGCAGGGTGGTCAGGACTCGCGAGAGGCGTCCGTTGCCATCCTGGAACGGGTGGATGGCAAGGAAGACCACGGTCGCGATCCCGATCACCGTAAGCGGATGGAACAGCGGATCGTGAAGGTGCTCTTCGACCCAGGTCGTCAGCTCGTCCATCCGCAGCGGTGTCTCGAACGGATCGACGGTACGAAAGATGATTCCGACCTGGCGCCCAGCAGCGTCGAACGCTGCGACGGAGTTGGGGCTCGACTTGTAGTTGCCTCGATGCCAGGCGTCGGCCTCACTGTGTCCGAGCAGGACCTGATGCAGGTGACGGATGTGGTTCGGTGAGAAGCGGAGCTCGCGGAGGGACGAGAAGACGAGCTCCATGCCCTCCGCGTAGCCGATCACTTCCCGCTCGTGGCGCGACGCGAACGACCGAGTCTCGAGCCTCTGAAGCAGGGCGGCAACTTCGGCATCGGAGAGGGTGTTGCCCTCGATCCGGTTCGATGAGCCGATGCTCTCGATGGTCGCGACATGCTGCAGGGTGCTGAGCCGGTCGGGGGCCAGCAGAGCCAAGGTGCGCCAGACGTCGCGGAAGCCGTCGATGCGTGCGACGAGGCGGGAGTGCTCCTGGGTGAGACGCGGCGGTGCCTGAGGCAGCACGTGGGCCACAACATGGGCCATTTCCAGCCATTTCCAGCCATTTCCAGCCAATTCGGGCCATTCTGGGCCAAGCCCCAGGTCCGAAGACCGGTCACTCGCGGGCGACCCGCGTCCACGCGCCCGGTCGGTCTGGGGCGTCGGGGGTGCGGAGGAGGGTGGACAGGTGCTCCGCGCCGGTGGCGACGTGCGGGCCGGGGCTCGACAGGTGGTGGGCGGCGTCGAGGATGTAGGTGCGCGAGGACTGGACGGCGCGGAGGCGGGACCAGGTGGGGTGGGCGCGGAGGAGGTGCAGCTCGCGCTCGGTCCGGGGGATCGTCATCGAGCAGCCGGCCAGGAGGATCACGTCGGGGTCGGCGGCTTCGAGCTCGGCCCAGGTGATCGGGCGGGAGGGTTGGTCGGGGGCGACGAGGAGGGGCTCGCCGCCGGCGAGGGCGACGAGCTCGGCGATCCACTCACCGGAGACCCACAGGGGCTCGAACCACTCGAGGACGACGACGCGGGGGCGGACGGAGGGAGCGGGGGCGCGGCGGAGGTGCTCGAGGCGGCGCTCGAAGAGGCGCGCGGCGATGCGGCCGGCGTGGGGCCGGCCGATGGCCTCTCCGACTTCGCGGATGTTGGCGGCGATGTCAGCGAGCGAGCGCGGCGTGAGCACGACGAGCTTCGCGCATTCGGGCGGAAGGGAGGCTTCGACGGTCTCGGGGGTGACGGCGCAGACGGGGCAGAGGCCTTGGCTGAAGACGACGGTCGGTTTGGCCGCTTGGATGGTGTCTTCGTCCAAGGTGTAGAGCGCGGTCCCGTCCGCGACCGCACGGCGGACGGCGGCGTCGATCTCGCGCATGTCCGCCGAATCAGAGTCGAGGCTCGTCGACATCACCCGCGGAACGGACCTGTGGGGCGGCTGCACACAGAGGTGCGAGAGACCGACGAGTCCCGCGTCGCCGCCGAGGGCCAGCACGATGTCTGTCGCGGCCGGCAGGAGAGAGACGATGCGGGCATCGACCTTCTCAGGCAGCTTGGGCGCGCTGTAGCGCCAACCGATCCGCGCGCCGTCTTGCAGCTTGTAGCGAGCCGGCAGGTCGGGGCCGCCGCGACCGTCCAAGGTCCAAGCCCAGTACCGATCGAAGCGCGGATCGGGCCCGACGCCGTCGATCGACCAGACGTCGTCGTCCGAGCAGCAGAGCCAATCCTGCTCGACGGGCGCGAGCGCGCGCGTCGCATCGACCACCGTCGCACCGGTGGGGACTTGGACGACCTCGGTGCGCGCGGGGCGCTCGGGACCGAAATCGAGGGTGACTTCGACGCGCATGAGTGAGCCTGGATCTTGCACGCAGAGGGCGAGCACAGAGAGCGCGTGCAGCAAGGGTTGTCGATGGTTGTGAATACGCATGGGTCACCGTTTCGGGGAAGGGAAGCCGACCGCAATGAGGTCGCAGAGGAGAGCGCCGTCGCGCGCACCGCACGCGAGAAGCGCCTGCGCCGCGTCGTGTACGTTGCAGCCGAAGGGCGACGAGCGCGCCTCCACACCGACCAGAAGAGCGCCGTCGTCGTCCGAGCTGCTGCAGAGGAGGGCGCGCTTCATCGCTGAAAACGCGCGAGCTCACCGCCCAGCGCGCAGGGCAAGAGGAACCCGGGCCAGCGCGGCGAGAACTCGATGTCTTGCACGAACCGCGGTCGGATGGGATGGGCCTGCGGATCGAGCGTCGTCAGCCAAGTCCTGCGCCGGGCATCGATCAGCGCGAGCTCATCGGTGTAATAGTCCGCGACCACCAGAAGGCCATCGGGCGCGAGGCCGAGCGCTTGGAATTTGCCGTCCGGGTTCGAGGTCGAGGTGGGCACTGTGGCGCGCAAGGTCAGCGTCGCGGGATCGACCGCGAAGACACGCGGGCCCATGTCGAAGCCCGCCACCCACGCGGTGCCGTCGCAATCGATCGCGACATCCATAGGGCTCGGAAAGAGGAAGCCCGAGCTGTCGCTCGCCAGGACGAGCTGTCGTAGGGACCCTGGAACGCCGGGCTGCGCCGTACACAGCTTCGCGGTCGCGCCGGTGAAACCCGCGTGCATGTAGGTCGCGGGGATCACGAGGAGGTCCCCCACCATGGCGAGCCGCGCCGTCGCGTGGTCAGCGCCGAGCTGCACTGCGCGCGCTGGCTCGAGCGCCAGCGTGGTCGTATTCAAAGCATGCACGCGGCCCTGGCCGTCGCTCGTCCCGACGTAGACGTAACGACCATCGGGCGAGGCCACCAAACCGGACGGGAACGCGGTCGGCCAGGGGCTACCTGGCATCGGCGGAATCGTGACGGTCGCTACGACCTGGTCGCTGGCGTTGAACACCGTGATGGTGCTGGCGGCGCCATTGGCGACGAAACCGAGGCGTAGCGCGCCGTTGGCGTCGGTGACAAACGCGACGTCCTGAGGCCCCTCGCCCGTGGGGATCGCAGCGAGCGGCTGCAGCGTTACCGGATCCAGCCGCGCGACGGCGCACCCGCCCGATCCGATCAAACCGCCGAAGAGCGGCACGTACAGACGCGAACCGTCGGGTGTGTGACGCGCCGTATACGGCCACGGGTTCGCAGAACAGGCTTGCAGCCCGCCGAGCGGTGCGACGCCGCTCCAAACGGGCATCGCGAGCGGCGCCGGTGCACACCCCGCATGGGGCGCGGGCGCGCCCGCGCGCGTCGCGTTGGGAACGCGACGCGCGCGGACAGTCTGTGCGCTCGCGCCGTCGTCCGACGCGAGGGTGAGGGCGAGGCACAGCAGAGCGACGGGCTGCAAGAGGTCTCTCACGGCTGCAGTGCGATCTGGTCGCCCGCGAAGTCACCCGCGCGGTCGCGCACGGAGACGGCCAGAACACCTCGCGGGATCAACGTCGCCGGCGCACCGGGCACGGGGACCACGGAGACGAGGCGCAGCTCGGTCGCGCTGACGCTCTGCAAGTTGAAGAACCGGCGCAGGTTGAAGAACGGCAGCTCGATGAGGTCGAGCGACATCCGCAGCGTCGACAGGTCCAGGTCCTGGCGGCCGTTCGGATCGCTGATGACGCAGTGCAAGAAGCCGGCGGCGTCTTGGAACAGGTCCACGCTCGGCCCGGTCGGGGTCTGGTTGCCGACGTGTTGGATCACGGCGATGGCGTCGATGTCCGCGCCGCTCGCGCCGCCGTTGTCCTCGATCGGGGTCCCGAACGAATCGACGTCGACGCCCGCGACGACGTCGACGATCCGCACGAAGTGGATCGCCGCCAGGTCCACGGCGCCCGCGATGACGAGCGGGTGCGCGGCGAGGTCACGCAGGTCGAACGACTCACCACCGGACACCACCGGATCGAAGGGATCGATGATGTTCGTGAACACGTTGGCGAGGCCGGGAAGGCCTCCCGTCAGGCCGCGGTACGTGCCGAACGGCATCGCACCGAACTGCGGCTGCGGCCCCAGCGGCCCTGCGTAACGGCTCGGGAAACGCGCGAAGTCGACGCCGTTCGTCGAGACCTCGATAAACGCGACCTCGGCGAACGTGCCGCCGCTGAACACGAAGCCGTTCTCGAACACGGTGAAATCCGCGCCCGGACCATCGGTGATCGTCACGTCGAAACCGACCGTGACGTCGCCGCCGACGCCGAGCGTCAAGACGCTCAGCGCGCCGCCGCTGAAGCCGCCGCCCTGCGGCCCGCCCAGGATGTTGCTGGTGTTGAAGTTGCCGCCGCCGGCGCCTTGGTTGAAGGCGACGACGGACGAAGCGAAGCGCGACTGCGCGGGCACGAGCTGCGCCGAAAGCGCAACGGAGAGCGCCATGCAGGCGCCCGAATGAAGGAGTTGCAAAGAAGGTGTCCTCGGGGCCGCGCAGGTCCGCGCCTGCGTCGGCAAAGGGTGTGTCGTGCGGCACCCGAGGCGCAGGCCCACGGACGACGGCGAGCCCACCCGCGCGAGCAGAGACCCTCGCCGCGGACGCCCACGGCGCAAGCCGGTCCGACCGGCGGCCCATGGGAGCGCTCTCCGTCATCCGCGCTCCCAATCCCCGAGGACCGCGGTCAGTTCCAGCTCCCGGACAGGTCTTCTGGCTCCTGGGTCGTCCGGCACCCCCACCTTCCCACTCCCGCCCGCGGCGCGGGCTCGTCGGAGCAGTGGTTGCGCTCGGGCCAGGCTGGCTGTCGTTGAGCCAGGCCTCTGCGCGCGGGGGTGACGTCTCCAGTTACAGCGGCGGGACCGCGGTGGTTTTGCACCACACTTCCCTTGACCGAGAGGCGAGCAGCTTCGGGGAAACCCGAGGTCCTGTCAAGTCCCGAAATCACTCGCCGTGCACGTGGACCACCAGCACGCGGGTGTGCGGGACCTCGCGGTGCTCGAACAGGAACAGCCCCTGCCACGTCCCGAGGTTCAGCTCGCCCTCTGTGACGGGGAGCGTCTCGCTCGTGCGGGTCACCGCCGCGCGCAGGTGCGAGGGCATGTCGTCCTTGCCCTCGGCGGTGTGGGTGTAACGCGGGTCCCCGTCGGGCGCGAGCCGCGAGAACCAGCGCAGGATGTCGCTCGCCGCACTCGGATCGGCGTTCTCCTGGATCAGGAGGCTCGCCGAGGTGTGCTGGCAGAAGACGACGCAGAGGCCCGTCTCGACGCCAGAGCGCGCGACGATCGCGCGGACTTCGTCGGTGACCTCGATCAGACTGCGCCCGTGGGTGGCGACGCGGAGCTCTTCTTGGTGGTGCACTGCGCGAGAGATACTGGGCGACAGAGCGCGATTCCAGCCTCGCTTCGGAGATTCGAGCGATCGGGGGCTGGCTCCGCGTCGAGCCTCCTTGCGCCCATCGAGGTCGCACGTCGCGGCGGATCTCGGCGCAGGAGCGAGGCGAACCTCGGCGCCCCACGGGCGAGTGGAGCGTTAGAGAGGCCCTCGTACACGTCCGCGCTCCGCGCTCTTGGCGACGCAAAAAGGCGACGTCTCAACGTCTTTAGAAGTGCGTGAAATCGTCGACGATGTTCGCGGCGGTGAACCCTGCATCGAACTCCGCTTTGGTGAGCGTCACGATCTGCTCGAAGACGCCGTCGTTGTTCGCGTCGACCAGGAGCGTCCTGGCGAGGGTGCGGTCTGGAGCGAAGTTCAAGGTGTACACACGCCCATAGGTCGCGTGCTGCCAAGCTTGCACGTTCTTCGTCTTGGCCAACTTCGGGATCTGGGTCCTGTCGAAGAGCAGCACAGGCTCCGCGTCCCCAAGCATGGCGACCTGATACAGCCCTGCGGGCTCGGGCGTGACGTGGAGCGCGAAGCGACCGTCGGGGTCCACATCGAAACCAAGCACCCGGGTCCCCTCAGCGAGGGCATGGACACGCACACGTTGCGCGGGCTCCTGCGGGGTGCGCTCCTCAGGTGGAATGTAGGTTCCACCCTGGACCTGAAGGGTGGTTGGAATGAGCCCAGGCACGCTCGTTCCGATCGGCGCGCTCGACACGGGACGCTCGGCTTGGATCGCACCCGATGGGGCCGTGACAAGCCAACGCTCCAGCACCTGCGAGCCGTCGTCGAAGCCGCCGAGCACCAACCAGTCGACTGCACTGCGAGCCTTCACGCGCAATACCGTGAACGAGCTCGAGATCTCGATCGACCTGCTCGACGTGGAGCCTTGGGGACTCGTCTCCTCGGTGATGAACCGGACCACCTTCGAGCCGAGCCCCTCCAGCGACTGCGTGAACGCGGGGCTCTCGATGAGCACGCCGCTGAACTCCGCACCCGAGGACGTCGGTCTCGAGCGATCGACTTTGCTCGCGATGGGTATCGGAATGGAGTAGGAACTCGCACGGATCGAGTCGCGTCCATCGGCCGAAGGCGTCCGCGAACAGGCGAACAGTGTCATTCCCGCCGCGATCAGAAGACACTTCATTGGGGGCACCGAGGATCGGATCAACCGGGGATCGAGGAGGTAGGACCGTCGGCAAGGCTATCCAGCCAAGGCAATCCTCGCGCCCGGAACGTCCTTTCTCAGATCCGGGATGACCGGGGATTCCGCGATTCCCAGGGCTCATCATTCCAAAGGCTCGTCGAATCGCCAGCGAACGTGACGCTGACCTGGCGGGCGCCCATCTGGAGATCGCTCGAGAGGGCGGTCAGTGGGTTCGTAGCCATCACAGACGAGCGCGCGTTGAAGCGACGGCACGGCCTGCTGGGCCTACGTGTCGAGCTCTGTCGGAGTGGTGCCAACGCCGGTTGGAGTGTCCGATCTGCCCGGGCAGGGTCAGTGGCGACCTGCGGCGGCCGACGGACAGGTCGAAGGTGTGAGCGAGTGGCGCACGTGGGCGATCGTCCTCGAGGCCGGCTCGCATCACACGATCGCCCTCGGGCGGTGACCTGCCCCGCGCGGTGAGGGCCGACCAGAACACCGGTGCACGGCGATCGGCTGCGCCGCACCGCGGTCGGGGTCCGCGCCGAGCGACGACATGCTGCGCAGTTCGGCCTCGGCACCGAGCGCGTGCGCCGGACTTACCGGCCGACGGGGAGACGTCGCTCGGCGCACGCTCGAGGGCGCGCGTGGCTGATGCAACGGCGCTCTTCGCGGACTCTGCTCTGTGGCGCGGGGGGCCCGCGGATAGGATCACAGCTCTGTGGAGCTCATCGTCGAACTGCGTCTCCGCTCCGCGGCCCACGACCTCGATGAGCTCGACCGTGCTCTGCACCTCGCGCACGACGGCGGCGTGAACCGCGGAGAGACCCCTGCACACGCACGGCGCGCGACGGAGGTCACGCTGTGGAAGCTCACCGAACGTGGCACGGAGGACGACGACTTCGATTCACTGCTCCCGCGGCTCCTGGACCGAATCGCTGGGCACCAGCCGCAGCTCGTGAGCCTCGTCCGCACGAGCGCCGTCGCGATCCAGGTCTGGTTCGTCGCCTACCTCGGGCACGATGACCGTTGGCCCGGCCTGTCACTGAGCGAGGCCACGCTGCACACGCTCGCGGAGCTCCACGCGGATATCGAGGTCGACGTACACATGCTGCACGCTTGACGGGGTGACGGTCGCTGCAGAGCAGGCACGACGAGCGTCGCGGGAGCCGACCCGAACCAGCCCGTCCCGCGCCGCCGATACTGCACCTGGGCTGAGTTGCTCCAACGTGTGTTCGGAACGTGAGTCTCGATCTGTCCGCGGTGTGATGCAGCGCGTCCCATGATCGCGACGATCACCGACCGGGCGCTCGCCCGACGGATCCTGCTGCACTTGAAGCTCCCTCCAGATCCGTTTCCGATCGCCCCGGCCCGCGAGCCGGCGCTCTTCTGGTAGCGCGCGGTCCCCTACCCGCTGGACCCGACTCGAGCCCACCCCTGCAAGTTGGCGGAGTGTGGGCTCGGGTTGTTGGCGCCGCAGCCCCCTGGTAGCGCCCAAGCGTGCCTCGCCCGCCCCAAACCGCCCGACCAGGCTCTCACGGGCAGCCAGACGCAGCGCACGCGGGCAGCGCGCAGTACACCGGCGCGACATCTCCCTCGTCCGCAAATGCATCCTAGGACCGACTATCCCCTTCCGGCAGCGCTGCGCAGACGGCGTCCAAGCTGGCCTCGAGCGCGAGGTGCCTCGGCCCGGGGTACGCGCACGATTTGAACAAGCGCGCGCGTAAGTGCTCGACGTCCCGCAGCGCCGCCGCCTTCGTCACGGGCCTGGAGCACGGTGCCAGGGCGTCGTCCGCGAGACGCGCGGCGTCGAGGATCGCCCGACGTTTCGCGGCTCTCGAGGAGATTCTCTCGAGCGCCACGATACGCCGCTCGGTGCGGAACGTCAGTTCGATCGTCATTGCGGGGCGGCGTGTGGCCTACCGACCCCAGCACTTCGACGAGGTCTCGCCGCCGCGCTTCTGCTGTCAACACGGGTAGCGTATGGAGCACAGGACGGTGCCAATCACGGTCCCCCATTGGCGGCGCGAGTTCTGAGGAGTGTGCCTGGGACTGTGTCCTCGCTCGCTCAGCGCAAGAGGTGCAGAGCTTCCGCTGCCCACGCGCGGATCACCTCGATTTCTTCGGCGATTTCGTCCTTGCGGGGCGGGTTCCTCCTGATCTCGGGCTCGCAAAGTCGATCGTAGGCGGGGAACTCGCCGAAATCAAAGGCATAGGAGCGTGTATTGACCGCGAAACGCATGGGAGGATCGGCCGGGTTGCGGTTACGACGCGGCCCATCGCTCAGTGGAGAGTTCGTTTCTATGTGCCGGCGCTGCCAGTCGAGGATTACGGCAATGCTCGTCACCGCTAGACTCCGAAACTTTCCTGCGACTTTGGGATCATCACTCTCGAAGGCTGCCTCCGCGCGCGCGATGGCGTCGCGAAGGAAGTAACGTCGACCGCGCATCCAATGCAACTCGGGGTTGACCGTATTCTTCGGTTCGAATTCATCGTCGACCGATGGTGTTTCAACAGCAGTCTCGACTGCTTTGGGAATATCTTCGACGACGGACGTTGCGCGCGGACTATGCGTGTCCCTCTCCGGAAGTGCCGAAATCGAGTCGCCAATTCCGGTACCAGGTTCGTTTTGAAGCCCGATTGCTCGACTCTCAGTCTCCGCGCCTCCTGCAACGATGAAGAGCAGCGAGCCGATCACCGCCATGATCGCTACCGAGAGGGCGAACGATTCTCGCGTCGTTGGCCTTGTACTTCGGGGGCGATGATCCAGTTCGACTGCAGCCGGCATAGATTCACCGCGATGATCTTCGATTCGACTCATATCTCGGAGGGTATGCGCCAAAGGGCAGGCAGAACTCGGGAGGAAC
Organism: uncultured Planctomycetaceae bacterium; assembly: GCA_964402175.1. Classification (GTDB taxonomy): domain Bacteria; phylum Planctomycetota; class UBA1135; order UBA1135; genus JAWKUK01. Next base: position 18,274 of record CAYOBN010000045.1, on the reverse strand, counting down.
CAGAGCCGCTCAAGATCCGCCACAGCCACAGTTCAAGTAGTTGTCGACGTGCATGGCGATCCCGCAAGTGATCGGGTCGCCTTCGCAGAAGGACAACGCCACCTGTACTCCATCCCAAGACTCGCAACCCGCATACGCCTTACCCTCGATCGGCTGATCTGGATCGGCGACGATCTGCTGCCATGGGTTCCACTGGGGCGAACGAATATCTCTCTGCCGCATCTCTAGCCTGAAGTACCCAGACTCCGACTCCCCACCAGTAGTGACGGTGACTTCGAAGTTCGCATGACAGAGATCACATGTCAGGCAAGTGGCGATCACCGCTTTGCCGGATTGGGGTGCAAAGTACTCGACCTGCAAGTTATAGGACGCGCTTCCAGTCGGCTGATTCGACTGCCATGTGTGTCCATTTTGGTACTCCCACCACGCGGGGCATGGCACGCTGCAGAGTGGCTGAGCGCCACCCTGTGCGACGGCACGTTGCGCTGCGAACATGCTGAAGTACGCGATGCCCAGCAGGACGAAGATGCGAGAAGTGAGGTTCACGGTGGTCGACTCCGGTTTCGACTAGGTGGCCAAGTGCGCCAGCGTGGTCTCCTGCACCACGACGCGGCGCGCGGTCACACAAGATGTCGAACGAAGGGGGGGCGCGGGGTAGAACTCCATCGGTTTTTCTTTCCCTCGACACGACGAGGGGCCGCCGTCGACCATGCTGCGAGGTCGCCGTAGCGATCGAACACTGGGATGCATCGAGAGAGTTTGATCAGTCTCGCGGCCTCGTCACGGCCTATGGGGCGCCAGGCCTGAAGCCAAGCGGCGACGTCACTGGTGGACCACCCCCGCTGTAACCGCAAGTGAAGGAACTCACGGTAAGGTTGAGCCCGGCTTGCGATGAGCGCTTCGAGCGCAGCTTCGATCTCGCGGATGCACGCATGGGTCTCTGGGTTGCCCACGCGGGAATCCTCGCTCTGGTGCCACGTCGCCATGACTCCGGACCGACCGCGCTCGCGGAGTTGGTCGATGAGCTCGCAGCGTGCGCAGAATCGCAGGAACGCTTCAACGTTCCGAGGCCTGTCACCTCGGCGCAACACTTCGAACCACCGGACGAGCATGCCGGAAGCGACGTCCTCGGGCTCGACCCAGCTCACTGATAGGCGATGAGCGACCTCGGCCGCGATTCGTCGAGCAAACGCGAGCAGCCGTTCTTGTCCAACGTCCGGGTCGAGGATGGACTCGTCGAAGCCTTGATCCGCGGGACCCTGGATATCGAACTTCGAACTGCTACAGAGCCGCATGTTCAACTCCATTTCCTGCACTCGAGGCATCGGATACCAAGTCGCTGGATGATCCTGTGAGCCGACGGGTCACGCCATCGGACTCCCCTTGGATCCGGCACGACCGATCCACTGCGGATCGATCGAAGGGCGCTCTGATCGAACTCGGCTTCGATGTGCGCCGTGCAAGCATCTCCCGGAACGAACACGAGATCGAAGCGTTTGCAGTTGGGAACGCCATCGCACGCCTCGGTCGCCTTCATGGGTCGATGGTTGCTCCGCAAGTAGGCTCTTCCGTAGCTTGTTCCTGATCCCCCGGACACCAGGCGGACCTGGGGCGTGAGGGCGAACGAGGCGTCACGCACGTCGGGAGTGAGCGCTGAGAGGCAATTCGCCTCGGTCGGGACGCATACCTGGCCCCCGAACGAATGCAGCTCGATCGACAGATCGGGACCGCAGTGCTGCACGTGCGTCGGCGGGTCCAGAACAGCGTTCTGTGACGGAGGACCCGTTGACATCGATACTCCGTCGAAGGTGGGCACCGGGTTCAGTCGGTTCATCCGCTGAACGGCCTGCGGCAGCGACTCGAACGTTGGAGCCTCCTGATGGAGCGTGGGCTCGAGGACCCACGCCGCGGCGGACAGGCGAGCTGGCGGGTAGAAGGTGATTTGCGAACGCATTGCGAGGTTCCTCACTTGGCTGAGGCTCGATCGCCAGAGGTGCTCCGCTGTAACCAGCTCACAGCAACGGAACGACCTCGCCGACGAAGCTCGCACCGACCATTCCGTTCTGTCAAGTCGGAAATCGGTGTGCCGCCCTTCCACCTCGTCATGCGAGGCACGTTCGTCCCACCAGTGGGACGCGAGCCCGCAGTTCAGGCGCGCGCACGCGCCTCCCCCGTCAGCGTCGCCCCCCTCAGCGCCGCCACTTCGCTTCGGGCTTCGCCCGCGGCGGGTCCTCGGGCCAGGAGTGCATCGGGTACCGCAGGCGCAGGCCCTTGCTCACGACGTGGTACGCCTCGCGGCAGAATCTCGCGAGGTCCGACGTCTCTTGCTCGGGCCAGTAGCTCGGCGCGAGCAGATGCAGCAGCACCGGGACCCGGCCCCGCCCGAGGCGCGGCGTCTCCGCGAGCCCGAGCATTTCCTGGATGCGCACCGCGAGCACCGGCGGCATGCCGCGCTCGTACTGCACGCGGTGGCGGCAGCCGCTCGGCACGACGAGGCGCTCGGGGGCCTCGCGGTCGAGGGCCTGGCGCTGCGCGCCGATCAGGGCCACGCTGGCGCAACCGTCGCCCTCGAACGCGACCGTCCCCTCGTAGGGTCCGATTGTTTCGGCGTGGACGGTCACGGAGGAGGCCTCGATCTGGTTCAGCTACGCACCGTGTGCGAACCACCTGCGATATCGTTCCAGCGGCTCCGACGCGTGCACAAGGAGGCCCGGGCGCAGACGGAGCGCGAAGATGACGTCATCACCGATACCCAGTCCCGTGCTCAGGGACGTTACGCCCTCGAGGAGCTCGTCCAGGAGCCGCCGGAAGACCTCCTCCGCATGGACCTCGTGCAGGCCATGCTCTCGGCTGCGTTCGAGTTGACCGCGGGAGTGGTGCTCGCGGTGCACCCGGACGCCGTTGTCGAATTCGTGGAGTTCGAGGGGTATGTTCCGGGGCAGGGGCCGAGGGACGTGCGGGGTCGAGGATAGAGCCGTTGCCCGACCGGGGGCACCGATACTCCTCCGGAGTCGGGCGCCGCGAGATGTGGTGGGCGCACGTCGTTCAGCAAGGGCTAGACTCGTGTCCTGATCGGAGATCTCTCCTCATGAAGACCGGGTTCCCCTTGCTCCTCCTCGCGACGGCGGCGGCCGTCGCGCTGCTTCTCCTGGTCAGGGACTCGCAACGCTCCGTTGCGCCGGTATCGGTCGGCAACGCTGCCACGCCGGGCACGCCACCAGAAGTCTCGGGGGTCGTCGAAGGCGCAGTCGGCTCCGACGCTGCGCAGCGAGTCGAGGGGGCCGCCTCGGCCGATCTACCATCTCGCGCCGAAGAGCCGTCCGCACTTGAATCGGCGGATATTGAGTTGGGGGCCGTGCAAGTGACAGCGGAGCGCGGCGCTGAACCCGTCCCGGGTGTGGCGCTGGTCCTCCTCGAGCGCGAAACCGAGCAGACGGCGCGAACCGTGCAGACCGACGCCGCCGGCCTCGCTCGCATCGACGAACTGCGGCCGGGTGGCTACACGATCCGCGCGCTCCGGGGCCCGTCGAAGGAGATCGAGGTGAGAGCCGGCGAGGTCACGGAGGTCCGCCTGGACTTCAAGGACACCGTCACTGCCCGCGGCATCGTCACGACCGCCGACGGTCGCCCCGTCGCCGGGGCGGACGTGCTGGTCCTCGCGTGGCGCCGCGACTGGACCGCGGCGGAGGTCGCGGCAGAGACCGACGCAGACGGGCGCTTCGAGGTCCCCTACGTGCGTCGCCGCTGCTCGCTCGGCGCCGTCGCGGCGGGCCATGGCCCGGCAGCGCCGATCGATCTGGAGCTCGTCACGATCACGGACGACACGACCGAACCCCTCACGCTGGTCCTGACACACGATGGCAGCGCGGTGACGGGCCGGGTCACCGATCCGAAGGGTGCACCCGTCGTGGGCGCGCGTGTCGCTGTCGGTGCAGCGCCTCGCGACTACGACACCCGCTCGGACGGCAGCAGCATCGAGGTCTACGGCGCGCGCATCGCCGAGACCGACGCCGCGGGCCGTTACGCCGTCTCGGGCTTGCCGGCGGGCAAGGCCCCTCTCGAGGTCTGGGCCGCGGGCTTCCCGATCGCGACGAGCGAGGTCGAGCTGGTCCCCGGCACGACCGTCGAACACGATGTCGTGCTGCAACACGGTCTCTTCGTCGAAGGCACGGTCACGTCCGTCGTGGACGAAGGGCCCCTCGAACGCGCCATCGTCATCGCGCTCGATGCGCCCTTCCACGACCCGTTCCCCTCCCAAGGCCCGACCGACCGCGGCGCGCCGTTTCCGCGTGAGCGCACTCGTTCCGACGCAGGCGGCCACTATCGCCTGGGCCCGTTGCCAGAGGGACCGGTGCACCTCTACGCAGCGAAGGGCGTGAACTACTGGGACGGGGAAGGTGCGCAGTACCTGGGCACCGCGCAGGTGACCCTGGACGGCCGCGCTGGCGAGACGTTGCGTTGGGACCCCGCGCTCTCCGTCGGCCTCCGCATCCACGGCCGCATCACCTACGCCGACGGCTCGCCGCTCGGGAGCGTGTTCGTCTCCGCGCGTACGGGCGAACGCGGCGGCGATCGCACGGAGCACGCGCAACCAGACGGCACCTTCGCTCTGACAGGCCTCGAGGACCGCGAATACACCGTCGACGTGCAGCTCTGGGATGCCCCGACGGACTCGCGACCCCTGCGCCAGACGAACGTCAGGCCTTCGGAGACGCCCCTGCTCCTCGTCGCTTCGTATTTGCCGAAGCCGCCGGAGGAGCACGGACGAGTCCGCGTGCGCCTCGTGGACGCGGCAGGACGCCTCGAAGGGCGTGGCTCCGTGCACTTCGAGAGCGGCAACTCCCGACACCACGGCCGCGTCACCGAGGAAGAGGGCGTGTTCGCGGCAGAGCTACCGCCAGGGACTTACCGGCCCGTGGCGATCGCAGCGGAGACTGTCGTCGCGACGGGCCCCGAGTTCGAGCTGAGACCCGGCGAGTCCCGTGAGCTCCCCGACCTCCAGACCTTCACGCCAGGCCAAGTCGAGGTCGTATGCGAGCGCGGAACACTGGACCGTGATGTCCACCTCGCGCTGCGCGGTTCCCATGCGTGGGATGGGCAATGGGAACGACTCGAGGGAGGAGCCTCCTCCACGACGTTCCGCGACGTCCGCCCCGGCGACTGGCGTGTCGAGCTCTGGGGCATGGGGATCGCCAATGCCACGCACCCAGTCCATGTCACCGCCGGTGAGACGAACCGCGTCGTCGTGCGGCTCGAACCCGCCGTCCAGCGCGTGATCGAGCTCACCGCACCTCGACCCGACGGGTGGGGGACCATCGCTTTGCAGGTGACCGACGAGGGTGCGAGCGCACCCCGCGCGACGACCCTCCTGCAGGAGAAGTGGTCGGGTTCCCTTCCTGCTCAGTGGGAGCTGATGCTGCCTGTCGGACGCTTCCGGATCGAGGCCCGCAGGGACGGCCAGGTGGTGGCAGCCGCGCCCCTCGTCGTGGACTCCTTGCAGTCCAGAGGCCCCCTCACCCTCGTCCTGCCTTGAGCGCGCCCGATCCCGGGACCGAGGTCTTCGCCTACTCGCGTTGATCGCGCTCATCTGAACGCTCGCCCTCCTGGTGCTGCTCCTGCCCGGCGTGCGTCCCCTGCGGATCCGAGACGAGCGAACCGAGCCTCGCGGCCCCTCTCCGTTCCGTCTTCGTTCCTTCGAGGGACCCCGGGGATGTCCAGCAGTTCCGGCGTGCCTCAGCGCGGCGTCTCGGCGCCGTAGCGCTCGAGCAGCGCGCGCGCTTCCGCGAGGCGGCGGCGCAGGTCCTCGGCGCGCAGGGCCCGCAGGGCGGCGCCGCGCTCCATGACCGAGGGAGCGCCTTCGACGAGGGGGAACTCGCCGAGCCCCCAGTCGTCGCTGCGCTGCGTCGCGAGCGGCAGGTCCTTGTTGCCCGTCACTTGGACATTGGCAAGGGGATTGCGCGCCCAGGCGTAGCGGAAGTGCACGGGCGCCGCGACCAGCGGGCTCGACAACACGAGCTGGCGTTTGTCGAAGCGCGGCCGTCCGCGGTCGTCCTTGCCCACTTCGGCGAAGCGCACGTCGGCGGGCTGGAAGCGCCGATCGTCGCCCGCGACCGTGAACCCGACGATTGCGCCGCCTTGGGGGTCGTCGACCTCGGCATCGAAGACGAGGCGCAGCGCGGCGCCTTCGCAGACCTGCTCGACCAGCGCGGGCGGCCGCCAAGCGAGCTCGCGCTGGAAGCCGTACAGCGTCGCCAAGGCCCAACGCGCGATGCGCTCACCCGCGGGCAGCTTCACTTGCGGGTGATACCACGCGCGGCGCAGGTCGAAGGTGCTGGCAAAACCGAGCGAACGATCGCCTGCACGCCATCCTTCGAGGAAGGTCCGATAGTGGATCGCGCGGATGTAGACCCCCGCGTCGTACATCCGCTCCAGCACATCATCGCGCGTCTGCGGCGCACCGTCCGTGCAGAGCGAGAGGATCCCGAAGGGCAGACGCGGATCACCGAACGCCGTTCGCCACGCTTGCACCAGCGCGGGGAAGACATCGGCGTACAGGTGCACACCGCGCATCCCATCGAGCGCGTTGTTGTATCCCTGGTGGAAGAGCACGCCCTTCACCCGCAGACCGAGCAGCGGTCCGACCATCGAGGCAAATCCGCTGCCGGGGTGATTGGCATCCGCGCTGGGTCCGGGACGCAGGTCCGTCGGCGGTGTTTCACCGCGCTCTGCGCTCTGTTCGACGCGTTGCTGCAAGTCCCGAGCGGGATCCCACTCGGCCACCCGGCGCGCCCAGTCCTGGAGCGCCGCGCGCGTCGGGTCGCTGTCGAGCTGCTCCAACACGGGATAGGGTGTCCAGGTCTCGGCCGTGGTGCCTCCGCGCGAAGCATCGATCACGCCGATCGGGACGCCGCTCGCCATGTGCACACGGCGCGCAAAGGCGTAGCCGATGGCGGAGAGTTCACGCGCGACGGCGGGAGTGCAGCGGTCCCAGTGACCTTTGCGGAAATGTCTGCCGAACCAATCGCTCCACTGGTGGAGGCGCGGAAAGCTGCGGCGCACCTCGGTCCCCTCGGCATACGGCACGGTCAGGATGCGCAGCGCGGGATAGTTCGCCGAAACGATCTCGAGCGGCCCGTTCTCGACCTTCTCGAGCTCGAACTCCATGTTGCTCTGGCCGCCCAGGATCCACACGTCGCCCACGAGCACGTCATCGAGCGCGACGACAGCGCCAGCGCTCGACACGGTCAACGTGAGCGGCGCGGCGCTGACCGCCGACGGCGGCAGCTCGACCTGCCACGCGCGATCCGCGCCCGCCGTCGCGCGGGCTTCGGCGCCGTTGAAGCGCACGAGGACCTCTTCACCCGGCGCCGCCCAACCCCACACGGTCAGCGGCGCATCGCGCTGCACGACCATGTGCGACTGGAAGACGTTGGCGAGGCACAGCCCCTCGCCGACAGCAGGGACCTCGATGACGTCCTGCCCGCGGGGAAGGTCTTGGGCAGGGACTACAGCGACGAGGGCGACGGAGAGGAGTACGCAGAGCATCGCCGCTGACAGTACCCCACCCGGTTGCGTTTGTCGCTCAGTTCCAGCGCAGCTCGAGCGCGGCGGTGAAGTTCGAGGTCGCCTGGCCGCCGAGCGCGTCGCGGTACCACGCTTGGAAGTACCACGACTGGCCGGCCGCTGCTGCGACTGCGCCTGTGGGCTGCGGCAGAGCCAGGAGGTTCAGGTCGAGCTGCGCGGTGCCTTCAGGTGTCGCGTTCTGCACCTGCCCCGGGCCGACGAAGCGCCCGATCGCGCCGCCGAGGCACAGGGCACCCGAGCTGCCCGGCGGAGTGCCCGGCGCAGCGGAGCTGAGGCTCGCGAGGAAGAGGCTCAGCGCGCCAGACGGGACTTGATTCGCCAACAGGCGCACACGGTTCGTGGCAAGGCTGAAGGCTCCGCTGGCGCGCAGGTTCGCGGCGACGCCGCTCGAGTTCGCGACAGGTACACAACCGACGACGTTCCCGCCGAGGGGACGCTCGACGGCGCCGATGTCGATGGCGCCAGAGAGGCGCGGGAAACGCCGCTGATCGAGGGACAGCGCGGTCGTAGCGGAGCCGCGGTCCAGCGCGGGGCTCGTCGGACCAGGCTCGTGTGAGCGACCGAAGCCAGCGCCGGGGGCCAGCGGGCCGAGCTCAGGCCGCAAGAGCGCCGGCGGCGTTCCCACCAGGTCGCCGTTGACGCCATCGACGAAACCGCTGCTGTTCTGGCTGTTGTCGATCAGGTTGTTGCCGAGGCTCAGGAAGCTGCCGGTCAGCGTGCGGAACGTCTGCGCCGGCGGGTGTCCACCCGCGACGATCGTGTTGCGCAGCCGGAAGGGAGAGGGCCCGATGCTCTCGATGCCGTGCAGCACGTAGCCGCGTGCATTGCCGTAGACCGTGCAGCTCTCGAGCGACTGTGTCCCTCCGGCGGCGCCCGAGCGGACCGCGGCACCGCGGTTCGAGGCGATCGTCGAGTTGCGCATGACGAGGTTGCTCTGGAAGACCGTCAACACCGCCTGCGCGAAGTTCTGGTTGCTCTCGAATGTCGTGTCGTCGATCCGCACGAACGACCCGAAGGCGTAGAGGACCGAGCCTTGGTACACCGTGTTCCCGGTAAAGGCGCTCTCCCGGATCGTGACGTCGCCGCCTTGCTGTGCGCGCAGGACGGAGCCCGACGATGAGTTCACGTAGTTGTTGCTGATCGAGCAGCGTTCGAGCGTGAGGCCCCCGGAGCCCGGCCTCTGGTAGATCACACACGCGCGTCCGCCGCTGCCCGATCCGTTCACGATCGTAGAATTGCGTAGCGTGAGCGTTCCACTATTGTCGACCGCGCTCGATGCGGCAGAGCTCGCGATACCGTTCGTGAATCGCACGCCTTCGACACTCACGGTCTTCCCTGCTCCGATCCGCAGGAGCGCTCCGGCGAAGAATCCGCCCGCAAGCGTAGTACCGCCGGGCGCATCCCCCGCACCGACGATGATCACATTGTCTTCGACGAGGTGCGAGGCGGAATACTGGCCCGCCGCCACGAGGATCCGATCTCCGTCGGCCGCGACCTGCAGGGCCTCCGCGAGCGTGCAGAAGGGCGCCGAGGCGCTCCCGTTGCCCGCGGCGCAGTTCGCCGAGCTGTCGACGTAGAGGTCCCCGGGCAGCGCGGGCGACAAGGCAAGGGTGAGGCACAGTGAGGTGAAGGTGGCAGCAGAGAACATGGCAGCGCTCGCTCTCGAGAGGGAATTGGTCCATCCAGGGACGGACTCGGCACAGAGCTATGTTCCATCGCGAGCGCCATGTTCGCTGCAGGTCTCGAACGCAAGAGCGCCTTCACACTCACCTTGGGACACGTGTTGGACAAGCGATCACGGGCCTGTCACGCGACGGCCGATCCAACACGGACGCTGCCATGCAACTGCTCGCCCACATCCTGCAAGCCGCATTGAGTACGGCGCTCATCGGTGTCGCGTTCGCCCGGATCCAGCGCTCTGCCTGGCGACGGCGCGGCCTCGTCAAGGCCATCGGCGAGCGCTCGCTGCTGGTCTATCCGAGCTGGGTCACGTGGCTGGGTGTGACCTGCGCGGTCGGCTTTGCCACGTGTGCTTGGCTCTCCTGGGGAGCGCGCACTGGAGGACCGCTCGTCTCCACGATCTTCCTGGCTTTCACCCTGCTGGGTGTGGTCGTCCTACTGGCCGCCTGGGCCGAGGACTACACCGTCGATGCCGAGGGGATCGAGCGGCGCAGGTTCGCGAGCCGTGTGCGGCTCACCTGGAGCGAGCTCGCGCGCATCACCGCACCGGGTCCAGGCTTGCGTCTCGTCACCCAGAGCGGACGACGCCTCGATTGTCCGGCGATGCTGGACGGCTTCGGCGTTCTGTGCGACCACCTCTTGCAACGAGCACCGCGGAGCCTGCGCGTGGACGCCGGCGCGTCGAACATGGTGCTGGCCGCGTCGACCCTTGCACCCGAAGTGGTCCAACAGGTCTACGCCGCCTGGTTCGAGCGCGAAGAGTGCGCGCCGCCCTCCGAGATGACGCCCGAGGACCTGGCGGAGGCCGCGGGGGTCGCCTTTGCGGCGCGCCTCTTGGACCGTCAAGGCTCGCTCTTGCCCTTCGAGTCGCGCTGGACCCGATCCGGTGCGCTGCAGATCACACACGGCGAGCCCCACCGCGGCGAGCCCGGCTTCGCCGCCTTCCGCATCGACGACGGCGAGCTCGTGATCGCTTCGCAGAAGGGTGAGCAACGCTGGCCGCTCTCGAAGTCGCCGGCTTCGGGGCAGCGCTGAGCGCATGGAGCCGATTCGCTGCCTGATGGTTGGGCACGTCGAGGCGGTGGATGTCCAGCGTCTTCTCGCCAGGTCCGATCGCTAGGTCGCTCCAGGAACGGGCGCCGGAGCCTCTTGTGCACACGTTGTCAGCCGCGACGCATGCGCTGCGCCGCGGAGCGACCGACCTCGGCCAGCACCGACTCGTCCGCGTCGGTGGGCCACTCACCGACGACGCCGGTGTCGTAGTACGCGGCGATGACCAAGGGCGCGCGGTTCGGCGGTTCGACCCAGACGACGTCGTTGCACTTGACCGTCTCGCCGTCACCGCCGCCGGTGCCCGTCTTGTCGCCGGCGGGCCATTCGGCGGGGAGCCCGCACCGCACACGGGCCGAGCCGGTCGTCGTCGCCAACATCCACGCACGCAGCGTCTCACGCGCAGCGGGCGCGAGGCCGCCGCCGAAGAGGCGCGCGACGAGGCCCGCCATCGCTCGCGGCGAGGTCGTATCGCGCACATCTCCGGGCTTCACATCGTTCAGCTCGGGCTCGTAGCGGTCGACCCGCGTCACGGGATCACCGTGGGCGCGGCAGAACGCCGTGAACGCCGGCGGTCCGCCGAGGTCGCGCAGGAGGACGTTGGCGGCGGCGTTGTCGCTCGTCGTCTGCGCGGCCTCGGCCAGCTCAGCGATCGTCAGCTCGGCGGAGCCCGCACCGCGTGTCGCTGCGGCTTCGAGCGCCGCCCGGGTTACGGGCGCGTAGGCGAGCAGGTCCGAGGGGACAACGGCGAGCCGTGTATCGAGCGCACGCCCGCCGCTCGCAGCGCGCTCCAGCGCCATCGCCGCGAGGATGAGCTTGAACGTCGAACACAGCGCAAAGCGCTCATCCAACCGGCGGCCCCGCACCGAGCCGTCCGCCGTATCGAGAACCGCGACGCCGAGCCGTCCAGAGCCCTCGAGCGCCGCGAGGTCGCGCTCGAAGGCGGCGCCGGAAGCACCACCACTGAGGCTGCGACAGGCGGAGAGGGTGACCCCCGCGCTCGCGAGGAGGAGCGTGCGGCGGGAGAGAGACGGGTGCATGGCGTCCGGTGCGTTCACACGCGGACGCTACCACGGACTAGACCGACCCCGAAGCGCGCACGTCAGGATGCCAGCGGAGCGCCGCGGAACCGTCGCGGTCCGCGACGACGACCGCGTTCTGGCGGTAGCGCCGCAGCCAGAGATCGAGCTCGCTGTCCGTGGGGTCCAGCACCGCGAAGCTCGGCTCTGGCGGCCACGCGCCGCTCGGATCGCGGCCCAGGGCCGGGACGAAAGTGCGGCCCGCACGGCCGAGTTCGTCGGCGAGCGCGCGCTGGGCGCGCTGGTTGCGCGCGGCGCCGCGGGCCTCGCTGAAGGGGTTGCAAGCGGTGAGAATCGCGACCCGCGACCAGGGGTGCGCGCCGAGGTCGAGCCGCGGGGTCGGCGCGCCGATGCGCAGCACAGCGCCGGCGACCTCGTAGTCGGTGGCGGCGTAGGCGGCGCGCAGCGCAGGGGTCGCGTTGGGCCGCGGCCGCGCCAACGCGAGGACCAGGAGCGATCCACCGAGGGCGAGCGCCATGTCCTTGTGCCCATCCCACACGTCGCCCTGGGTGCCGAGGTACGCCATCCCGAGCTCGCCGCCGAAGACGAGCGCCGCGGCCCATTCGATCAGCTCGTAGAACCCGGCCGACGCGCTGAGGTACATGAACGTCGTGACGGCTGCCCGGCGCCCGGTGAGCGCGAGCCAGCGCTCGAGGACCTCGCGCAGCGGCCGCGTCACGAGCAGCCCGTAACTGAGGTGGACCAATCGGTCGTAGTGGTTGCGCTCGAAGCCCAGGACCTGGTTCAGCGGGGTCCCGAACCAGGCCTCCGTCCAGCGGTCGTAGGGCACCTCGGCGAAGGTCCAGTGGGCGCCGACCTCGTGCAAGGAGAGGAACACGAAGAGCTGCACGAGGGCGCGCCGCGAGAAGGGCGCGCGGCGCTGCAGGGCCGCGATCAGAGCGACCGCGAGCAGCACGAGCACGTTTTCGAGCACCCAGTCCGCGGGGTAGTGGCAGCCGATCGCGGAGCGCGCGACGACGGCCGCGAAGGCCAGCGCGAGGACTGTCGTGAGGCGGGGACCAGCGGGCGGCACGCGGCCCTACGGTAACAGGCGCTCCTCTGCCTGCAGCGCTGAGGCGTCGAACGGCACCTGGCGCCGTTCGATGCCTCAACGCCGCACGAGGAGGTGGCCCAGCACCCCGAGCACCCCCACGCCGACGAGGTACAGCACGTGGAACCCGAGCGCGCTCTCGACCGCCAGCGCGCGCGGGACTCCGAGGGCCGAGAACCCGGCGACCCAGCCCACGTCGAGCATCCCGAAGCCCAGGAAGCCGCTGGCAGGGACGAGGCCTCCGAGGACCGCCAGGGAGGCGCCGAAGACGAGGCCCAACACCGGCAGCTCGATGCCGAGGCCGCGCGCCAGGAGCGCGTAGAAGGCCAGGATCAGCGCCCAGACGACGAGGCTCGCGCCCAGCGCCGCCAAACGCCGCCGCCGGTCGAGCGCCCCGAGCGCCTCGCCGACGCGCACCGCGAACGTGTGCACGCGCGCCGCGCGCGGCCCGAAGCGCGCGATGAGGCCCGGCACCGGACGCCACGCGCGGGCGCCCCGCAGCACCACGAGGGCCAAGCCGAGCGACAGCGGCAGGAGGCAGAGCCCCAGCGCAGTGAGCCACGGCAGACGCTCGCCGAAGGGCCCGAACCCGAGCGCGAGCGCCGCGACGCCGAACGCCCCGAGCAGCACCGCGAGGTCCAAGAGGCGCGAGACGAGCAGCGCGACGAACCCCTCCGCGCGCGGCACACCGAGCCGCCCGAGGTGGAAGATCAGCGTCGCCTCCCCCACCTTCGCCGGCAGCACCTGCGCGTCGAGGACCCACGCCGCGGTGGCCGCGGAGAGGCGCGGCCACGGCGGCCGCGAGGCCTCGGGCAAGACCCGGTGGATGCGCCACGCGCGGGCCCCGTAGAGCGCGATCAGGACGCCGAAAGCCGCCAGGAGCGTGCCAGCGGGCACCGTCGACGCCGCCCGCACGACCGCCTGCGGCGACACTCCCGACCACACACAGAGACCGGCGAGGACCGCCGCGGCCAGCGCGATGGACAGGGTGAAACGGAGCCGGGGCGACACGTCGAGGACCTTCGCGCGCAGCGTAACCGGCGGCCTGGAAAGCCGAACGCCCGGCCCTCGAAAGGGACCGGGCGACCGGTTGATGTCGTAGCGTAGTCTCGGGCGATCCGGCGGTCCGTCCCGCGCAGCGCAGCGCCGCGCTCGTCGAACGAACTCCGTCACCCACGGGGGATTTCGGCAGCGCGTCGCGTGAACTGAAAAAAAACCTTCAGGTTCGTGCGCGAGTTGTTGCGGAGCTCACCGCTCGCGACGTCGTCACAGGTACTCGACGTAGCGTCCGCCGTGGTCTTCCGCGAGCCAACGCATGAGCTGCAGCGAGCCGCCGATCGCCACCGTGTCGATCTTCACACCGCGTGTGTCGTTCCACTCGCGCACGGCGTCGCGGATCGCGCCCGCATCGGTGATGTCACCCACCGAAGGCTCGCCGTCGGACAGGAACACGATCGTGTCGACGTCGGGGTCCTGGAACGCGAGCTGCAGGGCCCCGTAGATGTTCGTTCCGCCGCCCGCGCCGAGGCGCTCGACGTACTGCACGGCGTCCCCGCGGGTGCCGGGGTCGACCTTGGCGATGCCCTCCTTGCGCCAGCTATCCATGCCGCTGGAGAACTGGATGATGTTGAAGAGCGCCTTCGGATCGAGGCCCTCCACGGCCCTGCGGAGCTCGCGCTTGGCGACGTCGATCCGGACGGCGCCCTGCTTGCCCACGTACTCGGGGCGCAGGGTCTCCATCATCGAACCCGACACGTCGATGATGAAGATCACCCGGTGGGACTCGATCTTGATGCCGAAGAACTCGGCGGTCTGGGAGACCTGGCGCAGGCGGCGCTCCTCGGCTTCGAGCTCGAGCTTGGCGAGCTCCGTGGGGTTGATCGGCACGAAACCGGCCCCCTCCTTGGCCCACCAGTCGGTCCAGGCCCCGGCGCGGCGGCCGAAGGGCTTGCCGGTGAGGCGCCAGAGGATGTCCGCGAAGAGGATCTCCATGCGGCCGGTCTCCTCCGGGAGGCGGCCCACGATCGCCCCGATCGAGTCCGTCGTCCGCAGGGCCTCGAGGGCCCGCGCGGCCGCGTAGCGGGTGGACCAGTTCGAGTCGGCGAGCTTCTTCTTGAAGAGGTCGAGCTGGTTGCGCCGCCCGAGCCGGCCGAGCTCCACGATCGCGGCGTTGCGGATATCGACCGACGGTGAGTCGCTGAACGCCACGAGCCGCTCGACCCACTCGTTGGCCCCGGAGTGCAGGGCGCTGAGCGTCTCGAGGAGCGCCTCGGTCAGCGCCGGGTCCTCGGTCTTCTCCAGCATCTTCTCGAGGTCGGGGATGGCCGCTGTGTCCTTGCGCGCCGCGACCGCGAGCAGGGTCGCGCGCAGGATCACCGGGTCCTTCTCCTTGAGGCCCTTCCGCACGCGCTCGACGAGCTTCGGGTCCTGGATGAAGCGCGTCGCGCGCAGCGCAAACGCCTTCTCGACGGAGTCCCCCTTGCCGACGAGCGCCAAGAGCTTCTTGTCGACCTTCTCGTCCTTCATGTCGGCCAAGAGGTCCGCCAGCCGGTCGCGCAGCACCTGCTGCGTCTGGTCGACGCCTTTGCTGGCGAGCTTCAGGAATTCGTCGGCGGCTTTGACGCCGTCGATCTTCGCGACGATCTCGGCGCAGAAGGCGCGCATCACGTCGGGGGTGTCGACGCGCTCGAGCAGCTCGCGGGCGAAACCGCCGGCCGCATTGTGGCCGCGCTTCTGCAGCTCGCTCAGCGCGGTCGCTTTGATCGCCAGGCTCTTGTCCTCGCGGAAGTCGCTGACGAGGTCCTGGTCCTTGAGGGACGGCAGGAGCGCCTCCATCGCCAAGCGGCGGATCTCGGAGAGGCGCGGGATGAACCGCACGCTCTCCTCTTCCTCGCCCTTCTTCGGCTTCTTCGCGCGCTTGTCGTTCTTGTCGTCGGCCGCGGACTCACGCGTGTAGAGGCGTTTGTACCACTCGTTGTCGGCCTCGGCGGCGAGCCTCGTGTGCAGCCGCATCGCTTCGATGCGGACCTCGTCCATCGCGGGCGATTCGACGATCAGCGCGAGGAAGGTCTTGCCGTTCTGCTGGGCCGCGCCGAGGGTCTCGAGGGCCGCTGCGCGCAGCTCGGGCTCCTTGGCCGTCGTGGCGACGTTCATGACCTTGTCGAGGGCCGGCTGGAAGGCGTCCGCGACCCGGTCGAAGCGGCCCAGGGCGCGCACGACCTCGCGCCGCATCCAGACGCTGGCCATGGCGTCGTAGACCTCCAGCAGCGCCTCCATCGCCGCGCGGTCGGCGAAGTCGGCCAGCTTCGAGACAAGGGCGGTGTCGGCCTCGTCGCGCTGTTTCAGGAGCTCCTGCTTCGTCGCGTCCCGGTCGGACTGGAACGGCGGGAGCGGGGACAGCGCGGCGAGCGCAACGAGCACACAGGAGGCAAAAGGCATGGTCGAAGGCGGGAGGGGCGCGACCAGAGTAGCCCACGGTGCGGGGAAGGCCACCCCTCGGGTGTACGCTCTGTGTGCCATGGACCTCTCCGCCGATGAGCTCGCGCAGCGGATCCAAGCCGGCGAAGGCACCCGCACGGAGTTCAAGCGCGGGCTGCCGAGGCCGGAGAAGGTCGCGCGCACGCTCGCCGCATTCGCCAACACGAAGGGCGGGCTCTTCTTCGTCGGCGTCGGGGACCGCGGCGAGCTCATCGGGGCGCCGACGCCGCGCTCCACGGCCGAGGAGCTGCGCACGATCGCTGCGCACCACGTCGACCCGCCGGTCCCGGTGCACGTGCAGGTCGTGCGCCTCGTGGGGCGGCCGATCGTGGTCGCGCTCGTGCCCGCCTCGGAGGCCCGTCCGCACGCGGCGCTCGGGCCCGAGGGCGAGCGCGAGGTGACCATCCGGCACGGGGCTTCGACCCGCGCGGCGACGGGCGCGGCGCTGCGGGCGCTCGCCGCGGCCCCGGCGGAGCGCAAGCCGCGCGCGCCGCTCGAGCGCGACGCCCTCGACTGGCTCCGGACCCAGCGCGGGCGCGGCACGGTCGACGGCTTCGCCGCCGCGCGCAACATCGGCCGCACGCGCGCCCGCCAGATCTTCGTCGCCCTGGAGCGCGCCGGCCTCGTCGTGGGCCACGGTGCGGGCGCCCGCCGCGAGTACGCGGCGCCGAGTGAGACGTCGGGTTCCTAGGGAATCGCGGAAAAGACGGCACGAATCGGCCGTCCGTGGCATCTTGCCTTGCAGCCATGTCCTTCGCCTGCCTCACCCTCGTACCGTTGCTCTCTGCCGCCGCGCAGGACTGCACCCCGGAGCTCACATCGTCGGTCGCGCCGCGCGGCGCCTTCGGCTCGGCCGTGGCTGGCCAAGGGCGCCTCCTCGCCGTCGCCGCCCCCGAATCGGACGGCGCGCCGGGGACCGCGGCGAGCCACCCGTACGGCCGCGTCGAGGTCTTCGAATACGACCCGGACGTGCCCCTTTGGCAGCCGGTCGTGGTCCTCGCGCCGCCGGCGCCCCAGGGCAACAACCCCGGGTTCGGTTCCGCGCTCGCGTTCGACGGGGACACCCTCTTGTGCGGCTGGCCCGACGACAACTCCATCGCGAGCGGCAACGGGACCGTGCGTTCTTTCCGGCGCACGAACGCGGGGTGGGTCGCCGAGCCGCCGCTGCTGCCGCCGCTCGCCAGCGCGACGGGCCGCTTCGGTATCGCCGTGGCGCTCGCCGGGGACCGCTGCGTGGTCGGCGAGCAGCTCGCCGGTGGCCTCGTGCACGCGTTCGAGCGCTCGTCGACGACGGGCGCTTGGACGTACTTCGAGACCCTCGCGCTGCCCGCGAACCCGAACGGGACGTTCGGGAGCGCCCTCGCCCTGGACCAGAACTGGCTGTTCGTCGGGGACCCCGGGCCCGTCGGCGCCCTGCACGGCAGGGGTCAAGTCGAGGTGTATCGGCGCGAAGCAGGTCGGTGGCAGCACTTCGAGTCGCTCGTCGCACCAGGCTCGACCCCGCTCGCGGCGGACCTCTTCGGCGCCTCGCTCGCGGTCGAAGAGAGCCTGCGCTCTCCACCCGTCCGACCCGACCTCTACGTCGGCGCCCCGGCAGGCCTCGGCGCCGTGCACGAGCTGCAGTACCGGTCGAATCCCCCGCGCTGGGAGTACGTGCGCACGTTGCAGGGTTCCGCGCACCTGGGCGCCGCGACGTTCGGCTGGTCGGTCGCCATGGTGAACGAGACGCTCCTCGTCGGCGCGCCCGACGATGCCATCGGTCCGGCGCAGACCGGGGCGGCGTACCTCTTCGAGCGGGACCCGGTCGCGTTCACGTTCACCGCGCAGGGCCGCTTCATGGTCCAAGGCACGACCGCGGGCGCTCCGCCGCGCGCGGGAGCGTCCGTCGCCGTCGCGGGCTGGCACGCGGCCTTCGGCGCCCCCGGAGCCGAACGCGTCCGCATCGTGCCCGCCCTGCCCCAGCGCGACGTCGACGCCGACAGCGCGACGGACGCCTGCGAAGCGCGCTTCGAGTTGGCCCCCTGCTGGCAGCTCACGAACTCGACGGGCGCCTTGGGGCGCATCCACGTCGATGGCTCGGTCGAGGTCCAAGCCGGCCAACTGCAGCTCGCGTCGGACAGACTGCCGCCGCAGTCGTTCGGTTACTTCCTGGTGTCCCGCACTTTCTCGATCACCGTGCCCCCGGGCGGTGCCACCCAGATCCTGTGCCTCGGCGCTCCGATCGGCCGCCTCATCGGACCGGGCCAGGTGCTGAACTCCGGGCCCGCGGGTCAAGTGCACCTGACGATCGACCCGCGCCAGCTCCCGCAGCCGGGCGGGCCGTCCGTCGCCGCGCAGCCCGGTGAGACGTGGT
>CAYOBN010000044.1:37541-40640 GCA_964402175.1 uncultured Planctomycetaceae bacterium | reverse complement strand
TGCAGCACAAGCGCGTCCACTTCGCCCTTCTGCAGCCCCTGCACGAGGCCCTCCGAGGCGTCGAAGCCGACGAACTTCACACCCGCGCGCCGCCCGCTGTCGACGAGCGCCCGCATCATCGCGTACGCCGCGGACTCGTTCGGACAGAACACACCTTGAATGTCCGCGTGTGCGTTGAGCAAGTTCTCCGAGGCGCGCAGCGCGCTCTCTTTCGTCGCGCCGGCGTGCTGGTTCGACGACACCACCTGGATCCCCGGATGGCGCGCGATCGCAGCGAGGAAACCTGCTTCGCGCTCCTCGGTGCTGGCAGAGCCCTCGAGGTAGCGCAGCAGGATGACCTTGCCTTGACCCCCGAGTAGCCCCGCGAGGTGCTCCCCCGCCAGCTCGCCCCCGCGCCGATTGTCGGTCGCCACGAAGCTCGTGCGGCCGTCGTATTCGAGGTCCGAGTCGGCGACGATCACGGGGACCCCCGCCGCGACGGCCTCGCGCGCGGGGCGTACGAGCGCGGTCTTGTCGAGCGGCATCAGCACCATGGCCGCGACGCCCTTGACGATGAAGTCCTCGACGACCCGGATCTGGGCCTCGCGGTCGTCCTCCTTCTGGGGGCCCTTCCAGAGCACTTCGACGCCGAGGTCGCGACCCGCGCGTGCGGCGCCGGCGTGGACGCTCTGCCAGAACTCGTGGGTCGTGCCCTTCGGAATCACGGCGATGCGCAGCGGACCGGAGCTCGACGGAGCTGGACCACAGCTCGGAGCCGAGAGCGCGAGCACGAGCCCGCACACGACCGCGCGCGCGAGGGAACGCCGGGTTCGGACGGGGGCCAGGGGCAGGGGGGTCGCCATGCCTGCGAGGATACCGCGTGCGGCGGCCGCCGAGACGTGCGAGACTGCGGGCGATGCGGATCGACGCCCACCAGCACTTCTGGACCTACGACCCCGAGGAATACGCCTGGATCACTCCGGCGCTCGGAGAGATACGCCGCGACTTCGGGCCGAAGGACCTCGCACCGCTCTTGACGGCCGCCGGTCTCGACGCATCGATCGCCGTCCAGGCCCGCTCGTGCGAGGCGGAGACCCGGGCGCTGCTCGCGCTGGCGCAGCAGAGTTCGAACAGCGAGGCGCCGATCGTCGGAGTGGTCGGCTGGCTCGACCTCTGCGCAACGGACCTCGAGGCCCAGCTCGAGCGCTACGCGGCGGAGCCGCTGCTGGTCGGCCTCCGCCACATCGTCCAGGACGAGCCCGACGACCGCTTTCTCGACCGTCCGGACTTCCGCCGCGGGGTGCGCGCTGCCGCGCGCCACGGGCTCGTCTACGACGTGCTCGTGTACCCGCGCCAGCTCCCCGCAGCGGTGTCTTTCGCCACCGCGCTGGAGGACGTACCGCTCGTGCTCGATCACTGCGCGAAGCCGCCGCTCGCCCTCGGCCACGGCACCCCCGAGATGTTGGCGTGGGAGAGCGGCCTGCGCGAGCTCGCGCGGCGCCCGAACGTCGCCTGCAAGGTCTCGGGACTCGTGACCGAAGCGGACTGGCGTGCATGGCGGGCGGAAGACGTCTTGCGCGCAGTCGACGTCGCCCTCGAGGCGTTTGGACCCGAGCGCATCCTGTACGGCTCCGACTGGCCAGTCGCCCTGCTCGCGGCCCCGTATGCAGAGGTCCACGACCTCGCCACCCGCGCCGCCGAAGGCCTCTCGAGCGCCGAGCGCGCTGCGTTCTTCGGCGGGAACGCCGCCCGTGTCTACCTCGCAGGCCGCTGAGGCTCTGGTACCGTTTCCGCCCCCATGAGCACCCCTTACCTCGTCACCGGCGCGCTCGGCTGCATCGGCGCTTGGGTCGTCCAGCAGCTCCTCGAGCGCGGCGACCGTCCCTTCGTCTTCGACCTGCCTGGCGATCGACGCCGCCTCCGCGACCTGGTCGGAGACTCGGGGCTCGAGAAGGTGACATTCCTCGACGGCGACATCACGGACCTCGGCACCGTGCGCGGCGCGCTCGAGCGCTCCGGCGCGCGTCACATCGTGCACCTTGCAGGCCTGCAGGTCCCGTTCTGTCGCGCGGATCCCGCCAAGGGCGCCGCGGTGAACGTCCTCGGCACGATCCACGTTTTCGAGGCCGCGCGCGCGGTCCCAGGCGCACGGATCGCCTACGCCAGCTCCGCCGCGGTGTACGGACCGCCGAAGGGCGCGGCTGACGGCCGAGGCGCCGCTGGAGTGCGCCCGGGCGAGCACGTCCCCGCCGAGCCGATCACCCACTACGGCGTCTACAAGCGTGCCAACGAGGGAACAGCGCGGGTGTATTGGCTGGAGAACGGACTCTCGAGCGTGGGCCTGCGCCCCTTGACGGTCTACGGAGTCGGGCGCGACCAAGGCATGACCTCGGGCCCGACGAGCGCACTGAAGGCCGGTATCCTGGGTGCGCCGTTCAAGATCGCTTTCAGCGGCCGCACCGATGTGCTCTACACCGAGGACTGCGCAGCGGCGTTCCTGGCGGCAGTCGACCGGGCACCGGAGGGCGCGCACGCTCTGAACCTGGCCGGCGAAAGCGTCGATGTCAGCCGATTCATTCAGGAGCTTGCGGCGTACATCCCGTCCGAACATGTCAGCCGAATCGAGATCGACGGCCCGGAGCTGCCCCTGCCGCCGGCCTTGGACGGCCACGCGTTCGATGCATTGGTGCCAGGCGTGAGACGTACGCCGCTGACCGAAGGGGTACGGCGCACCGTCGAACGCTTCCGCGCGCTGCACGAACGCGGCCAGCTCGACGTGCGCGATATTCCCGCGCTCGCACCACCGAAGCGCTGAACGAGAGCCCAGAGATCTCATGCGAAGGATCACATTCCACGCCTCCGACCGACTGCGCGCGGGGCTCTGGCTGCCAGACGGGCAGCGCCTCGACCTCGAGCACGCCTCCGTCGGCATCCCGACGCCCGCCGAGCCGGGCGGCTGGTTCGACCTCGACGGCCCCACGGCCCAAGCGGTCGCTCGCTTTGCGGGAGACGCGGCCGCGGTCGCTCACGCGCTGGCCGCGGGCGCAGCGGTGCCCGCCGATGCGAAGCTCGGGCCGCCCGTGCCGCGCCCGTCGAAGGTGCTGTGCATCGGGCTCAATT
>CAYOBN010000044.1:24122-37441 GCA_964402175.1 uncultured Planctomycetaceae bacterium | reverse complement strand
AAGCTCGGGCCGCCCGTGCCGCGCCCGTCGAAGGTGCTGTGCATCGGGCTCAATTACCGTGACCACGCGATCGAGTCGGGCCTGCCGATCCCGGAGCGCCCCTTGCTGTTCAGCAAATTGCCGACGTGTGTCATCGGTCCCGACGATCCGATCGTCCTGCCCGAGGGCTCGGAGCAGGTCGACTACGAGGCCGAGCTCGGCGTGGTCATCGGTCGGCGCGTCGGCCCGCGCGACGGTGTGCTCTCCCGTGAAGCCGCCTTCGCGGCGGTCTTCGGTTACACCAACGTCAACGACGTCTCGGCGCGCGACTTCCAGTTCGCCGATGGGCAGTGGCAACGTGGCAAATCCTGTGACACGTTCTGCCCGCTCGGGCCCTATGTCGCCTCTTCGGACGAGCTGCCCGACCCCCACACACTGCGGATCCGCTGCCGCGTCGACGGCGTGACGCTGCAGGACTCGAACACCCGAGAGTTCATCTTCGACATCCCAGAGGTCATCACCGCGCTCGCGCGGCACATCACGCTGGAGCCCGGCGATGTGATCGCCACGGGGACGCCTCCCGGCGTCGGGTTCGCGCGCAAACCGCCGGTTTGGCTGCGCGCAGGAGCGATCGCCGAGATCGAGATCGACGGCCTCGGCGTGCTGCGCAATCCCGTCCGGGGGTGACGGCCCGCCTCACGGCGTCCGCACGGCTTCGAAGACGTGGAGCGTGTCACCGTCCGGCCCCTCGGACAGCTCGATCTCCAGCGTGACCTCGACACGCTGACCGTCCAGAGGGACGATCCATGTCTCGACGCGCGCGCGCCCGTCGGCGGTGAAGCGGAGCTGATGGCCTTCGCCGTCGAAGGCGTCGATGCCCGCCGACGTCCAAGGGCCGAGGGCCGCGCGCAGGAACGCCCGCGCGGCGCGGTCGATCCGTGCGGCGACGAGCGGCGGCAGGACCCCCTCCGAGCGCGCGAACGCGGCCGCGGCTTCGAGCTGGGCGCGGTCCCCGCCGAGGCGCATCACGAGCTGGTGGTGGGCGCAGCAATCGACGCCGTCGACGCGGTGATTGCCGGCGACCCAGGGCCCGTCGCTCGAATGTGCGCCGAAACAAGGCCCGAGGGTCTCCGCGGCACCGCGGAACTGACACGCGGGTCCGGACACCGTGGCCCACGCGAGGGGCGCGAGAGCCGCGAGGGTCCGGGGTAGGTCCGGCCTCGGCGGCGCAGCCGATTCGACGGTGCCTGGCTCTTTGGCCGCGCTCGAGAGCGCTTCGGGCTCTCGGGTCGCCGGAGCCGGAAGCGCAGCCGCAGGTCCCGCGCTCGCAGGTCCCGAGCTCGCAGGTCCCGCGCTCGCAGGTCCCGAGCTCGCAGGAACCGTATTCGCAGGCCCCGTATTCGCAGGCCCCGCGGGCTCAGGCGCAGGCGCCAAGGGTTCACGCTCAGGCTGCTGCGGCAGCGCCGCGGACTCGGAGGCGAACACCGGCGTCAGCGACGGGCTCGGCAGGACGAGGGGCCGCAGGGCAAAACCCAGCGCGCCCGCGGCGAGCCAGCCGAGGGCGGGCACGGGGCTGGCCGTCCGGCGCGACGGGGCGGCCGGAGGCGCTTCTGGGGCCGCCCCAGGCTGCTCCAACGCCGCGCGCAAGGCCGCCTGGGCGGCCTCGAGGTCGATCGCTTGGGTCCGCGCTCGGCTGCGCTCCGCCGCCAGCTCCGCCCGCAGCCGGGCCAGCTCGCGCTCGGTCGCCGCCGCGAGCAGGACCTCTGCGGGGAGGGCCGCCAGCCCATCCGCCCGCACGAGGTCCGTCCCCGCCAGGGTCCCATCGGCCGCCGCCGCGGCCCCGCGCGGGTGCAGCGCCTGGACGCGGCCCGCCGCGACCCAGGCCCGCACGGCCGCCGGCTCGACGGCGTACTGCGCCGCCGCTGCATCGATGCTGATCCAGGGGCCCGCCGGCTCCTCGGCGCGCCCGTTCCGCAGGGTGCCTCCCATGCCCATGGTGTACCCGAGCGCGCGTTCGAAAACGAGACTCGCCTCCCGCGCTTCGACCGGCGAGGATGGAGGGGGGAGCGCCCATGTCACCGGGCCCCCCTCCTCTGCGATGATCCGCCCCCTCTCCGCCGCCACCTTCTTCGCCGCAGCCCTCACGGCCACGGCCACCGCCCAGGCCCCGCTGCGCTTCGACGTCGACCAGCCCGCGTCCCAGTACACCTGGTCGGGCACGACCTCACTCGGTCCGCTCCAGGGCAACCCGAGCAACAGCTTCAACCTCTCGGGAGCACAGTTCGTCGTCCTGGATGGAGCGCCCCTCCAGCCGCTCGCCACGGGTCAGTTCACTGCGGGCGGCGTGCTCGCCGTCGTCGGGAACCTCAGCGGCCGCATCCCGAACCCCGCCCCGTTCCTGCCGCCCCTGGCGACGATCACCATCTCGAACCTGACCTTCGAGCTGACGACGGGCCCCTTCTCCATCGCCGCCAACGGCACCTTCTCGACGCTCGCCGACGCGACGATCCTGAGCGGCACCGTCAACGTCGTCCCGCTCCTCGGGAGCCCGACCCAGCAGAACCTCGCCGGCAACCAGAGCACCGGCCAGACCTTCTCCGGCACGATCATCCAGAACGGAACGACCATCACCGGCACCTCCGCACAGGTGACGCAGTTCCAGTTCGTCGATCCGGGCACCGGCATCTCCGCGACGATCAACCTGCAAGGCTCCCTCGTCGCGCGCCACCAGTGCGCCGTCCCGACGAACTACTGCACCGCTGCGACGAACTCCACGGGCGGCGCTGCAGCGATCTCCGCCCAGGGCAGCGTCCGCCTCCAGGACCAATCCCTGACGCTCGCCGCCACGGGCCTCCCCCAGAGCTCCGTCGGCTACTTCATCTTCTCGGAGAGCCAAGCCTTCGTGCAGGGCTTCGGCAACGGCCAAGGCAACCTCTGCCTCGGCGCACCGATCTTCCGCCTCTCGAACTTCATCCAGAGCTCGGGCACCTCGGGCAACGTCTCCCTCGCGCTCCCCTTCAACGGCCTACCGGCCAGCGCGACCCTCGATAGCGGCGAGTCCTGGAACTTCCAGTACTGGTTCCGCGACGGCCTGCCGGGCGGCGGGGCGACGTCCAACACCTCGAACGGTGTGAGGGTCGTCTTCTGCCCTTGAGGCCGATGCACGAGCGCGAGCTCGTGCAGAGGTCATGCTCTCTCTGATCTGGTTGCGGCGCTCCGGAGCGCCGCAGCTTGGATCGTATTGTTGCGACGCAGAGCCCTCGGTCGACTTCGTCGAGCGACTGCCCCGAACTTCCTCCGCGCCTCCAGCGCAGGTGCCTCGTTCCCACTCTCGTGTCGAGGCAATCGGGGCCGCGACACCTCCGACCAGCCCGCCCCCCCGCGATCAGAACCCCAACCGCAGCCGCTCGCGCTCGAGCTGCGCGCGCTGCTCCGGGAGAGCATCCTCGATCCGCCGCTGGGCCAGCCCGAAGTGCTCCCGCGCGCGGGCGTCATCGCCGCGCTGCACCGCCAGCGCTCCCAGCGCGAACGGTACCCGGAAGCGCCCCGGGCGCAGCTCCTCCGAGGCTTGGAACAGCGCCTCTGCGCGTTCGATCCGCCCCGCGCGCTGCTGCAGGACACCCGCGTAGTACGTCGCGCCGGCGGAGCGCACGCTGCCATTGACCAAGGGGCCGACAAACGCCGCGAGCTCTTCCAAGCGCCCCGCGCGCGACAGCGCTCCCGCGTAGCCGTCGATCGCCTCTTCGTCCAAGGTGCCCGCGGCGACCGCGAGCGCATGGGCCTGGCCGAAGGCCGCGAGCGCACCCTCCAGGTCCCCCGCGCGTCGGCGGAGCGCCCCGAGCGCGCGGTGAGCGGGCACCCAATCCGGCCGCAGCTCGAGCGCCTCCTGCAAGAGCGCGATCGCCTGCTGCGCCAGAGGCCCGTCGCCGTTCTCGGAGAGCGCCTCGGACCGGGCGGCATAACCGAGCGCCAGGTTCACCCGGCCGTTCACCGCTCCGATCACGGGGCTGCGCGGCGGGATCGCGGCCAACCCGATGCCTGCGCCTGCGAGCAGCCCGAGGATCCAACGCCGGCGTCCTCGGGCCCCCCACACCGCGAACACCCCGTGCGCCGCGAACAGCGCCCCGACGGGCAGCATCGGCGCGCGGAAGCGGGCGTTCACGAAGAAGAGCACCACCGACAGGCCGTACCCGACCAGGAAGATGTACAGCGGCGCGAGCGCCTTGCGCCGCGGCCACGCGCACACCGCCCCGAGCAACCCGAGCGGCACCAACCACACGCTGTGCACCGGCGACAGCACGAGCCACGGTGAATGCGCGAGCGCCGTATACCGCGGTTCGACGTTGTTCCCGAGCTCCATCCCAGCCAGGATCAAACGCAGCTTCAGCCCGAGGTGCGCGAGGAACGCTAGCGGCTCCTCGCGCGCCCACGCGAGCGCGCGGCGGGTGTAGTGCTGCGACACATCACTCGGGCGGAGCGCTCGCCCCTCGGCGGCCTCGGCCTGCGCGATGGTGTCGTGGTACCCCTCCCACCACCCCGCACGCGTGCCTGGGGCGACCGCGGTCCGCCCGTCGGAGGTCGGGTTGTTGCCGATCCAGAAGTTCACTCCGCCCTGGCTCGCGATCAGGACCGTGTCTCCGCACGCGACGCGGTTGTACGCCGTCAGCGGCAGGATCGGCGCGAGGGTGCCGAGGGTCAGGGCCAGCACCGGCAGGAGGCGACGTCGGCGCAGGAACACCCACAGCGCGAGGCCCGGCATCACCAGCAACACGTTCGGCCGTGTGATCGCCGCCAGCCCGAAGAGCACCCCCGCGACCGCAGCGCGGCGCGCCGTAAGCTCCCCCGTGCGCGGGGCGAGAGCAACGAGCCCCGCGAGGATCAGCGGCGCGAGCAGCGGCTCGACGAGGAGCTGCGCGTCGAAGTCGATGAGCAGCCACCCGCACGCGACCGCCGCCGCCGCCGCCAGCCCCTCGCGCGCACCGAACGTGCGCCGACCGAGGTCGAACGTCAGCCACGCGGTCGCCGCTCCGAGCCCCGCTTGCAGCAGGAGCGCCGGCAAGAGCGCCCCGCCGGTCAACCTCAGGAGCCCTGCGAGGAACCACGGGTAGAGCGGCGCGCGAAAGAACGGCTCCCCGGGCCGGAAGGTCTCACCGGCGGCGACCGTGCGGGCCCACTCGAGGTGGTAGCCCATGTCGAGCGGCGGGTCCTCGAACCACGGCCCCGCCGCCGTGCCGAAGACGTGCCACGCGCGCAGCGCCCATGCGAGCGCGGCGAGCCCGAGGCCCCACCGCGCGGCGCGGTCAAGCGTACGAGAAGAGGATGCGGTCACAGGACGGGCACGTGACGAGCTCCGCACCCCGCGCGAGCCGCACCACGATGTTGCGCGGGATGTTCACGAAACAACCCTGGCAGATGCCGGACGAGAGCTCGGCGAGCGCCTCTCCCTCGCGCGTCTTCAGCAGTCCCCGGTACATCTCGAGCTGTGCCGGCGGGATGCCATCCGCCGACACCTGGGCGCGCTTCGCGAGCAGCTCTTCGCGCCGCGCCTCTGCCGCGAGCGTCTCGGACTCTACGTTGCCCTTGAATTCGTTGAAGACCCGCTCTTCTTCGTCGAACAGCGCCCCTTGCGTCGCGATCTCCTTCTCCGCCTCTTCGACCTGCATCATCATCCGCAGGATGTCGTTCTCCGCGTCCGCGATCGTGCGCTTCGTGTTGCGGATCTCGTGTTCGAAGCTGGCGAGCAGGGCGGCGTCGACCTTGCCCGCGGCGCTCTGTTGTTCGAGCTTGCGCTGGTGCGCCCGGCGCCCTGCGGTCAGGTGCTCGATCTCCTTGATGCGCGTGCGGGTCTCGTGGACCTCGCGCTTCAGTTCGTCGAGGCGCGCGCGGCGGGAGGCGAGGGTCGTCTCGCGGCGCTGGAGCTCCTCGGGGAGGGTGTTCAGCTCGCGCTCGACACGAAAGATCTGACGGTCGACTTCCTGCAGCGCGAGCAGCGCCTTCAAGGTGGGGTTCATGCGGGAGACGTTTCAGGCCGGGGGCGACGGCCGCGGGGGCAGCGACGATAGCGTCCCCGGCCGGAGCGGTCCAGTTCCGAGGCGATTCGGCCGCCCCTGCCGCCTGCCCAGCCCCGAAAAGCGGGGCGGGAGCGCCCCCAGAGGCCCCTCTGGAGCCTATGGAGACACTCCCGCCCCCGCAACCCGCGTCAGTCGTAGCTGCCGCCGCCCTGGGCTTCGTACTCGGCTTCGTCGGGCACGTGCACCCCGTCGAGGAAGCTCGCGAGCTGGCGCGCCCGGACCGGGTGGCGCAGCTTGCGGACCGCTTTGGCCTCGATCTGCCGCACCCGCTCGCGGGTGACGCGGAAGATGCGGCCGACCTCTTCGAGCGTGTACGTGTACCCGTCGCCGATGCCGTAGCGCAGCTTGATGATCTCGCGCTCGCGGAACGTGAGCGTCGAGAGCACGTCGTCGATGCGCTCCTTCAGCATCTCGTTGCCCGCCGCCTGCAGCGGGCTCTCCGCCGACTCGTCTTCGATGAAGTCGCCGAAGTACGAGTCATCCGACTCGCCGATCGGTCGATCGAGGGAGATCGGGTGCTTCGAGATCTTCATCACCCGCTTCGCCTCCTCCACCGTGATGCCGGTGGCCTCGGCGACCTCTTCGACGCTCGGCTCGCGGCCCTTCGTCTGGACGAGCTTCTTCGTGACGTTGCGCAGCTTGCTCATCGTCTCGATCATGTGGACCGGGATGCGGATCGTCCGCGCCTGGTCCGCGATCGAGCGCGTGATCGCCTGCCGGATCCACCACGTCGCGTACGTCGAGAACTTGTAACCGCGGCGGTACTCGTACTTCTCGACCGCCTTCATCAGGCCGGTGTTGCCCTCTTGGATGAGGTCGAGGAAGGAGAGCCCGCGGTTGCGGTACTTCTTCGCGATGGAGACGACGAGGCGCAGGTTGCCGCTGGACAGCTTGCGCTTCGCTTCTTCGTACTCGGCGTAGTGGGCCTTCACCTGCTCGATGCGCCGCTTGAGGCGATCCGAGGGCTCCAGGGCCTCGAGCTCCAGCTCGGCGAGGCGCTCGCGCAGCTCGGCGACCTGCTCCGCCCGCGACGGCTCGCGCGACAGGATCTCGAGCTTGCGCTCGATCGAGCGCATCTCGCGGTACTGGTCCTCCATCAGCTCGATGTAGGGGCGCACCTTCTTGATCTGCAGGTGGCACTCCTCGATGAGGATGACGAGCTTGCGCTTCAGCGACTGGACCTTCGCCAGCGCCTCGGAGCGCGCCTCACCCTGGACCGAGCTGTCGAGCAGCGGCCGGTACTCCTCGCGCACCCGCTTCACGAGGCGACGGATCGTCTCGATGTTGATCGGGAGGCGCTTGGCGAGGAACTGCTTACCGAGCGTCTCGACGATCTTCGGGTCGTCGTCGGGCTTCGGGTTCGGGTTGACCTTCAGCGTGCGATCGAAGGCCAGCACCCCCGTCATGACGTCGTCGAGCGTCTTGACGGACTCGTCCATGCAGAGGCCAGAGCCCATGCACTTCTTGCGGAAGCGCTTGCGCGTGATCTCGATCGACTTGGCCAGGAAGATCTCCTGGTCGCGGGTCAGCAGCGGGATCTCGCCCATCTGCGTCAGGTACATGCGCACCGGGTCGTCGATCTTCTCGGCGACCACGCTGCGGACGAGGTCCAGCGACGGCTTCACCGGCCCGCCGTCGTCATCGCCCTTCAGCCCGACGTCCAGGTCGGCGTCCGCATCGTCGATGACCTCGATCCCGGCGTCGTCGAGCCCGATGAACACCTGGTCCATGCGGTCCGGCGGGATGTACTGGTCCTCCGTGAACTTCGTGAGGTCGCCGTAGGTCAGGAAGCCCTTGCGGCGCCCTTCGTCGACGAGGAGCTTGATCGTCTCTTCGATCTTGTCGGTCATGGGACTCAGGTGGGGTGCGGGTCGGCCCGCGGTTGGCCGGGCGCGCAGGGGGGGGGACGCGCGCCCGGTTGGATCAGGGGTGGCTAGGGGACGGTGGGTTCCGGGGATTCAGCGGCGCAGCGCGCCAGCGCGTGTCAATTCAGTCAGTCGGGCGAGGGCTTGATCGAGTTCGCGCTGGGCCGCGGCGTCCCCCTGGGCGGCGCGCAGGCCGAGGGCGCGTGCGCGCTCTTGGACCAGACGCCGCTCGGAAGCGCGCTCCCAACCTTCGAGGAACCGTATCTCACCCTCGAGGAGGCGGCTGGGATCGTCTGCAGTTCTCGCGTGTTCTGCGAGTCCCACGACGAACCGACGGGCCGGGTCGGGCCCGAGGGCGTTCATGACCGCGTTCACGTCGATCGTCTCCACGTCCTCCAGCGTGTCGTCGTCCCAGAGTGCGAGCAGCCCCGCGAGGATCCGCGCGAGCTCCGGCACCGGGCAACGCGCGGCCCACTCGCGGATCCGCGGGCAGAGGCTCGGGTCGACGAGCGCCGCCCCGACCACTCCCTCGTAGGCCCGCACGACGCGCGGGTCCAAGGGCGCTTCCGGGACGCGCTCACGGGTTTCTCCGGTTCCCTCGGTTTCCGCGCGCGCCGCGTCCCGCTGCGCGGGCTCCGCCGCCCGGCGCTTCGGCAGAGTCGCGAGCTGCTCGCGCAGGGTCGTCACGGGCAGCCCGCTGCCCTCCGCGAGGGCGCGCAGGGCGGACTCGCGCTCGACGGGGCGCTTGAGGCGCAGCACGAGCCCGAGCGCGCGGTCCGTTTCGCGCGAGAGCTCGCGGCCCGCGAGGCCGACGAGGCCGCGCGCCACGAACTCGACCCACGGCAGCCCCGCATCGAGCTGCGCCCGGAACGCGGCGGCGCCGTCGAGGCCCGAGAGCACATCCGCGGGGTCCTGTCCCTGCGGCAGCACGACGACCTCCAGCTCGGATTCGAGCCCGAGCAGGCCCTCGAGCCCGCGGTACGCCGCTTGCCGCCCCGCTTCGTCCCCGTCGAAGACGAGGCTGATGCGCCGCGCGCCGGCGCGCCGGACGAGCTCCGCGTGGTCGGTCGTCGTCGCCGTGCCGAGGACCGCGCCGACGATCGGCACGCCGGCCTGGTGCGCCGCGATGACGTCGGTGTAGCCCTCGACGAGCACCAGGTGCCCGGCCCGGCGCACGGCGTCGATCGCGCGGTCGAGGGCGTACACGATGCGCCCCTTGTGGAAGTACTCGGTCTCCGAGGTGTTGACGTACTTCGGCCCCGGATTGCTGCCCTCCGCGCCGCCCCCATCCGCGATGCGCCGCGCGCCGAACGCGACGGTGCGCCCGCCGAGGTCGCGGATCGGGATCGTCAGCCGGCCGCGGAAGAAGGCGTAGTACGTGCCGTCTTCTCCGCGTCGGGCGAGGCCCGTGCGCTCGAGGTCCTGCGCGCTGAAACGCGCCGCTTGCGCTGCGTCGAGGAGGCCGCGCCCGAGCGGCGCGAAGCCCAGCCCGAACGCGCGCACCGCGTTGTCCGAGATGCCGCGCCGCGCGAGGTACTCGCGCGCCTCGCGGCCCGCGGGCCCCTGGAGCTGGCGCTGGAACCAATCGTCGGCGAACGCGAGCGCCGCGAGGCCCCGGTCGTCCGCTGCGCTGCGCTCGGGCCGGCGCTTCGGCAGGGTGATCCCGACCCGCGCGGCCAGGATCTCGACGGCGTCGATGAACGTCACGCCGTCCGCTTGCTGCAGGAACGAGAACACGTCGCCGCCCTTGCGGCACGCGCCGAAGCAGTACCAGTTGCCCTGCTCCGGGTCGATCTTGAACGACGGTGTCTTCTCGTCGTGGAACGGACAGCACGCCCAATAGAGGCGCCCGCGCTGCACGAGGTGCACGCGCTCACCGATCACTTCCTCGACGGGGACACGCAGTTTGATGTCCTCGAGGACGCGGCGGAATTCGGCGTCGTCGGAGCGCAAGGGAAACGGGGCGGTGCGGGGCGCGGAGGGGCGGGAAGGGAAACGAAGGGCGGACCACACCGTTCGGGCGGATCCCCAGGAAAAAAACCTTGGGTCCCGCACGCGGCGGCACAGCACGCGGTGTCCACGGAGCGGGCGATCCACACGGCGCATGGGCGCGGCGTGCTTTCACCCGACGGGGACAAACGGTTCCACCCCCTGCGGCCCCGGCCGCCCGTCCTATCGCGAGGGGGCCCTGGGGAAGCGCGCACAGGAGCGCGGTGGGTTTCCCCGCCAGGCCCACGCGCGGTCCACCGCTCTGGGGCATGTCGAGGTCCACCTCGGGTCCGGCGGCCACACGACCCGACGCGGCCCTGCCGGAGCTCGGTCCGGTGCAGGGTGGCGCCTCGGGGGGCCCGCTCCTCGAGGGGTCGGCCTCGGAGGGGACTCGCGTGCCGTCTGGCGAACGTCGAGTGGGAGGGAGCGGGGTGTGTCCGGGGACCCGTATGAAGATACCCGCTTGGGCCCCCGCGTGCCCGGACTCCAGCAGTTTCCGAGATTTTTTCTTCAGTTCGCGCTGCCGGGGTGCGGGCCGGCACCGCTGAGGGCCAGCCACTCCGCCGGGCTCAGCGTCTCGGCGCGACGGCCGGGGTCGAGGCCCAGGGCGGCCAGGCGCGCCGCGGCCTCCTCCCGATCGCCGAGCGCCTCCCCGAGCACCCGCCGCAGGACCTGCCGGCGGCGCGTGAAGAGCTCGCGCGCGAGGCCGATCGCGGCGCGGCGCACGGGCCCGGACGCGCGGTCGGGCCGCAGGCGGCCGTGCACGACGGCGCTGTCGACCTTCGGCCGGGGCCAGAAGAGGCCGGGGGGCACCGGCCGCCCGAGCTCGACGGCGTGGCTGAGCTGCACCGCGAGGCCGAGGGGCCCCCACTCCGCGGTGCCCGGGGTCGCGGCGAGGCGCTCGCCGACTTCGCGCTGGACCAGCACCGTGAACGACACCGGCGGCACGTCCCTCGCCGCGGCGAGGGCCAGCACGGGCCCCGAGATGGAGTACGGCAGGTTGCTGACGAGGCGCCACGGGCGCTCGCCGCCGTCGTCGAGCCACGCGCAGATCTCGGGCCCGAGCGCGTTCTTGCCGCCGAGGGCGTCGGCGAGGACCACCCGTGCGTTCGGATACGGCGCGAGGAACTCCGCGGCGATCGGCGCGAGGCGCGGATCGACTTCGACGCAGAAGAGCTCCGCGCCCGCATGGGCGAGGTGCACCGAGAGGAAACCGCAGCCGGGGCCGACCTCCAGGACGCGATCGCCGGGCTGCACCCCCGCCTCTTCTGCGATCGCGCGCGCCATGTTCTCGTCGAGCAGGAAGTTCTGCCCGAGGCGCTTCGAGGGATGGAACCCCGCGTCCTCGAGGGCGCGGCGGAAGCGCGACCACGGGGGCCGCGGGGGGCGCAGCTCCGGAGTCTCCGGCTGCTCCGCCGGGCCCTGGTCCGCAGCGTCAGCGCCGCTCACCGCGCGCCCTCCGCGAGCCAGGCGAGCGCGGGCGCCGCAGCGTCGCCCCCTGCAGCGAATTCGGCGGCGAGCTCGACGAGCAGCGGCGCAGCGCGGGGCCCCCAGCGCGCGCCGACGGCGACGATCGCAGGCCGCCACTCCGGACGCGACAGCGCCCCGGCGTGGGCCAGCAGCCACTCGCGCGCGGGCGCGACGCAGCGCACGCCCACGTCGTCGAGCTGCGCCGCGGGGTCGACGGGATCGAGCAGCACGAAGTCCTGGGGCGCGCGCCCGAAGGTGGGGCTCGCGGGGGTTTCGAACGAACCGCCGGCGGCGTAGGCGCGCACGCTGCCGTCGACAGCGCGCACGAGCGCGAGCTCGCGCACGTTGCCGTGCAGGTCGTAGAGGCCCGTGTCGGGCGTGCGCCCGTTCTCGAACGTGCCGACGGGCACGGGCCGACCGAGGTCGAGCTCGCGGGTCTTCATGTTGGCGATGCTGTCCTGCACCCGGGTGTAGGGATAGGGCGAGCCGCGTGGGCCGACCGCCAGCCACAGCCACTCGGTGGTCGTCGGCAGGCGCATGCCCCGTTGTGCGGCGCAGGCCTCGGCCGTGGCGAGGTCCAGGTGGGTCGCCGGCAAGTCGCCCTCGGGCCCGGCGCCCCACGGCGGGGCGGTTTCGGGCAGGACCTCGCGGAAGAGCGCGCGGGTGACCTCGAAGCGGTCGACCAAGAGGTCGACTTCGCTGCCGACCACCGGCAGCGCCGCCTCGCGCGGACTGCGCCCGCGCGGGACGAACGCGAGCCGCTCGAGCTCACGCAGCGGCGCCGACGCAGGAACCCGCGGGACCGCCCCCGCGGGTTCCTGTGCAGCGGTCGTCGCCGCTCGATCCGCGGGCTTGCAGGCGGCGAGGGTCACCGCCAGGGCTACGCCCACGAGAACGCGCCGCATGGTGTCCGAGCCGCGCCGCGGCGTCAGGACTTCGACGGGTCGGAGACGAAGATCTCGACGCGCCGGTTGAGCCGCTTGTTCTCGGCGTTGTTGTTGTCCTTGAGCGGGTTCCACTGGCCGAAGCCCATCACGACGACGTCCTTCGCCGCGACGAGGCGCGAGTCGATCATGTACGACGCGACGGAGATCGCGCGGGCCGCGGAGAGCTGCAGGTTGCCCTTCGGGAAACGCGCGCGGGTCTCTTCTTTCTTCACCGGGTCGTTGTCGGTATGTCCGCGCACGAAGATCTCGCCGTGGGGGCGCGCCTCGATCTCGGCCGCGAGCGAGCGCAGCGCCGCTTGCCCTTCGGCGTTGAGCTCGTCGGAGCCGGACGCGAACAGCACCTTGTCCTGGATCATCAGGATGTAGCCGCCTTCGACATCGAAGCGCTCGATGTCGTTGAGCGGCCGACCGAGCTGGTCGAGCATCGCCTCGAGCGAGCGCACCTGCTCCTGGATCTCGCCGCCGTAGCTCGCGGTGGAGAGTTTCCCGAGGCGCTCTTCGCGGAGCTGATCGGTGACGCGCGAGCGCTCCCGGTTGCACTCGGCGAGCTGGCGCTCGAGGTCGTAGACGCGCGTCTCGTACGCCTTGGCGACGTCGCGGGTCTCCTGCACCTCCATCGGGCTGGCGCACGCCGCGAGGGCGAGTGCACCGAGCGCCGAGGCGCGCAGGCGGAAGGAAAGGACAACGGGACGGCGCGCGTTCGCGGCGTGGGTCATGTGCGGGCTCCGCAGGGAACGGTCGGTGCGGCGCAGGGCGCGCCGCGGGTGCTCTCATGGTGGACGCGCCCCCCTTTGGCCGCGCCCGTCGTGGACGATAGCGATTGCGGGAGGACTTCCCAAACAGCCCCGACCCCATTTCCCAGGAGCCGAGCCGCCCCCCTGAAAAACAAGAAGGCGGACCGCATCGGCGATCCGCCCCTGAAAACAACGCGGCGGACCGCTGAAACGGCCCGCCCGCAACAAGCGCAAGACCCCGCTGTCGGGCCACTCGCGCTCGGA
>CAYOBN010000044.1:0-24022 GCA_964402175.1 uncultured Planctomycetaceae bacterium | reverse complement strand
GCGCTCGGATCGCGTCAGCGATCCGGCCAGCATTACTGCGCCGGTTGGTCGAACTTCTGCCCGAAGATCCCGGCGATCCCGCGCGCGATCTCGGACGCCTCACCGGTCCCGATGGACACGATGATCGGCATGGCGAGGATCAGCGCCGCTGCGGTGACGATCAAGAGGCCCTTGACCCAACCCGGCTCCTCGACCTCTTCGGCCACGGCGGCCGCGACGGCGCTCTTGCGCTTGACCGCGGGCGCGGCGACCTCTTCGACCGTCAGGTCTTCGATGTCGTCGTCGATCAGCGTGTCGACGTCGGTGATCTCCTGGGTCGCCATGCCGGTGCGCCGGTCGAGCTCGGTGTCGTCTTCGAAGACGAGCTCCTCGGTGGCGTCACCGAGGTCGACGACGTCGCTGTCCAGCTCGGCGCGGAGGTTGTCCACGTCGGCCTTGCGCAGCTTCATGGTGTCGCCCTTGCGGAAGGCGCGGATCTCGCCCTCGGAGACGAGGCGCTTGAGCTCTTCCTCCTTCAGCTTCAGCTCGCGGAGGGCTTCGTCGAAGCTGTAGAATTCGTCGGCCACGGGGTGGACTCCTGGAACGTTCTCTGGGGGGAAACCGGGGTCCGCGGTGTGCGGGACCCGGTGAGGTCGGATCGGGGGTCGGCCGCGCGGGACGCGGGGGGCGCCGCGCGCGTGGAGGGTGAGTGTAGCGGGCGCTGCGTCCGAGGACCAGGGGTCAACGGTTGGCGGGCAGCACTCCCGCGTCCATGAAGCGCTTCTCGAGGGTCCGGTAGCCCATGGGCTTGCCGCTGTCCTCGGTCTTGTCGTTGAACCCGTCGAGCATCAGGTCGAGGTCGATGCGCCGGGCGCCGACGAGGCGCACCCCTTGGGTGCTGCCCGAGCCGCCGGTGGCCTGGTAGCAGGCGAGCTGCATCGCCTCGGTGTCGACGAGGTACAGCACGGACTGGCCGGTCAGGTCGAGGCCCGTGACGGCGATCATGCGCCCGTTCGAGTCGGCGGTGGCGCCGCCGGCCGAGAGCACGGGCTGGGCCTGGCTCTGGGTCTCCTGGCGCGCGGCGGCCGTCGGCAGGAAGAGGGCGACGAGGACGCTGGCGAAGCCGCCGGCGACGAACCAGGCGACCCGCTCGGCGCGGTGGGAGGAGTTGGACGTCATGGCTGGGTGGGAGTCTACCCCGGGCGGGCGCCGTGGCTACGCCCGAGGGGCGCGGGGGGCCTCAGATCCCCGCCAGGTCGCCCGAAATCTCCTCGAGGAGGTCCTTCAGGCTGACGATGCCGACCGGCCGGCCGGCGTCTTCGACCACCGCGATGCGCCGGCCGAGGCCCTGGAGGCGCAGCAGCGCCCGGTCGACGGGCACGTCGGCGGCGAGGCGCTCCAGCGGCCGGACCTCGTCGAAGACGTCCGGCGGCGAGGCGGCTTCGGGGTCCCATTCCTGCAGGACCTCGAGCTGGTGCACGTACCCCTCGACCCGGCCCGCGCTGTCGACGACCGGCAGGCGCGAGGCGCGCGCGGTGCGGACGAGCTCGAAGGCCTCTTCGCGGCCCATGCCGCGCGTCAGCTTCGCGACGCGGGCCCACG
This sequence comes from uncultured Planctomycetaceae bacterium, assembly GCA_964402175.1. GTDB lineage: Bacteria > Planctomycetota > UBA1135 > UBA1135 > JAWKUK01. Next base: position 22,441 of record CAYOBN010000044.1, on the reverse strand, counting down.
GCACCATCGCGCGCGACACGGGGATGCTGCGCAGGCGCAGGGCGTTCCGCGCGAGCTCCTCGGCGCGCTCGGGCAGGGCGCCGTGGCGGCGGCCCTCGGCCAAGAAGATCGCCAGCGACTCGCGTGCGTCGAGGCGACCCGTGCGCTCCTGCTTCACACCGAGCAACCGCTCGAGCAAGAGCGTGATCGCGCGCAGCGCGCGCTCGAGCGGCCAGTACACGACGCGCGACGCGGCCAGGAACGGCGCGACGGAGCGGGTCAGGCCGCCGGGTCGCCGCCGGAAGAGGTCCTTCGGCAGGGCCTCGCCGAAGAGGAACACGAGCGGCGTGAGCACCACCGCGAGCACGAGTGCCGTCGTCCCTCCGTCCGCGAACGAGAACGTCCGGCCGAGCAGGGACTCACCGAACTTCGTCGACAGTTCCAGCACCAGGTTGTTCCCGATGAGGATCGTCACGAGCAGCGCGGAGTCGTTCGCGGCGAGCCACTGCACGAGGCGCGCACGGCGCCCGCCACGGCTCGCTTCCAAGTCCATCTGCGCGCGCGAAAGGCTGTAGAAGCCGATCTCGGAGCCCGAGTAGATGGCGCTCGCAGCGAGGCAACAGCCGAGGCCGACGAGCTCGATCAGCACGTTCATCGCCACCCCTCCTCGTCCACGCGGTCGCCGGTGAATTCGATCAGCAGCGTGCGCACCCGGCGCCCGCGGACTTCATCGACCTCGCACTCGAGGCCGCCGCGCAACGGCACACGGTCACCGCGGCGCGGGATCCGTCCGAGCATCGCGGTGACGTAGCCACCGACGGTCTCGAAGGCGTTCGGCACGATCTCGAAGCCGAGCCACTCGTTCCAGTCGCGCAGCGCCAGCGCGCCCGACACGCGGTACGTGCGCTCGCCGATCGGCACGACTTCGACCTCTTTCTCCTCGCCTTCGACGAGCAGGTCACCGACGAGCACTTCGAAGACGTCTTCGAGCGTGACGACCCCCGCGGTGCCGCCCCATTCGTCGACGACGACGGCCTCGGAGACCCCCTCTTCGCGCATCACCTGGAGCAGCGAGAGGACGTTGCCGACCTCCGGGAAGAAGCGCACGGGGCTCACGAGCGACGCGAGGGTGCGGTGTGGCTGCGCGAGCAGATCGCGCACTTCGACGGAGCCGACGATGTTGTCCGCGCCGCCTGCGACGACGGGCAGCCACGCGACCCGCCGGCGGCGCGCTTCGTCGAGCACCGCGTCGAGGGCTGTGCCGTCGACGTCGCGCTCGATGAAGAGCACATCGACGCGCGGGGTCATGACCTCGCGCACGCGCAGGTCCCCGAGCTCGACGATCTCCGCCAGAAGGTCCGCTTCGCCGTGGCGCAGCACGCCTTTCTCGCGGCTGCGCTCGACGAGCTCGGCCAGAGCATCGGCGGAGACGCCGAGCTCACGCCGTTGGTCCTCGCCGGCGGCGCGCAGCGCGAAGTCGAGCACGAACGAGACCACACGGCGCACCGGCCCGATCGCCGCGACGTACACGGTGAGGGGCAGAGCCACGAAGCGCGCGATCGGCAGCGGCGTCCGCAAGGCGAGGGCCTTCGGCAGGATCTCGCCGCTCAGCAGCACCGCGACGAGGGCGATGAGGCTCGCGAGGACCGGCCGCTCGACGCCGAGGTCCGCGAGCAGGATCGGCGCCAGCGCGAAGATCAGCAGGTTGACGACCAGGTTCCCGAGCAGGATCGACACGAGCAACGCCCGCGGATCGGCCAGGAGCCGCTGCGCGTGCTGACCCGCGCGCGACACGGCATCGCGCTCGAGGCTGAAGAGCGCCGTCTCGGAGGCGCTGAAGCCGCCCGAGAGCACGAGCAGCGCCAGGAGGATGGGCAGGTACGTCACGTTCGGCCGCCCTCGTCGGCTTTGGGTCCGTCGATGGGGACTTCGAGCTCGACGCGGAACCCCGCCCCGGGCTGGCTCCAGAGCAGGACCCGCCCACCGTGCGCCGCGGCGACGTGGTGCACGATGGCGAGGCCGAGCCCCGTCCCGCGGCCCTGTTCCTTCGTGGTGAAGAACGGATCCGCCGCGCGGGCGAGGGTCTCGGCGTCGACGCCAGGCCCGTCGTCGCTGACGGTCAGGCGCTGCAGATCGCCGAGCTGTTCGAGGCGTACGCGCACGGTCCCCGCAGGTCGCGCTTCGAGCGCGTCCAGCGCGTTGACGAAGAGGTTCAGCACCGCCTGCCCCAGCTCGTTCGCCGCCGCGCGGATCGGCGCGCACGCGGCCCACAGCGCGAGCGCGTCCGCCTCGAACGCGTCGCGCTCGCGGCCTTGTCCGTCCTCCAGGACGAAGCGCACGTTCTGCAACAGCGCGCGGTGATGCACCAGGCCCAGAGCGTCGCCGATCGGGCTCGCGAACGCGACCGCGCGCACGTCCGGGTTGCGGGGCGAGAGGCGCAGCAGTCGGCCCACGGTCGCGCGCATCCGCTCGAGTCCGTTGCGCACGAGGTTGAAGTACTCCTGGCGTCGCTCGGCCGAGAGGTCGCCATGTTCGAGGCGCTCGACCGCATTCAGGAGCCCCCCGAGCGGGTTGTTGATCTCGTGTGCGATCCCCGCGGCCAGCTCGCCCGTCGCCGCCAGGCGCCGCTGCGTCATCGCGGCGGCCTCCGCGCGGCGCGCTTGGTCGGTGGCGAGCGCGACCTCGCGCTCGAGGCTCTGGCTGAAGTGCTGCACCGTCGCGGTCATCGCGTTGAACCCGCGCACGAGCGCCGCCAGCTCGTCGTTGCGCGCGGGCTCGACCGCGCGCGCGTCGAGGTCCCCCGCCTCCACACGCCCAGCGGCCGCAGCCAAGTTCTGCACGGGATCCAGGACGAGCCGCCGAACGGCGACGAGGGTCACCAGCGTCGCGGCGAGCAGCGTCAACGCGAACCACGGCACGAGCCGCCCGAGCACGGACGCCGCGACCCCGCCGCGCTCGAGCGGCAGGTACCAACAGCCCCCCCAGCGGTCGCCGTTCGGCAAGCGGATCGGCTGCACGATGCCGCCGTCGGCGAGCGCGAGGCGCTCCCCGCTCTCGACCGCGCTGTGGATCCCGCCCAGCACCGCCTGTTCGTCGAACGTCGACGCCCGCTGCGCGCGACCTTGCGGGTTGACGTACACCCCTTCGACACCGAAGCGGCCGCTCGCGTCGCGCTTGGGCGCCTGCGCGACGATGACGTCAGCGACGAGCCCGTGCGCCCAGAGGCTCTGCTCCAGGAGGAACTGCGTGCGCACGTTGCTGCGGTCGTCCAGGATGTCGGCGACCAAGCCGAGCGCGAAGTCGTCGCGCCGCTGTTCGGCCGCCGCGCGGTCCTCCTGCGCGATGCGCACGGTCACCCATGCGAGCGCCCCGAACGTCGCCAAGTTGACGACGATGACCAGTGTCACGAGCGGGACACGGAGCGACCGCGGGCGCCGAGGGGCGGCCGCGGCCTCTGTCGCTGGGGGCTGCGCGCGGGTCTGCACGGGGAGCGAGGCGTCAGCCTCCGATCGACCCCATGATATCGACCAGCGGCAGGAACAGTGCGATCACGATGAAGCCGATGACGCCGGCCAGGAAGACGATCAAGAGCGGCTCGATCAAGCTCAAGAGGCGCTGGGTGCCGCGGTCGACCTGCTTCTCGTAGGCCTCGGCGACCTTCAGGAGCATGTTGTCGAGCTCGCCGGTCTCTTCGCCGACGTCGACCATGTTCACGACGATGTCGTCGAACACCCCGGTCTCGCCCATCGGCCGCGCGATGCCTTCGCCCTCGCGCACGGTGCGGCGGATGTCCTCGACCGCTTCGCGCAGCACTTCGTTGGCCGAGGTGTCGCGCACGATGCCGAGCGCGTCGAGGTGCGGGACGCCCGCCTGGATCAGCGTCCCGAACGTGCGGCTGAACCCCGCGACCATCGACTTACGCAGCACCCCGCCGAACACCGGCACCCGCAGCAGCAGCGCGTGCGACCAACGGCGGTAGCCGTAGCGCGTGCGCATCAGGAACGAGTGCAGCAGGAAGAGCAGGACCGGCACACCGAAGACGAGGTACCAGCGCTCCCGGATCGCCACGGAGACGTCCAGGAGGATCTGCGTCATGTCCGGCAGCGCGACGTTGAACGTCTGGAAGATCTCCTGGAACTTCGGGATCACGAGCGCCATGACCGCCGCGACGACGCCGATCGCCACGACGATGAGCACCGACGGGTAGATGAGCGCGGTGCCGATCTTGCCGCGCACTTCCGCGGCCTTCTCGCGGAACATCGCCAGGCGTGTCAGGACCTTGTCCAGCACACCGCCGGCTTCGCCCGCGCGCACCATCGACGAATACAGCGTGTCGAAGACGCGGTCGTGTTTGCCGAGCGACTCCGACAGCGGCGAGCCACCGGAGACGTCTTCGGTCACCTCGCGCAGGACCTCCTTGAACGGCCCCGGGCGCGTCTGGCCTTCGAGGATCGTCAGCGCGCGCACGACCGGGATGCCCGCCTCGGACAGCGTCGCGAGCTGGATCGTGAAGTCCGTGACCATGGCGGCGCTGACACGACCCCCGCGGCCGCGGCGCGGGGCCGGCCCGGGGCCGGCGGCGCGCGGCGCTTCACGGGGTCCGGCGCTGGGAGAGCTGCGTTGGATGCGTTTTGCCATGGATCAGACCATCGTCTCGCGCAGGACCTCTTCGATCGTCGTGCGGCCCTTCGCCGCGAGCGCGAGGCCCGCCTCGCGCAGCGTCCGCATGCCCTTCGCCACCGCCAGGCGGCGCAGGTTGTCGATCGGCTGCTCTTCTTCGATCGCGCGCCGGACTTCGTCGTCCACGCGCAGGATCTCGAAGATGCCCGTGCGGCCGCTGTAACCCGTGTGGTGGCAATCGGCGCAGCCCTTGCCGTACGAGAGCTCGCGCCCCGCGACCGCAGCCGCGTCCGGGCCGAGCTCGCGCAGGAGCTCGTCGTCGGGCACAAATGTCTGTTTGCAGCTCTTGCAGACCGTACGCACGAGCCGTTGCGCGACGACGGCCTCCAGGGTCGCGGCGATCAGGAACGGCTCGACGCCCATGTCGACGAGGCGCGTGACGGTGCTGGGCGCGTCGTTCGTGTGGATCGTCGCGAACACCGTGTGACCGGTGAGGCTCGCTTCGACCGCCGTGGCGCCGGTCTCCCGGTCGCGGATCTCACCGACGAGGATCTTGTCGGGGTCCTGGCGCAGGATCGCGCGCAGCACCTTGGCGTAGGTGACGCCGATCTCCTCGTTGATCGGCACCTGCACGATGCCCTGGATGTCGTATTCGACGGGGTCTTCGACGGTGATGATCTTGACCTCGGGCTGGTTCGCCTCGGTCAACATCGCGTACAGCGTCGTCGTCTTGCCCGAGCCCGTGGGGCCCGTGACGAGCACGATCCCGTGGGGCAGCTCCGTCAGGCGGTGCAGCGCGCGCTCGTCATCGGGTTCGAGCCCGAGCGCGGCGAGGCTGAGCGAGACGGCGCTGCGGTCGAGCACCCGCATCACGCAGCCTTCGCCCGACGCGCCGGGCAGCGTCGCGACGCGCAGGTCGACCTGGCGCCCGTCGATCGCGAGCTCGATGCGGCCGTCCTGCGGCACGCGGATCTCGGTGATGTCGAGGTTCGCCATGACCTTGATGCGCGACACGAGCGGCAGCGCGAGGTGCGGCGGCGGCGCTTCGACTTCGTAGAGCGCACCGTCGACGCGGTAGCGGATCCGGAACTCGTCCTGATAGACCTCGAAGTGGATGTCGCTCGCGCGGTCGCGGACCGCGCGGAAGAGGATCGAGTTCAGGAGCCGCACGACCGGCATCGCCTGCGCCGCGCTCTCGGCGTCGCCGCCGAGCGCCGCGCGCGACGCCTCGGCGATCGCGTCCGCCAGGGACGTCTCTGCGCCGTAGTGCTTCAGGACCAGGTCCTTCAGCAGCTTCGGGTCCCCCACCGCCGCGCGCACCGTCGTCCCCGTCGTGAACGCGAGGTCCTCCAGCACCGCGGTGTTGAGCGGGTCCGCCAGAGCCACGACGAGCGTGCCGCGTTCGACGCGCAGCGGCAGCACGCCGTACGCGTGGGCGGTCGTGCCGTCGATCAACGCCAGCGCGTCCTTCGCGGGCTGCACCTTCGCCAGGTCCACCGTCTCGAGCCCGGACTGCTCGGCGAGCGCCAGCATCACGTCGCTCTCGGTGCACGCGTTCATGCGCACGAGCACCTGCCCGATGAGGCCGCCGGACTTGCGCTGCTCGGCCAGCGCCTGCTGCACCTGCGACTCGCGCACGGCGCCGCGCGCCTTCAGGATCTGGCCCAGGAGGGCCCTGCCGCCGGTCGGCTCGCTCACAGGCGCGCCTCCAGATCACGGGGTTCCTGCGCGTAGTCGAGCGCGACACGGCCCGTGATCGCGCCCTTCTTGACGAGGTCGAAGAGGTGATCGTCCAAGGTGATCATGCCCTGGCGCCGCGACGTCTGGATCGTCGACTGGATCTTCTGCGTCTCGTTCTTGCGGATCAGGTTGCCGATCGCCGGCACGTTGATCATGACCTCGAAGCCCGCGACCCGACCGCGGTTGTCCGCCTTCGGCATCAGCACCTGACTGATCACGGCGACGAGCGCGACGGAGAGCTGCGCGCGGATCTGCTCCTGCTGGTTCGCCGGATACGCGTCGATGATGCGGTTCACCGTGCGCGCGCTGCCGGTCGTGTGCAGCGTGCCGAACACGAGGTGGCCCGTCTCGGCGGCGGTGATCGCAGCCGAGATCGTCTCGAGGTCCCGCATCTCGCCCAGCAGGATCACGTCCGGGTCCTGACGCAGGGCGCGGCGCATCGCCTCTTCGAAGTCGGGCACGTCGCTGCCGACCTCACGCTGCGTGACGAGGCCCCGCCCGTGCCCGTGGTAGAACTCGATCGGGTCCTCGATCGTGATGATGTGCCGGTCGAGGTTGTGGTTGATCCAATCGATCATCGTCGCCAGCGTGGTCGACTTACCCGAGCCCGTCGGACCCGTGACGAGGATCAACCCCCGCGGGCGCCGCAGGAGCTCCTGCACACCCTCCGGCAACCCGATCTGATCGAACGACAGGAGCTTCTGCGGAATGGAGCGCAGCACCGCCGTCCAGCGGCCGCGTTGGCGCATGACGCTGACCCGGAAGCGGTTGCCCGACTTGTGTTGGATCGCCAGGTCGGTGGTGCCGTGTTCGACGGCTTCGGCCCAGTGGCGCTCGTCGCAGAGCTCGCGGCACAGGCGCTCGGCCGATGCATCGTCCAGCACCTCGGTGCCGAGCGACACGAGCTTCCCGTTGATTCGGCCGACAGGCGGACGCCCGGGGTTCAGGTGCAAGTCGGAGGCGCCGTTCTCGAGCGCCTCGTCCATGAGTTGATTCGCGGACTTCACGCTTGGCCCCCATCGCCGACAGCCTGCGCCTCGGGCTCGACCTCGCCGCCCGCGACGCGCAGGACCTCGGTCACGGTGGTGAACCCCTCCAGCACCTTGCGCGCGCCGTCCGTCAGGAGCGGCCGCAGCGCGCCGGAGCCGCGCGCGGTCCGGCGCAGCTCGTCGAGGCTCGCGCCCCGGAACGTCAGATCACGCATCGTGTTGTCCATCGAGAGCAGCTCGTAGAGCGCCGTCCGGCCGGAGTACCCGGTGCCTTCACACGCACCGCAGCCGCGCGGCCGCTTGAACTTGCGTCCAGCGATCAGCGCGGGATCGAGCCCGAGCGCCACCGCCTCCCCGGGCCGCGGTGTGTACTCGACCGCGCACTCCTTGCAGAGGCGCCGCACGAGGCGCTGCGCGACGACGGCCTGCACCGAAGCCGACACGAGGAACGGCTTGACGCCGAGGTCCGAGAGGCGCGTCAGCGCGCTGGGCGCGTCGTTCGTGTGCAGCGTCGAGAACACGAGGTGCCCCGTCAGCGCAGCCTGGATCGCGATCTCCGCCGTTTCGAGGTCGCGGATCTCACCGACCAGGATGATGTTGGGCGCGCAGCGCAACATCGCCTTCAGGATGCGCGCGAAGGACAAACCGATGCGCGGCTCGACCTGGACCTGGTTGATTCCGCGGATGTGGTACTCGACCGGGTCCTCGGCCGTGATGATCTTCACGTCGGGGCGGTTCAGCTCCTGCAGCGCGGCGTACAGCGTCGTGGTCTTGCCGGAGCCCGTCGGGCCCGTGACCAGCACGATGCCGTTCGGTCGCGCGATCGAGCGCTGGAACCAGCGTTGGTCCTCGGGGCCGAAGCCGAGCTGCTTCAGCCCGAGCAAGCTCGCGCCGCGGTCGAGGAGACGCATGACCATCGACTCGCCGTGGTTCGACGGCAGGATCGACGCGCGCACGTCGACGTCGCGCCCGTCGAGCTTCAAGCCGATGCGCCCGTCCTGGGGCTTGCGCTTCTCGGCGATGTCCATGCGCGCCATGATCTTGAGGCGCGAGAGCAAGGGCGCACCGAGGTGCTCGGGGTGCTCGGCGTGGTCGCGCAGCATCCCGTCGACGCGGAAGCGCACGCGCACGCGCCCGTGGCCGGGTTCGACGTGGATGTCGGACGCGCGCTGCTGCAGCGCCTGGCGGAACATCGCGGTGACGAGGCGGATGATCGGCGCGTCGTCGCCGTCGGCGTCGTCCGCCCCCATCGAAGCCGCGATCGAGTCCTGCGCGTCCTGGCCGCCGTAGTGCGCGGCGAGCGCGCGCTTGAGCGCGCCCGGCGCGGCGATCGCGCAGGCCACCTGGGCCTCGCCCAGCATGAACTGCAGTTGGTCCGCGATGATGCGCTTCAGCGGGTCGTCGATCGCGATGATGAGCTTGCCGCCCTTGTGGGCGACGGGCATCAGGCCCTGCTCGGTCGCGAGCTCCGCCGGCACACGCTGGACGAGCTCGTCGGGGACGCGCCCCTTCGACAGGTCGACGAAGGGCAGCCCGTGGGCCCGGGCGACGACGCGCCAGACCGCGCCCTCCTCCGCGAGGCCGAGCTTCACGACCGCCTGCTCGAGGCTCTGGTCGCCGTTGCGCTGGTACGTGCGCGCCTCGCGGAGCTGCGGCTCGGTGAGCACGCCGGAGGCGACGAGGAGGGAGCCGAGGTCCTGGGACAAGTCGGGCGCGGGGACGGGGGGATCCGGGCGAAGGGGGGGCGGGGGCCCTGGGTCTACCCCCTGAGCCCCCGATGGTATCGCGCCGGTACCGCCCGATGCCATGAACGGGCCTGCCCCCCGCGGACGGGGCACGTCCGCGGGGGGCAGGCTCACCTGCGCCTCAGGTGGCGCAGGGGATCGATGGGCGCTCGCTCAGCCGCCCGCCGGCACGCCGGCGAGCTTGCGGCACACACCCGAGAACCGGACGAGCTCGCGCGGCTTCTGCGGGTGGCCCGTGTTGACCACGAGCACGCCGCGGAACGAACCGTCGGCGCCCTCGGGCAGGCCGTCGAGCTCGAGCTGGATGTCGACCGCGTTCTGGCCGAGCGCGGGCTTGACCGACGCGCGGAAGTGCTCGGCCCACTGCAGGGGCTCGCCGTTCTCGCCTTCGATCGCGACGGTGACGCCGGACAGGTCGAACGCCGGGTCCTGCGAGACGAGGCGCACGTTGCGCACGACGGCGGCGCCGGGGCGCACGAGGCCCATCGAGAGGTACTGCGGGTTGATCGACAGCACGCCGAGCACGCGGTAGTTCACGTTGACCGGCAGGTTGTAGACCGTCGGCAGCGCCTTGCCCGTCGCGAGCGACTTCTTCAGCTCTTCGGTCTGCGGCAGCGCCACGTCCGTCAGCAGCGTCATCGCGTAGCCGCGCGGCCCTTCGACGGCCTCGGGCGCCACGCGCATGGAGATCTGCCAGTGGCTCGACTTGCCCTCGGCGTTCGGGTTCACGGGGCGCAGCTCGTAGCTGAAGCCCTCGGGGACCGGGATCTGGCGCGTGGTGTCCTCGGTCAGGAGCACGACCTCGCCGCGCGTCGTGCGCACGTCGATCAGGCCCGTGCGCTCCTGGCCCTGCGGGATGTCGCCGAGCTGCAGGAACGCCGGCGTCGCGCGCAGGAACGGCTCGACGTTCGCGTTGAGCGACAGCCCGATCGTGCCGACCGGGTCGTTGGTGTAGACGTTGATGCGGACCTGGGTCTGGTTCGTCTTGCTCGACGTGTCGAGGGTCGCTTCGAGCGTGACCTCTGCGCCCGCGGGGATCGGCGTCCCGAGCACGTACGGCACCGGCTCCGTCGCGCCCTCGGTCTTGACCTTGATCTGGCCGACGGCGCAGCCGCACGTGGGGCTCGCCTGGCTGATGATGACCGCCTCTTCCCCGGCGCTCTTCAGCACGAACGTGTGCTGGAGCTGGTCACCCTGGCGCGACAGGCCGAAGTCGTGTTTCTCGAGGCCGAACGGGATCTCGAGCTTCGCCTTCGGGTTCACCGGCGGGCGCGGGCCCGCGGGCAGGGCGCCTTCGGCCGCCTTCTGGCGCTGGGCGGCGTCGAACGCGTCGAGCTTCTTCTGGTCCTCCGGCGAGATCGGGTTGACCTTCGGCTCGGCATCCCGGCCGATGACCGGCACCGGCTTCGGCTGCTTCGGCGGGACCTTGACGGGCGGCGGCGGGCCATCCTGGGCCAGGGCCGCGGCGGAGCCGAGGGCGAGCAGCGTCAGCGCGACGGCGCCGCGCCGGAGCGGGTTCAGGTGGAGGTTCTGGGTCATGGTCAGGGGTCGAGTTCGGAGGGCCGAGGAGGGTATCCGGGACCGGTCCCCGGTTCATCCCTCGGCGCGGCGGGCGCCGCGGGACGAGCCCGGGACGGGTGGGCGGCCGTCCGGGTCCCGCTGCGGTGCCTTGTAGGCGCCGCCGCGGGCCGGTAGAACCGCAGGCATGGATGAGAACGAGGCGGGTGGTCGGTCGCGCCGGGTGTCGGGACGGGCCGCAGCAATGCCGTGGCGCGCGCTGGTGTCCTTGGGACTCGTGCTGGCCCTTGCGGGTTGCAAGATCCCGGACCCGACCGTGCGCCAGGGCTTGGACTACGGGTTCCGAACCCCGGAGCAAACCTTCCGGTCGTGGCGTACGGCCATCCAGGGCGACCTGTTGGTGGAAGAATACAAAACCCTTTCGAAAGGCTGGCGGGCGCGCAACGGCAACGTGAGCCTCTTCGACTACTCCGAGGCGCGCGATGGCATCCTCGAGCGCTACCCGCAGCTCCCCTGGGCCCTCTACCGGGCCAAGGAGCCCGAGGTCCTGGCGCGCGGCGAGCGCGTGGCGCTCCTGCAGTCGCGGGTGCCGGGGCCCCTCTGGTTCAAGGACCGCTGGCTGGTCGTGCGCCTCGTGCGGGACGGGTTCTGGGACGCCTGGCTCGACACGGACCCGTACCAGCCCAGCACCGGGCAGCCGGTGCGGGAGCTCGTCGACTCGGGCACGCTGGCGTACAGCAAGAAGGACCGGGCCCTCTACGCGCGGATGAAGCTGGACGCCGAGGCGGAGGAACTAGGACGTTGGCCTGAAGATGTAAGCCTTTTGCAGGTCGGATGGGAGTGGAAGATCGACGACTTCCAGATCCTCGACGCGCCGTACTCCCCCAGCGATCCGCTGCCGGGGAACTGAAGCGCGCTCAGGGTCCGCTCTCCGGCGGGTGCAGCTCCGCGCGGGCGCCGGAGAGCGCGGCTTCGCTGAGCCCTTCGTCGTAACGCACGCGGACGCGCGCCTCGGCCCCGACGGGCACCCAGCGGAAGCGCGCGACGCCGTCCCCCTCCAGCGGCGCACGCGCCACGGGCAGGAACGCGAGGCCCGCGCCCGTACCGAGCTCGACCTCGACGCCGGCCCGGGCGGCGCGGACGACGCGCACTTCGACGGTCTGGACCTCGGGCAGGGTCAGCTCGAGCCGGGGTGCGCTGCCGTCCCAGGGGACCCGCGGCGCGCCGGGGGCGACGAGGCCGACCTCGTAACGCGGCGCGACGGCCGTGGTGTGGGTCAACACCAGCCGCCCCGCGTCATCCGCGCGGCCGGACACGAGGGGCGCGCGCCCGCCGCTGACGTAGACGCCGAGGGGCGCCCCGCCGGCGGGTTCCCCGGCCGCGGTGCGCGCGACGAGCTCGAGGCCCGCGGCGGGCAGCGGGATCGGCTCAAGGGTCGGGGGGCCGGGGGCGCTCGGGCGGGTTCCGGGGGCGTCGGTGCCCGGGGCGTCGGCATCGGGGGCGAGGGCGACGGGCTGCGCCAGGGGCGTGCGCGGGGCCTCCAGCAGCGCGCCGCTGGGCGCGGGTGCGGGGCTGCTCGGCTGGGGCGCGACGGGGTCGGGGGAGATCGCGAGACTGGCCGGCGGCGACGTCGAGGGCTCGACGGCGACGGGGCGCGCCTCGGCGGACTCGGAGGTGCGCTCCCCGTCGGGCGGAGGGCGCTGCCAGCCGAGCACGATCAGCACGAGGCCCAGCACGAGCGCAGCGAGCTCGCGGGGGGTCACCGCGACTGCACTCCGTCCTGGACGAGCGGCACGAGCACGCGCCGCACGCCGTCCCGCGCCGGCCCCACCGCGCGCGGGGACGACCGCGCCCCGCGCGCGCGCACGAGCCGGCCGTCGACCCCGCGCGCGTACGCCCCCCACACGACCGACAGCGCGCCGCTGCCGACCACCCACAGCGTCGCGCCCCGGCCGTCTTCGCACCAGCCGCCGCGCACCTCGCTCGCGCGCAGGGCGGCGTGGCCCGCGAGCCCGGGGAGGGCCTCGGCTTGCACGACCTCGAGCCGCAGGACGAGGCCCTGGGTGTCCTCGGGCGCCTCCGCCAGGATCGCGGGCGCCGTGGTGAGGTGCAGGCGCTCTCCGCCGAAGAGGCAGAGGTGTTCGTCGGCCGCGTACCCCGGCACGAGCGGGCGCACATCGACGGCGTCGGCGAGCGTCGCCAGCACCGCGCGCCCGTCGCGCACGGGCGCCGCGCGCGTGTAGGCCTCGGCACCGACCGGCCGCCACGCGAGCCAGCCGTCTTCGGGCGCGCGCCCATCGGCCGCGACGAGGGTCAGCTCGATGGCGCTCACGGGTCCTGCGAGCTCGACCTGGGCGAGCCGCGGATCGGTCGCGCTGTTCGTGCCTTCGGGGTCGACACCGCCGCGTACGGTGACGCCGGAGATCTCGGCGAGGGGCTCGTCACCGAGCGCCAGCTCGACGTCCCACGTGCCGGGCGGGATGCCTGGCACGATGAACCGCCCGCTCTCTTCGACCTCGGCCTCGACCACGCCGAACCCGAGCCGCACCCGCGCGACGAGCGGCGGCAAACCCGCCACGTCGAGCGCGAGCGCCGAGAGCTCATCCCCCCGCACCGCGCGCCCTTCGATCTCGCCGCTGGGGCCACGCCCGAAAGCAGCCTCGCTAGCCCAAGCCGCCCGCTCGCGCGCCGCTTCCCGCCACATCGCGACCGTCGCGACGAGCACGGTGAAACTGCCGAGCGTGAGGACGATGCGCGTCGCCGCGTGCATGGTGGCAGTGTGGGGCAGCTGGCGAGATTCGCCTAGGAGGGCCCGGGGGGATTCGTCGATTCGACGCAATTAGGACCACTTCGGGACGGGGGCCGTTGACGGCGTGGGCGTCCCGCTCTGCGCAAACTGTCGAACGGTACCAGGTACGAGTTGGCGGCGAGGGCACGAACGCTCCGCGCGCGCGCAGCGCGCGCCGAGCGTGGGCGCCCCGCCGCCAACTCGTACCTGGTACCGTTCGACGCTCACCCGCGACTGCGCAGCACCCCCAACGTCGACGCGCGCACCTGAGCCAGAATCCGCTCCAGCTCCGCATCGTCCAACCTCGCCAGGTCATCGCGGTTCGCCTGGCACACCGCGCAGCCGAGCTCATCCGCGTGGAACGCCACATACGCCCGCGGACCCTCTTCCAGCGTGCCCGCCAACCCACGCGCCAGCCAATGCCGCGCCGGGCACGACACGCGCGCGCTGCGCCAGACCTCCGCGATGTCGACCGTCGGGGCCCCCTCTTCGTCGCTGAACGCCGACGTCAGCGCGCCGCCCGCGTCACGGCTCTCCGCCAGCGCCCGCATCCGTTTCAGCGCCCGGAACTTCACGCCCGCGATCGCGGTCTCGTCGCGCATCCCGAAGCGCTCCCACGTATCCCGATTGCGCCAACCGCCGCGCAGCAGCGCCTCGATCACCATCAGACGCTCGAACTCGCCGGCGGCCCACGTCTCCTGCACCCATTCGCGCAGGACCTCGGCCAACACCCCGCGTGCATGACCCGCGAGGTCCGCGGCGCGCACGACGCGGCTCGGGCTCGGATCGTCGGACACGAGCTCTTCGAGCGACACCTCCTCCGACGACGCTTCACCGTCATCCCCCTCGCCCACACCCACGCCATGCACCGCGCGGCGCCGCAAGAAATCGATGGTGCGGTTGCGGCAGATCCCGAACAGGTACTGCTCGAAGGTGTACGCCGAATCAAAACGAGCGATGCCCCGAATCGCGCCCAGGAACACCTCCTGCACGACATCCTCGCGCGCCTCCGGATCGGTCACACGGCGCGCGATGTACGCCAGGAGCCGCCCCGTGTAGACCCGTTCCACCCGCGCCCACTCGGCATCGTCGAACGCAGCCAACTTCGCGACATCCGGGACCCAATCACTCATACCGACCGACTCGCTTGCTCGAGGATCAAGAGGCCCACCATTCCCAAGAGCGTGACGAGGAACCCCAGCCCCCCCATCACCAGCACGAACACCAACAGCCGCCCCGTGCGCAGCGCCACATTGCCCCCGCGGTGCAACAACCGCTCGACGAGCGCACGCCACGCAAACAGCCCCGCGCGCACGAGCCCCGCGAGGAGCGCGATCAGCACCTCGACCCCGATCCGCGCCGTCGCAAACGCCGAACCGAACACCCCACCGCCGACCTTCGGCGGCACGGGCACCGGCCCGACCCGCTGCGGCCGCGGCGGCAGCGAAGGCGCCTTTTCCGGCGGCGCTTCCGCCAGACCGCGCACCAACGCACGCGCACGCTCGCTCGAAGCCACCACAGGCGTCGGCGCCGACTCCAGGGCCGACGATAGGGCCGACTCCCGGGCCGCCCGCTCCGCCGCGAGCGCCGCCGCCAACTTCGTCGAAGGCGCACGCGGCGCCTCGTCGACCGGCTCGTTCGCGGCCGGGCGGAACAGCACCGAATCCCCGCGCCGCGCCGACTGCCCGAGGTCCGCGAGCAACGCGCCCACGTCCCCGTAACGGTCCTCCGGCGCCAACCGCAGACACCGCTCGATCACCGCGCGCACCCGCGGCGGCACCGCCGCGCCCGCGGGATACTGCGGCGGCGCATCGTCCTCGCGCAGCACGAGCGCGCCCCCGCCCTCGGGTTTGTACGGCAGCTCCCCCGTCAACGACTCGTACAGGATCACCCCGAGCGAATAGATGTCCGCGCGATGGTCCGCGCGGCTGCGCAGGATCTCGGGCGCCATGTACTGCGGCGTGCCGCGCCCGATCGACAGCGTCGTGCGCCCGCCCTCCAGCAGCTTCGACAGCCCGTAGTCCCCGACGCGGGCCACATCGCCCTTCAGGAACACGTTGCTGGGCTTCAGATCGAAGTGCACCAGCTGCCGATCGTGCAGCGCGAGCACCCCGCGGGCCGCTTGCACGAACACCCCCAGCGCCTCTTCGAGCGGCAGCGGCCCATCCTTCAGCCGACGCGCGAGTGTGTCCTCGCCCGCGTACCCCATGATGAGGTACGGCACCCCCATCACCGCGCCCTGGTCCTCGACCGTGACGAGGTTCGGGTGATCGATCGCTGCGAAGTGGCGCACCTGGGCCAGCTCGCGCTCGACCGCTTCCCGCTGCGCGTCGTCCTCGAGCTTCAGGAACTTGATCGCGTACGCCTTCCCGATCGACGTCTTGCGCGCCTTGTAGACATCGCCGAACGCCCCGCCGCCGAGCCGGTTCTGGATCTCGAAGCCGGGGATGAAATCCGGCTTGCGGAACGTGTTGTAGAACGTCTCCCAGTCCATCCTGGACCCAACTCTAACCGGCCGAAGCCGCGCACGGCGCAAGGAGCGCCCGCCGCCCCGCCGCCAGCGGGACCTCGACCGGCCCGGTCAACGGGAGCGCCGCGCGCAGCGCACCGAGCTCGAGCCCCACCCCGGGCCACACACACCACTCGTGCACGGCCTCGCCGCACTCCGCGGGCAACCGCACGTGCGCGCGCCGATCGAGGCCGATCCGCACGCGCCCCCCGGCCCCGGGCACCCACAACAGGACCCGCGGCGCGTGGGCCGCCTCCAGCCCGTTCTGCAGCTCCAGCACCGCCGAAGCGCTGCCCTCGTCCGGCCGGCGGAACACGAACCCCGCCCGCGCGCCGAGCTCGACGCGCTCGCCATCCGCGAGCGCTCGCGCGACGGACGCACCGGGCGCGGTGTACGTCCACGCCGCGCCCCCATGGAACGAAGGCCTGAGCGCGAGCTCGCCGCCGCCCGCGTCCACCTCGACTGTCAGCCCGCCCCCGCGCCGCACCGAGCAGCGCTCACCGACGACGACGAGCCAATCGCCGCCGTCGTCGATCGACGCGAGGAAGCGCGCGGTCACGGTCCCGCGACGACCACACCGCCGCCGATGCGCGACGCTTCGAGGTACGCCTGCCGCGCGTGACGGTAGAGGTCCTCGCGGTGCACGATGCCGGGCTGCGGGAAGTTCGTGATGCCGATCGCGAGCTCGATCGGATCACCGACGAGGTCGCGCAAGTTGCGCTCTTCCGCGCTCTGCACGACGCGCCGCGCCATGACCTCGGCGCCGTCCGGGCCGGTGTTCGGCAGCAGGAACAGGAACGAGCTCTCGTCGAAGCGCCCCAGCACGTCCGTGTCGCGCGACACCGACAGGAAGATCCCCGCGAGCTCGCGCAGGACCTCGCTGTCGGCCTGACCTTCGAAGCCCAGCATCACACACGCCAGCGGCGTGTCGAAGCGGCGCGCGCGCTTGAACTCCTCGTCGAGTTTGTAGTTGAGGAACGCGTAGTTGAAGAGCCCCGTCGTCGGATCGACCATCGCCGACACGAGCCCGCGGTCCTCTTCGCCATTGGCGATGTTGCGCAGGAGCGCTTCGGGCAGCACGAAGTCCCCGCGGTTCGACAGCCCGCGCAGCTCCGTCGGCAGCGCCGCCGCCGGCCCGCCGGACGTCTCGAGCGCTGCGCGCAGCTTCGTCGCGTTCAGCGGCCGATGCACGACGCCTGAAGCGCCGCAGAAGCGCGCGATCGGCTCGGCGAGCCCGTTGCGCTCTTCGACGACGACGTACGTGCGGCAGCGGGTGTGCCCTGTGAGCTGGCGCAGGAACTCGTAGACGTTGCGCCCGCGCGCCCAAGCATCGATCAGCAGCACGTCGCCCGGCGACGGGGGCGCCGCGAGCAATGCATCGTGGGTCGCCACGGCGCGGACGTCCCAGCCCACGAAGTAACCGTCGGCGCCCGCTTCGACCGCGGCGCGGATCTGGGCCAGGAGTGCGTCGTCGTGCCCGACGACGTGGATGGTGCGGAGGCTGTCGCCCATGGATGGTTTGCTGCAGAAGGACGAGGGGACGGAGCAGCACAGTGCCCGATCGAGGGGGACCGATGCAAGTACCGCCTGCAAAACGACCGAAGGGGCCCGCGGACGGACCCCTTCGAAGGCAGCGTGCCGGGCACTCGGGGTGCCGCGGCGGTGCTGCACAGAACGTCTCAGCGCTTCGAGAACTGGAAGCCACGGCGCGCACCGCGGCGGCCGTACTTCTTGCGCTCTTTCATGCGCGAGTCACGCGTGAGCAAGCCGTGCTGGCGCAGCGCGTCGAACGTCGCCGGGTTGATGGTCTTGAGCGCGCGGGCGAGGCCCATCGCGACCGCCTCCGACTGACCCGACACACCGCCGCCCGCGACGTTCACGAAGACGTCGTACTGGGACAGCGAGTCCGTCGTCATCAGCGGCTGGCGCGCGCGACGGAACGTCTGCACGGTCGGGAAGTACTGGTCGGCGGGGCGGCCGTTGACGACGAAACCGCCGGCACCGGTCTTGATGCGGACGCGAGCGGTGGCCGACTTGCGGCGACCGAGGCCCCAGGTCCAAGGGTTCTTGACTGCCATGGGTATGTGTGCTCTGGGGCTCAGATGGAGTCGACCTTCACCGGTTGCTGCGCGGTGTGCGGGTGCTCTTCACCCGCGTAGACCTTGAGACGACGCAGGAGGTCGTGCCCGAGGCGGCTCTTCGGCAGCATCCGGCGCACGGCGAGGGTCACCGGGTCGGCCGGGCGCTTCTCGAGCACCTTGGCGAGCGGGACCTCTTTGAGACCACCCGGGTACCCCGAGTAGCTCTTGTAGATCTTCACGTCCCCCTTCGTGCCCGAGAACTTCGGCTTCGCGCCGTTGATCACGACGACGTGGGCGCCGGTCTTCTCGTTCGGCTGGTAGGTGGGGCGGTCCTTGCCCTGCAGTGCGCGGGCGATCGAGGCCGCCATACGCCCGAGGGTGTGCTCGGACGCGTCGTAGAGCAGCCAGCGCTCCTCGGCGTCGGTGGAGCGAACGTAGGTCGAGGTCATGGCTCGAAGGTGCTTCGGATTCGGTGCAGCGACCGCCGTGGGCCCGCCTGGGCGGGGCGATCGAGCGGGAAAAGGTACGGAGCGCCCCCGGGTCAAGGCAACAGCAATCGCCCGCGAACCCCAAAAAATCCGCGCCGCGGGCCGTCAGCGCCCGACGACGCGCAGCCAGAGCTCGGCCCCGGCCGGCGCCCCGGGCCCAGCATACGCGCCCGGGGCGAGGCGCGCGGTCAGCACCTCGACCCCCTGGGGGAGGCCCGCGAGCAGCCACCCAGGCGGGCCCGAAATGGATGCAGAACCGGGTCCAGACCCGGCTCGAGGGCCATTCGGCGCCGCGGGCAGCGCCGCGCCGAGCACCCAGTCGCCGCGCGCGCTCCAGACTCCGTCGGCGCCGCGCAGGGCGACCTCGCGCAACGCGCCCCAGGTGTTGACCTCGGGCCGCAAGAGCCGCGCGCCGGGCTCGAACGGGGTCGCGGCGACCCACGCGCCGCGGGGCGCCTGCAGGGTCCAGCGGCCGTCCGGGCCGACGCCCAGCGCGACGGGCTCACCGCCGAGGCCCGCCACGTCCGCCAGGTCGAGCCACAGCCGCCGCGCGGGGCCCCCATCGTCGACCGGCGGCGCGAGCTCGGCGCGCCGGCCGTAGACGTCGATCCGCTCGGCCAGCGCGCCGAGCTCGGGGTCGAGGGCAGCCCCGGCGCCGTCGGGCGGCGTCCACAGCACGAGCCCGCGCGCGGCCGTTGCGCCCTCCGCGCCGCGCCGCGCGAGCGCCACCGCGCCGCCCGCGCCGACGGCGGTCAAAAGCAGCGCCGCCCCCGCCACGGCCCACCTGCGGCGCGCCGCGGCAGCGCCCAGCGCCAGCGCCGCGGCGAGCGCCAGCGGCAGCGGCGCCAGGGCCGCCGCCAGGGCGAGCGACGGCACGGGCCGCGGCCCGCCGGGCGCGGGCGGGCGCACGCGCGGGAAGGGGTAGTCCCCCTCGCTCGCTGGCCCCACCGCGACGAGCGCCTCCGCCGGCCCCGCGAGCACCGCGAGCTCGGGCACCCGCGGCGCTCCGAGGGCCGCCGCGATGTCGGCGGCGACGAGGGGCACCGGCGCGAGGACGCTGCGCCGCTCCCCCGCGGCGAGGTCGACCTCGAGGCGCAGGGTGAACTCGGGCAGCCCGAGGGTCGCGGCGTTCGGCGCGTGGAGGGTGACTCCGGCCGCGGGCCCGGCCACGTCCACCCACACCAGAGAGAACGCCGTGCGCGCGGACGGGGGGTCGTCGGCGCGCGCCGCGGGGGCGCTGCCGAAGAGCGCCGCGGCGCCTGCGAGCGCCAGCGGGGCGCGCGGCGGGCGCGCGCCGAAGGCCACGAGCAGCGCGAGGGCCGCCCCGGCGAGCGCCCGCGCGCCGCCCGGCGCCAGCGGCAGCGTCGGCAGGTGGTAGAGCGCAGCGAGCGGGCTCCAACGGGCGAGCTCCGCGAGCCACACCGGCGCCGCGACCGGCCCGATGGCGCCGCCGTTCGGCGCGGCTTGGCCGTGGGCCTCGACGACCGCCGCGGCGAGCGGCAGCGCGACGAACGCGGCGAGCAGCGCCAGCGCGAGCGCGCGCCGCACGGTGCCCAGCCGGTCCCCTCCAGTCCGCGCGATGCGCCCCGCGGCGGCGCCGAGGCCCGCGATCAGCGCGAGCGCGAGCGCCGCGCGCAACGGGACCTCCGCGACGGCGTCGGCCTCGAGCGCCGCCCCGAGGGCGAGCAGCGGCGCGGCGACCAGGGCCGCGGCGCAGCCCCCCGCCGCCGCCGTCGGCACGAGCGCCCCCGCACCGAGCGCCAGGCCCGCGAGCGCCAGCCGCGCGCCGGGCTCCCAACGCTCGGGATCGCGCAGCGCGAGGGCCAGGGCCGCCAGCGCGGCGCCTGTCGCCAGCGGCAAACACGCGGTGAGACGCGCCATGGCGTCAGCGGGGTGGCGCGGGCGCCTCGCCGCGCAGGGCGCGCTCGTTCGCCTCCCACTGCGCGCGGGTGACCGCGTACAGCGTGTCGAAGCGCACGTCGAGCACGTCCCAGGGGATGCGCGCGGGGTGATCCTCGCGGAGGAGGTCGAGCCCCTCGCGCACGTGGGCCCACTTCTGGGCCAGCGAGAGCTCGCCCGGGTGCGCGGGCTTCGGCGGGCGGCCGAACAGGATGCGGCGCGCGCCTTCCAGGTCGATGACGACGCCGCCGGGCAGGGCGGACGCGGTGGGCGCGCGCTCGCGGCTGGCGTCGATCACGAGCGGCCCGAGCGCGCGGACCTCTTCGGGCGACAGGTGGAACCACAGCGAGCGCGCGATGTCGAGCGCGTCGAGCAGCGGGCGCTCGGTCAGCTTCTGGCCGGGCACGTATTCGCCGCGGGTGTCCTCGCCCAGCCCGTTGGGTCCCAGGGTCGGCAGCCACGCGCCGTACGCGGGGTGCGGCGCGAGCGCGTACCCCGGCAGCACCGTGCCGTCCAGCGACACGGGGAGGAAGTCGCGCCCGCCGACTTGGACGCACGCCACGGGTTCGTGCATGCGCAGGCGCAGCGAGAGCCCGTCGGGCCACACGACCTCGGGCGTCGCGACCTCTTCGACGAACGGCAGCGCGGCGAGGTCCGCGGCGAGGCGCTCCAGGGCGTACGGGTCGTCGAGCGCGACCTCGCCGGTGCGGCGCAGGACGCGCTCGAGGGCCTCGCGCCAGTCGGGGTGCACGTAGCGCGTCGATTCGTGCAGGGCGTAGCGCGTGACGTCGACCCGTGCGACGCCGCGCTCGCGTGCATCGGCCTCGAGCCGCCGCACGACGAGCAGCAGCCCGGCGAAGAGCACCGCGAGGGGGATCCAGCCGGGTATCGCGTGACGGGACCGCGCGCGTTTGGCCATCGGGACCGAGAGGCTAACACCCCGCTGTGTGCCGGGCGAGGGGCATGCGCCGGGCGATGTTCCCGCTGCCGAGGACCTCGTGGACGAGCTGCCGCGTGAGGCGCTCGCAGAGGGCGCGGCAGTCGTCGAGCTCGAAGCGCTCCAGCGCACAGCGCGCTGCGAAGGTCGAGAGGCCCAGGTAGAGGGCGGCGTCGGCGAGGCTGACGGCGGCGAGGTCGCGCAGCAGCCCGACCGCGAGCGTGTTCTGCAGCTCGGGCTCGGGCGGCGCGAGCGTCCGCACGACCCGCACCACCGCCGCCCGCGGCGCGATCGGCAGCCATTGGCGCGAACGGGCGAGCAGCGCGTGTTCGCCCTCGCCCCGGCGCGCGGCGCTCCAGCGGGCCGCGAAGTCGTCGTACCCGACGGCGTCGAAGGCGTCGCGGAAACCGGGGTGCTGCATGCGCTCTTCGACGAGCGCGTCGCGCTCGAGCAGCGGCAACCCCGCATCGCGCGCGAGCTGCGCGCGGACGGACAGCGCCCAGGCGGAGCTGGGGAACGGATTCGCAGCGGTGGCGGCGCTGGACCAGGGGTAGAGCTCTGCGGAGTCGACCATGCCCGCGCGGACGGGGTTGCGCTCGATGTAGTCGAGGAGGTCCATGCGATAGCGGTCATCGCTCGCCCGTTTGGCGTTGTAGCGCCCGCGGAAGAGGGCCCCATCGGCGCCGTGCTGGCGGTTCTGGATCTTGGCCAACCCGCGCGCAAAATCGCACATGGCGAGGTCGAGCTGCCCGAGCGGCGACTCGACGAGCAGGTGGTAGTGGTTGCCCATCAAACAGTAGGCATGAATGACGATCCGCCCGAGATCGACCTGCTGCCGCAACAACGCGAGGCAAGTGACCCGATCGAGATCCCCCCGAAAGAGCTGCCGCCCCTTCTGCACCCGGTTGAAGACATGCGACCAAGCCCCCACCGAATCCGTTCGCGCGCGTCGTCCCATGCGCAGAAGACGCCGCGAAACCTGCGCCGGTGTCAGCCCGATCTGCGCGTGTGAGAATCGAACGGTACCAGGTACGAGTTGGCGGCGAGGGCGCGCGCGCAGCGCGCGCAAGCGCGCGCTCCGCGCGCGCGCCCTCACCGCCAACTCGTACCTGGTACCGTTCGATTCTCACGCGCCACCCCAACACCCC
>CAYOBN010000043.1:30611-41656 GCA_964402175.1 uncultured Planctomycetaceae bacterium | reverse complement strand
TGACAGGGGGGGCTCGATTTTTGGGCCCCGTGCCCCAACTCGCTGGGCCAGGATCTCTAATGGGTGGGATGAAGTTCGGGTCCCTCGTGCTGTCGCTGCTCTCCGTGCTCTCCGGCTGCGCCGCGACAGTGCCGCGAACCGTGGGCTTGCCATCCACAACCGACGGTCCGACCCCTCACACGCGGCGTTTCGATCCCTCCCAGCCCTGCCACGCGACCGTCGCAGACCTCGACTTCCTCGTCGGTCGCTGGGTCGGTGAAGCCCTCGGCGGTGTGGCAGAAGAGGTTTGGAATCCGGCGCTCGGTGGCGAGCTGCTCGGCACGTTTCGTCTGGTGCAGGCGGAGAAGACGATCTTCAGTGAGCTGATGGTGCTGTCTGTCGAGGGCGAGCGCGTCGTGCTGCGGCTCAAGCACTTCAGCCATCCCGGGCTCGTTGCCTGGGAGGACAAAGAGGAGTCCGTGGCGTTCCCCCTCATCGCCGTCGAAGGCCAGACGGCGTGGTTCGGCGGGTTGACCATCCAGCGCGCAGGCGACCGCTTGGACTTTGCGCTGGCGATGCGGCGGCAGGACGGCACCTCGGTCGAAGAGCGCTTCCAACTTCGACGAGCGCGCTGACCGGGGTCCTTTCCGAGGGCCTGTGGCCACCTGTACGGTGCCGCACCACTTTTGCTGGCTGCGGCAACCTGCCTGATTCAGTTTCGCTCTTCCCTGGGACGATACTGCCGCCGCCGCGGCTCCTGGAGCCAGCGGCAGCCCCATGACACGCACGGTCCTCCTGCCGGTGGATGGCTCCGAGAGCTCACTCCGCGCGGCCCAGTTCGTCGCACGACTTGCGCGCGACATCCCGCACCTCGTCGTGCACCTCGTCAACGTCCAGCCGCACGGCGACGATTGGATGGTGCGTCGAGTGCTCGCCTCGGACCGTCTCGAGCGACTCGAGCGTGAGTGGGCGGAGTCCGCGCTGGCACCGGCCCGTGCCGTGCTTGCGGAGACCGCTGTTCCCACCCACGAGCACTTCGCACAGGGCGACGTCGCGTGCACGATCGCGCGTCTCGCGGACGAACTTCGCTGCGACCATATCGTGATGGGGACCCGCGGTCTCTCCTCGCTAGGCGAGCTCCTGCTCGGTTCGGTCGCGAGCAAGGTCCTGCACCTTGCGCGCATTCCCGTGACGCTCGTCAAGTGAATCCCTGCCGAGGACCCTCGGCGCTCTATGCACACCTTGCTCCTTGTCGACGCGACGATGCCCGCGTGGTTCGGCATCCGCATCGAGTTCATCCTCTTCGGCTTGACACTCCTCAGCGTCGCGCTCTTCCATCACCACACTCTGCGCATCGCGCTCGCGGGCGCGGCCGTGATCTCGCTCTACAAGATCGGCTTCACGGGCTTCCATTCCGGGCCCGGGATCGCGGGCTTCATCGGGCATTTGCGGCATGAATGGGTGGTGCTCGCCAACCTGCTCGGGCTGCTCCTCGGCTTCGCGATCCTCGCCAGGCATTTCGAGGACAGCGAGCTGCCCGAGCTGCTCCCGCGCTTCCTTCCCGACGGGTGGCTCGGCCCGCTGGCTCTGCTCGGCTTCGTCTTCGTTCTCTCCGCTTTCCTCGACAACATCGCGGCTGCCTTGATCGGGGGCACCGTCGCCGCGACCGTCTTCAAGCGCCGCGTACACATCGGCTACTTGGCGGCCATTGTCGCGGCCTCGAACGCTGGCGGTGCGGGCAGCGTGGTCGGCGATACCACGACGACGATGATGTGGATCGACGGTGTCTCCCCGTTCGATGTCACCCACGCGTTCCTCGCGGCTGTGGTGGCCCTCGCATTCTTCGGTGTCATCGCTGCCCGCCAACAACACCGCTTCCAGCCGCTCGCGCGCGCCTCCAGTCACCAACCGAAGGTCGACTGGGCGCGCATCGGCGTCGTCGCTTGGATCCTCGTCGCGGCGGTCGCCACCAACGTGGTGGTGAACACACGCTTCCCGGCCTCCGCGGACCACTTTCCCTTTCTCGGAGCGGCCGTCTGGGCGGCGATCCTCGTCGCTGCGCCGCTGCGCCGACCCGCGCTCGGGCTCCTGCCCGACGCGGCCAAAGGCGCCGTCTTCCTGCTCTCGCTCGTGGTTTCAGCGTCGCTGATGCCCGTCGAAGAGCTCCCGCCAGCCTCGGTGACCACCACCTTCGCGCTCGGCTTCGTCTCGTCGATCTTCGACAACATCCCGTTGACCGCGCTGGCGCTCGAGCAGGGAGGTTACGACTGGGGCGTGCTCGCTTTCGCTGTCGGCTACGGCGGCTCCATGCTCTGGTTCGGTTCCTCCGCCGGTGTCGCTCTGTCGAACCTCTTCCCCGAGGCGCGCTCCGTCGGCGCCTGGCTCCGAGGCGGCTGGCATGTGGCCGTCGGCTACGTGCTCGGCTTCGCCGCCTTGACCGCCCTCATCGGATGGCATCCCCATCCCCAACACCGTCCCAGCATGGGGCCGGAAGTCACGGCTCCCACGCCACCGATCCTCCGGGGCCCCTAAGGTGGCCCGCCAGCGAAGGAGCTGACGCAGGACGTCCGCCTCGGATCGTCCTCTGCGTCACGCAGAACACCGCAGCGGCGAGGGGGAGACCACCCCTCGCCGCTGCGGTGTTCTCGTGTGCCCTCGGGCGCGCTTCCGGCGGCCTTTCGGAGCGCATCGTCGCGTTCACGGTGCCTGCTGTGACTTTCCCCTTCGCCCGCGGCACAGCACCGTGCCAAGCGCTTCCGAGCTGTGCCGGAATGCGACATCTCCCACGTCTCGGCAAGAACCGCGTTTTTCGAGTCACGCCCACGGGCCTGACACCACTGTCGTCGGCGAGCCCGGCGACGACCGGCAGGGACCCGCGCCTGTGCGCCTCCGCCGTGCGCGGAATCCCTGTCGCTGCGCTGCGGTCGAGCATACCCCCTCCGATCGCCCCATGGTCGATCCTCGATTGCCGGCGCACCGGCGCTGTTCCTCCTCTCCACCGTAGCGACCTTGCACGCCGCACCTCTCCACGAGACGAGCCTCGTCAGCGTGCCCGAGACCCTGCGCTACCCCGGCGCCTTTGGACGCGCCCAGCTCTGCGACGTCAACGGCGACCTCCGCCCTGACGTGCTCTCCGACCTCGGCGGTGTGCCCATCGTCGTCTTCGCGCCAGCCAGCACCCAGACGGCCCTCGGCATCCCGAGCCTCAGCGCCACGGGCCTCACGCCCTATCCGGCCGCCGATCGTGACGACATCCTCGTCTCCGCCGCGGACGGCTTGACTCGCCTGCGCTACGAGACCCTCACCGCGACCGGCCGACCCGGCTATGTCGCGTCCCTGGTGCTCGGTAGCGCCTTCGCCGACAGTCGCTCCCTCTCCGTGTGCGACCTCGACGGCGCCGGACAGCTCGACCTTGCCGCGCTCACGTTCGACGGTCAAGCCCTCCGTCGCGCCCGCGCAGACGCCGCCGGCAACTTCACCCCCGAAGCGCCCCTCGCACTGCCCTTCGCAGCCTCCCACCTGGCCGCCTTCCAGCGCGCAGGCCAACCGGTCTTCGCCATCGCCGGCGGCACCGCCCTCGCCCTCCTGGACGCCGCGGGACAGAGCCTCGACACCTTCCAACTCGGCGCACCCATCCTCGACCTCGCGGTCGTCGACGGCGCGCTCGTCGCCCTCTCCGCCGATGCCGCCGGCTCCTCCTGGCTGACCGTCTTCGGTCCCACCGGGGCCGCCGAAACGCCCCTCGCGCTCGGCCCGATCGACGCCGTGGGCCTGTCCGTTGCGGACCTCGACGGCCTCCACGGGCATGACCTCCTCATCACTGGGCGCGCCGACGGCCACCTGCGCCTCGTCCGCCACTCCGGTGTCGCCGGAGCGTCCTACCTCCCCGCCGGCGTCACGGCCCTCGAGATCCTCGACGAGGCCCAGGACCCCAGCGGCCAGCGCGCCAACGCCGTCGCCGCAGACTTCGACCTCGACGGCGATGTCGATATCTTCATCTTCCACCTCTGCGAGGCCCTGCGCGGAGGGGTCTTCGCCCGCGAGTCCGCCGTACTCCACACCACCTTCGCGCCCGAGCTCGTCAGCGGCATGGTCGAGTTCGATGGTCCCTATCCGCACGCCCTCATCGACGTGTCGCCCCGCGCCCTACGCCACGGTGCCCTGCCGACCCATGTGATGGTCGAGCTCTGGGCAGAGCTGCCGCTCGGGGCCAGCTACCCGGGGCAGGCGGTCCTGAACTTCCCGATGGGGCAGGCGATCGTCGAGGTCGATCCGCTGGCGCCGGATTTCACGGTGCGGGTCGATGCGCCGGTGGCGCTCGGAGATCGGGCGTGGGTGGTGCTGCGGGGGCTCGCGTCGAGCGGGCAGAGTGTGACTTCGGGGAGTGATCGGGTGGTGCGCTTCGAGCGGGCTGGTGTCGAGGTTGGGGGTGGGGGCACCGGCGGTGCCGACGACCACCGCGGCGACGCGATCACCCCTCCCCCGCCCCCTCCCCACTTCCCCCTGAGATCCTGGCCCAGGGAAGCTTCTGCGGGCCACGCGGGGGTGCGCGGCACGAGGCCGCCGGCGCGCGCGAGCGCGCTGGTTGCGGCGCCGCGTGCGTTGTCGATGCGCAGCTCGCTCAAGAGCAGGAGGCGTGTGCGCAGCTCGTTGCGCCGCGCGGTGCTCTCCTGCGTCGACTGGGCGAGGCGCCGCGTGCGCTCGCGCTGTTCGGCGAGCGCGGCGCGGGCCCAGTCGACGCGTCCGCGCTCGGTTTCGAGCAGGACCCGCAGGGCGGCGATGCGGACGCCGAGCAGGTCGCCGGCGTCGCCGGGGTGTCGGTCGGTGTGCGCGGCGGCCTGGTCGAGGAGCTCCTTGGCGGCTCCGTACCGGCCGCTGTCGAGGGCGAGGGAGGCGGCGGCGGTCGCGGTCCAGAGGGCGTCGAGGTGGCCGGCGTCGACGGCGCGCTCGACGCGGTCGCTGCGCAGCAGCCGCTGGGCGGCGGCGAAGTCGTGGCGGCGTAGCGCGTGGCCGGCGGCGCGGTCGAGCAGCGCGGCGAAGAGGGCGTCCGCTCCGAGGATCGCTTCGGTCGCGCTGAGCGCCGCCTCCGCGCGCTCGAACGCCGGCGCGGCGTCTTCGGCGGAGGCGTAGTCGAGCAGCCAGAGGTAGACCTCGGCGAGCGCGAGCCGCTGCCGCGCTGCGTTCGCGCCCTGGAGCTCCGGCTCAACCGCCTCCGACCCGACCTGCGCGAGCTGGTCCAGCGCCGCGAGCAGCGTCGCGCGCGCGCGCTCTTGTTCGGGTCCCCACGGGCGCACGGAGAGCGTCGCACGCAGCGCGCGCGCGTCGAGGGTCAGCGCTGGCGCGTCGGTCCGTGCGCGCCCGCTGCTCGGGTTGTCCTGCCCAGGGCCCTGCGCCGGGAGCGCGTGCGCGGTCGCGACGGCCCACGCGAGCGCGGTGGCGCAGAGGAGCCTGCGCCACGGAAGTCGGTTCAGAGCGCGGCGCCCCTGCGGGCCCGCGCTGCGTCGCAGCCAGGTCCCCGACAGCAGCGGACGATCGGGAACGCGCTGCGCCTCGCGCGGACGCGCCGGGCCACCGCCGTCGGAACCGACCTCTGTGCCGCAGGCACTTAGGGCGCGGCGTAGGACGCGCACAGCAGCACCTCGCGGGCCAGCCCATCGTCGCTCGGCCGATCGACGACCACCTCGAAGCGCGCCGGCAGAGGGCCCGCGTGCTCGAACGTGGTCGCGGTCGTCTCGCGCTCCAGCCAAACGCGCCGCTCGGCGTCGAGGTCGAGCACCCGCACGCGCACGAGGCCGCCGTCGCCGCCGTCGTCCCACACGACCCGGCCGGGGAAGGGCGCGAGCGCCTGTGCGGGCGGCCCCGCATCGCCGAGGTACACGTCGTCCGCTGCGGGGGCCTCCCCGGCCCAGCGCGGCCCGAGCCAGAGCGCGAGGGCCGCAGCCGCCGCGAGCGGGGCGAGCAGCACGGGCCACCGCGGGCCCCGCCGGGGCGCGCCGCCCGGGGCCCGCGACGCCGCGAGCGCGCCGTCCGGCGCGAAGACTGCCTTCGCCTCCGCCGCCGTCGGCCGGGTCCGCTCCATGTGGGCGGCCATGCGGGCGAGGGCGGCGCGCTCGTCGGCGGTGGGGGCGCCGGAGCGGTGGGCGGCCGCGACCGCGCGCGCTTCGAGGGCGCGCTGCAGCGTCGCCTCGACCTCGCCGAGCGCGGGCTCCCCGCCGGGCCCCGGCGACCCCTCGACGGGGCGGCCGCCGCCGGACCCGAAGGGCATACCGCGTCGCCGCGGGGGGCGTCCGTTGGGCCCCGATTCCCTGGGCGCGGCGCTTACCGCCGCCCTCCCGCGCCGCGCTCGGGGCGCAGGGCGACGGCGCGGACCCAGCGCAGTGCCCGCTCGCAGCGCTTGCGCAGCGTCTCCGCGCTCGTGTGGAAGGTCACGGCGAGCTCCTCGAAGCTACAGCCGTCCTGCACCCGCATCCGAACGAGCGCGCGCGTCGTCGGCGGCAGGCGATCGAACGCTGCGAGCACGACGTCGAACTCCGCGCCGAGCTGGTCCTCGGCGTCCGTCCGCGGGTCGAGCGGGCCGTCGGGCAGCACCGACAGCGGGAGCTGCGCCGGCCGCCGGGTCCTCTGTCGGAAGCGTTCGGAGAGCACGTTCCGCGCCGTTCGGAACGCGAACACTTCGAGGGACGCGTTGCCCCGGAAGTACGGCAGTCGCGCCCAGAGGCGCTCGAACGTGGCCTGGGCGAGGTCGTCGACCTCGCACGGCTGCAGCGTGCGGCCGACGTCCAGGTGGCGGATGAAGCGGGGGATGCAGACCATGCGGGCAAGGAAACGGTCACGGGCGACAGGGTCACCACGGAGGGCAGCCTGGACGAACCGCCGCTCGGCGCGTCGTGCTGCCCTTGACTGTGGTGCGAAGCGACCAGGCGTGACCCCGATCCCGGAAAAATTGCTCCGGAACTGCGTGGACCCTGAGGCTAACCGAGCGCGCGCCAGCCCGCGTCAGCGGACTTCGGGCACCACCCGGAGGGAGACGGCCTCGAGTCGGGGCGCCGGCGGACCCGCGCCGACCCAGAGCAACTCGACGTGCAAGAGCGCCGGCCCCGGCACCGGCCCCAGGGTCGATACAGGGCCCCGCGCAGCCCCCGTCGCCGGCGTCGCGCCCCCCTCGACCCGCAGCGCGAGCTCGGGCGCGGAGTCCGCGCGCGCGACCCACAGCACCCCGACGGTGCCCGCCCCGACCGTCGCCCAGAGCTCGAGCTCCTCGCGCGGGCCCAGCGCGGGCACATCTACGGGCACATCTACGGGCACAGCCGCGGCCGCGAAACCCAGCTCCGCCGCGAGCACCGGCCCCCCGACACCGCCCGCGCCGCGGCCGAGGCGCGTGAAGCTCGACCCGCTGCGCGGCTCCCAGGCCGCGCTCCCGAGGACGAGCTCTCGGCCAGCGGCTCGGGGCGCGGGAGCTGCGCCGGTCTCCGCGCCTGCCGTCGTCCCGGCTGGTTCCCCGTCGGGCTCCCGCCGCGCCGGTGTCGCCACCAGCGCGACCGCCAGCGCGAGCGCGAGCGCCCCACGCCGCAGGCCGCCCTCAGCCCCGCGCACCGTACTGCGCGCGGTAATCCGCGATGCGCGCGAGCAGCGCCGCGTCGAGGAGGGGCCGCCCGCCGACCTGGCGCTCCGCGAGCGCCGCGACGACTTCGTCGATCGTCACGATCGCACCCGTCGGCATGTCGAACTCCGCGGCCAGCTCCGCGAGCGCCGTGCGCTCGCCCTGGCCGCGCTCCTGGCGGTCGACCGACACGAAGAGGCCCGCGAGGCGCACGTCGGCCGCCGCGCGCAGCTTCGGCACCGTCTCGCGCACCGACGTGCCCGCCGTCGTCACGTCTTCGACGATCAGCACGCGGTCCCCGTTCCGCAGCGGGTGCCCGACGAGCACCCCGCCCTCACCGTGGTCCTTCGCTTCTTTGCGGTCGAAGCAGAACGCGACGTCGCGGCCGAACTCGCGCGCGAGGGCGCCGGCGGTCGCCACGACGAGCGGGATGCCCTTGTACGCGGGCCCGAACAGCACGTCGAAGGAGTCGCCGAAGCGCTCCAGGATCGCCTCGGCGTAGAAGCGCCCGAGCCGATCGAGCTGCCCGCCGGTCCGGTAGCGGCCCGTGTTGACGAAGTACGGGGTACGGCGACCGCTCTTGGTGGTGAAGTCGCCGAAGGTGAGGACGCCGACCTCCAGCATGAAGTCGACGAACGCGCGCTGGTGCTCTCGCATGGGCGCGAGACGTTACCATCCCGCGCCCCCGGCCCCCTGCGAGCCCCGCGTTTGTCTTCTCCTCCCGCCCGACCGGACGTCCCCGAGTTGGACCGCTCCGTGCGCCAGGCCCTCGTCCGGCGCGACGCGGCGGCCCTGGCGGCGTTCTTCGACGCGTACTTCGAGCGCGTGCACGGGTTCATCCGGCGGCTCGTGCGCGAGGAGCACCTGGCGGAGGACCTGACCCAGGACGTCTTCCTGCACGTCCACCGCGCCATCGAGTCCTACGACCCCGAGCGCCCCCTCGCGCCCTGGGTCTTCACGATCGCGTCCAACAAGGTGCGCGACCTCTGGCGCAGCCGCCGGGCCCAGCGCGACCACCAATCGCTCGAGGACCCCGCGGGCCTGGACGACCCCGCCCTCGTCGCGCGCGAAGCCGAAGCCGGCCAACACCTCGACGACGACGACCAAGCCGCCCGCGTCGCCCGCGCGATCGACGAGCTGCCGGAGCTCCTGCGCCAGACGCTCGTGCTGCGCTATTACGAAGGGCTCTCGTTCGAGGCCATCGGCGCGATCGTGGACCGCAACGAGACCGCGGTGCGCAAGCGCTATTCGCGCGCCCTCCAAGAGCTGCGGCGCGCCCTCGGCGTCGGCTCGCTCTCGGATTCCGGGGTGTTCCGTCCCAAAGACGGAGGCCGCGCGTAGAGCGCTCGGAGGACCACTGATGCCCGACCGCGAGCCGCATGGGGACCCGGTGGACCCGCAGGACCCGCACCGCCGCGACGGTGCGGAGGACGACGCGTCTCCCGCGGACGCCGAGCTCGCTTCCCTCGAGGCGGAGCTCGCCCCCGTCCTCGCGCCCGAACACGCCGCCCTCCCGCCCGCGCGTCCGCCCTTCCGCGCGGCCCTCCGAGCCGCGTTCGTCAGCGGACGCTTCGAAGGCGACGGGGCCCCCTCCGCGTCCCTCGCGCGCGCCCTCGACGCCATCGTCCCGCCGCCGCCGCGCGAGGAGCACCGCGCCTCCGTGCGGGCCGCGTTCCTCGCCGGCGCTGCCGCCGCCCCCGCGGCTGCCCCCGCGAGCGCCGCCCCGCTGCGCGGCCCCCGCGCCGAAGTCGCCCGCGGTACCCGCGCCACCGATGCCCGCGGGAGTGATGCCCGCACCAGTGGACCCCGCGCGAGCGGCCGGGCGTCGGAGCCCCGCGCGCCGTGGCTCACGCCCGGACTTCGGAGCGTGCTCGTCGCCGCAGCGCTGCTCGCCGTCGCGCTCGGGGCGCTCTGGCTGCGCGGCCGCGGGCCGGCGGCCGCGGACTGGCAGGCCGCGCCGGGCACGGTGCTCGCGGGGCTGCGCCTCGATGGGACACCCGTCGCCGACGTCGCAGCGCTCGCCGCGGGGTTGCGGCGCGGGGGGACGCTCGAGACCGGCGCGCAACCGCTGCGCCTCGCGGTCAGCGCCGACCTCGTGCTCGAGCTCGGCCCCGAGACGCGCGCGACGGTGCCCGCCTACGCCTCGGACAGCGACCTCGCGTTCGACCTCACCCGCGGCGCGCTGCGCATCGCGACCGACGCCCCGCCCGCGGACACGGCGCGCGGGGACTCCGGCGGCAGGAACGCGCGGCGCCTCCTCGTGCGCACCGCCCACGTCGAAGCGCTCGTTACCGGCACCGTCTTCGGCGTGGACTGCACCGCGGACTATTCGTGTGTCTGCTGCCTCGAAGGCGCGGTCCTCACCCGCGGACGGATCGCGGGCGTCGGCGAAGCCGAGGTCGGCGCTGGCCGCACCCGTTTCATCCGGGCGGAGGGCGAGGTCATGGACCTCGAGCTCATCCCCGACCACCGCGGACCGCTCGCGGCCCTGCGCGAGGTGCGCGCGGCGTGAAGGCCCAGGCCGTGGCAGCGCTCGCCGCGGTGGGGGTGCTCCTCGCGCTCCTGCCGGACCGGTCCGGGGCGGCGGGGGAGGCCTCGCGCAGCGCCGCCACCCTCGGCGAGTTCCTCACGCTGCGCGCCGCGGCGACGGCGGCGACGGGCGCGGCCCCCGCGGACGGGCGCGACCTCGCGCGGCACGGGCGCACGGTGCTCGCGTCCTTCGAGCTCGGCCCGCGCGCGCTCGCGCTCCTGTACGCGCACGCGCCCGGGGTGGAGCTCGACCCCATCGCCGGGCCGCAGCCACCGGGGCTCGTCGCCGCGCTCGCCGCGCCCCGGCAGCCGGGTGAGGCCGAGGCGCTGCTCCTCGTGTGCGACGCCGGCGTCGCCGATCCCGCGGCGCTCGCGGCTGGCCTCGCCGGACCCCTGGGCCTCCGGCCGCTCGCGGGGGGCGCCCGCGGGGGCTCGCCCCTGACGCACCTCGGGCTCATCGAGCGCGCCGCGGTCCAGCGCGTCGGGGCGCTCGTGTGCGTCTGGGACCTCCGCGACGACCTCGGCGAGACGGACCTCCTGCGGCGCGCGCGGGTCGGGCTCGCGCCCGAGGGCGACGTCGACGCGCTCCTCGCTGCCCTTGCGGGCCTGGACCGCGGTCAGGCGGCCCAGGAGGCCTGGTTCGCCGCGCGGCCCGCGGCGGGCGACGCGGTCGTCGCCGTGCTCGTCGCCTCCGGCTTCGAGCTCGCGCGCCGCGCGCGCCTCTTCGGCGCCGACCTGGCCTTCGCCGTGCGCGTGCCGGACGCCGCGGGCCGCGCCGCGGCGCCGACGCTCGCCGCGCTCACCGACCGCGTGCTCGCGGGGCTGACGGCGCGCGGCGTGCACCCCGTCGCCGTCGCCGGGGACGACCGCGAGCTCGCGGAGGAGCTCCAGAGGACCCTCGCGCGCTGAGCCCTCAGCGCCCCGAGGCGAGCCCCGA
>CAYOBN010000043.1:17303-30511 GCA_964402175.1 uncultured Planctomycetaceae bacterium | reverse complement strand
CCGAGGCCCGAACCGATGGCCGCGTAGAGGGCCCGCGGGGGCTCCCAGCCCGCCCGCGGCGGACCCGCCGGGCCCGCGCGGCGCGGTTCGCGCTCGATGCGGGCGAGCTCGCGCCGCCGCTCGCGCACCGCCGCGGCGAGCAGCGCCCGCGGCTCGCGGACCGGCCGGCCGTTCGCGGCGCGCGCGGCGCCGTAGGCCGCGCAGAACACGGCGGCTTCGTCCGCGCCCCAGCGCTCCGCCGCCGTCGCGAACCACGTGCCGAGGTCGCGCGCGAGCGGCCGCCACGGGCTGCGGTCGCCGTGGCCCGGGCCCCCGGCCCAGCAGTCGAGCCAGACGAGGCGCCGCCCGCTCCCCGCAGGCCGCGCGCCGCCCTGCGGCTCGGCGCCCGTGGCCGGGCCCCCGAGGGTCCCCGTCGCCTCCGGCTCGACCCGGGGCCCCGCCCCGAACTCCGGCGGCGCGACCAGCACGTTGCGCGGATACACGTCCCCGTGCAGGAACCCGAGCGCGTGCATGCGCCCGAGCTCCGCCCCGAGCTCGCGCGCGAGCTCACCGTCGCGCCAGTCGGCCCCGTCGCTGCCGAACGGGCGCGCGCCCGGGACGGCCTCCGTCGCGAGGAGCTGGTGCACGAGCTCTGCGCCGCGGTACGCCGCCGCCGCGAAGCGCGGGCGCGGCACCCGAAAGAGCCGGGCCGCGAGCCACGTGAGGTGCGCGAGCTCGCGGAGCCGCGGCGCGCTCCGACCGAGCCAGCGCGCGCGCCCGTGGCGGCGGGCCCCGGAGGGGGAGAGGGGCGCCGCCTTGAGCCAGACCTCTGACCCGTCGTGCAATGCGCGCGGACCGGCCTCGGTCGCGCGCCGCTCGGCGAGCTCGCGCGCGCACGCGAGCGCGAGCGGCACGCCGCCCGGCTCCGCGCACTGCACGCGCAAGAGGGCCCCATCCGGGGCGATCGAGAGCGTGCGCTCCGTCAGCTTGGCGCTCACGCGCGGCCTCCGTGTGCGGCGCCGCGCTCGACTCCGCGCCCGGCACCGCGCCGCGCGACGACGAAGGTCTGCGGCGACAGGAACCGCGCGGAATAGGCGCGCGCGAGCGGCTCGAGGCCCGCCGCGGCGAGCTCCGTGTCCAGCGTGCGCGCGGCGATCGCCACGCGGTGGTCGGTGCCCCGGCGCCGCAGCGGCCCCGGCGCACGCCGGCGCCACGCGTGCCACGACGCGCGGTCCCAGTAGGACACGACGACGAGCCCCTCCGCCCGCGTGACCCGCGCCAGCTCCGCGAGCGCCGCGCGGCGCTCGGTCTCCGACGCGAAGTGGTGCAGGAGGCGGCACGCGACGGCGAGGTCGAACGTGCCGTCCGCGAACGGCAGCCCGAAGATGCTCCCCTGGCAACGCCGCGCGCCGCCGAACGTCGCCCCCGGCGCACCGAGCATCGCCGCCGAGACATCCAGCGCGACCACCGCGGCCGCGCAGGCCGCGAGCGACTCCGACAGGCGGCCCGTCCCGCAGGGAGCATCGAGCGCGCGCTCGAACCGAACCCCGGGCGCGACGCGCTGGAGCAGGGCCTGCACGAGCCTCGGATCCCGAGTGCGCCGCCCTTGCGTGCGGAAGCGATCTGTGGCATAGTGAACGCCCCTAGGTGTTGTTCCCCAGCGCGCAGCGACGGACTCCCGCTCGCGCGGTGCGCTGTCACGGGTGGCCGGTTTGTTTGTGTCCATTCTGTGTCTCGGGGCCCGGGGCGGCGCTCTCTGCGGGATTCGAGTGGGTTTTTTTTGGTTGGCCCTGGTGCAGCCCACCCGGAGCGCTTAATCTTCGCACCTAGACGCGCCGCGGAGAATACAAGGCGAGCAAGGCCGCGGCGAGTCGATCCTCCTCTTGAGAGGGCTCTGACCTTTTCGGGTTTTCTTGGCAGGCGACCCGATCTCTCCCGGTCATGAGCCCAGCCCCCAGGGACGGTCTTCCCCCGGACCTGGGGGCCTCTTTTTTTCGAGAGGCCTCACCCGCGGGGACCGCGCCGTGCGCCATGCTGCGGGGCACCGCCCATGACGCCGCGCTCCGAGCCCCCTCCGTCGTTCTCCTCTCCGCGCCCCCTCTACCTCGCGGGTGAGCCGCGGCTGACCGCCGCGCAACTCACGGTGCGCGACAAGTTCACCGGGGCCCCGTGGGCCGAGGTCGCGCTCGCCGGACCCGCCGAGCTCGAAGCCGCCATCGCCGCGGCCGTCGCCGCGGAGGTGCCGCTCGCGCGTACGAAGCCCTACCAGCGCCAGGCGTGGCTCGCGCGCGCGGCCGAGGCCTTCGCCGCGCGCGCCGACACCCTGGTCGCTGCCCTCGTCGCCGAGGCGGGCAAGGCCCTGCGCGACGCCCGCGGCGAGGTGCAGCGCCTCATCGACACCTTTCGGATCGCCGGCGAAGAGGCGGTGCGCAGCTACGGCGAGGTCCTGCCCCTCGAGGTCAACGAGCGCGCCGCGGGGTACCGCGGCATGTGGAAGCGGGTGCCCATCGGGGCCTCGGGCTTCATCACCCCCTTCAACTTCCCGCTGAACCTCGTCGCCCACAAGGTCGCCCCGGCGATCGCGGCGGGCTGCCCTTTCGTCCTGAAGCCCGCGAGCACGACGCCGGTGTCGGCGCTCCTCGTGGGGGAGGTGCTCGCGGACCTCGGGATGCCGGCGGGGGCGTTCTCGATCCTGCCCGCGCGCGCCGCGGACGCCGAGGTCCTCGCGACGGACCCGCGCTTGAAACGGCTGAGCTTCACCGGCTCCGACAGCGTCGGCTGGGCGCTCAAAGCCAAAGCGGGCAAGAAACGCGTGACCCTGGAGCTCGGCGGGAACGCCGCGGTCATCGTCGATGCCGACGTCGACGTCGCCGCCGTCGTCGAGCGCCTCCTCGCCGGTGCGTTCCACCAAGCTGGCCAGAGCTGCATCTCGGTGCAGCGCATCCTCGTCGTCGACGCCGTCTACGACGCGGTGCGCGCGCGCCTCGTCGAGCGCGCCCGCGAGCTCCGCGCCGGCGATCCGCGCGACCCCGCGAGCTTCTGCGGCCCGCTCATCAGCGACGCCGAAGCCGAGCGCCTCGCCGCTTGGATCGACGACGCCCGCGCGCGCGGCGCGCGGGTGCTCGCAGGCGGGACGCGGCGCGGCGCGGCGCTCGATCCGACGCTGCTCGAGGACGTG
Organism: uncultured Planctomycetaceae bacterium; assembly: GCA_964402175.1. Taxonomy (GTDB): domain Bacteria; phylum Planctomycetota; class UBA1135; order UBA1135; genus JAWKUK01. The sequence goes on along the minus strand of CAYOBN010000043.1, from coordinate 27,354 downwards.
CCTCCGGACTCCGAGCTCGTCGTCGGCGAGGCGTTCGGGCCCGTCGCCGTCCTGCAGCGTGTCGCCGACTTCGATGCGGCCCTCCGCGAGGCGAACCGGACGCGCTACGGCCTGCAGGCCGGGGTGTTCACCCAGAACCTCCACCGCGCGCTGCGCGCCTGGGACGAGCTCGAGGTCGGCGGGGTCGTGATCAACGAAGTGCCGACGTGGCGCGCCGACCACATGCCGTACGGCGGCGTGAAGGACTCCGGCCTCGGCCGCGAAGGCGTGCGCTTCGCCATCGAGGAGCAGACCGAGCTGCGCCTCCTCGTCATCCGCGACGCCGACGGGCGCTGAGCGACGCACCATGCTCGCTTCGTTCACCGTCCTGAAGTCGTTCCTCCTGCCGCCCGGGGCCCTCGTCGTCGCCGGGCTCCTCGGGCTCGCGCTCGCCATTCGCGCGCGCCTACGGAAGCGTGGCATCCTCCTCGCCGCGGCCGCGGGGCTCTGCGCCGCGGCGCTCGCCCTGCCCGTCGTGTCCGCGGCGCTGATCGGCTCGCTACAGGTCCACCCCGCGCTGCCGCCGGACGTGACGGCGCTCGACGCGGACGCGATCGTCGTGCTCGCGGGCGACCACCGCGCCGACCTGCCGGAGTACGGCGACGACCAACCCGGTGCGCTCAGCCTCGAGCGCTGCCGCTACGGCGCGCGCCTCGCGCGCCGCACGGGGCTGCCGCTCGCGCTCAGCGGCGGCGTCGTGCGTCCCGATCGCCCGCCGCTCGCGCGCACCCTCGCGCGCTTCGTCGAGGACGAGCTCGGTGTCGCCGTCCGCTGGCGCGAGGAGCGCTCCGTGAACACACGCGAGAACGCGCGCTTCACCGCCGAGCTGCTGCGCGCCGAAGGGGTCACACGGGTGGCGCTCGTGACCCACGCGTGGCACATGGCGCGCGCCGCAGATGCGTTCGAGCGCGCGGGCCTGCGTGTCCTGCCCGCACCGACCGCGGGCGCGTCGCCGCCGGAGAGCTTCGGCATGGGGCTCGTGCCGCGCGCGGAGTCGTTCCAGCTCTCCGTCTGGGCGCTGCACGAGTGGCTCGGGCGCGCCTGGTACGCGCTGCAAGGCGCGTGACGCGGCGCGCGCGGTACACTCTCCCGCGCATGGATTGGTTCGATGTCAAAGCAGCGGGGCAGGCGTCCGTCGCAGGGACGCAGCGCGCGGGCGCAGAGCGCGGGTCCAGAGGCGAGCGCGCTCCAGGCGCCCCTGCTGGCGCCCCTTCCGTCGGCGCCAACTACGGCGGCCCCGGCTACGCAGGCGCCGCCAGCGAAGCCGAGCTCGTCGCGGGCCTCAACGACGCGCAGCGCGCCGCCGTGGTGCACGGAGACGGGCCGCTCCTCATCGTCGCAGGCCCCGGCTCCGGCAAGACGCGCGTCGTGACGAGCCGCATCGCGCACCTCGTCGGTGTGCGCGGTGTGCCGCCCCAGTCGATCCTCGCGCTCACCTTCACCAACAAAGCGGCGCGCGAGATGCGCGCCCGTGTCGAGCGCGCCCTCGGCAGCGTCGCGGGGCTCTGGATCGGGACGTTCCACGCCATCGCCGCGCGCATCCTGCGGCGCGAGATCGACGTCTTGCCGGGTTACACCCGCGACTTCACGATCCTCGACACGGCGGACCGCAACAACCTGCTGAAGCAGCTCGTCAAGGACCTCGACTACGACCCCAAGCGCTTCCGGCCACAGGCCATCGGCTCGTGGATCAGCGCGCGCAAGAACCGCGCCGCGGCCGAGTCCGACGGGCTCGTGCTCTCGCGCGACGCCAGCCTCGACGAGGACGTCTTCAAGAAGGTCGAGGCGCTCTACCTGCGCCGCCTGCCCGAGCTGAACTCCGTCGACTTCGACGACCTCCTGCTGCTCGTGCTGCACCTCTTCGAAGAGCACCCGGGGGTGCGCGACGCCTACGCGCGCCGCTTCCAGCACGTGCTCGTCGACGAGTACCAGGACACGAACCGGGTGCAGTACCTCATCGTGCGGCACTTCGCGTCGCACCACGGCAACCTGTCGGTGTGCGGCGACCCCGACCAGTCCATCTACGGCTGGCGCGGCGCGGACATCCGCAACATCCTCGACTTCGAGCAGGACTACCCGAGCGCCGCCGTCGTGCGCCTCGAGCGCAACTATCGCTCGACGCAGCACATCCTCGACGCCGCGAACGCGGTCATCCGCAACAACCGCGCGCGCAAACACAAGGAGCTCTTCACGGACCCCGCGAACGTGGGGGAGCCGCTGACGATCGTCGAGTGCGGTGACGAGAACGACGAAGCGCGCGAGATCGCGCAGCGCATCCGGCGTTACGTGGCCGCAGGGGGGCGCTACGCGGACTGCGCGGTGCTCTACCGGGCCAACTTCATGCAGCGCGCGATCGAAGCGGCGCTGCGCCTCGAGGCCATCCCGTACCAGGTCATCGCGGGGCTCGAGTTCTACCAGCGGCGCGAGATCAAGGACCTCGTGGCGTACCTGCGCCTCGCGGTGAATCCCGCCGACGACGTCGCGTTCCTGCGCGTGGTGAACACACCCTCGCGGGGCATCGGTGAGACCTCGCTCGAGCGCCTCACCGCGTTCGCGGCCGCGCGGCGGGTGCCGCTCGTGAAGGCGCTCGAGGACGACGCGGCGCTCGAAGGCATCCGAGGCCGCGCGCGCGGCGCGCTGCTCGGCTTCCGCGAGCTCGTCGTGCGGCTGGGCGACGTGCGCGAGCTCGACGCCGGCGTCGCGCTCGACCTCGTGCTCGAAGAGCTCGATCGACCGCGCTGGATGGCCGAGATGGACGACGGCGAAGGCACACAGGACCGCGAAGCCAACGTCGAGGAGCTCCGCGCCTACGCCGACGAGTTCGACCGCCTCCACTCCGGCGCGGGCCTGCGCGGGTTCCTCGAGGACATCGCGCTCGTCGCCGACGCCGACGGCGAGGAGTCGTCGGGTGATCAAGCGCGTTTGATGACGCTGCACGCGGCGAAGGGACTCGAGTTCCCGTTCGTGGTGCTCGCCGGCGTGGAGGAGGAGCTCCTCCCGCACGGGCGCGCCCTCGCCGAGGCCGCCGACGAGAGCCAAGTCGTCGAAGAGGAGCGGCGGCTCTTCTACGTCGGCATCACGCGCGCGGAGCGCCACCTCGTGCTGACCCACGCCGGCTACCGCGGCTTCTTCGGCGGCGGCCGGCCCGCGAGCCCCTCGCGGTACCTCGACGAGCTGCCCGCGGCCTGTGTCGGGGGCGGCGACGAGCCTGCGCGCAGCGTCGATCCCGCGGTGCGGCGCGCGGAGGAAGTGGCGGCGCTCGGCGCCTACGAAGCCCCCGGCGCGAGCCTCGCCGTCGGCGACCTCGTGCAGCACGCGCACTTCGGCCGCGGGCGCATCACCGCCCTCGTCGGCAGCGGCGTCAACGCGCGCGCCACGGTGACGTTCCCTGGCGCCGGCACGAAACAACTGCTGCTGCAGTACGCCAAGCTGGAGCGCCTCGGCCGATGAGCGCCCCCCTCACGCGCGCGGAGCTCGAAGCGCGCTTCCAGTCGCTCGTCGACGACGCCCGCGCAGCGGGGCTGTTCGACGCGCTGCACGCGCTCGCGGCCGGGCTGCCAGCGCCCACCCCCGCGACGGCGGACCTCAGCGAGGCACAAGGCGACGTGCCGCGCCGCTTCGGCATGGTGGGGGACTCCCCTGCGCTGCGGAAGGTGTGCGAGCTCCTCGCCAAGGTCGCGCCGACCGATGTGCCCGTGCTGATCCTCGGCGAGACGGGCACGGGCAAGGAGCTCGTCGCGCGCGCGCTGCACGAACACTCGGCCCGCAAAGCGCGGCCGTTCCTGGCGGAGAACTGCGCCGCCGTGCCCGCGAACCTGCTCGAGAGCGAGCTCTTCGGCCACGTGCGCGGCGCGTTCACGGGCGCTGTGCAGGACCGGCCCGGCCACTTCGTCGCCGCCGACGGCGGCACGCTGTTCCTCGACGAGATCGGGGACATGCCGCTCGAGATGCAGGCGAAGCTCCTGCGTGTCCTCCAGGACGGCGAGGTCCGGCCCGTCGGCTCGAACCGCTCCCGGCACGTCGACGTGCGGGTCGTCGCGGCGACGAACAAGGACCTCGTCGCCAGCGCGAAGCAGGGCACGTTCCGCGAGGACCTCTACTTTCGCCTCGCGGTCATCACCCTGCAACTCCCGCCGCTGCGCGAGCGCACCGGGGACGTGCGCCACCTCGTGCGCTTCTTCGTGGAGCGCACCGCCAAGGAGCTCGGGCGCGACCTCCGCGTCACCCCCGAGGCCCTCGCGGCCCTCGAGGCCTGGCGCTGGCCGGGCAACGTGCGCGAGCTCGAGAATGAGCTCCGGCGGGCTGCAGCGCTCTCGGATGGGATCATCCGCCGCGGGGACCTGTCCCCACGGATCCTCGCCTGAGGCCCGGCTCGAGGCCCAACTGGGGGCCTGGCCCGAATCCCGACGGGGGCCCGGCCCGAATCCCGGGGCGCGGGCCAGCGCAGGCCATCGCGCGGGAGCGTGAGCGACCCGTGAGCCCGTGGGCCTTTGGCGGCGAATCGGCGGCTGTCAAGCGTCTTATGGGGTAGTTAACCTAGGGCTCCCTGCCCCCGCCGCCCGCGGCGCGCTAGGATCCGGCTGCCCGCCCATGCGTCTCCCGAGCTCCCTCGCCACTGCGACGCTCCTCGCCTTGCTCCCGCTCTTCGGGTGCGGCGAGTCCGTGCCTTTGGCGGAGGCTGAGCGCCACATGGCCGCCGGCCGCCTCGAACGAGCGAGCGAGCTGCTCGCGCCGCACTCGGGGCCGGCGGTCGAGCGCCTGCGCGCGGCCCTCGCCGAGCGCACCGCGGCCCGCGCCGCCGCCCTCGCCGAGCTCGAAGCCCTCGTCGCCGGCCGCGACGCGCGCGAGCCGGGCGAGGTCCTGGACGCGCTGCGCGGCCTCGTCGCCAGCGCCCAGGACCCGGTCGTGCGCGAGCAGGCCGAGGTGGCCCTCTCGACGACCTACGACTGGGTCGCAGAGCGCCGCAGCGCCGCGGCTCACAAACGGCCCGCGCGGACAGGCTCCGGGGCCAACGGGGGCAATGCGTCGGGCGCTGTCCCGGAGCGCGACGGCGCCGCGCCGAGCGCAGCTCCGGCCACCCCCGCCGACCCGCTCGCCGCCGCCGCGCTGCGCGAGTTCGAGCGCCTCGTGAAGGACCGCGACTGGCGCAACGCCGTCGCCCTGGCGACGCGCTGGGCCGAGGACCCGAGCGTCGCCGCCACGGTCCGCGAGGCCTTCGCCGACTGGCGCCGCTCGGCCCTCGCCCAGGCCGCGCGCGAGGCGGACGAGCTCGTCCTGCGCGCCTGGCGCTACGACCGCGACGGCCAGCGCCAGCTCGCCGTCGACCTGCTCGCCGCCGCGCACCCCCGCTTCCCCGAGCAGGACGCGGGCGCGAGCGGCGGGGTGGCGCGCGTCCTCGCGGAGCTCGGCGGCGCGGACCTCGTCCGCAGCGGCAGCTCCGACCGCCTCGCGGCCGCCGGCCGCGGTGCGGCAGGAGCCGGCTCGCCCGCAGCGGGCGGCTCCGCCGACCCGGACGCCATCGCACGGGCGGGCTCCGCGTCGCCGGGTGCATCGGCCGGGACGGGCACCGCACCGGCGCAAGGCGCCCCCGCCGGCGCGCGCGACGTCGCCCTCGGCCCGGGCTCCACGGACGGCGGCGCGACGGACGCTGGGACGACCGCGGCGGGTTCGGCCGCTGCTGAGACGACCGCTGCTGGCCCCGTGCCGGACGCCGCCCAGCCCCGCCCGGGCCGCCCCGGCGACGACCGCGCCGTCGCCGTCACCGACCGCAAGCGCCCCGAGCCCGCGACCGAGCGCGGGCCGGCCGAAGGGGACACCCTCGGCGGGGGCCTCCTCGGGCCCGGCCTCGGCGAAGTCGGCCCCGTGGGCGCCGTCAGCGCCGCCGTGCTCGACCTCGCGCTGCGCCTCGAGACCACCAGCGTCCAGGTCGAGCGCGACGCGGCCTTCAGCGAACTCCTGCTCGCGGCGAAGCGCTCCACGGCCGCCCGCGAGCTGCTCGGCAAGGCCCTCGTCACGCGCTTCGAGCGCTCGGTCCAGCGCATGGAGCGGGCGGGCTCCCTGCGGCGCCTCGAGCGCGTCGCCGAAGCGCGCCAGGAGCTCGACGCCGCGCGCGAGCGCGCCCTGCGCCTCATCTTCGACGAAGAGCGCTACTTCTACCCGTACACCGGCCCCGACGTGCCAGCGGACCGGGCGGCGCTCTACCCCGCGGTGCAGCGCGAGGTCGACGAGCTCGTCGCCGAGGTCGCGCGCATCTGGCGCGGCAATGCCTCCGCCCGGGTCCCCGAGCAGCTCCGCAACGAGCTGCCCGAGCTCGCGTGGCTGCGCCGCCGCCAGTCGTACGCGCCCCAGCCCCTGACCCTGCCCGAGAAGTTCCCCGCCTGGATCGAGGGCCTGCCCCAGGACCTCGACGAAGTCGACGTGCGCTCGTTCGCGTGGCGCCCCGAAGAGGCCCGCGACCTCTACCGGAGCCGCATGGTGCTGGCGCGCAACGAGGCGCTCTGGGCGCGGCTCGACGCCGACCGCACCTCGGGACCCGGGGTGGCCAACCGCACCGAGCGCGAGCAGGTGCGCATCACCAACGACTACCGCTTGATGATGGGCCGCCGCGCTCTCGCCTGGCACGCGGCCCTCAACGAGGCGTCGCGCGGGCACTCGGAGTACATGAACCGTACCGGGAACTTCGGGCACTACGAAGACGACCCGACCCGGCACTCCCCGTTCGACCGCATGAAGCTGGTCGGGTACCAGCGCGGCAAGAGCGAGAATTGCTACAAGGGCGGCCCGGAGCCCGAGAATGCGCACGCTGGCTGGTTGAGATCCAGCGGCCACCACCGCAATCTGTTGGGGGCCGATCACAAGGAGATGGCCTCTGGGGTCGCCGGTGGCTACTGGACCCAGAAGTTCGGACTCGACACCAGCTTCGAGCAGCAGCTCGACCTCAGCGGATGGCGCGACTGACCCTCGAAGAGAACGGCGCGAAACGGCGCTTCAAGCTCAACCCCGGCAAGCTCACGATCGGCAGCGGCGACGGCGCCACCCTCAAGCTGGCGTCACCCGACGTCGCCGAGGTGCACGCCGAGCTGCTCTTCGAAGCGGGCGTGGCGCGCCTCAAGCCCCGCCCGGGCGTGCTGGCGCCGACCATCGGCGGCCGCACGGTCGCGCAGGAGACCGTCCTCGCCGCGGGCAGCGTCATCAAGCTCGGCGGCGCGACCCTGACGCTCGAGTACGACGAGGGCGAAGGCCCGAAGACCGCGCCCGGTCGCACCGGCGGCGCGGCCGCGCCCGCCGCCCGGCAAGCGCCGGCCGCCCCCGCCGCCGCGCCGGGGCGTAAGACGGTCGCGGCGAGCGCCGCGCGTACGGCGCGCACTGGCGATGCGGGCGCGGGCGCGGGCGGGCAGGTCGCCCGCCGCGGCCGGCGCCCCGCGGGCAAGAGCATGCCGACGTGGGCGATCCTCGCGATCTTCGCGGTGCTCGGCCTGCTCGCCGTGCTGTTCGGGCCGGGCCTCCTCTCGTCCGCGACCTCCGGCGGCTTCAACCCGGTCGGCGCCAAGCAGCGCTTCGAGGACTTCTGGCGCGAGAACGACACCAAGGGCGCCGGCAAGGTGCTCGAGGAGTTCAAGGGCGCGTCGCTCTCCCCCGAGTGGCAGAAGGAGTACGACGAGATGCGCGCGCGCTTCGAGTCGGGCGCCAAGACGTCGACGCAGGGCCTCAGCCAGATGGAAGCCACCCAGGAGTGGCAGAACCAGCTCTCGAACTACTACGACACGCACCTCGCCAGCAAAGCGACGCGCCCGAAGGCGCGGGTGTTCGTGCGGCGCCTGCGCTCCTTCCGCGAGCGCCACCCGAACCACGACCAGCGCGAGTGGGTCGACCGCATGTTGACCCGCTTCGAGCCTGTCGCGCAGCTCGACCAGCCGTCGACGCTCGAGGACCTGCAGTGGGAGGTCAACCGCGCGACCGTCGCGAAGCCGCGGAAGTACAAAGAGGCCTTCGCGGCGATCGATGAGTTCACCGCGCGCACGTCGGGGCCCGAGCGCGACCAAGCGCTCGCGCTGAAGGCGCAGGAGCTCGACAATCAGAAGAAGTTCTTCGACGAAGAGCTCCTGGGCGCGGCGGTCTACTACGACAAGGTCAACTACCCGTCGAAGTTCAATCCGGCGGAGTCCGTCAACATCCTCGTCGAACTCGTCGCCGTCATGGCGGACCCCGAGCTCGCCGACGAAGCGGCGCGGCGCCTCGTGCAGATCCCCGAGTTCGCGAGCCTCCTGCCGGGTTACAAGGCGTACCGCCGCAAGACCTTCGACGCGATCATGGAGAACGCGACGGTGCGCGCGAAGGCGACGTCGCTCGGGATCACCGCGGACTGAGGGATTGAGGGATTGAGGGATTGAGGGACTGAGGGACTGAGTGACCGCAGGGCCGGGCGCGCGGGCGAAGTCGCTCCGCGCGCCGCGCTGTGTCCCTGATGCCTCTACGCCTGTGGGCGGCCCGCAGCGCTGGACCCGCGGGCGACCTCGGGCCAGCGGCGCTGGTGCCAGGCCCACTGTTCCGGTTGGGCGCGGATCCAACCCGAGTAGACGTCGTTGAGGCGCTGCAACAGCTCGCGCTGCGCCGCGCTCCGGGGCGAGCCGCTCGCCAGCTCGAGCGGCTCGTCGACGACGAGCCGGTAAGGGCCTCGGCCGCCGTCCGTCGCCGTGCAGCGGATCGGCACGAGCGGACCGCCGTAGGCGCGCGCGAACGCGGCGGGCGCGGTCAGCGTCGGTGTCGCCTGTCCCAGGAACTCGAGGGTCACGTGGTCGAGGCGCTTCACGTAGAGGTCCGACAGGATGCCGACGATGCCGCCCTCGGCCAACACGGCCAATGCGCGGCGCGGCGAGGCGTCCTGGGGGATCGTCTCGACGCCGTAGGCGCGCCGCATGTCGGTCAACCAACTGTGGCTCGGGTCACGCTCGCGCACGCGCCCGATGACCGCCCCCCGATGGCCGCGCCGGACGAGGCGCGCGCAGAGGAGCTCCCAATTGCCGAGGTGCGCGGTCACGACCACCGCCCCGCGGCCTCGGGCGAGCACCGCATCGAGGCGCGCGACGCTCGCGTCGAGCTCGACGGCGGCGTCGATCCAGGCGCCGCGCGCGGCAGCGCGGGTGCCCGGCGCGCACGGGACCGCGAGGCGCAGCCACTCCGCGAGCTGGCGGCCCGCGAAGCGCGTCGCCGCCGCGAGGACGGCGCGCTGCGCCTCGGGCCCGAGCTCCGCGCCCAGCGCGCGCTCGAGGTTCGCGCGCGCGAGCGCCCCGCGGTCGCCGCGCGCCGCGGCCGCGGCGAGGCCCTGCGCGAGGGCCGCGGTCACGGCCGGCGGTAGCCCGCGGGCCGCCTGCACCGCCCCCCGCAGCAGCGCGGCGCGCGCGCGGCGGCGCAGCGGGATGTTCGGTGGCGCGGGGCGCGCTGGGGCAGCGGGGCTGGGGTTCTGGCCCAGGCCCGAGCTCGGGCTCGAGCTCGCGAGCGCTTCAGCGGCTGGCGCTCCAGTCCTCGGTGCGCCCGCGAGCGCCGCGCCTCGGCCCGCGCGGGCGAGGCTGTCCCGCTCGGCGCGCGTCCCGCGCAGCTCGGCGACCACGCTCGGCCAGAGGTCCGCGCGCGCGGCGAGGCCTCGGGTGATACACGCGGCCACCAGCGCGCTCCCGCTGTCCTCCGCCAGCGAGCAGCCGCCGAGGAGCTCCTCCCAGGTCCGCTCCGTCCAGGGCTCCGGGAGCACGACCCGGCCGTCGGGCCCGAAGAACGCGAGGCCCCGATCGAGGAGCCGGCCGAGCAGCACCGCAGTGGTCTCCTGCGCTCGCTCGGCGTCCGCGGGCGCGAACTCCGCGCGGGGCTCGGGGCCGAAGACGAGCCGCAGCGGCCGCGGCGCGGGGATCCCGTGCAGTTCGAGCCGCACGGCGGTGTCGTAGGCGCGCCCGGCGGCTGCGCCGTGGAGGACGAGCGCCGAGGCGCGGGGCTGCGGTGTCGTGCCGTGGTCGAGTTCTGT
>CAYOBN010000043.1:0-17203 GCA_964402175.1 uncultured Planctomycetaceae bacterium | reverse complement strand
CGAGCCTCTGCGCGAGCTTCTGCGCGGGCCCCTGCGCGAGCCCCCGCGCCGCCTGCGCGAGGGGCACCGCCCCTGCGATCCACTCGAAGGCGACGGCGGGATGGCCGCCGTCCTCGCCGAGCGCGAGGACCCGCGGCACCGGCAGCCCCGCCGCGTGCGCCAGCGCCGCGCGGCGCGCCTCACGCGCCGCGCGCGCGCGGTCGAAGAGGCGCCGCCACGGGCTCTCCGCATGGAAGCGCTTCCACACGCGCCCGCCCTCCGCCGTGCGCTCCAGGACGACGCTCCGCCTCAGGCTCTGCTTCAGGAGCTGACGTGCTTCGGGCGCCACACGACCGATCGTAGCCCGCCCGCGCGCACGCTCCCACGCCGCGCGCGGTATTCTCCCCGCCCCCGTGCGCTTCCACGCCTACATCTCGCGCCAGCTCGGCTCCGCGTTCCTGTTCGCGGTGGCGGCGCTCCTCTTCGTGGCCCTGCCCGGGATCGTCGTCAGCGCCGTCCACAAGCTGCCCAACGTCGAGCCGGCGCTCCTGCTGCAGTTCCTGCCGCTCGTGCTGAAGGGCCTCGCGCCCTACGTCCTGCCGCTGTGTTTCATGCTGGCGGTCGTGGCGGTCTACGGGCGCCTCGCCGCCGACCGCGAGTGGATCGCGATGCAGATGTCGGGCCTCTGGCCCATGCGTTTCTTCCTCGCCCCGCTCGCCCTGGCGGTCGTGCTCGCCCTCGGCACGTACTGGATGGTGTCGGAGGAGCTGCCGCGGCTCAAGGAGCGCCAGAAGCGCTTCCTGGTCGAAGCTGCGGCGTCCGTCATCGAGAACCTCCAGCCGGGGCGCACCAGCATCTCGCTCGAGGGCTTCTACCTCAAAGCCGCCGACCGCGACGAGGTCACCGGCACCTTCTACGACGCGTATATCCGCTCGCCCGAGGGTAAGGTCCAGGGCGACGTGTTCGCGGGCTCGGTCGACATCCGGATCGCCGACGGGTTCTTGCACTGCGTCCTGCGCGACGCCGAGGTCTTCGACCCGCGCGAGGGGCGCAACGGGCGCTTCGAGGAGGTCGAGCTCGTCGTCGACCTGGAGCGCAGCGTCACGCGCGACAACCGCGACTGGCAGAAGCCGCGCTACCGGGCGTCCTCCGAGATCCGGGCCGCGCTCGCCGCGGGCACGATCCCCGAGCAGGACCGCCGCCCCTCGCTGTACGAGCTGCACCGCCGAACGGCGATGGCTTGCACGTTCTTCCTCTTTCTCGGCCTCGGCGCGCCGACGGGCCTCCTCCTGCGCCGCGGCACGCAGCTCGGTGCGCTCGCGGTCGCGGCGGGCTACGGCATCGTGTACTACGTGCTCAGCATGCGCATCGGCAAGGAGTTCGGGCTCGCCGAGTCCCTGCCCGCTTGGTTCGGGCCCTGGATCACGACGATCGTCGGCGGCGGTCTCGCGACGGGCCTCCTGCGGAAGGCGATCCGGCGATGAGCGCCCGCCACAGACCCGGCCTGCGGCCCGCTGCGCCGAAGCCGCCGGCCGCGCCGCGCCCGAGCAGCCGCACGCTGCCCCTCGGCTCGCGCCTCGACCGCTACGTCGCAGGGCACTTCGTCGGCTCGTACGCGACGGCGATGTTGCTCATGACGGGGCTCTTCCTCGTCATGGACATGGCGAGCCACCTCGACGACTTCCTCGAGACGTGGCCCGACGGGTCGACGGCGCCGGTGTCGTACCTCGTGCGGTACTACCTCTTGACGCTGCCGTACCTCTTCCTGCAAGTCGCGCCCTTCGTGACGCTGCTCGCGGGGATGTTCACCTTCAACCGGCTCCTGTCGACGAACGAGGTCACCGCAGCGCTCGCCGCGGGCCTCTCCGCGCGGCGCCTCGTGCTGCCGGTGCTCCTCCTGGGCATGGCGCTGTGCCTCGCGATGTTCCTGCTGCGCGAGGCGGTCGGGCGCGGCCTCTCCGCCGAGCGCGACGTGCTGAAGTACGTGCTCGAGGAGCGCACCCACGAGGTGCGCTTCGAGGACATCGCCGTGACGGACACCTCCGGCAGCCCGGCGCTGATCGGCGCGTTCTTCCCCGAGCCGCTCGCCGGTGGGCCGCCGCGCCTCGTCGACCTCAAGGTGATCACCCGCGACCGCCAGCGCGGCGGGCGCTCGGATTACTTCCGCATCGAAGCGCCCGAAGCGACGTGGACGGGCGACTTCTGGCGGCTGCGCGACGGGCTGCGCTCGCGCATCGTGCACGGCGATACGACCACCCCGCTCGAGAAGGAGCCGATCGAGGAGCTGATCGGGTACAAGCTCGAGCCCGACGTGGTGCTGACGTACCGCCGCGCGCAGAGCGAGCCGCTCGAGCTCAGCTTCAGCGAGGTCAGCGAGCTGATCCGCCGCGAGCCCGAGGACCTCACGTACCAGACCCTCTGGCACTACCACCTCACGTTCCCGCTGGCGAACCTCGTGCTGCTGCTCGTGGGGGTGCCCCTGCTCTTCACGTACGAGCGCGGCCGCGGGGCGGAGCGCATGGCGCTCGGCGGGATCCTGTGTGTCTTCTACTACGCCCTCGACTTCGTGTTCCGCACGATGGGCCTGTCCGGGGGCTTCTCCCCCGTGCTGGCGGCGTGGATCCCGGTGCTGGCCTTCGGGAGCCTCGGGGTCGTGCTCTTCGACTCCATGCGGAGCTGAGGGGGCTTCCGGGGCCCCGCCCGCGTTACCCTGTACGGCCCGCGGCCAGGCCCTCACCCGCCCGGGAAGACCCAGCCCCGCCGGTCGTACCACACGCCATGCGAGCCCCGTCACTCCCGGACCTCCCCGCCCCCTCGTCCCCGCGCCGCCGGGCTGCTTCGGCGTGCTTGGCCGTGGCCCTCGGCTGTCTGACCGCCTGCGCGAGCTCCGGGAAGCGGGTGGAGACCCCCGCCGAGGTCGAGCGGCTCGTCCAGAACGGCCGGTTCGAAGAGGCCTTGGCCCTCGCGGACCGGATCGCGGCGGCCCGGCCCGAGGATACCGAGGGCGTCCAGCTGCGCCAGGAGGCGCTCGTCGCGCTGCTGCTCGAGCGCGGGCGGCGGCTCTCGTTTGCGGACCAGGACGAAGCGGCGCTCGAGCAGGTCGATGCGGCCCTCGCCCTCGACCCCGAGTCGGAGCCGGCCAAAGCCTGGCGCAGTCGGCTCATCATGAAGCTCAGCGTCCGCTGGTTCAACATCGGGCGCGAAGCCCACGCGCGCAGCGAGTTCGAGGCGGCGATGGCGGGTTACGCCAAGTCGCTCGAGTACGACCCCGAGAACGAATCCGCCCGCTTCCAGGCGGACGAGCTCGCGCAGTACCTCGGCTGGCGCAAGGACTCCGCGGGGACCTACTACAACTCCGGTGTGCGCTCGCTCTCGGGCTCGCGCCTCGCCGAGGCGCGCGCGGGCTTCGAGTCGTCGCGCAAGTACGACGACGGTGACGCCGCGCGCACCGAGCGCCGGCTGAAGGAGGTGCGCAGCGAGCAGGCCATCGGCCTCCTGCACCTCGCCGAAGAGCAGGCGGAGAAGGGGTATTGGCGCTCCGCCCACCGCACGCTCGAGCGCGCCCTCGACCTCGACCCGGAGGTGCCGAACGGCGTCGCGCTGCGCGAGCACTACTCGGTCGAAGCGGACGTCGCAGGCCAGCGCCAAAAGGCGGATATCGCGCGTTTGCGCGGGGAGTTCGAGCGCGCCCGCGACCTGCTCCGCGCGGCCAAGGCCCGCAGCGAACGCCAGAGCGAGGCCATCGCCGAAGAGCTGCTCGTCGTCGACGAAGCCGAAGCGGGTCACCTCTACGACACGGCGCTCGCGCTGGAGTCGGACTTCCGTTTCGAAGAGGCGGCCGAGGCGTACCGCACGCTGCTGGCGAAGCGCGAGTTCCACGAGGACGCGCGGGCGCGCCTCGGCACGCTCGAAGACGCGATCCGCACCGCCCCCGAGCTCTACGAGCGCGCGCTCAAGGCGAAGACCGACGCCGAGCGCGTCGACCTCTACCGCCAGCTCGAGCTGATCTGGCCGGAGTACCGCGACGTCCAGGAGCGCCTCGCCGAGGCCCGCGCGCGCCTCGCCGCGGCGCCGGCGCGCTGAGCGCTCGCTGGGCCGTCTCCTCTTTAGGCCGGCTCCTCTGTAGGCGGGCGGCTCGCGCGCCTCACCACGCGAGGCCGTCTTCGCGCAGCAGCGAGCTCGCCACCGCATCGGCGTCGAGGGTCTCGATCGCCCGCGGCGCCCACGCTTCGCCCGAGAGGGGCGCCGGGGGCGCGAGCACGACGCGGTGGGGATGCCCCGGAGCTCCGGCGCCGGATCCAGCGAGGTCCCCCGGCGCCGGCCACGGGCCCGTCCGCCGCGGATCCATCGGTCCGGCGAGGAGGCGCACCGGCAAGCCGACGCTCGCCGCGAGGTGCGCGGGGCCCGAGTCCCCGACGACGAGCCGCGCCCCGCGGTCCCGCGCCGCCCGGAACACGGCCGCGAGGTCGCGCAGCCCGCGCTGGTCCGTCCAGTGGGCGAGCCCCGGGTGGGGGGCCAGGTCGCGCGCCAGGCGCCGGCCCGCGTCGGCCTCCGCTGGCCCCGTCAGCACGAGCACCCGCTGGCCGGCGGTCAGGAGGCGCACCGCGAGGCGCTGGAAGCGCTCTGCCGGCCACGTGCGCGGGTCACCCGTCCGGCCAGGGTGCAGCAACCAGAGCCGGCCCGTGCCGAGCGGCGCGCGCTCGCCGAGCAGCGCGCGGCCGCGGTCGCGCTCGTCCTGGGACAAGAGGGGGTCGAGCGGCGCGCCGAGCGCTGCGTCGGCGCAGCCCGCCGGGAGCCTTCCTCCGGCGAGGTCGCGCGCGATGTACTGGGCGAGGTTCCAGACCCGCTCGACGAGGTGCGGCCCCGGGGCCGGCGGCGCGTGCTCCGTCAGCGCCAGGCGGTGGAACGGCTCGCGCCAGTCCGCCGGCGCGAAGCCGACCCGGCGCGGCGCGCCGCTGACGCGGGTGGCGACGGCGCTCTTCAAGTTGCCCTGGGCGTCCAGCGCCAGGTCGGGTCGGAACGCGCGCAGCGCCCGGGCGAGGCGCGGCCACGCTTTCAGCCCGCCGTGGCGCTCGAAAGGGAACACCTGGGCGAGGGGGGCGACCAGCTCGGCGAACGGCGGCTCGACGGCCCAAGCCAGCTCGAGGTCGGGCACCGACGCGCGCAGCGCATGCACGAGCGGCAGCGTTTGGACGACATCCCCGAGGTGGGACAGGCGGACGATGACGACGCGCATCGCGTTAGACTCGGGGGCGCAGCATGATACGGCGGATCTCGACCAAGTGGGTGCTCGCCGTGTTCGCTGCGGTGATGGTGCCGTTTGTCGGCTTCGCGTTCTGGGTCAATGGCTTCGTGCGCGAGCGGATCTCGGACGACGTCGTACGGTACCACCTCCTCGGGCACGCGGCAGAGCTCGCCGAGCGGCTCGACCGCGAGATCGACGAGCGCCGCAAAGACGTCGAGGTGCTCGCACACGTGCGCGACCTGGAGCTGGCGCTCGAAGGCCGGGACGACGACGCCTCGGTGTTCTCGACGAACGTCGAGTCGCTCTTCAATGGCGTCGTCGTCGGGGGCGGGGCGTTCGACTACGTCCTCGCGATCACCGCGACCGGGACCGTGCGCTACATGGCGTCGCGCGGGCGCGATGGCGCGCCGCTCGCCGAGGCGGAGCGCGCGGCCCTCGAGGCGCGGCCATGGCACCAGGAGCCGTGGTTCGAGCGCGCGCTCGCAGAGGGCAGCGCGCTGCTGGACTGGCAGCGCCTCGAGCTCGGCGGCGCGCCCGCGGACTCCCTGCCCATCGAGCGGCGCTACCACGTTGGCTGCGCGCATCGTGTCGACGGCGCGGAGGATCCGCGGGTCGCGAGCGGGCTCGTGCTCGGACTCCTCTCCTGGGCGCGCTTCCAGGGCGAGCTCGAGAGCTATGGCGCGCTGCGCCAGGGCCCCGAGCGCGAAGGGCTCGTGAACACCGGGATCTTCCGTTCCACGTACGCCTGGATCTGGGGCGCCGATGCGGACACGATCCAAGCGCACCGCTCGCGCGAGCTCTACGGCCAGCGCGTCTCGGGGCCCGTCGTCGCCCTGCCGCAGATGGCGGCCGCGGCGCGCGCGAGCCGCGCCGGCATGTACCCCGATTACATCTTCCGCGGCATCGAGAAACGCGCCGCGTTCCAGCACATGCGCGCGCCCGCGGAGGGCGGCTTCGGCTGGGTCGTCGGCGTCGGCGTCGACTTCCCCGATATCGATGCGCCCGTGCGCACCATCACCGCGAACCTCGTCACGGCGACGGTCCTCGTGTTGCTCGTGTCCGCGCTGATCACCTTGATCGTCGCGCGGCGCACGACGCGGCCGATCCAGGAGCTGCAACAGTTCACGCGACAAGTGGCGCTCGGCGACCTCGACGTGCAGGTGCCCGCGGGGGGCCACGACGAGCTCGGAGAGCTGGCGCGCTCGTTCAACCGCATGACGCGGCAGCTCAAGGAGAACCGCGCCGAGCTCTTGCGCGCCGAGAAGGACGCCGCTTGGCGCGAGATGGCGCGCCAGGTCGCCCACGAGATCAAGAACCCGCTGACGCCGCTGCGCCTCTCCGCGGACCTCCTCGAGCGCGCGCACCAGGACCGCTCCCCCGAGTTCGAGTCGATCCTCGAGCGCACGATCGGCATCGTCCGGCGGCAGTGCGACCACATGCGCGAGATCGCGAAGGACTTCCACGCCTTCGCCGGTCGGCACCACGAGCTGACCGAGGTGGACGTCGGCGCCGTCCTCGACGAAGTGCTCGCGCTGCACGGCGCGTGGGCGCAGGAGCTCGGGGTCACCGTGGTTCGTTCGGGCAGCGGCGGCATCGTGCGCGCGGACCAGGACGAGCTGCGCCGCGCGTTCATCAACCTCGTATCGAACGCGCTCGAAGCCATGCCCGACGGCGGGCGCTTCGAAGCGGACGTCGCGACCGTCGGCCAGCGCGTCGTCGTCGAGCTCCGCGACACGGGCGTGGGGCTCCCCGAGGAGGCCCGCGGGCGCCTCTTCGACCCGTACTTCACGACGCGCTCCAGCGGCACAGGCCTCGGCCTGGCGATCGTCCGGCGCATCGTCGAGGACCTCGGCGGCGACGTGATCCTCGTCGATCGACCCGACACCCGCGGCGCCCTCGCCCGGCTCTCGCTCCCGCGCGCGGACACGGGAGCGCGCTTGGTACCCTGACCCCGAGCCTGCGAGCCGAACCCGCGCCGTGTCGTTCGATACCGTCACCTTCGCCCTGTTCTTCGCGCTCGCTTTCGCGGCGTGGAGGCTCTTGCTGTTCGGTGCGGCGAAGGGCGTGGTGCTCGCGCTCAGCCTCGGGTTCTACGCGTGGTGGAGCCCTTGGTACCTGCCGCTGATCCTGGTGTCCGCCGCGATCGACTACAGCGCTGGGCTCCGGATCCACGCGGCGCGCTCGGCGTCGAACCCGAGCGCGAGCCGCCGCTGGCTCCTCGTCAGCCTCGTCTCGAACCTCGGTCTGCTCGCGACCTTCAAGTACACGCAGTTCTTCCTCGACAGCCTCTCGGCGCTGTCGCGCGCGCTCGGCGCGTCGGAGCTCGCGCTCTCGACGGCCACTACGGTGCCGTGGGTCGTGCCCGTCGGTATCTCCTTCTATACGTTCCAGACCCTCAGTTATTCCCTCGATATCTATCGCGGCCAGCTCGCGCCCGCGCGCACCTTCCGCGACTTTGCGCTCTTCGTCGCGTTCTTCCCGCAGCTCGTTGCGGGCCCGATCGTGCGGGCGCAAGAGCTCCTGCCGCAGTTCGAGCGCCGCCAAGCGCCGACACCTTGGCGTGTGCAGCACGGGCTCTACCTGGTGCTCTTCGGCCTGTTCGCGAAGATGGTCATCGCGGACAACCTGGGGCCCGAGGTCGAGCGCATCTTCAAAGCCGGCGCCGCGGGCACGATCCCGCCCGCGACGATGTGGCTCGGGCTCATCTATTCCGGCTGCCAGGTCTTCGCCGACTTCGGCGGCTATTCGGCCATCGCGATCGGGCTCGCGTCGCTCTTCGGGCTGCGTTTCCCCGTCAACTTCGTCTACCCCTTCATCGCCCGCTCGCCCAGCGAGTTCTGGATCCGCTGGCACGTCACACTCTCGACCTGGATCCGCGATTACATCTATCTGCCGCTCGGCGGCAACCGCAAGGGCGAGGCGCGCGCCTACCTCAACTCGGTCATCACGATGACGCTCGCGGGCCTCTGGCACGGCGCGGCGTGGACGTATGTGCTCTGGGGCACGTACCACGGCGTCGGCGTCGTGATCGAGCGCTTGGCGCGCAAGCTCAGCGGCGCAAGGCGCGATCCACGCTGGCCCCGCGAAACGCCGCGCGGGCCGCGCGCGCTCCTCTGGCGCATCGCGGGGATCCTGCTCTGCAACGTGTTCATCCACACGAGCTGGACCTTCTTCCGCGCGCCCGACCTCGCGGCCACCGGGCGCATGTTGCACCTCCTGTACATCGCGCCCTTCGAGCGCGGGCTCGGCCTCGCCGAAGCTCTGGCTGCGCCCCGCCACCTCCTGCTCGCGGCGCCGATCTTCTCGATGCACGCCGTTCGGCTCGTGCGCGAATGGTACGGCTGGCGCGAGCGCGCGTGGCACCGCGCGGTCGCTGCGGCGTGCATGGTGCTCCTGCTGCTCACCGTGCGCCGCGGCGACGTGCAGGACTTCGTCTACTTCCAGTTCTGACGCCGCCGCCCGGACTTCGACGATGCAGAGCCTCACCCTCGACCTCGATCGGCCAGCGCCCCGCGCCGCACAGCGCGAGGGGTATCGGCCGCTCGCGCTCGCCGCGGCGCTGACCGTGGCGCTGGTCGCGGTCTGGCAGCTCGCGGTCGGACCGCGTTTGCCCGAGCAGGTCTATCACCCCGCGCGCTTCGACGGCGTCGTGCACTGGGTCGGGCCCGGGCTCGGGCCGTTCTATTCCCACGGCGATGTCGCCGCCGCCGAGCTCGTCGTCGTGGGGGACAGCCGCGCGTTCGATGACCTGGAGCTCGAGACCCTCGCCGCCGCGGGACTCGGCCGTGTGGCGCGGGTCTGGGGGCCCAACGCGGACCTCGCGACGCTCCTGCCCACCCTCGGCGCGCACACGCCCAGCGGCCAGCCGCGCTGCGTCCTGATCGTCGCGTCGCCCTCGCTCTTCGGCGCGGACTACGACCCGCTGATGACGGTCCTGCTCGAGCGCGAGCCGCCCGAGCTCCAGCGGCTCTCGCTCGCCAACGGCCTCGCGCGCTGGCGCGAGAGCGAGCGCCCGCGGCTGCTCGCGGCCGGGCCCAGCGAGCCCGAAGCCGCGCGCGCCGCCCACGCCCAGCGGGTCGAGGTCCTGCTCGACGTGTGGTCGAAGCGCCTCGCGGACACCACACGGCGCGCGGGTTGGTCGACCAAGGAGGTCGATCGGGTGCTGAACGAGTGGGTCGATCGCCAGCGGGCGCTCACGCTCGCGACGCTGACGACGCAGCGCTGGGCGACCCAGTGGGCCGAGCCCGTCGCCCCCGACCGGCTCGCGCCGGGCACGCGCAAGATGCTCGCCACGCGCAACACCGAGCAGCGCGCCGCGACCCGCGCGCGGTTCGTCGCGGCCGCGCGCGAGCTCCGCGACAGCGGCGCAACGCTCGTCGCCGTGCGCGCTCCGGTCTCGCTGTCGGTGCTCGCCGTCGAGCGCGAGTTCGTGTCCGACGCCGAGCTGCGCGACGTCTTCGCCGAACTCGAGGTGCCCTACCTCGAACACCAGGAGCTCGGGTTGCCTGTGCGCGACGGCTCGCACCTGACCTGGCGGGCCTCGCTCGAGTACACACGGATCGTCGCCGATGAGCTGCGGCGCCTCGGCTGCGCTCCGTCCCGCTGACTCACGGAGCGCCCCACCCCTTGTCCTTCGACTCCGTCACGTTCTGGCTGCTGTTCCCCGCCGCGTTCGCGGCGTGGTGGCTGCTGCCGTGGCAGGCCGCCAAACGGGTCGCGCTGGGCTTCAGCCTCGTGTTCTACGGTTGGTGGAACCCGTGGTACCTGCCGCTGATCCTCTTGTCGTCGTGCATCGATTGGGTCGCGGCGCAGCGCATCCATGCGAGCGACGTCAGCGCCACGCGGCGCTCCTGGCTCTGGCTGAGCCTCGCCACGAACCTCGGTCTGCTCGCGACGTTCAAATACGGCGGCTTTGCGCTGACGAACTTGGATCGGCTGACACGGGCGCTCGGCGGCACCGGGCTCGACACCGTCGTCCCATGGGTCGTGCCTGTCGGGATCTCGTTCTACACGTTCCAGACGCTGAGTTACACCCTCGACGTGTATGCGCGGCGCTTGGCTCCAGCTCGGACGTTCGTCGACTTCTTCCTCTACGTCGCGTTCTACCCGCAGCTCGTAGCGGGGCCGATCGTGCGTGCGGCGACCCTCCTGCCGCAGTTCGAGCGCGCGCCGCGCTGGCGTCCGTCGAGGCTCCTCTTCGGGATCTACCTCTGCACGCAGGGGCTCTTCCTGAAGGTGGTCGTCGCGGACAACCTGGCGCCCGAGGTCGATCGCCTGATGGCCCTCGCTTCGGTCGCGTCACCGCTCTTGACGCCGACCACCGCGTGGCTCGGCATGTTCTATTTCGGCGTCGAGCTCTTCGCCGACTTCGCAGGGTACTCAGCGATCGCGATCGGCCTCGCCGCGCTGCTCGGCCTGCGTTTCCCCGCGAACTTCCTCTATCCGCTCGCGGCGCGCGGGCCGGCGGAGTTCTGGCAGCGCTGGCACATCACGCTGTCCACGTGGTTCCGGGACTACGTCTACATCCCCCTCGGCGGCAGTCGCGGCGGGCCGTGGCGGACCTACGCCAACCTCTGCATCACGATGGTGCTCTCCGGCTTCTGGCACGGGGCCGCGTGGGGGATGCTCGTGTGGGGGGCGCTGCATGCGGTAGCGCTCTGCTGCGAGCGCGCCGTGCTCGGGCGCCGCGCTCCGGCCCTCGGGCGGACCCCCGCGGGGCTCCGCGGCGTCGCCGGCGCGCTCCTCGGCATCGCGCTGACGCAGGCGTTTGTGCTCGTCGCCTGGACGTTCTTCCGCGCGCCCGAGCTCACCCACGCGTGGCGCATCGTGCACACGATGCTCGTCCAGCCTTTCCAAGGCCCGACGCTCGGCCTCGCGGCCCTGGGCGACGCGCGGCACTTGGTGCTGACCTTGCCCGTCGTCCTGATGCACCTGCGCCGCCTCGTGCGCGAGTGGACGCACCGGCGCGAGAGCCCCTACGAGCGCGCGCTCGTCTGGGCGGTCATGCTCTTCTTGCTCCTCATCGTCCGCCGCGACAACGCGCAGGACTTCCTCTACTTCCAGTTCTGACCCATGGCGCGCCCGCACCTCGCCTCCGTGGCCCTCACCGGCTGCGCCGCTTTCGCGGCGCTCGGTGCGGCGTGGCTCGGGCTGGCGGACGTCCCGCCGCCGCTGCTGCACCCCAACCACAGCGACGGCCGCCTCGTCTGGTCCGCGCCCGGAAAGGGGCCGTTCCACGCCATCGGTCCTGTTGAAACGGCGGACATTCTCTTCGTCGGGGACAGTCGAGTGCACGACGACGTGGTCCTGGAGGTCATCGCTTCGGCGGGCTTCGGCACACCGGCGACGCTCTGGGGTCCCGGCGCGTATCTGCCGGACCTCTTGCCGCTCGCGCGCGAGCTCCCCGCGCGTACGGTGGTGGTGGGGCTCTCGTTCCTCTCGCTGGCAGAGAACCCGAACCCGCTCGTCGCTGCTGCGCTACAGGAAGAGCCGCCGGCGCCCTCGCGGCTCGCTGCTGCCGCGGACGCCGCGCGCTGGCGCGAGCGACGCCTCACGGCGCTGCTCGCGAGCGGCGCGGACCGTTCCGCAGCCGCGGCGTTCACTGCGGACCTGGCCGAGGCGCTCGCGCTGCACTACGAACACGTCGGCTGGTGGACCCACCGGGTCGATGCACACCTCGCCGAGCGCGCGGACTACTGGCGCACGGCCACCCTCCCGACGGTGTCGCCGCGCCCATGGCGCCGCGCCTGGTTCGAAGCCCCGGAGCCGACGCGCCTCGCGCGCTGGGCCGAGGGCCTCGCGCGCGCGTCGCGCCCTGAGCGCCGCGCCGTCGCCGCCGAGGCGATCCAGCGCTCCCTCGCGGCGCTCCAGGCGGACGGCCGCCGGGTCGTCGCGGTGTTGCTGCCGACGGACGCCAGCCTGCGCGCGGGGGTCGAGCCGCACGTGCCCGACAGCGAGCTGCGCGCGGTCGCCGAAGCGGCCGGTGTGCCGCTCCTCGAGCACCAAGCCGCCCCGTTCGGGACCCGCGACGGCTCGCACCTCACGTGGCGCGAGGCCGAGCGCTACTCGCGGTTCCTCGCCCAGGAGCTCGCGGCGGGGCAGCGCTGACGCCTGGAGCGTCCACAGCGCGCCAGCGCCCGAATAGACCACGAAGAGACCACGTCCAAGGCCACCTGTGTGACTCCGATGCGACCCTCGAACCCGACCACCGAACCCCGCCGGGGCCGCGCTGCGCTCGCTCTGACCGCCTGCGTCTGCCTGGCGGCGCTGGCTTGGATCCTCTGGCCGGGCTCCGGCGACGCCGGGAGCGCGCTCGGCGGAGCCCTCGACGGCGCGGCGGAGGCCCCGCTCGGAGCACCCGCGGACCTCGCGGCGCAGGGCGAGCTCGCCGCGCCCGCGCCGCTCGTGTCGGGTCCCGTCGCGGTCGACGGCGACCGCGTGCGCCTCTCCGGGCGCGGGCGCCTCAGCGGCACCGTCTTCGCGCGAGAGACCGGCCTCCCGGTCGCTGGCGCCGAAGTGCGCCTCCTCTCGCTGCCGCCCGCGAGCGCGACGATCCTCGCGCGGGTGACGGACATGTTCGGCATGGGCGCTGACATGCGCCGCAAGGTCGAGCCGGTCGCGATCGCGACGACCAACGAGAGCGGGGGCTTTGCGTTCGAGGGCGTGCGCGAGGCGCGTTGGTACGTGGATGTCGCCGGCCGGTATCACCTGTCCGAGACGGCGGAGACCGTGCGCGTCGTCGCTTCGGGTGCGGGCGGTCCCGTCGAGCTCTGGGCGCGCGCCGGCGGTCGCATCCTCGGGCGCGTCGAACACCAGGACGGCCGTCCGGTGCCGGGCGCCGCGGTGATGCTGACGACGGGCGCGGCGAGCTTCATCGGCTTGGCGCAGACCGGTGAGGTCGCGTTGCTCGAGGTGCGCGCCGACGATGTCGGCCGATTCGAGTTCAGCGCGGTGCCGCCCCACGACGACTACGAAGTGTCGGCGGTGGGGGAGGGTTTTGCGGTGACCCACGTGCTGGGCCTCGCCGCGCGCGCGGGCGAGGACACCGACGTGCGCGTCGTCGTGCAGCCCGGCGCGACGATCGCGGGGCGGGTCCTCTCGCGCGCGGCGCTCGACGACGAGGACGCGCCGGTGACACCGCTCGCGGGGGCCGCGGTCGGCGCGGTGCCGCGCGGTCTGCGCCACTTGCGCTTCGTCAAGGAGATCCTGGCGACGACACACGCCTACACGGACGACGAAGGGCGCTACGTGCTGCGCAACGTCCCCGCCGGCGAGGTCGACGTCCTGGCGATGGCGGCGGATCACGTCCCGGGCAAGGGCCCCCTCGTGCGCGTAGGCCCGGGCGGGGCGCATGCGGCGCCGGACTTCACGCTGGAGCGCGGACCGAAGGTGCGCGGGCGCTGCATCGACAGCGCGGGGGAACCCGTCGCGGGCGTGCGCGTGATGTGGAACGTCGTCGACTTCCGCCAGCTCGAAGGTGAGGTCACGCTCGCGCCGCTTATGGCCGCAGGCATGCGCGAGTTCGAGTTCCCCGTGTCGGACTCCGACGGCCGCTTCGTCGCTGGGGCGTTCGCGGGCCGCGCGCCGTACTTCATGCGCTTCTACCGCCCGGGCTTCGAAGAGGCCTCGCTGCGCTGGGACCCGAGCCGCGACGGCGAAGAGGTCACCGTCACGTTGCGGCGCGGCGGCAAGGTCGAAGGCCAAGTGATCGATGCGGCGACGCGCGCGCCGTTGACGCGCTTCACGATCTCGACACCCGATCGGGTCGAAGAGCTCGCCGACGAGCCGAGCCGCTGGAACCCGTTCGCCGCGGGGCGCGAGTTCGAGTCCAAGGACGGCAGCTTCCTGCTCGACAGCCTCACCGCGGGCCGGGTGGGCCTCGTGTTCTCGGCGCCGGGTTACGTCGACGCCGCGCGCTCGGCCGAGGTGCTCGAGGGCGAGACCACGGCGCTCGGTGTCATCGAGCTCACCGCGGGCGCGACCGTGCGCGGTCGGGTCGTCGATGCGGAGGGCGCGCCGATCCCGGGCGCGCAGGTGACGACCGATACGCGCATCGCCGCGACGTTCCAGCGCCTCGAAGGCAACCGACTGGCGGCGGAAGAGGCCGCAGGTGTGCCCGCCGACATGCGCCGCGAGTTCGGACGCCGCCGCCGCGGCGGTGGTGGCGCCGTGCGCGCACCGCTCGGGTTCCTGCGTTATTTCGCCAGCCTCGGCCTGGCCGGCGACGGCGTGACGCTGACGCGGCCCGACGGCACCTTCGAGCTCGCGGGCCTCGCGCCGGGCGCGCACGAGATCATGGCGTTCCACCGCGACTACGTCGCGGGTTCATTCGGCCCGCTCGCGCTCGAGAGCGCCGAGGTCCGCGAGGGCATCGACGTCGTGCTGGGCGAGGGCGCGGGGCTCTTCGGCACCGTCACGGACCGCTTCGGCCGACCCGTTGTCGGCGCGACCGTCATCGCGGCGTCACCCGGGATGTTCGGCACGGGCGCGGGCGCCAAGGGCGGCGTGCACCAAGGCCGCACCGACACGTCGGGCGCGTACGCGCTGCGCCACATGCAGGGCGGCGGTTACTTCCTCGTCGTGACCCGCGGCGACGAAGCGCTGTCGCCGATGAGCTTCCTCGGGACGCTCAACTTCGGCCTCGTCACCGTGCCCGACGAGGGCCAGCGCCGCCACGACATCGTCGATACGTCCGCAGGTGCGTGCCGTGTGCACGGCATCGTGCGCAGCGACGGCGTCCCGGTCGGCCGCGGCGCGCTCGTCGCGCTCAACTTCGAAGCCGAGGGGCTGCTCGGCGTGGACGTGAAGCTCGCGAACGTCGAAGCCGACGGCGCGTACAGCTTCGCGGGCCTTTCGCCCGGTGAGTACCAGGTCCAATACCAGGGCCCCGGACCCGACACGAAGTTCCTCATCGAGGTCGACGATGTGCCGGAGATGCGCCTCGACATCGACCTGCCGAGCGCGCGCATCGCGGGCGTCGTGCTGGATGCCGCCACGCGCCAACCGATCGCGGGGGCCGAGGTGCGGCTCGAGCCCAGGGACAGCCTGGGCGGCGGGGGCCTCCTCGGCTCGCTGCTGCAAGGCGAAGCGCAGGTGGCGCGCCGCACGACGGGGGCGACGGGTGAGTTTCAGTTCGAGCGCCTCGCCGCGGGCCGCTACCGCGTCGTCGCGCTGGGGCCGAGCCGCGGTGAGCTGCGCGGGCAGTTCCGCGCGCCGGCGCCGCTGCTCGTGGAGCTGGGCGAAGCCGAGCGCCTCGTCGGGCTCGAGTTCGAGCTGCAGCCCGCGCTGCGCATCGAAGGTCGCCTCGTCGACGACAGCGGCCAGCCGGTGCCGCGCGGCGTCGTGCTCGCGCGTCCGGCGAAGGACTCGCGCGCGCGGCCCGAGACCGCGGACGTGCGCGCGGACGGCTCGTTCGAGCTCGGCGGCCTCGGGCCGGGCACGTGGAACATCACCGCGCGCTCCGAGGGCTACGCGCCCGCGTCGCGCACGGCGCTGGAGCTGGACGCCGAGGGGCTCGACGAGCCGCTGGAGCTCGTGCTGGAGCGCGGGCTCGCGGTGACCGTGCGGGTCACGACCCCGGGCGGCAACCCCGTGGAGGGCGCGGTGGTCACCCTCGTCGCGCTCGACGCTGCGCCAGAGGCGTCGCTGGACCCCGGCCGCCTCTTCCAGGGGTTCTTCGGGGGGCAAGCGACGACGAACGCGCGCGGGGAACTGGCCGTCGGCACCTTCGGCGCTGGTCCGCACAAGGTGACCGCGCGCAAGGGGTTCTCGCAGACGGAGCGCACCGTCGAGCTGCCGCGCGGCGGGGGTGCGCACACCGTCGAGGTGGACTTACCCTGAGAGATCGCCGAAGAAGGGACCACCATGCTCCTCGCCGCCCTCGCCCTGCAAGCCGTTTCGCTGCTGCCGACGCCGCTCTACCTCGACCCCGAGCCGCCGGAGCTGCGCGCCGTGCAGTACATGGCGTTCCCGCACGTCGGGATCGAAGGCCTGCCGCCGGGGGTCGAGCTCTCGCGCGACGAAGCGCTCGCCGCGGCGGAGCAGCTCCTCGCCGCGATCCGCGAGAAGGGGGCGTCGTTCCAGGACCTCGGCCGCCGCATCATGCGCGGGCGCGGGATCGAGCTCGGCAGCTACGCCGCGGGGATGTTGCCGCCGGCGATGGACGCGTGGCTGTTCTCCGCGGAGCTCGACGCGATCAGCGGTCCGCTCGATACACCGTTCGGTGTCACGCTCCTCCGGCGTGTGCCCGCGTGGGCCGGCGCGCGCATGATCCTGTTGACGGGCGAAGACGCGCCGAAGTTGGCGCTCGAAGTCACGCGCAAGCTGCAAGCTGGTGAGCCGTTCGAGGCCGTCGCGCGCGCGTACACGATGGACCTCGAAGCGCGCGAGCGCGGCGGCGCGACCGCGATCTTCCAGCGCGGCGCGAGCGACAAGCTGCTCAAAGCCGCGTGTTTCGACATGGAAGAGGGGGTGTGGCGCGGCCCGATGGAGTCGCCGCTCGGGTTGCACTTCCTGCAGCGTGTGGCGCCGGAGTCGATCGCGGAGGTCACCCAGTACGAGCGCACGTGTGTGCGCGTACGGGCGCTCTTCATCGCGCACGGGGGCGATGTCGGCCGCACACGCGAAGCCGCGTTCGAACTTGCGACTGCACTCGCCGTGCGAATCCGAGATGGCGAAGACCTCGCGACGCTGGCCGCCACCTTCGACGACAACCCCGGCGGCCGCGAGCGCCGCGGCGACCTGGGCTGGGTCTTCCGCACCGACCCCCGCCGCCCCGACTGGACGGAGCAACTGATCTCACGCCCCGTCGGCTGGACCACGGACGCGCCCCTCGCCACCGACGCCGGCTACGTGATCGCGCGCCGCGAAGACTGAGCGCCGCTCGAACGGTACCCACGATGGTCCGACGCGCAGCGCGGGTCGCGGATCGAACGGTACCAGGTACGACTTGGCGGCGGAGCGCTCCGAGGCGCGCGCGCT
>CAYOBN010000042.1:0-42500 GCA_964402175.1 uncultured Planctomycetaceae bacterium | reverse complement strand
TCCGTGTTGGTGGCCATGGCTGAGTGCCTTCAGGATACCTCAGTACCCCGCGAACGCCTCCTCGAGCCTCTTCCTGCGCCACCACGCCGACGGCGGCCTCCACTGGAGAACCTCCAGCAGGGTCAGGGGTCGCACCGCCAGCCCCGCCGCCATCGCGGGCGTCTGCCTGCCCGACGAGGTTCGGAGCGACGCGTGGCAGCGGATGAAGTTGTAGGTCACGCGCACCAGCTCGAGGGCGTCCTCCACCGTGGACATCAGGCGGGCGCGATGCGGGGTCCTGCGCCGCAGCAGCGCGCAGCATGAGCGCTGGACGAGGTTCAGCCGCTCGATGTAGGAGGTGTTCACCTTGCCGGGCTCCTTGTGCTCCAGGGCCTCGGCGAGGGTGTGGCGGCTGCCGAGCACGAGCGTCGGCGTGCTTCGCAGGATGCCCTGCGCTCGGTAGATGGTGTCCACCTGCTGGTAGAAGACTGGACGGTTGCGGTACACACGCCGGAGCGCCGGTTCGTAGTACTTCATCTTGTCCGTGGTGTAGATCGGCGTACCCTCGGCGTCTTGCAGCGCATTCGCGACCTGGCGCACGAAATCGCGCGTAGAGCGCAGCGTGCGGCGGTTGACCTTCAGGCCCACCCACAGCCGCGTGAAGACCTCGATCGCCGAGTAGGCCCACGCGTTCCTTGCCTGGGCGACTCCCTTGACGCGCAGCTCGTCCATCTGGACCTCACCCGCCTCGAGCGGGCGCGTCCGCGCAGAGTTGAACGAGCGCGCGTGGGAGGCGCCCTGTGCGATCCAGCGGGCGATCGTGCTCGGTGCTCGGCCGAGGACTCGAGCGATCGCGGACTGCGACAGACCCTCGGCGAGGAGCTCGAGCGCGTGTACGAACAGCGCAGTCGGAGCACGTAGCCGCGCGAGAGCGGTGCCCGTCGCCTCGCCGAAGGTCCGCTCGCAGACTCCGCAACGCCAACGTGCCCGCCGCCCAGCGTGTCGGGTGGCATACGTACCGAAGGCGATGACCTCGCCTTTGCCGTGCTCGTGGCAGGCACAGTCCGAGTAGGGACAGGAGGGCATCATCGTGGAGGCCGGAGGGATCTGGTAACCCGATAGATAGCGAGGGTTCACCGCGACGCGGGTTGCAACCCGCCCGCTGAACCACAATCCGGCCTAAGCCCCGAACCCGCAAGGGGTCACGCGCGCACCAACACGGAACGAACGATAGGCCAGGGCCCCCATCCGACCCGCGCAAACGCTCGTTCTTAGGATGCCGCATTGCGAACACGGTATCCCGCGAGAGGCACCGCGAGCCCAGAGAGCGAGCAGTCGGCTTGCGCCGTGACCAAACTCACCCTGGCGCAGCCCCAGCGTGGCGACGCTCACCCCACCACCGCCGCCCGTACCCGCTCCGCACTCGCCCTGGCGTACACCATCGTCGAGGTGATCGCCCGGTGCCCGAGCGCGGCCTGGACCACCAGGACGTCACCCGTGCGCTCGTAGAGCCCCAGCGCGAACGCGTGGCGCAGGCTGTGCGGCGAGTACCGGCCGCGGATCCCGGCGACCCGAAGCCAGTGCTCGAACCGACGTTGCGCCTGGCGCGCGGTCAACGCCTCGCCGTCGCGGCTCGCGAAGACCGGGCCCGAGCGCCTATCGCCGACCCAGCGCGCGAGCAGCTCGCCGAGCTCGGGGCGGAGGAACACGGTCATGGCCCCCCCTCCCTTCACCTCGCGCAGGGTCGCTGTGCCCTCAGCCAGGTCGAGGTCCGCCACGTCGAGCGGGAGCGCCGACCCCAGTCGCGCTCCCGTCCCCGCGAGGAAGGCCACGAGTGCGTGGTCGCGACGGCCAGCCACCGAATCGTCGGCGGCGAGGATTGCCAGCAGCTTCGCGATGTCGGCGGAGCGCATCCCACGTGGTACGGGCGGGGCGACCCTCGCCATACGCACGACACGCGCGGGGTTACGCTCGATGAGCCCGGCGCGCTCGAGGTACCCGAAGAAGCCCCGCAGCGACGACCGGAGCGCATTCAGCGAACCTGTGCGTCGGGATCGCACATCGGCACGGCGGTCGACCTCGGCGGCTGCGATGAAGCACGCGATGTGCTCGGGGAGGATCTCGGGTAGCTCGTCGTCGACGCCGTGATCCGCGAGCCAGGTTGCGAACCTCCTAACGTGCCTCGCGTATTGGGCGACGGTGTGCGGCGAACGGCCGTCGGCGTGGAGCTGGGTCTGGAACTGATCGATGGCGTCGAGGATGCGCATGCCTTGGAGCCCGAGCTGCGCCGTCGGAGGGCGACAGTCACCATGGACGCTCGTGACGCCCGAGGAGTCAAGGGCCCCTTTGGCCCCCAAGCGCGTCGACCGCTCGCGGGGATCACGGGCCAGGAGTTGAGCAGATCGGGCGGATCCGGGGGCTCGCAATCGGGAGCGCGGAACGCCCCCCTGAAACGATCCTTCCTGCCCCCCCCCGCGAGCAGGTACCACATTTAGTCGGTATCGACAAAGACATCCAGCCAGAGCACGGCATCAAGCGCTGCCAGTCTCCTAAGCTGGTCTGGCATGAATATGGGACCGCCGTGACCGAGGATTGAGTCCCAGCGCACAAGACAATCAACAACACATCCTTCCTGGGCTAGATCCCGAAAAATTTGCTCCTTCCCAGTAACGCAGGACAATACCCAATCGAGATGATCCCGTGTATCGCGGCTTAGAACGGGACTAAAGCTCGAGGAAAGACGCCACATAGTGAACTTCCTTGGGGCCCCGTCGCTATCACGCGGCTCACCGCGCTGGCTGCCGCCCGTGCGTGCAACACCAATGCGCGCTTCAATCTCCGTCAATGCCAGACATTCCGAGAGAACGCGAAGCGTAACGAAGGTGCGACCGCATTCCTCACTATTGGGATGCCGCGTCCAGACCTGTTCTCGTAGATCACTCATACATTACCCTCTAGACCAAGCTACTGGGTGGTTCTCTCGTTCCGTGTTGGTGTCCATGGTCTCGTGCCTTCAGGATACCTCAGCACCGCGCGAACGCCTCCTCGAGCCTCTTCTTCCGCCACCACGCCGACGGAGGCCTCCACTGGAGCACCTCCAGCAGGGTCAGGGGTCGCACCGCCAGCCCCGCCGCCATCGCGGGCGTCTGCCTGCCCGACGAGGTTCGGAGCGACGCGTGGCAGCGGATGAAGTTGTAGGTCACGCGCACCAGCTCGAGGGCGTCCTCCACCGTGGACATCAGGCGGGCGCGATGCGGGGTCCTGCGCCGCAGCAGCGCGCAGCATGAGCGCTGGACGAGGTTCAGCCGCTCGATGTAGGAGGTGTTCACCTTGCCGGGCTCCTTGTGCTCCAGGGCCTCGGCGAGGGTGTGGCGGCTGCCGAGCACGAGCGTCGGCGTGCTTCGCAGGATGCCCTGCGCTCGGTAGATGGTGTCCACCTGCTGGTAGAAGACTGGACGGTTGCGGTACACACGCCGGAGCGCCGGTTCGTAGTACTTCATCTTGTCCGTGGTGTAGATCGGCGTACCCTCGGCGTCTTGCAGCGCATTCGCGACCTGGCGCACGAAATCGCGCGTAGAGCGCAGCGTGCGGCGGTTGACCTTCAGGCCCACCCACAGCCGCGTGAAGACCTCGATCGCCGAGTAGGCCCACGCGTTCCTTGCCTGGGCGACTCCCTTGACGCGCAGCTCGTCCATCTGGACCTCACCCGCCTCGAGCGGGCGCGTCCGCGCAGAGTTGAACGAGCGCGCGTGGGAGGCGCCCTGTGCGATCCAGCGGGCGATCGTGCTCGGTGCTCGGCCGAGGACTCGAGCGATCGCGGACTGCGACAGACCCTCGGCGAGGAGCTCGAGCGCGTGTACGAACAGCGCAGTCGGAGCACGTAGCCGCGCGAGAGCGGTGCCCGTCGCCTCGCCGAAGGTCCGCTCGCAGACTCCGCAACGCCAACGTGCCCGCCGCCCAGCGTGTCGGGTGGCATACGTACCGAAGGCGATGACCTCGCCTTTGCCGTGCTCGTGGCAGGCACAGTCCGAGTAGGGACAGGAGGGCATCATCGTGGAGGCCGGAGGGATCTGGTAACCCGATGGGCAGCGAGGGATCACCCCGACGCGGGTTGAAGCCCGCCCACTGAACCACAATCCGGCCTATGCCCCGAACCCGCAACGGGTCGCGCGCGCACCAACGTGGAAGGAACGATAGGCCGTGGCCCCCACCCGACCCGCACAGCGAATTCGCGGGGGAGTCCGGATCGTCGACGACGGGGTCGACCAGGAGGCGACGCGTGACTGCCACATCGAGCGTCATGGCTCCAGCCATCCGCTGAGCTGCTTCAACGCGTGGCTCGCCGACCCGCTCGGACTCGCGGACCTCACGTTGGAGCATTTGCCGCAGCCACCGCGCATCGCTTCGGGCCCCCTGCGCAGGATGCGCGCCGATTCGACCTCGACCACCCTGCGGTTCTGCGCGGTGGACGCGCTCGGGCTGCTCGGCGCATGGGTGAGCGTATCCGGTCGACCACCACGGTTTCTGCGCGCCGGCGAGGCAGAGCCGTCGAGGGGCCCAGTCGGAGACAACGAAGCACCGGAGCGCTCCGCCGACGACGCCGAACCGCATGGCCCGACCTCAGCCGAATTCTCCGTGACCCTCGACGGGCGCGGGCCCCTCGACGTCGAGCTCGTCGCCGTGGGCCGAACTGGGCTCGAGAGCAAGCCGTGGCGGGTACGCATCGAGGGCGCGGAGTGAGGGGCGGTCAGCGAGCGGGAGACTCGCGCGCGCTCCGAATCACTCGGGGCACTTCGGCGTGCTCTGTGAGCGGGGTCAGATGTGGCCGGCCGGTAACCCGCCGTGGGGCTTGGACCCGCGGTGAGGGCGCGGGGTAGGATCCGGGCGGAGTCTCTGCGCGTGCCCCCGCTCTTCCGTATCGTCGCCACCGCGCTCGCGCTGGTGGCGGGCTTCGTCCTTGCGAACCGGGGCGTGGTGGCGCTGCGGCCCTGGCCGGCCGAGGTCGGGCTCGCGGCCAAGGTCGAGCACTTGGCCGAGGCCGCCGAGGCGTACGACGTCTTCGTCATCGGGTCGAGCGCGACGTACTACGGCCTGCGCCCGCGCACCATCGAGGGTGCGCTCGCAGAGCGTGGACACCACGTCCGCGTCTTCAACCTGGGGGTCGGCGGGATGGGCTCGTACGAGCAGGTGCACTTGCTGCGCTGGCTGCTGGAGCGCACGACGCCGCGGCTCGTGTGTTACGAAGAGCCGCGCTTCGACCCGCTGCTCTGGTACCCGGAGATCAAGAACCCGCGCTACGTACACTGGCACGACCTGCGCACGACGCGGTGCGCGCTGCGCGGTTTGCGCTACGTGCACGCGCCGCCGCCGTACAAGGCCGAGGCGTACGCCGCGACGTGGCACGGTGACTGGAAGCTCGCCGTCACGCTGGAGCACCTGACGCTCTTCGGGATGCAGGTGACCGCGCTGGGCGACGGGCCGCGCATCGCCGGGCGCCTCCTCGGCCTGGGACCCGCGCCCGATCCCAGTCCCGAAGAGCTCACGCGCGAAGCCGGCTGGGTGGACATCGCAGCGGAACCCGACGCCGGCGCGCTGCGCCAGAACGAGCGCTTCCGGGCCGAGGTCGCAGCGTGGGACGCCAAGGTCGCCGCGATCCGCGCGCAGAACGACCAACGGGTCGACCTCGCCACGACCTTCGACCAGGAGGCCCTCGCCGAGCTGCGAGCGCTCTTCGCCGCCCACGGCGTGCCCGTCGTGTGGTACGCGACCCCGCGCGCGACAGGTGATCCGACGCTCGCGACCCTCGCCGATGCGGGCCTTTTGCAGCCCTACCTCGCCTACAACCGACCCGAGGTCGCGCCCGAGCTGTTCGACGCCCGAGTGCGCTGGGACCCGAGCCACCTCGACGCCCGCGGCGCGGAGCTCTTCTCCGAGCGCTTCGGGCGGGACCTCGCCGCCATCCTGGACGCTGCCCGCTCCGGCGACTGACGCCGCGGACACCACGAAGACGCCCCATGCTGTTCGTCGAGCTGCGTTTCCTGCCGTTCTTCGCGCTGGTGTTCGCCGTGCACTGGGCGCTGCGCGCGCACGGGGCCCGGAAGGTCTGGCTGCTCGCCGCTTCGTACGTGTTCTACGGCGCCTGGGACGCGCGCTTCCTGGCCCTGATCCTCGCGTCGACCCTCCTGGACGGGTTCGCCGGCGCACGGATCCATGCAGCGCGCGGCCGCCGCTCGGTGCAACGAAGGTGGCTCGCCCTCAGCCTCGTGGGAAACCTCGGGGTGCTGGGCTTCTACAAGTACTGGGACTTCTTCGCCGAATCCGCCGCACACTTCAGCGCCTGGCTCGGCCTGCCCCTGTCGTTGCCGGTGCTGCACCTGATCCTGCCCGTGGGGATCAGCTTCTACACCTTCCAGACGCTCTCGTACTCGCTCGACATCTACCGCGGCGAGCTCACCCCCGCGCGCTCGCCGCTCGATCTGGCGCTGTTCGTCGCGTTCTTCCCGCAGCTCGTCGCTGGCCCGATCGTCCTCGCGCGTGAGTTCCTACCGCAGCTCACCGAGGACCGCCGCTTCGCGCGCGATGTCCGGGTGCGGCAAGCGCTGGTCCTCTTCCTGCTCGGTTTCGTGAAGAAGTCCTGCATCGCGGACCAAGTGGCGCCGCTGGCGGACACCGTCTTCGCTGCTCCGAGCGCGGTCTCGACCGCCGATGCATGGATCGGCCTGTGTGCGTTCGTCGCGCAGATCTACGGCGACTTCTCCGGTTACAGCGACATGGCCATCGCGTGCGCGCTGTTGCTCGGCTACCGGCTGCCGCAGAACTTCGCGCACCCCTACCTGTCGCGCTCGGTCGGTGAGTTCTGGACGCGCTGGCACATCACCCTCGGCCGCTGGTTCCGCGACTACCTCTACATTCCCTTGGGCGGCAACCGTGGGAGCGCCCTGCGCACCCGCTGCAACCTCATGGCGACGATGGCGGTCTCGGGCCTCTGGCACGGCGCCAGTTGGACGATGGTCGTCTGGGGTGTCTTCCACGGCACCTTCCTCGTGCTCGAGCGCAGCCCCGCGCTCGCTTGGATCCGGCGCTTGCCCGCAGCGCTCGGCGCGCTCTACGCCACCGGTATCTGGGCCCTGTCCATGGCCTTCTTCCGCGCCGACAGCCTCGGCGCGGCGACGGCCCTGCTCGGTCGGGCCTTGCTGCCCGCCGCGACCGAAGCGGGCGGCCCCACCTCCCCCACCTGGGCCCCCTACGTGCTGCTCGGCCTGGCGCTCGTGCACGTCGCGCTCCGCTGGAGCAAGCTCTGCGAGCGCTGGGAGAGGCTCTCGCCGACGCTGTTTGCGTTCAGCTACGGGGCGGCCGTGGCGCTGATGCTGCCCTGGATCTCGACGCGGCCTGCGCCGTACCTGTACTTCGCCTTCTGAGCTCGTTCACTCGAGGATGGAGCGGGAGATCGACTTCACAGCGACGACAAAACCGATCGCCGTCGGTTGCCCCGCGAACAGGAACACCGGCACCAGGAAACGCTCGAGCTGCCCGATGGTGCGGCCCGCGTTCACGGGGCCGCGGCGAGCCGACAGTAAGCCCAGACCGGCATGGTGCGGCGCGTGTTGAGTATGACGCGTCACAAGCCTCGGCGCTTGTTACGGGGTTTGACAAGCTTCGGCGCTCGAGGGCCGGCGAGCGGCGCCAGCGTCGCCTCGAACGCCAGCAGCGCGCGCTCGAGCGCGCTCCACCGCGCGTTGGCCAAGTGTTGAGCGACCGCCTGCTGCGAGATCCGCTTCGGGCGCCAGCGAGCGCCGATCTCTGCCTGAGTCGCGCCGCCGAGCGCGGCGCGTACCGCGCGGGCGCGCGCCGGGGTCCAGTCCTGGGCGAGCCCATCCACGGCGCCGACCAGCGCAGCGAGCAGGCCGACCGGCGCAGCGCCGAGGCGCTCGCGCTCACGTTCGTCCACGCCGAGCTGCAGCCGTTCGTGCACACCGAGTCCGTCGAGCGCGGCACCCGCCGCGGCGTAGGCGGGACCGTCCCCGCCCGAGACCGCGCGCCCGGGCAAGAAGCGCACGCCGCCGAGGCCCAACCCGATGCGTGTCGCGAGGGGCGCGTCGGCATCCTGCCCCAGGCCCGCCACCACTCCGAGCGCCACACGGAGCGCTGCGCCGGGCTGCGCCACGAAGAACTGCCAGGCGTCGCCCCGGAAGACCTCGAGCGGCAGAGGCAGTGCGGCGGCGTGGGTGCGTTGCAGCTCGGCGCCCACCTGCTTCAAACGCGCGGCGAGCCGCCGCCGCGCAGCGACCGCGAGCTCCGAAGAGCCCACGATGTCTCCGGTCAGGACGGCGTAACAGGCTCGGGGGTCGATGCGCATCTCACAAGTGTCGGCGCTTGTAAGTCGGAAAAACAAGCCCCGGCGCTTGTATCGGCCCCGGGGCGCACCTCAATAGGACTCTTCGAGGGTCGGGAACTCCCGCGCGCGGACATCCGCGACGTACCGCGCGAACGCATCGCGCATGTCCTCGGCCATGTGGGCGTAACGCCGGACGAAGCGCGGATTGAACCGGTTGCAGATGCCGAGCATGTCGTGGCTGACCAGGATCTGCCCGTCACACTCGGGCCCCGCACCGATCCCGATCACGGGGATATCGAGCGCGCTCGTCACCGATTCGGCGAGGCTCGCCGGGACCTTCTCCAGCACGAGCGCGAAGACGCCCGCGTCCTGCAGGAGCTCGGCATCGCGCCGGAGTTGGTCCGCTTCTTCCGGCTCGCGCGCGCGCACCTGGTACGTGCCGAACTTGTGGATCGACTGGGGCGTGAGCCCGAGGTGCCCCATGACGGGGATGCCGACATCCACGATCCGGCGGACCGTCTCGGCGACGACGCGGCCGCCCTCCAGTTTGACGGCTTCGACGCCGGCCTCCTTGACCATGCGGCCGGCGTTGCGCAGCGCTTCGTCGGGGTTCACCTGGTAGGTCATGAACGGTAGATCGCCGACGACCAACGCGCGCTCGACGCCGCGCCGCACGAGCGTCGCGTGGTACAGCATGTGATCGAGGGTCACCGTGACCGTCGTCTCGAGCCCTTGCATCACCGTCGATACCGAGTCCCCCACCAAGATCACGTCGATCCCCGCGGAATCGAGCAACTGCGCCATCGTGTAGTCGTACGCGGTCAACGCAGCGATGCGCTGGCCGCGCTCCTTCATGGCGCGCAAGCTGTTGGTCGTGACCTTACGCTGTGTCAGGCCGTCGTCGCGGTGCTGGGACATGGGCGGGTTGTATCACATGCCCCGCCCGAGCCCACCCAGGGGCTACCGGCCGCGGCCCTCGGCCCAGCGCCACACCGCGCTCTGGCCCGCATGGGCCCCGTCGATCGCAGCGCTCGTGATGCCCCCGGCATGGCCCGCGCCCTCCCCGACCGGGAAGAGGTTCACGAACCCGAGCGCCTGCCGGGTCTCCGCGCTGCGCGGCGCCCGGACGGGGCCGGAGCTGCGCGTCTCGATCCCCACCAAGAGGCCCTTGGGCCCCGCGAAACCCGCGATCTGGCGGTCGAACGCCGCCAGCGCCTGCGCGAGCGCCGCGCGCACGGCCTCCGGCACCAAACGGTCGATTCGGCCGGGGACGGCGCCGAAGCCGTAGCTCGTCGCCAGGTCGCCCGTGGACTCGCGCCCCGCGAGGAAGTCCGTCGCGCGCTGGGCCGGCGCCGCGTAGGTGCCCCCACCCGCGTCGAAGAAGCGCTCTTCGAGGCGGCGCTGCAGCGCGACGCCGCTGAAGGGATCGCTCGGGTCGAGCGCGCCGAGCCCCGTCGCGCCGAAGTCCTCGGGCGCGAGCGTCGTCACGAGCGCAGCGTTCGCCCAGCGCGAAGAGTGCTTCGAGTTGCTCATCCCGTTGGTGCACAGCCGACCGGGTTCGCTGACGCTCGCGACGATCCGGCCGCCGGGGCACATGCAGAAGCTGTGGGCCCCCGGAGCGCGCAGGTTGTACGCCGCGGGCCCCAGCAGCGCGGCCTCTGGACCGTCGCCGTAACGGCCCGCCGTGATGAGCGCCTGCGGATGTTCGATCCGGACGCCGAGCTGGAACGGCTTCGCTTCGAAGCGCACACCGTCGCGCGCGAGCCACTCCCACGTGTCGCGCGCGCTGTGCCCGATCGCGAAGATCAGCGCATCACACGCGATGTCGCCGGCGGTCGTCCGCACCGCGCGCACGCGGCGCTCGGCGCTGTGCGTGTCCGCGACGACCAAACCCTCCGCGCGAGTGTCGAACAAGAACCGGACGCCGGCGGCCTCCATGCGCGCCCGCAGGCGCGGCAGGATGCGGTGCAGCTTGTCCGTCCCGATGTGCGCCCGCGCGTCGTAGAGGATCTCGGCGGGCGCTCCGGCCGCGACGAGCTCTTCGAGGATCGGCACCTCGAGCGGATCGTCGACGCGGGTGTAGACCTTGCCGTCCGAATACGTGCCCGCGCCGCCTTCGCCGAAGAGCAGGTTCGTGTCGGGATCCGGGGCCGCGCCGCGGTGGAACGCGACGACCTTGCGGCCGCGGTTCTCGAGGGCGGCGCCGCGCTCGATCAAGGTGACGGTCGCCCCCGAGAGCGCCGCGGCGAGCGCAGCGAAGAGGCCCCCGGGGCCCGCCCCGAGCACGGCGACGTGCGCCCCCGGTCCGAGCCCGTGCGGCGCCGCCAGCGAGCCGGGCACCGGAGCGCGCCGCACGCGGCCGCTGCGCTCGAGCCGCGCGAGGCGCGCCGGGCGCACGCGCCCGTCCACGACGAGGTCGACCTGGCACACGAAGTGGATCGCCCCGCGCTTGCGCCGCGCGTCGACGGAGCGGCGCGCGAAGCGGAACCCGCGCAGCTCGCGCGGGTCGAGGCCGAGCTCCGCCGCCGCCCGCAGCCGGACGGCGTCGTCAGGCTCTTCGAGCGCCTGCTCGACGCCGGAGAGGCGCCACGTGACGGCGGCTGCGCGGGGAGGCGACATGGGGCGGAGATCTTGCCAAACGCGAGGCCCCCCCGGGCGGGCCGCTCCGTCGGCGCCCCGCGGTGGAACCGCCCACGCCAAATGTGCGACGCTCCCCCCATGGGAACCCCTCTCTCCGCGGGGCGCGCCGCGGCCGCCCTGGCGCTGCTCCTCACCCCCCTCGTCAGCTGCACGACGACCTCTGCCGTCGAGCTGCAGCCCGTCTCCGTCCAGGTCGAGCACCGCCTCGTCGGGACGGTCCGCGTCGAAGCCACCGGGAGCGCCCGCCGCGCCGGGGTCGGGCCGCGCTCGATCGGCGGCGGCGACCTGGCCGAAGCGCTCGCAGCGACGCTCCTGGCCTCGAACCTCTGCGATGGCGTCGTGCAGGACGGCACCGCCGACCACGTGCTGCGGGTCGAGGTGCAAGAGGCCTGGACGTCCGAACCCCAGCTCGACATGGCGGCGCGGGTCACGGCGCGCTGGTCGCTCTTCGACGGCAACGCGCGCGTGCTGCGCTGGCAGGACTCCGTGCAGACCAAAGGTCGCGCGACGACCTTCGACGCGGACATGGTCGAGGACCGCACGAGCAAGGCGCTCGAAGATGCGATGCGCAACAACCTGACCGAGGGCTTCAAGCGCCTCGGGCGCCGCGCGGAGCTCGCGACTCCGCTCGCGCGGCCCGCCGGGGAAACGACCCCGTGAGCGCGCGGCCCGCGTCCGTCGTCGAGCTGCTCGACGCCCCGGGCCGCGATCGCTCGCCCGGGGCGGCGGAGTGCCTCGCGCTCGTGCCCGACGACCCGCCCGACGTGCGCGCTGCGCTCGAAGAGCACGCGGTGCGCATCGCCGAGCTGGAGCGCCGCGGCGCGTGGCACGGCGAATGGGCCGAGTTCGCGCCGGAGGGGCCTCCGCCCGAACCGCGCGCGTTGCGCGAGCTCTGGCGCCAACGCTTCGCCGCGGCCCGCCCCATCGTCCTGCAAGGGCTCGTCGATCCGACGCCGTTCGCGCGCGAGCTCGCGGCGCGCGACGCGCTCGGCGCGCGGCTGCAAGAGCCGCACGGGTTGCGCGACTTCCTCGCCGATGCGCGCGAGCCGCTCGCAGCGGCGGGCTTCGACGTCCAGAGCGTCGGCCAAGCGCCGCCGAGCAAGGAGCGCGACGAGCGCGACCTCGAGCGCGCGGAGCTCGCGCTCCGCGGCAGCGGCATCCATGACCTCTGGCTGAAGTCGGGCTGGCTCTCGACGGCCGAAGAGGACGCTTCGCTGCGGCTCAGGTTCTCGTTCGGCCGCGAGGTGCTCGACGACGCATCGCGGGATCAACTGCGCCATCGCACGGTGAGCCGGCTGGCCGAGACGCTCCTGCCCGAGGCGCAGCTCGCGCACGAACACCCGACGCTGCGCGGCCTCTGCGACGAGTGGATCGGCGCGCCGACCTTCCTGACGCAGCACATCGCGTACTGGAACGCGCCCGGCGGCGGCGCGCTCTTCCACCACGATGCGTTCGACGAGCCCCTGGTCGGCGGCCAGCGCGGGGTGTGTTTCCTGCAGCTCACGGGGGTCACGGCGTGGCTCGCGCTCTCGCTGACGGACCTCACGCGCCACGTGCGCGAGTTCGTGCGGGACCTCGCTGCGGGCGAAGCGCCCTGGGTGCGGGACGCGCTCTTCCCGACGCGCGCGGCCTTTGCGGCCGCCGAGCGCCTCGCGCGCGACCCGCGCCTCCTGCGCGCGGAGCTCGCCCTGCCAGGCTGCGGGTCGTTCGCCGGGCTCGTGAACCGCGGGCCCGAGTTCACCGCCGCGCTCGTCGATGCCGGTCACGCGTGGTTGCTCGACCCCGGTGAC
This sequence comes from uncultured Planctomycetaceae bacterium, assembly GCA_964402175.1. GTDB lineage: Bacteria > Planctomycetota > UBA1135 > UBA1135 > JAWKUK01. The sequence goes on along the minus strand of CAYOBN010000042.1, from coordinate 29,756 downwards.
GTGATCGTCCTGCCGAACCACGGGCTGGGCGAGACCTGCATGCACTCCGTCTTCTGCGCCTCGGACGAGCCCGGATACGCGCTCTCGATGGCGATCCGCGCGTGAGGCGGCCCCGCGCCGCTACCCTATCGGCCCCATGACGTCGCCCCCCGAGCACCTGGCCGCCCTGGCGCGGATCGCCGAGGACCTCGCGCTCGAGGGCGCGCCCGCCCCCCTCGAAGGTGACTCCGTCGCCGCGGCCGCCCCCGGCAGCCGCTGGTTCACCGCGCCGCCGCGCGCCGTCCCGAACCCCGCCGACCGCCCTGGGCTCAGCGCCGTCCTCGAACGGAGCCTCGCCCCCGACGGCGCGGTGTTCGTCGTCGTGCCCGGCATGGGCGCAGAGCTCCCGAGCGAGGCGCTCCTCGCGCGTTGGCGCGACCAGCTCTGGCCGCTCGTGCACCTCGCCGCGGTGTACACCGTCGCCGCCGATGGCTCGCTGACGCGGCGCACCGGCGACGGGCGACGCCTCGGGCTCGGCGCCGTCGCGGCACCCCGCGCTGCATTCTCGGTCCTGGCGGGCCGCCGCCGCGCGTACACGATGTCGCCGGCGCAGACGACGCTGAAGTTCGACGCCAACGCGACGGGCTGGGACGGTCGCCCCGGGAGCCCGGGATACCCGCACTACCGCTGGATGCGGCGCTTCGTCGGTCGCTTCGTGCCCGCGCGGCCGGGCGACCGCGTGCTGGACTTCGGCTCGGGCGCGGGCTGGGTCGGGATCGAAGCGGCGCTCCGCACGCCCGACGTCGTGCTGCGCGCGTTCGACCCGAGCCCCGAGCTCGTGCGCATCGCGACCGAGAACGCGCGCGCGGCGGGCGTGCGCGACTTCGAGGCCCGCGTCGGCTTCGGCGAGGACCCGCCGTTCCCCGCCGCCGATGAGCCCCCCTTCGACCTGACGATCAGCTCTGGCGTCGTCAGCTTCGCCCCCGAGGCCGGCCCGTGGCTCGACGGCCTCGCGCGCACGGTCGCGCCGGGCGGCACGCTCGTCATCGGCGACATCCACCCGGGCTCCCGTGGGTTCGAGCGGCGCCGCGCGGCGAAGGCGCTCCTGCCCGTGCGCGAGCTCAACGCCTACACCCGCGACGAGGTCCGCCGCGCGCTCGAAGCCCGCGGCTTCCGGCACCTGCGGAGCGCGGGCTACCAGCTCACGCGCCCGGTGCCCGAGCTCATGCACGTCAACGAAACGCGCCTCGGCGGTGTGCTCACGTATCCGCTGCTCTGGCTGAATCAAGCTGCGGCGGGCGTGGACCGGCGCATCGGCTCGCCGTTCCAGCGCCACTTCGATTCGTGGGTGATGGCGTTCACGCGCTGAGCGCGCGGCGCCGTCCCCGTCAACTGCGCCCCGAGAGCGCGTAGTCGATGTACGTCGCGAGCCGCGCGCGCATGTCGTCGCGGTTCACGATCGCATCGATCTGGCCCTTCTGCAGCAGGAACTCCGCGCGCTGGAAGCCCGGCGGCAGCTCCTGCTTGATCGTGCCCGCGATCACGCGGGGCCCCGCGAAGCCGATGAGCGCGCCGGGCTCGGCCAGCGTCAGATCGCAGACCATCGCAAACGACGCGGTCACGCCGCCGGTGGTCGGGTGCGAGAGCACGCAGATCGAGAAACCGCCCGCTTCGTTGAGGCGCGACAGCGCCGAGCACGTCTTCGCCATCTGCATGAGGGACAGCATCCCCTCGTGCATCCGCGCGCCGCCCGACGCCGTGAAGATCACGACGGGCAAGCGCTCTTCGCGCGCGACGTCGCACGCGAGCGCGATCTTCTCGCCGACGACCTCGCCCATCGAACCGCCGAGGAACTTGAAGTCCAGCACGGCGATGACGACCGGTCGACCGTCGATGCGGCCCTTGCCGCAGATGAGCGCCTCCTTCTGGCCGAGCTTCTCGGCCGTCTTCGCGAGCTTCTGGCTGTACGGCACGGAGTCCATGAACGCCAGTCGGTCGAGGCCCTCGATGTCCGCGAAGAGCTCTTCGAAGCTGCCCTCGTCGAGGGTGAGGCGCACACGCTCGCGCCCGGGCAGCGTGAAGTGGAAGCCGCACGACGGGCACGTGTAGGCCTTCGCTTCGAGCTCCTTCCGGTAGATCGTCGCTTCGCACGCCTCGCACTTCAGCCAGAGGCCACCCGGCAGCTCCTTCTTGCGGAACCGGAAGCGGGAGGGTTTCTCGGCCGAATCCGGCTCGCCAGCGCCCTTGGGGCTGCCCTTCGTTTGTTCGTCTGCCATCACCGCTCCCCGCGGCGCGCCTGCGCCGCTGCTGCATCCGCGCGGCGCAGAAGCGCCGCTTCCGCGCTCTCTCGGAACGTCTGGATCGTCCCCGCGCGGTCCTTGGCCCCGAAGATCGCCGAGCCCGCGACGAGCACGTTCGCGCCCGCGGCCGCGCAGCGCGGCAAGGTCTCGGCGTTGAGGCCGCCGTCCATCTCGATGTGCCCTTGGAAGCCCGAGCGCACGAGCCACTCGACCTTCGGCAGGACCGACTCCATGAAGCGCTGTCCCCCGAAGCCGGGGAACACGCTCATCACCAGCACCAGGTCGAGCTCGCCCAGCACGGGCGCGAGGGGCTCGATCGGTGTGTTCGGGTTCACTGCGGCGCCGACGACGCGGACGCCCGCGGCGCGGAACGCCTGGATCGCGGCGCGGGCCCCGCCGACCCCGCCGACGACCTCCCAGTGGAAGGTCAGGCCGTGGGCCCCGGCGGCGGCGTAGCGCTCCGCGTACTCGATCGGGTTCGTCACCATCAGGTGCACGTCGAGCGGCCGCGTCGCCGCGGCTTTCATCGCTTCGACGAGCGGCGGCCCGAACGTCAGGTTCGGCACGAAGTGCCCGTCCATGACGTCGACGTGCAGCCAATCGGCCCCGGCGGCCTCGATTCCGCGGACTTCGTCCGCGATGCGCCCGAAGTCGCACGACAGGAGCGAGGGCGCGATCACGGGGCGCCGCGCGTGTGTCGGGTGGGCGGAGGCGGTCATGGGCCGGAGAGCATAAACAAAGGCCATGCCCGAAGGCGCAGGCGCGGCAGCGGAGTCCCGCTGCCGCGCCCTTCGAAGGTCACCGCGCCAGCGCGGCGACGCCGGGCAACACCTTGCCCTCCAAGAGCTCCAGGGACGCTCCCCCACCCGTCGACACGTGGTCGACGGCGTCGGCGAGGCCGAGGAGGTGGATCGCCGCGACGGAGTCCCCGCCGCCGACGACCGTGAAGCCCTTGCACTTCGCGAGGGCCTTAGCGACCGCTTCGGTCCCCTTGCGGAAGCGCTCCATCTCGAACACCCCCATCGGGCCGTTCCAGACGACCGTCTTGGCCGCTGCGATCTCCTTGGCGAAGAGCGCCTGCGTCTTCGGTCCGATGTCGAGGCCCATGCGGTCCCCGTCGATCGCGGGGCCACACACCACCGCGTCGGCGTCCGCCGCAAAGCGGTCGGCCGCGACGTGGTCGACGGGCAGGAGCAGCTTCACCCCCCGCGCCTCGGCCTTCGCCAGCGCCGCGCGGCAGGTCTCGAGCTGTTCGGGCTCGTAGAGCGACTTGCCGATCGCGAGCCCGCGCGCCGCCAGGAAGGTGTACGCCATCCCGCCGCCGATCAGGAGCGCATCGCAGCGGTCGAGCAGGTTGTCGACCACCGAGAGTTTGTCCGAGATCTTCGCGCCGCCCAGGATCGCCACGAGCGGCCGCTTGGGCGCGGCGAGGACCTGGGCGAACGCGTCGACCTCGGCCCGCATGAGGAAACCCGCGGCGGACGGCAGGAGCCGCGCGACGCCGGAGACCGACGCGTGATCGCGGTGCGCCGCGCCGAACGCGTCGCCCACGAAACAATCGCCGAGCCGTGCAAAGGCCGCCGCGAGGGCGGGGTCGCCCTTCGTCTCGCCCGCGTGGAAGCGCACGTTCTCGCACAGGACCGTCGTGCCGGCGGGCGCCGACGCGATCGCCGCTTCCACGGCGGGTCCGGTGGAGTCGTCGAGCTTCAGCACGGGGCTACCGAGGAGCTCCTCGAGGCGACGCCCGACGTGCGTGACGCGCATCGAGTCGTCCCCCGGGCCCTTCGGCCGGCCGAAGTGCGTCAGGAGCACGGGTTTGCCGCCCCGCTTCAGGAGCGCCCGGATCGTCGGCAACGCCGCGCGGATGCGCGTGTCGTCGGTGATCTGGTTCGCCCCGTCCACGGGGACGTTGAAGTCGACGCGGACGAGGACCCGCTTGCCTTTGACGTCGAGGTCCTCGATCCCGGCGACGGACAGGCCCGCCGGCGGCGCGCTCAGCCCTTGGGCGCCGCCGGCCCCGCTTTTTTTGCGGGGGCCTTCGCGGGCTTGGCTGCGGGCTTCGCGCTCGCCTTCGCCGCGGGCGCCGCAGCCGCAGGCGCGGCCTCGGCCTTCGGCGCCTTCGGGGCCTTCGGCTCGGCCGGCAGCTTCATCTTGCCGGCGAACTTCATGAGCTCGCACACGCGCGTCGAGTAGCCCCACTCGTTGTCGTACCACGACACGACCTTCACGACGCGCTTCTCGATCACCATCGTCGACTTCGCGTCGAAGACCGAGCTGTGCGGGTTGCCGATGACGTCGCTCGAAACGAGCTCGTCCTCGGAGTACTCGAGGATGCCCTTGAGGCCCTTCGACTTCGCCGCGGCCTTCACGGCGGCGTTGACCTCATCGATCGTCACGTCCTTCTTCAGGTGCGCGACGAGGTCGACCACCGAGCCGTTGGCGACCGGCACGCGCAGCGCGACGCCGTCCAGCTTGCCCGCGAGCTTCGGCAGCACTTTGCCGACCGCGCGCGCCGCGCCCGTCGTCGTCGGGATGATGTTGACCGCGGCCGAGCGCGCGCGGCGCAGGTCCTTGTGCGGCAGGTCGAGGATGCGCTGGTCGTTCGTGTAGGCGTGCACGGTCGTCATCAGGCCGTGCTCGATGCCGAAGGCCTCGTCGAGCACCTTCGCGAGCGGCGCGAGGCAGTTCGTCGTGCACGACGCGTTCGAGATGATGCGGTCGGAGGGCTTCAGCGTGTCCTCGTTCACGCCCATGACGATCATCGCGTCGACGGCGTCCTTCGGCGGAACCGTGAGGAGCACGCGCTTCGCGCCCGCGGTGAGGTGCTTCGCGCACTGCTCGCGCGAGGTGAAGACGCCCGTCGACTCGACGACGAAGTCGACTTTGTTCGCAGCGTGCGGCAGGTTCGCGGGGTCGCGCTCCGCCGTGATCTGGATCTTGTTGCCGTTGACGACGATCGCGTCCTTGGCGACCTTCACCGTGCCCTGGAAGCGGCCGTGCACGGAGTCGTACTGCAGCAGATGGGCCAGGGTCGCGGCGTCCGTCAAATCGTTGATCGAGACGACCTCCATCCCGGGCATGGTCTGGAGGATCCGGAAGACGTTCCGGCCGATGCGTCCGAAGCCGTTGATCGCGATGCGCATGGTGGCTCGGGCGCAGCGGCCCGAGGAGCTGTGGAAGGGGCTGAGGGGCGAATGGTCCCCGGGGGGGCTTCGGGGGCGGAGCGCGGGGGCCCGAGGGGCCCCCGGCCCGCCGCGAGGCGCCGCCGGCACGCCGCCCGCGCGGGACCCTCCCGCCGGCGGCGCAGAAATCGCGGAGTTTCCCGCGGAATCAGGGCAGAGCCTACGGAAGCGCGCCGATGGCTTCAACGGATCCCGGCCGCGGCCGGGGGGCCACCGCTGCAATCACGGGCATTGCCGACCCCGGCAGTGCCGACCCGGCAGCCCCCGCCCCCACCGCGCGCCCCGCTCCGCGATCCCGTACCCTGTCCCCCCGTTCCCCGCGGGCGCCCGGACGCAGTCCGACGCCCGTCCCCGCCAGAGCCGTGACCAGCATCCCCGTCCGCTACCCGTGGCCCACGCAGTGGGCGCGCCTCGCCCACGGCCTCGGTCTCGGCCCGGCCACCCCGGTGGCCGTGGCCCTCTCCGGGGGCGCGGACAGCGTCTTCCTGCTGCACCTCGTGCAGCGCGCCGTGCCGCGGCCGAAGGTGATCGCCGTGCACGTCGACCACGACCAGCGCGGCCAGGAGTCCCTCGAAGACGCCGCGTTCTGCGCGCGCCTCTGCGCGAAGCTCGGCGTGCCGTTCGCCCGCCGCCGCGCGCCCGTCGAAGACGGCGCGGACCTCGAAGCGCGCCTGCGCCGGGCGCGCTACGCCGCGCTCCTGGAGGAAGCCGGCCAGGCGGGCATCGACGTCGTGCTGACCGGGCACCACGAAGACGACGCGCTCGAGACGCTTCTGATGCGCATGATGCGCGGCGGCGAGCTCGGCGCACTGACCGGACCGGCGCGCGAGACGCTCTTCGGCCGCCCCGACGGCCGCAAGGTGCGCGTCCTGCGCCCGCTGCTGCACATGCGCCGCGAGGAGGTCCGCGCGCTCCTGCGCGCCGAAGGCCTCGAATGGCGCGAGGATTCGTCGAACAGCTCGCCGCGCTTCACGCGCAACCGCGTGCGCAGCACGCTGCTGCCCGCGGTCGAGGAGACGTGCGGCCCGGACGGGCTCGCCAACCTGCGGCGCTTCGCCGGGGCCGTCGAGGGCCTCGAGGCGGAGCTCGCGCAGCGCACCGCCCACCTCGGCTGGGAAGCGGCCGGCGGCGGGACCCTCGGCGGGCGGCTGCCGCGCCGGGCCCTGACCGAGCTCGCGGCTCCGCTGCAGCGCCGCGCCCTCGCGCGGCTCCTGACGGAGGGCCCCGGCGAGGCCCCCTCGCGCGCGGTCCTCGACCGGGTGCAACAGGACCTGACGAGCGGCGCGGAGACCCGCACGACGCTGGCCCGGAGCTGGACGCTGCAGCTCCGCGGCGACGAGGTGCGCATCGCGCCGCCCGGCGCGCTGGAGACCTCCGGCGGCGGCGGCGGTCTCGCCACCGCGCCGGCGCTGCTGCGCGGGGCCGGCCTCGCGCTCGGGGTGCCGGGCGCCGTGCGGCTGCCCGACGGGCGGCGGATCACCGCGGCGCTCGTCGACCTGCCCGCCGGCTCCCCCGTGCCGCGCAGCGCGGACGAGGTGCACCTCGACGCGGCCCAGTTGCCGCGCACGCTGGCGGTGCGCCACCCGCAGCCCGGCGACCGTTTCCACGCGCTGGGTGCCCCAGGCAAGCGCCCGCTCGTGCGCTTCCTCGCGGACGCGGGTGTGCCGGCGGAGGAGCGGCCCGAGGTGCCCCTCGTGCTGCTCGGCGACGAGGTGCTGTGGGCCGTCGGTGTGCGCCCGTGCGAGCGCCTGCGGATCACGGGATCGACGACGCGGCGGCTCGTGCTGCGTCTCGAAGCGGCGCGCTGAGCCGACCTGCGGGCGCAGAGTGCGAGTCAGGGTCGCGCGCTGCGCGCGTGACCCGGCCGACCTTCGGGGGTATCCTCTGCCCTCCCCGTGCGCGTGACGTCGTTCCCCCCCGACCCCGCGGCCCAGTCCGCAGCCCTCACGCAGGGCCTCCAGCGCGGCCTCCGCGAGGTCCTGCAGCGGCTCGGGGCAGCGGCGACGGGCGGCGCTCGGCCGGGCCTGCTCGCCGTCTCGAAATCGGTCCCCGCGGCGACCGCGCTGCAGCTCGCCCGGGCGCTCGCCGCCGCCGGTGAACCCGTGCGCCTCGGCGAGAACCGCATCGCGGACCTCGAAGCCAAGGTCCGCGCCGCGGCCGACGCGGGCCTCGCGGTCGAATGGCACTACATCGGCCACGTCCAGCGCAACAAAGCGCGGCGCATCGCGGCCGTCGCGGATGTCATCCACAGCCTCGATTCACGCGCCCTCGCGGACGCGCTGGAGCGCGCCGCGGCCGAGCTCGGGCGCACCCTCGGCGTCTACGTGCAGGTCGACTTCACGCCCGACGCAGGCAAGACCGGGCTCGATGAAACCGGCGCGCGGGAGCTCGTGCAGCACCTCGCGAACTGCCCGCACCTCGCGCTGCTCGGGCTGATGGCGATGGGGCCGCTCGAGTCGCCGCCGGGGCCCCAGACGGCCGCGGTGTTCGCGCGGGTCGCCGCGCTCGGGCGGGACCTCGCGGCCGATCCCGGCCTCGCCGCGGTGCTGCGCGACGGTCGCGCACACCTCTCGCTCGGGATGAGCGCCGACCTCGAGCTCGCCGTCGCCGCCGGCAGCGACCTCGTGCGCGTCGGCAGCGACCTCTTCCGCCACCTCGAAGGCCCGCTCGCCCCATGACCCGCCGCCTGACCCTGATCGTCGTCGGAGAGGAGCGCGCCCCCGTCGAGCTCCCGCAGCAAGGCCGCCTCGTGATCGGCTCCGGTGAACGCGCTCACCTACAGCTCATCGGGCAAGGGGTCGCCGACGTGCACTGCACGATCGGGCGCGTGAAGGGCGGCGGCTGGGCGCTGCAGGACCTCGGCTCGGCCTTCGGCACGCTCGTCAACGGCGCGCCCGCGGCGACCCACAGGCTGGAGGCGGGCGACGAGCTGCTCATCGGCTCGCGCAAGCTGCGCGTCGTCGATCCCTTGCAGCCCGAGCGGGCGAGCGCCGCCGCGCCTGCAACCCCGGCGGTCCAGAGGCCGAGCCCTGCGCCCGCGCCGGCTCCAGCACCGGCTGCAATACCGGCTCCAGGGCCCGCGCCGGTGGCCAGCCGCCCGGCGCCGATCCCGCGCGCCACGGAGCTGCCGGACACGGAGCGCCTGCCGACCCTCGGCGGCTACCGCATCGAAGATCGCCTCGGCCGCGGCGCGATGGGCAGCGTCTACCTGGCGCGGCAGACGAGCCTCGATCGGCCCGTCGCGCTGAAGGTGCTCTCGCCGGAGCTCGCTGGCGACCCGCACTTCGTCGAGCGCTTCCAAGCGGAGGCGCGCGCGGCGGCGGCGCTGAACCACCCGAACGTCGTGACGGTGTACGACGTCGGCACCGACGCCGGCCATCACTACCTCGCGATGGAGTACATGGACGCGGGGTCGCTCGAAGCGCGCCTCGCCGAGCGCGGGCCGCTGCCGTGGCGCGAGGTGCTCGATGCGCTGCGCGACGCGGCCGCAGGGCTCGTGTACGCCGAACAGCGCCGCATCGTGCACCGGGACATCAAACCCGAGAACCTGATGCGCAATCGGGACGGCGTGACGAAGATCGCCGACCTCGGCCTCGCGGTGCAGATCGAAGCCGAATCCCAGGACGACGATCACGTCAGCGAAGGTCGGCGCATCTTCGGGACGCCGCACTTCATCGCGCCGGAGGTCGTGCGCGGCGGCGCGGCGGACTCGCGCTCGGACCTGTACTCGCTCGGAGCGACGGCGTACCGCCTGCTGTCCGGACACACCCCGTTCGAAGGCGCCTCGACGCGCGAGATCCTGCGCGGTGTGCTGAACGATCCCGCGCCGCCGCTCGCGGAGCGTGTGCCCGGGCTGCCGGCAGGCGTGGCGCGGCTCGTGCACCGGCTGCTCGAGAAAGAGCCCGCGGCGCGCTTCGCGTCCGCCCAGGTGACGCTCGACGAGCTCGAGCGCCTGCGGCGCGGAGAGGGCCTCAACGCTGCGCCCGCGGGCAGCCGCTCGAAGGCGCCGTTCGCGATCGGCGCCGCGGTCGCCGTGGCGCTCGGCTTCGGCGCGCTGCAGCTCCTGGGCGGCGGCGATGGACCGCCGCCGCAGCCGTCCCGAGGGCAGGACACCACGGGCGCGGGTCAGGCCGCGACGGGCGCAGGCGCTGCGGGGACCTCCGAAGGCGAGGTCGCGCAGCCTGGCCCCGCTGGCGCGACGGCGCCAGGGACGGCCCAGGGCGCGGCGGACGCTGCTGCCCAGCCGAGCGAGAAGGAGTTCGAGCTGCGCGCGCAGGTGGCGTACCTGCAGCTCCGCGACCGCGTGCTGAGCGACGACGAGCGCCTCGCGGCGCTGGCGGCGCTCGCAGCGGAATACGCTGGCACGGACATCGCGCGCACCGCAACGGCGGAGCGCGAGGCGCTGATGGCGGCCAGAGCCGAGGCCGCGCGCAGTGCGTCGGCGAAGTCGACGCGCCGCGAGACGGTGCTGGGCGCGCTGCGCTTTGCCGCGGGCGGCGGCGAAGCGGCGGGGACCGCTGCCGAGTTCAACGCAGCGGCGGCGCTGCGCGCGATGCTGGCGGTGCCCGGACTCGCAGAGGCGAACACCGAGCTCGCGGGTGACGGCGAGTACGTCGCTGGGCGATTGGCCGCAGTCGAGGGCGTTCTGACGACCGCGGCCGAGGCCGGGCGCAAGCTGCTCGCGGACGCAGAGGCCGCGGGACTCGCCGGGGACTTCGCGCGGATGGGCGCCTGCCTGGCGGCCGTGCCGCGTGTGACGGAGCTGCCGCCGCTCGCAGAGCTCACGCCGCTCGTCGGAGACCGCACCCCCGAAGGTCTCGGCACCTTGCAAGCGTTGGCGGGTGAGGCGCAGCGCCAGCTCGACGGGATCGATGCGCGTAAAGCCGAGCTCACCGCGCGCGCGGCGCGCGAAGCCCGCCAGCAAGCGGCGGCGGCCCTCGGGCGCGGGATCGGCCTGGAGCGCGACCTGCGCGCGGGCGCATTGGAAGCCGCTGCCGAGCGCCTCGAGCGCGCGGCGACGGGGCTCGACAGCAGCCTCGCCGCGGAGGCGAGCGCGTTGGCCACCGACCTGCGCACGGCGCAGCGGTTGCTCGCGACGCTGGGCACGGGCTTCGCGACGCCGGGCTGGAAGCGCCGCTCGTTCTCGGACCCGCGCAGCGCCGCGACGCGCCCGACGACGACTGAAGCCATCGGCGCGGACGCAGCGGGTTTGCTCGTCGACGCGGGCGGACGCGAAGAGCGCCTGCCGTGGTCGCTCTTCCTCGCGCAGCCGAAGGCGGTCGACAGCCTCGTCAGCGGACGCTTGAACCGCGAGTATTCCGCCGACGAACGGCGGGGTCACGTCACGCTCTTGCGGATCGCTGCGGTGCTCGCTGCGCTCGACGAAGCGATCGAAGTGCTCGTACCCGGCTCGACGGCGCGCTTCTCGCCGGGTGAGGGCGCAGCGCTGCTTGCGAACTACGAGCCGCTCAGCGCCGCGGTGGTTGGCGTCGGTGACGGTGCGTTCGCTGCGGCCATCTCGGGCGAGCGCGCCGCCGCCGAAGCGCTCGTCCTCGCGCTGCGCGCCCGCAGCGACAACGAGTGGTCGCGCGCGACGGCGGCCTTCGAGCGGCTGCTGCGCGACCATTCCGGCAGCCTGCTCGTGCTCCTCCTCTCCGACGGGACCACCGAGTGAACGACGTCCCCATCAGCGCAGTGCCGCGCCTCGACGACACGATCTTCCCGAGTGTCGCGGCGCTCGACGCGGAGGGAGTGCCGCAGCCGGATGCCCTCCTGTTCCTCGGCACGGGGCTCGGTGCGCACCTGCCCAAGGCTCTGCAGGGCGCGGTGCGCTTCGAGCTCGCCGAGCTCGAAGGTGCGCCGGAGGCTTGGTGCGAGGAGGTCCTGCACGCAGGCCGCATCGGGCGCACGGCGGTGTGGATCATCGAAGACGCGCCAGGGGGGCTCGAGTTCGGCGAAGGCGGCGAGCCGCCGTGGGCCGCGGCATGGCCGATCTGGCTCGCGGCAGCCGCGGGCGCGATGGTGCTCGTGCACACGTCTGCGGGCACCGCGCTCGGTGTGCCGGGTGCCCCGCCGCCGCGCTCCCTCGCGGTCCTGACCGACCACATGAACCTGTCGGGCGCGACGCCGCTGCTGGGCCTCGGTGAGACGCGCCTCGGGCCGCTCTTCCCGGATCAGTCCCGCGTGCACCGCGCGGCGCTGCGCCAGCTCGCGCAGCGCGCGGCGCGCGAGCGGGGCATCCCGCTGCACGAGGCCATCGCGGCGTGCACGCTCGGGCCCGCGCTGACCACTCCCGCAGAGCTCGCTTGGCTCGCCACGACCGGCGCACACCTCGCGGTGCAGCGCCTCGCGGATCCGCTGCTCGCCGCGGCCCACGCGAGCCTCGCGACGCTCGCGCTCGTCGGTGTGACCGATCGCGGCGACGAGCGCCTCGCGATGGAGGAGCTCGTGCACCGTGCGGAGTCGGTCGCCCCGGCGCTCGAGGACCTCGTCGCGGCAGTGGTGCCGGAGCTCGGCCCGCTGGCCGAGCGTCTGCGCGACGAGGAAGGACACGAATGAGCGGCTCGCGCTTCGCCGTGTTCGTCTCCGGAACGGGACGACACCTCGAGAACCTCGCAGAGCTCGCTGCGCGCGGCGAGCTGCCGGGTAGCCCTGTCCTGTGTGTGTCGAACAAGACGGGCGTCGCTGCGCTCGACCGCGCAGCGCGTGCAGGCATCGAGGCGCTCGTCCTGGACCCCGCACGCGACATGGACGACACCGCGTTCAGCCGCGCTGCGTTCGAGGCCGTCGAAGCGCGCGGCTGCGACACCGTCGTGCTGGCGGGTTTCCTGCGCAAGCTGCTCGTGCCGCCGCACTGGAGCGGGCGCGTCGTGAACATCCACCCGTCGCTGCTGCCCGCGTTCGGCGGTAAGGGGTATTACGGCGAGCGTGTGCACCGCGCCGTGCTGGAACGCGGCTGCCAGGTCTCCGGCTGCACCGTGCACCTCGTCGACGACGAATACGACCACGGGCGCATCATCCTGCAGCGCTGGTGCCCCGTCGAAGCCGACGACACCCCTGCGACGCTCGCGGCGCGGGTCTTCACCGAAGAGCTCGCGGCGCTCCCGGAAGCGCTGCGGCGGCTCTGGGCCGGGACGGCTCGGTGAGCCCCAGGCCGCGGCACCTTGCGGCCCTGTTGTTCCGGCGCGGGCGGCGTAAGCTCTGCGCATGGCCGTGCAGCCCACGCAACCCGTCCCGTCCGCGATGTCTTTGCCGCCGGGGGCCCTCGAGCGCTTCCGGCGCGATGGCCATGTCACGCTGCGCGGCCTCCTCTCACCCGAGCGCCTGAACGCCGTGGAGCCGACGCTGACGGCGCTGGTGGAGGCGCGCAACCGGAACGTCGACGTGCCGTGGGCCGAACGCAGCACCTACCAGCGCGCGTTCGTGCAAGTCACGAACCTCTGGCGCACCGACGCCGTCGCGCGTGCGTTCGTCGAGTCGCGCGACCTCGCGGGGATCGCGGCAGCGCTGCTGGAGGTTCCGAGCGTGCGCCTCTACCACGACCAAGCGCTGTACAAAGAGCCCGCGACCGGCGACGGAGGCCATACCCCTTGGCACGTCGACCAGTACTACTGGCCACTGGCGAGCGACCGCTCGATCACCGCGTGGATCCCGCTCGTCGATGTGCCGCTGGAGATGGGACCGCTGTGTTTTGCTTCGGGCTCGCACGGGCTCGCCGAAGGGCGCCACCTGGCGATCTCCGACGCGAGCGAAGCGCACTGCGCAGAGGTCCTCCGCTCCGCAGGCTGTGCGCAGTGTGTCGAGCCGTTCCAGCTAGGCGATGTCTCCTTTCACCTGGGCTGGACGTACCACAACGCCCCGCCGAATCGCACGGACCGCGTGCGTAAGGTGATGACCGTGATCTACATCGACGCGGACATGCGCATCGCGGAGCCCGAGCACGAGGCGCAGCGCCACGACATGGCGGTGTGGTTCCCGGGGCTCGCGCCGGGTGAGCTCGCCGCGAGCGAGCTCAATCCCGTGCTCTTCCCCTGATCTGCGGCGCTCAGCGCGCCTGCGCCGACCGTCCGTCGGGCCAGCGTTCGAGCGTGAGCGCGCGCCCGCCGCCGGCGTCGAACCACGCGACGCGCACGCGGTGATAACCCGCCCCGAGCACGACCGCGCCTTCGCGGCGCTCGCTGCCGTGAAGACCGTCGTGGTCGATCACGAGTCGGTCGCCGACCCAGAGGCGGCTGCCGTCATCGGAGGTGAGCGCGAAGCGCCAGAGCCCAGTGCTGGGCACAGAGATGAAGCCATCGAACACGAGCGCACAGGGACCAGCGCCAGCCAACGCGGCGTCGACCTCTTTCGCTGTGCCCCTCCCGCTCAGCGAGAGGTCCGGGCGGCCCTCCCCGTTGGCATCGCGCGCTGTGGGCTCGAAGAACTGCGCCACCGACTGGAAGCGGCCGTCGTAACGCTGCCAGTTGAACTCCGCCGGGGGCGGCTGGATGAAGTGCACGGGCTCCAGCGCGTCGCGCTCGTGCAAGACCTCGACGGGCACGCGACTGACGAAGGGCGAGCCCTCGCGGCCGACGAACGCACGCAACGTCACGATGGCGCTCGCTTCGAGCGCGAGCGCTCCCTCGAGCACCGACGCGCCTGGCCCCGGCTGCGATCCGTCGAGGGTGTAGCGCACGACGGCGCCAGGGCGGGTGCGCGCGCGGACCTCGGCCTGGCGATAGAACGTGCCGCCAGCGGTCGACGCCTCCACGCGCGGCGGCGACAGGAAGAGCGCGAGCCGAGCGATCGTCGGCGGAGCCAACGCGCTGTCGATCGTGAGGCGCACTTGGCGGGTGGTGACGGGCTCCGTGCGCAGGACCCGCTGCGCGCCGAGGGTCGTGCCCTCTGCGACCGTCACCCAGCGGTCCCCCACCGCAGCTTCGCAGCGCCAAGCCGTCACGCGTTGGCCGAGCTGGATGGCCTCTTCGATCCACACGTTGTCGAACGTCACCGGCGCATCGAGGCGCAGCTCGACGTAACCGGTCGTCACACCGTCGTCGGTCGCCCAGTACGTGCCGCGGTCGTCGTCCAGCAGCGCGATCGGGCCGAAGCGTGCTTCTTCCTTGCCGCGCACGTTCGAGACGACGAAGCTGCCGCCGTCGTCTTCGAAGCGCTGCCGCAGCACATCGACCGCGAACGTCGCGCGCAGCGCCGCGCCCAGCTCCGCAAGGCGCGCCACGTCGACGTCGGGCAAACGCCCGCGCGAGTCCGGGGGGCAGTTCAGCAGGAAGTTCCCCGCGCGACCGACCGAGGCGTACCACGTGTCGAGCAGCAGCTCGAGCGACTTCACCTCGTTGTCGAGCCCCGCTTTCCAGAACCAACCCGGTCGGATCGACGTGTTGCACTCGTACGGCACCCAGTGTGTGCCGTCGGCATGGCCCGGGCCGAGCTCGTGGTAGTCGGGATACCCGGGATAGACCTCGTCGCGGCGCAGGAGCGCCCAGTTGGTCTCGCTGCCGATCGCGCGTTCGTTCCCGCACCAACGCACGTCGGGACCCGCGTCCGAGAAGATGCACGCGTCCGGCTGCAGGTCGCGGACGACCTGGATGAAGTTGGGCCAGTCGTACTCCTGGCGCCGACCGTTCGGGCCTTCACCGCACGCGCCGTCGAACCAGACTTCGGCGACCGGGCCGTACTTCGTGAGGGCCTCGCGGAGCTGCGCGCGGAAGAACTCGTTGTAGGGCTCACCCGTGCCGTAGAGCGGCTCGCGCCGGTCCCAAGGCGACAGGTACACACCGAGCCAAAGGCCCTCTCGACGACAGGCCTCGGAGAGCTCCGCGAGCACATCGCGTTGGGTGCCCGCCGAGCGCACGTCGTGCTCGGTGTGCGCCGAATCGAACAAGCAGAAGCCGTCGTGGTGCTTGGCCGTGAGGATGACCCCGGTCATGCCTGCCGCCTTCATCGCGCGCACCCACTGGCCGGTGTCGAGGTCCGTGGGCGCGAAGACCTCGGGGTTCTCGCGGCCCTCGCCCCACTCGACCCCGGTGAAGGTGTTGGGGCCGAAGTGGACGAACCCGTAGAACTGCCGGCCGTGCCACGCGAGCTGGCGGGCCGAAGGAACGGGCCCGAAGGGCGCGGGCGGGCTGACCTCGGCCTGGAGGACAGCGAGGGCGGTCAAGAGAGCGACGGACATGCCAGAAGCGTAACGGACCGCGCACCCGGTGCATCCCAGCGGCTGCGCCGAGCTAAGATCCCCCTGTCGATGATCCGGTTCTGCCCCACCTGCGGTGCCCCGTGCGAGGACCGTGTCCCCCCCGGCGATGACCGCCCCCGCGCCGTTTGTACGGCCTGCGCGGCGATCCACTACCGCAACCCACAGTCGGTGGTCGGCTGCATCGTCGAAGCGCCGGGCGGGATCCTGCTCTGCCGCCGCGCGATCGAGCCGGCCCGCGGCCGCTGGACCTTCCCAGCGGGTTTCCTGGAGAACGGCGAGAGCCTCGCCGCTGGGGCAGCGAGGGAGACGTGGGAAGAAGCGCGCGCTGAGGTCGAAGTCGCGGCGCCCCATGCGCTCCTCGATATCCCCCACATCGCGCAGACCTACGTCGTGTTCCGCGCGCGCCTCGTCGGCGAGGCGTTCGGCGCGGGCCCCGAGAGCCTCGATGTGGCAGTGCTGCCGATCGAGCGCATTCCCTGGGACGAGCTGGCGTTCCCCTCCGTCGCGCTGGCGCTGCGCCTGTACGCGGCTGACTCCGCGAGCGGTGTGCGGCGCGTGCACCAGGGGATCGTGCACTGGGACGGCAGCGGCTCGCGCTACGACCTCGCGCGGTACGAGCTGCGCAGCCACCGCGCGGATCCGCTGGTCTGAGCCCGCGCTCAGCGCTCGCGTGTGACCTCGGGCAGCGCGCGCGGCGGCGCGCCGTTCTCGCGGAAGACCGTGATCCAGTGCTGGAACTCGCGCTCGCGCAGCGAGGCCCCTTCGAGCCACGGTAACGTCACGCGCACGACCGACGCGGCATCGACGAAGAAGACCCAGGTCCGCCCTTGGTCCGAGGCTTCGCCGACGCGCTCGGACGTGAGCCGATGGCGCTCGATCGTCACCCGAGGCTCCAATCCCGCCGTCGCGGCGACGAGCTCCGCGAGCGCCTCGTCGCCGAGCGCGGTCGGCACCGCGAGCGAGAGCGGCTGCAAGATCCCCTCGGCCGCTGCGCGCTCGGAGAGTTTGGCGGCCATCCGCGCGAGCTTGGCGACCTGTGCCGCGCCGGTGTTCTCATCCTGTGGGATCCACAGCACCACGCGCCCGGTCGATGACGGCGGCAGTCCGCGCACCGGTAGGTTCTCGAGGCCCGTGAAGTCGGGTCCGGTGGGCGCCGAGAGGTCGAGCGAGCGCGGCGTCCGCGCAGGTCGACCCACCGCGACGCCGCGATCGAGGCGCTGCACCGTGGGCCGCTCGAGGCGCACGATGCCGCTGCGGGCCGCGAAGCCGACGCGGCCCTCCAGCGGCGCTCCGTCGATCGTGTGGTACGCCGCGACTTCGACCCCGTCGAGGTACGCGGTCACACTCGCTCCGTCGATCAGCAGCTCGACATCGACCGCGGTGCGCGCGCGCTCCAGCGGGAACGAGCCGCTGCGCAGGGCACCGCCGAGGCCGCCGTCGCGGTCGCGGAGGCCCGAGAAGCCGTACCCGACCTCTGCGAACTCGGGCTCGGCCGTCTGTTCGCCGATGGCGTAGAGGTAGTCGCCGGCGGTCACGCGGAAGCGCACGTTGCGGTCGCGGCGCGTCGTTCCGACCACGAACTCCATGTGGCAGTAACCCGTCCGGAACCGCACGCGCGTGCGGACCCGATAGGCGCCGGGCAACTGCCACGGCTCGGCGAGCGCAAACGCGAGCTGGCCGCCGCTCTGGTCGAAGCGGCCGGTGCCGTCCCGGTCCTGCCGCGCGCCGAGCACGAGGTCGCCGCCGTCGACGACCCCGAACGCTCGTTTGGGCCGATCTTCGTCGTACCCGACGAGGCGCGCATCGTCGAACGTGTCGAGGAGGAGCGGCGCGCGCTCATCGAGGAACACCGCGGGCGAGTCCGAGTCGATCTCCAACGGCGGCACACCGAGCCACCGCGCGAGGCGCCGGTGCTCCGCGGTGAAGAGCGCCCGCGCCCGCGGCGCGGCCGCCGAGGCGCGCGCCGCTTCGGCGTAACCGTCGAGCAGCGCCTGCGTGGCTCGCAGGGCCGCAAGGCCGGGGAACGCAGCTTCGGGCTGCTGGTACGGGAAAGCGAGCTCCGAGCGCACGACCCAGGCGCTGTCGTCCGCGCGCTTCGCGCCCGCGAGCGCAGCGGCGAGGGCGTGGTGTGTGCGCGGCACGAACCCGTCCTGGCTGCGCGCCCAAACCAGAGCCGCGAGCGCTTGATCGCGCTGGCCGAGCTCCAGGAAGAGCTCCCCTGCGAGGCGCGCTTGGTCCTGACCGAACGTCGGCTCGGCCCGCTGCCACGACCAGACCCACGTTGGATCGTCGTAGACCCAGCCGCTGGATCCGCCGGCGGGGACGGCCTCGGTGTAGCGGTCGCGCCACGGCGCCGGCTCCTTCCAATAGAAGCCGCGCAGGAACTCGGCGAACAGCTCGGCGAACGCGTCGAGGTTCCGCGGGCGGCCGTCTTTGCCGTCGCAGAAATACTGCAAGAACTTCGCGCGCGCGGCCGCAGCGTCCTTGGCGCCGCCGGAGCGCTCGAACGCTTGTAAGGCCGCGCGGAAGAGCGGCGTCCCACCCGCGGGCCACGTGTTCAGGAAGACGTAGAGCGCATAACCCGCCGAGTAGTTCTCGCGGTAATCACGCGGCTCGCCTTGAATCAGCGCACCCAGCAGGCCGGCGCCGCCATAACCCCGACCGAGAACGTGACTGAACGTGCCGAACGCCGCGTGATTCGGCACGAAGTCGCGGTCGCTCGACGGACCATAAGCTGCGCCCGTCCAGACCGCGCGGCCTTCGGCGAGCCACGCCGGGATCCCCGGATGCAGCGCGCCGTCGAAGCGGTGCGTGAGCTCGTGGGTCAGGCCGTGGCCGAGCCCCTCGATGTCGCCGACCGAGAAACGCATGACGGTCACATCGCCGCTCTGGAACCCGCCAGCCCAGAAGAACGGCGCCCCCTCCGCTTCCAGTCCGTCCGCCGTCGGCACGATGCGCACGAGGCCCTGCCGCACGACCTTCTCGGCCGCCGTGCCGCGTTGTTCGATGAAGGGGTCGCGCCCGAAGAAGCGCGCGAGCCGCTCGTGGTGGTCTTCGATCGTGCGCGCCACGCCCAGCAACGTCTCGAGGCCGCAGTCCGACTCGATCCGGTACCAACCGCGCGGAGAGACCGCGACGCCGGGCAGGGCAAAGCTGCGGTGTTTGCGCGTGAAGGCGTCGCCGGCCTCGCTCGAGAGCCACTCGAGCTCCTCGACGGTCCACGGCTCCGGGTGCTCCTCGGCGAGGCGCTCGCGCGCGCGCTGCAGCATCTCGGCGCCCGTGGCGCGCCAGCGCGCCATACCGCTGGGCCGCGGCCCTTCGAGGTGCGTGAAGTCCGCTTGCACACCGAGCCCGTGGAGGATGCGCGCGGCGCGTACGGCCTCACCCGGGCGCCCGTTCGAGTGCGCGGACGACATCGCCCGCTCGAGCGCCTTCAAGACACCGACGTGGCCCCCATCGATCGTTTGGACGTTCGGATCGAGGCCGTCCCCGAGCGCGCTGCGCACGAGCGGCATCGGCCCCGCGACCTCCAGCGCGAGCCGCCGCAACCACGCCGCCACGAGCGCTCCGCCCGGATCGCGGGCCAGGGCCCGCGAACGCGCCGCAGCGGCTTCGGTGAGCTCCCGCGCGGCAGCAGCGCGCCGCCGCGCGAGCTCCTTCGGCCACTTCGCCAGCGACGCGTTCGCCAGCAGCCCCGCGGGCGCGGCGCCCCGCGGCAGCTCGGGCGCGACCCCGGCGGCGTCGGCCGCCACGAGCGCGAGCTCGGCTGCGTAGACGAGGGCCGCGTCAGCGTCACCGCGGGCAGCGGCGACAGCGAAGAGGCCCTCCCATGCGCCCCGTGTCTCCCCGCGGGTCAGAGCCGCCCGGAAGTGCCCCTCGGCTTCGTCGACGGCGCCCCGCTCCAGCGCGCGCCGCCCGACCTCCACCGGGGTGTCCTGGGGCGCCATTGGGGCGAGGAGGAGCAGGAAGAGCGCGAGCGGTCCCATGGCTCCGTTGTACCCGACCGAGCGCCGACCTACCCTCACCCCATGCAGAGGCTTCTCGGAACGCTCTCACTCACCCTGCTCGCCTCCGCGTGCGCCGCGCTCGATCCGGGCGCGGGGTCGATCGTCCGCACCGCGGACCTCGCTTCGGTCGACGTGGCTGAGGCCGCGGCGGAGCTCGCGGACTACGACGTGGTGTTCCTCGGCGAGGAGCACGACTCGGGCGCCGCCCACACGCTGCAGCTCGAGCTGACCCAGGCGCTGCTGGCGCGCCGCGGCGAGGTCGCCGTGTCGCTCGAGATGTTCGAGCGCGACGCGCAGCGCCGTCTGGACCTCTACCTGCAAGGGGTCATCGATGAAGCGCACTTCCTCGCGGGCACCCGCCCGTGGGGCAACTACCGCGAACACTATCGGCCCGTCATCGAGCTGGCGAAGGAGCGCGGGCTCGACGTGCTCGCCGCCAACGTCTATCGCCCGATCGCAGCGCGCGTCGCGCGCCAGGGGCTCGTCGCAGCGAAAGGCGACCCCTGGGCAGCGGTCGACGTCGAAGCCGAGCCGACCGGCGCCTACTTCGAGCGCTTCGCGCGCGTGATGGGCCAGGAGCCCGACCCGGAGAACGAGCGCTTGGCGCGCGTCTACGCTGCGCAGGCGGTGAAAGACGACACGATGGCGGAGAGCATCGCCGCGTACCTCGCAGCACGCGGCGCCGACGCGCCGCTCGTCGTGCATTGGTGCGGCAAGTTCCACAGCGACCATGGCCTCGGCACCGTCGAGCGCCTGCTGCGGCGCCGCCCCGACCTGCGCATCGCCGTCGTGACGACCCTCTCGGGCGACGCGGCGCAGACCCTGGACGACGACGAACGTGCTTCGGCGGCCTTCATCCTGCGGGTCCCGGAGCCGCCGGAGCGGAAGCGCTGACAGGCCGCACCCGCGCTCAGAAGCGCCACGTGTAGGCGAACTTCACGATCGCTTGCTGCTCTTCGGTCCGGAACGACGACGTCGGGTCGTCTTTCGTGAACCCGAGCTGCGCGACGACGAACAGGTCCTGGCCAGGCTCGACGATCCAGTGCAGGCGCGACTGCACCCCGAGGTCCTTCGAGTCGGTGTCGTACTGCACCAGGTTGCGCCAGACGAGGTCGGGCGTGAACGTGACCGCGACGCGCCAACCGTAGAGCTGCGTGTGGTAATCGCCCGCCGGCAGGCTCACCTGCACATCCTGGAACGCGAGCCCGACCGAGAGGTGCTTGCCGGGGATGAGCAGGGGCTCGAAGCGGACGCGCTGAATATCGCCGCCGAAGTAATCCCCCCACTCGAGCGCCGCCAGACCCGCGAACCTGCGCCGGTCGTTCGACTCGAACTCGAGGAACCACCGCTGCATCTCGTAGTCCCCCGGCGGCGCCGTCGCGTCGCCGCCGACGGTGAACGGGTTGTCGAGCGTCTCGCTGATGTGGTGGACCTCGAGCTCCAACCGGTCGTCGGTGACGAAGACGGTGTCGAAGAGCTGCACCGGTACGGCGAACGAGTCCTCGTTACCGCGCCGGTCCTGCGTGAACGTCGGCGCGATGCGGGTGTTGTATTGCCGAATGAAGCTCTGCGCGTCGAAGGAGCGCCACGTGTACCGCGCCTCCCAGCGCGCCTGGTCGATCCCCGCGCGGCGCACGAATCCGAGGGCCGGCTGGAAGTCCTCGTCGATGCGCTGGAGCTGTACGTCGTGGCGCCAGTTCCGGGATTGGCTCTGCGCTTGGACGCCGAACGCATTGCCGTCGTCGGCGGAGCGCTCACCGGTCGTGCCGAGCGCGTACGCCCAGAGGAACCCCGAGTGGCCTTCGCCGAAGAAGCGCGGTGAGCCGAAACGGGCATCGACGCCATACGTCGCAGCTTCACCGTTGCGCGGGTCGCCAGCCGTCGCCATCGCGCCGATCGCGCGCCCTTCGCCCAGGTTCTGCATGACACGCAGCGCACCGAGGCCCACGTCGTCGGTGACCCCGCTCGGCGCAGCGTCCAAGGCGGTGGCGAGCAATCCGAACGCCGTGTCGCGCACGCGCCCGGTGTACTTCACACCCGCGAGGATCGGGACCGCCTCCCCCGCGTCCGTACGTCCGACACGGCGCGAGAAGAACGGGACCACCGTGTTGCGCAGCATCGGCGCGCCGAACTCGAAGACCCCCGCGTCCTCCAGGAAGAAGGCGCGTTTCTCCGGGAAGAACAGCGGGAAGCGGTCCAGGTTGATTTGGCGGTCATCGACCTCGGTCTCCGCGAAGTCGGTGTTGACCGTGAAACGGAGCGCTGACGAGGGCGTGGGCCGCCACGTCACATCGACGCCGCCGTCGACGTCGTTGTCGAAGTCATCCGAGGAGGTCTCCCGCGCGGCGCTCGCGCGGCCGTAGGCGACGACGTCGATGCCGCGGCCCTGCTGCGCGCCTTCGAGCCCGAGCAGCCTCCCGCCCTCGGTCAGCGCAAAGAAGCTGTAGGCGACCGTGCTGGCGGCCCAGCGCGATTCTTCGCCGTTGGCGACGCGCCGCCGGCGCAGGTTGAAGCCCCACTCCGGGTGATCGGGATCGAACGCCAGCGTCTGGAACGGGAACGCGAGCTCCGCTTGCCAGCCGTCGTCCGTCACCTGTGCGCGACCGTACCAGAGGCCGTCCCACTGTTTGTTGAACGAGGAGCCGCCGTCCGCGATCAGCGCGTCCCCGCGTGAGCCCGCGGGTGTGATCTGGAACCAGAACGCAGAGCGCTCGTCACGGAACGTGTCGAACCAGAGCTCGACGACGTCGTCGTAGCGCACGAACGCATCGCGGTCCATCTGGCGCGCGCGGACCTCGCTGCGCTCGTCGTGGCAGACGAGGGCGATGTAGAGCAGGTCCTTGTCGTGGGTGACCCAGACCTCGGTGTCGAACGTCACGGGTCCGCCGTCGACCGGCACGACCTGGCGGAACCCGGTGGTGCGGCCCGCGCGCTGCCACGCTGGATCGGAGAGGTCACCGTCGATCACGGGCGATTCGCCCGGCTCGAGCAGCACCGAACGCACCGCAGGCCGGTGCGGCGCCGCCGTACCGCCGGAGTCACCGTCGAGCGCCGGATTCACCGCTGCAGCGAGCACCAAGGGGGCCACGGCGCCGAGGCCGCCGATCACTCCCATCCGTAGGGCTCCATGGAGCGCCGCGGCTCGGATCGGCCGAGCGGCGCGGTCGACGGCGAGTCGGAGGCCTCTCCTGCGCGCGCTCCCGTCCCGCCGCCAGCAGCGGGCCGCGGACTGGCGACGCGCAGGATGCGCAGCACCGCCGCGGGCTCCAAGTCGCGCGCCAGTCGCGAACCGGGCTCGACGTTCGTGAAGACGGCGCGGTGGCCGGGGCCGCTGCGGGCCGTCGCGTGCCCCGGATCGTGGATCAGCGTCGCGCCTTCGTCGAGACCGAGGCGCCGCGTCACGAAGAAGAGGTCACGGAAGTCGGGGAGCTTCGCCGACGGAGAGAGCGGCACGCCGCGCTCCCCTTCGAGCGCCGCGAGCAACGCCGCGTGGAACGCCGCGAAGCACCGCGGATGCACCCACACCGCACCGAGCGCCTCGGCGAGGAAACCGCCTGCGACCGGCGCACCGAACGCCAAGCGTGCGACGCGCCGCGCTGCGTGCTCGGGGTCTTCGTGCTCACCGAGCACGAGCGCAGCGGTGCGCAGCGCGTGCACCGCGAGCGGCCCGTCTTCGGCGGCGACATCGAGGTCCAGAGCCTTCGCGCCCCGCAGCTCGAGCGCGTGCGCTTCGAGCTCCGCGGCGCGCGACGCCGCCAGGGCTGCGACGAAGCGCTCGGGTTCGACGCCTGGATCCGCCTGGTGTGCGGCCGTGAAGATCCCGCGCGGCGTCGCCCCGTGCAGCGGGACGATCGCGAGCGGCGAGTCCTCGTCGGGCAGGTCGAGCGCATCGAGCAGGTAGTCCTCGAAGGCGCGCAGCGGCTCGGCCGCGGCTTCGGGCACCACGACGAGCGCCGGGCGCCCGGCCGCGAGTTCCTCCACAGCGAGCGCCAGCATCCGGCCTGGGCCCAGGGCGGCCTCCGCCACGATCCATGCGGGCTCCCCCGCGCCGCGCCGCAGCCTCTGCGCTCCCGCCGCACACGCGCGCGCGAGGCGGCGCCGGACAGCGCTGTACCCGGGCGGGCTCGCGTCCTTCGGCAGAGCGAGCGCGCGCAGCCATGGCTCGCACAGCCCGCGCGTGAACACGACGTCGCGCGCTGCGGTCGCGAGCGCCGAGGCCTGCTCGCGCCCTGTCAGGTCGCGCCAAGGGCCGCTGCCGAGGCGCTCGACCTGGTCGGCGAAATCCCCGGTCCCCCGGTGCGGGAGCGCGGGGCCAGCGGCGGCAGCCGTGGCGCGGGCTGGGGTTCTCGGCGACGGCATGGGTTCACGGGCGCGGGACCCGGTATGGTAGCGCGCCGCTCTGATGCCTCCCCCCCTCGGATTTCCGCGCCGACTGCGCGTCGTGCGCAAAGGCGACTTCCAGCGCGCCTACTCCCAGGGCCGCCGGGCGCGGGGGGAGGTGCTGCTCGTCGTCGGGGCCCCGAACGGCCTGCCCCACCCTCGCCTCGGGCTCTCCGTGGGCAAGCGCATCTGGCGCGGCGCCGTCCAGCGGAACCGCGTCCGCAGGGTCTTCCGCGAGGCCTTCCGGCTGTCGGTACCGGACTTGCCGCCAGGCCTCGACCTCGTGCTGGTGCCTGCGGTGCCCGCCCTCTGGCCCGACCTCGAAGCGACCCGCCGCGAGCTCGTGAAGCTCGCCCACAAGGTCGCGCGGAGGCTCGCCGAAGCGGCCGAGGCGAGCCCCGCCCGCGCGGAGGACACTCCGTGAGTCCGAGCGAGCCGCCCGCGCTCCCCGCCGACCTCGGCCCGCTGCGCCGCGGCGTCCGCCGGCTGGCGGCCCTGCCGATCGTCGCGTACCGGCGCTGGCTGTCGCCGCTGAAGCCGCCGATGTGCCGCTTCGCGCCGACGTGCAGCGCGTACGCCCACGAGGCGCTCCTGCGCCACGGCCTCTGGCGCGGCACCTACCTCGCGATCTGGCGCGTCTTGCGCTGTCAGCCCTTCGCCCGCGGAGGCTACGATCCCGTCCCCGGGAGCGAGCCGCGCGGCGGCCACGACACGTGCCCGGAACACGGAAGCGATCGATGACCCAGAACCTGCGCCCGACCCAGAGCCCGCTCCTCGCGCTCCTTCTCCTCGCAGCGGCCTGCCGCTCTTCGTCCACGGATGCCCCGCAGGCAGAGGCCTCCGCGCCCCCGGTGGCGGGCGCGGTGCGCTGCGATCACCTCATCGAACCCGGTGAGCGCCCCTACTTCGCGGAGCTCTGGCAGGTGACCTTCGGCGACCAGAACGCCGAGGCGTACTGGAGCTTCGCCGGCGACCGCCTCGCCATGCAGGTCACCTCGCCGAAGCGCGGCTTCGAGTGTGATCGCATCTTCGTGACGGGCGATGCTTCGACGCCGCTGCGCCAGATCTCGAACGGCCGCGGCGTCACGACGTGTTCGTTCTTCATGCCCGGCGACCGCGAGGTCCTCTACGCGTCGACGCACATGGGCCACGACACGTGCCCGACCAAGCCGCGCGCCGAGGGTTACATCTGGATGGTGTGGCCGGACTACGACGTGTACGTCGCGGACCTCGAGACCCTCGACGAGCGCACGTTGATCACGGGTTACGGCTACGACGCGGAGGCGACGGTCTCCCCGCGCGCCGACCGCATCGTGTTCACGTCGACCCGCTCGGGTGACCTCGAGCTCTGGACGTCTGCGCTCGATGGCTCGGACCTGCGCCAAGTGACCGACACCCTCGGCTACGACGGCGGCGCGTTCTTCAGCCACGATGGGCAGCGGCTCGTGTTCCGCGCGACGGCGTGGACCCCGGGCAAGGAAGCCGAAGAGCAAGCCCAGTACAAGGACCTCTTGAGCCGCTGGATGGTGCGCCCGCAGGCGATGGAGATCTTCACCATCGGCGTGGACGGCACGGAGCGGCGCCAGGTCACGGCGCTCGGCGGAGCGAACTTCGCGCCGTACTTCCACCCGGACGACCAGCGCATCATCTTCTCTTCGAACCACCACTCGGGCGGGCGCGGGCTGAACTTCGACCTGTTCTCGATCAAGCCCGACGGCAGCGATCTGCAGCGCATCACGCACTTCGACGGCCCTCCGGGCAAGCAGTTCGACAGCTTCCCGATGTTCAGCCCGGACGGCCAATGGCTCGCGTTCGCGAGCAATCGCGGCGACGGCATCCCCGGCGACACCAACGTGTTCATCGCCCGATGGAAGGGCCTCTGAGCGACCCGGAAACGCTGGGATCCGGCGGGCGCTCGGAGCGTGAGATCGACCTCCTCCACCGGCGCCTCCGCGAGAGCGAAGAGCGCTACCGCATGTTCGTCGAACATGCGGTCGATGCGATTTGGTGCCTCGAAACTCCGCTCCCGATCGACCTGACCCTGCCCGTCGACGAGCAGGCGCGCCGCTGGCGGCGCTTCGGTCGCGTCGCAGAGTGCAACGACGCGTTCGCGCGGCGCATCGGAGCCGCGACCGCGGCCGAGGTCCGCACGTGGCCGCTGGCGCGCCTCGCTGGGCACTGGACCGCCGCCCCTGGGGACACCTTCGAGCGCTTGGCGGAGTCGCGCTATGCGCCCCAGGACCGGGTGTTCATCGAGAACGATGGCGCGGAGCGCGAGCGCCACATCCGCGTCAGCGCTTTTGGTGTCCTCGGACCGGAGATCGTGCAGCGCCTCTGGGTGGTCGAACAGGACATCACCCGCCAAGTCGCCGAGGATCGCGCGCTGCGGGACAGCCGCGATCTCTACGAAGCGGTGATCCGCACCGCCCTCGACGGGATCTGCGTGCTCGACGGCGGCTTTCGTGTGATCGACTGCAATGCAGCGTTCGAGCGTTTGCTCAGCGCGACGCGGGTGCAGCTCCTCGGCCGCGACGCGCGCACGCTGCTGGCGCCGGATGAACGCGACCGTCTGCGGCCGAACCTCGCAGGTTTGCTGCGCACGGGCGGCTGGCGCGGGCGCACGCAGCTCGTCCGCACCGATGGCGTCCAACGCCACGTCGAGGTCTCCGTTCAGTATACGGACAACCGCGGCGGGCGTTATTACTGCTTCGCCCAGGACGTCACCGACGAGCTCGCTGCGCGCGACGCCGAGCGGCGGCGCGAAGCGCAGCTCGCGCACATCTCGCGGCTCTCGACGCTCGGCGAGATGACGAGCGGCATCGCCCACGAGCTCAACCAGCCGCTGGCCGCCATCGTCAACTACGCGACCGGGGTCGCGCGCCGCCTGCGCGGGCGCGGCGAGCCCGACGAGGAGCTCCTGCGCGCCGTCGATCAAGTCGCCAACCAAGCGCGCCGCGCGGGCTCGATCCTCCAGCGGCTGAGGGCGTTCGCCCAGAAGGGCGACGGCGGGATCGTGCGCACCGCACTGAACCCGCTCGTCGAGGAGACGGTCGGGTTCCTCGGCCTCGCCGACCCGGGGCAGCGCGCCCGGGTGACCTTGGAGCTCTCCGCGTCCCCTGACGCGGTCCTCGCGGACCCGATCCTCGTGCAGCAGGTCCTCGCGAACCTGATCCGGAACGCCGAGGACGCCCTTGGCCCGGCGGCTCTGGCCCAGGGGCCCCGGATCCAGCTCTGGACAGGTCCCGCGGCGGAGGCGGGGTTCCTCGAGGTCCGGGTGACCGACGACGGCCCAGGCGTGCCCAAGGACGTCCTTCCCCGGCTGTTCACGCCGTTTTTTACGACAAAACCGTCTGGGCTCGGTCTCGGCTTGTCTATCAGTGCCTCCATCGTGCAAGCTCACGGTGGCCGCCTCTGGGTCGTACCAGGACCCAGGGGCGGCGCCAGCTTCCGTTTCACGCTTCCTGCCCCCACGCCTCGCAACCACGTATGAATCAAGCTCGGCCCACCGTGTTTGTCGTCGACGACGATCCCGCGCTGCGAGACTCCCTCGCGTTCTTGATCGGCACCGTCGGCCTGCAGGTCGAGATCCACAGCTCCGCAGAGGAGTTCTTGGCGGCCTACGACTCTCGCCGCCCCGGCTGCATCGTGCTCGATGTGCGCATGCCGGGGCTGTCGGGCCTCGAGCTGATGGAGCACCTCCAGCGCGACGTCTTCGCCCCCCCGGTGGTCCTCATCACGGGGCACGGCGACATCCCGATGGCCGTGCGCGCGCTGAAAGCAGGCGCCTTCGACTTCATCGAGAAGCCGTTCAGCGACCAGGTCCTGCTGGAGCGGATCCAGCAGGCGCTGCAGCGCGACGAGGTCGCGCGCCGCGACGCGTACACCCGCGCCGACATCGAGAAGCGCCACGGACGCTTGACCCCGCGCGAGAGTCAAGTCTTCGATGCGATCGTCGCGGGCAAGGCCAACAAGGTGATCGCTGGTGAGCTCGGCCTGTCGCAGAAGACGATCGAGGTCCACCGCGCCCACGTCATGGCGAAGATGCGCGCCGAGAGCTTTGCTGACCTCGTGAAGATGGCCGTGGTGCTCGAGGCGACAGGCCCGCCGCAATCGACCGAGTGAGGCTCCAGGTCCTCTCGAGCGGCTCCGGCGGCAACGCAGCGCTGTTGCGCGTCGGCGATGTCAATCTCTTGATCGACGCTGGTCTCGGCCCGCGCGAGCTGCGCGCGCGCTTGGCTTCGGCCGGGGTGGGGACCTTCGGGCTCGACCACGTGCTGATCTCCCACGCGCACCTCGATCATTCGCGCAGCGCCGGCAAGATCGCGCGGCAGTTCCGAGCGCAACTGCACGCTCCCGAGTCGCTTTTGCGTCACCCGGCGTGTCGCTTGGCAGAGGACATGGCGACGATGCCCGTCGGCGGCACGTTCCGAATCCCGGTGCGCGGCGAACTGCCCCTCGAGGTCAGCACTGTGGCGATCCCGCACGACTGTGATCCGACGGTGGCGTTTCGGTTCGAGCACCGCGGGCGCGTGCTCGGTTTTGCGACCGACCTCGGCGAGACGCGCGCGGAGTTGGTGCGGCTGCTGCAGGATCCGCACGTGTTGCTCGTCGAGTCGAACCATGACGTCGAGCTCTTGGCGGCCGGGCCGTACCCGGCGGAGCTCAAGCGGCGTGTCGCCGGGCCCCGCGGGCACCTCTCGAACGCGCAAGCTGCGGCGCTGTTGCCGGCGGTCGCTGGTCCTCGGCTCCATACCGTCGTGCTGGCGCACCTCTCGGGGACCAACAACACGCCGGAGCTCGCGTGTGAGGCGGCCAAGGGGGCGCTCGCAGCGCTCGGCCGCGGGGACGTCGCCGTTTGGGCCGCGGCCCAGGACAGCGTGAGCCCCGAGGTGCTCGTATGACCGCGCTGGAGACCGTCCTCGCGCAGATGCGCGCGCACCGCTCTGTCCGCCGCTACACGGACGCCGCTGTGCCGGACACCGACATCGACGCCGCGGTCGCCGCCGCGCAGTGCGCCGCGACGTCCTCGTGGGTGCAGGCGTACGCGCTGCTGCAGGTCACCGACATGGAGACGCGCCGCGCGCTCGTGCCGCTCGTCGGGGGCCAACCGCACGTCGCTGAGGCGGGCGCGTTCTTTGTCGTCCTGGCGGACACCCGCCGTCACAGGCTCGTCGCGGAGCGCAACGCAGCGCCGTACGCCAGCAACCTCGAGGCGTTCCTCGTCGCGGTGATCGACGCTGCGCTCTTTGCGCAGAACCTGGTCCTCGCGTTCGAGGCACAGGGCTACGGCACTTGCTACATCGGAGGCCTGCGCAACGAGCTCGCAGCGGTGGATCGCTTGCTGGAGCTCCCGCACGGTGTTTATCCGCTGTTCGGTCTGACCGTGGGCGTCGCTGCCGAGGACCCGGGGCTGCGCCCCCGTTTGCCGGTCCGCACCGTCTGGTTCAAGGACCGCTATCCGGCGGACACCGAAGTCATGGACGGCATCGCACGGCACGACCAGGACGCCGGCAGGTATTACGGAGACCGGGGCGCCCCCGGCCGCGACTGGTCCGGCGCCATCTGGCGCAAACACCGCGTTCCTGCCCGCGAACACCTCGCGGAGTATTACCGCCGAAAGGGCGCCACGTTCGACTGAGCGCGGGCTCCGCGTCGAACGGTACCAGGTACGAGTTGGCGGCGGCGCGCTCCCAAGCGCGCGCTTCGCGCGCGCATG
>CAYOBN010000041.1:25199-43290 GCA_964402175.1 uncultured Planctomycetaceae bacterium | reverse complement strand
GCGCGTGCGAAGCACGCGCGACCTCACCGCCAAGTCGTACCTGGTACCGTTCGACTCCACTCCGCGACGCCAACCCGAAATGCGGGGCGGGCGTCCGCGCAGCAGCGCTTCCGCGCGGTGACCTCACCGCCAAGTCGTACCTGGTACCGTTCGACTCCCCTCCGCGACGCCGACTACCCGCGCACGACCCCGCTCACCTTGACCGACACTGTCGGGGTCGCGACATCGTCCATCTCCACGGTCAGGTCCGCCGCGATCGGGCCCACGGGGTGGCCCGGGGCCAGCTCCACCTCGATGCGCGTCGACACCGCGCGGCCCGCGTCGTCGGGGTCGATCGGGGTGAACTTCACGCTCAGATGCGCGGCGCTCGGCCCGCTGAGCGTGTGACCCAGGACCCGCGTCCTGGCCCCCGGCACCAGCGCGTCCACCGTGCCTTCGCGCACGAGGGGAGCGCTCTGGTCCGCGCGGACCGCGCCGAACGCGATCAAGGGCGGTGCGATGCGGATGTCCCGCACGATCGCGGCGTAGACATCGAGCTTCATCCGCCCCGAGTCCCCGTTGCCGTCCGCATCGGTCGTGCGCAGGACGATCGTGTCGCGGACCGCGCCGAGGGGTTCGAGGGGGGGGATCTCCGCCACCACGTGCCAGACGAACTCGCCGCCGAAGAAGACCTCGTCGAACGTCGCCGTCACACGTTTGCCCTGCTCGGCGATGCCGAGGATCTTCGCGGCGCTGCCGCGCGGCTCGGCGAGGATGCGCACCTGCTTGCGGCCGCCATACCCCTGGGGCACGTCGCCGAACTGGAACTCGTGGGGCGTCGCGTTGAACGAGTCCGCCGCGATGAGGTGCGCCTCGAACGTGATGTACGGGCTGATCAGCGAGCTCGTCGTCATCCGGAACACCGCCAGTTTGTCGGTGTTCGGCTGGATCCTGTCCGTCGTGATCGCGAGGTCGAGCTCCAGCACCGCGCCCGGCGGCACCGTCAGGAGCGGCGGCTCCGAGCGATACGTGTCGCCGCTGATCTCGGTGCCGTCCGCGAGGCGCGCGCGCAGGCCCCGCACGCCCATGCAGCCGCACGCGCCGACCGCGTCCTTGACGTCCACCGGCTCCGGATCCTGGTTCAACAGCCTGATCCGCCACTCCCGACTTTCACCGCGCGGGATGCGGCCGAAGTCGCGGAAGAACGGCCGCACCGGGTCGGTCGGATCGAGGATCACGAGCCCGCGCCCTTCACCGAGCTGGGCGCTGCCTCCGAGCACCGGCGGGCGCAGGGCGAGCGCCGCAGGATCGACCTCGGCCGAGGGCTCCGCAGCCTTCCGATCGCACCCAGAGAGCCCGAGCAGGACAACAAACGTAGTGAGGAATCTCATCGTGTCGGAGCGCGCGTTCACCGCGGGCGGCTGGGTCCAAAGTCGTCGCCGCCGTAGCCCAGTGCCTGCAGGGCCGCAGCGTTCGGGTCGTCGTCACCACTACCCTCCGGGGTGACCCGAGTCACCTGGCGCGCGACGAGCACCGCCTCCAAGCGGCGCGCTTCGGGGTGGTCGGGGGAGTACAGGTTGTCGAGCTCCTGCGGGTCCGCAGCCAGGTCGTAGAGCTCGCTCTGCGCGGGCTCGCGCTCGTGCCACACGAGCTTCCAGCGGCCATCCTGCAGCGCGTACAGGTTGTCGTACTGCCCCGGCGGCAGAGCCGCGGCCCGCGGCGAGTGTGTGTCGTACAGGTTCAGCGCGTCGGAGTACGCGAGCCGCGGCTCGGTCTCGCGCTCACCCCGGAAGAGCGGTACGAGCGAGCGCCCGTCGAGCTCGTCCTTCGCAGGCACATCGAGCAGCTCCAGCAGCGTAGGCACGATATCGATCGTCCGCACCTGCGTCGGGACCACACGCGCCGCCACCCCCGGGCCGCGCACGATGAGCGGCACGCGCACACACCAGTCGTACAACAGGCGGTGTTTCATCCAGCGGTGGTTGCGCAGCCCATCGGACAATCCCTGTCCGTGGTCCGCGGTGATCACGACCACCGTGTTCTCCAGCGCGCCCGCGCGCTCGAGGCGCGTCAGGATGCGCGCGATCTGCTCGTCGATGAACGACAGCTCCGGATCGTACAGCCGCTCGCGCCACTGCAACTGGTCGCGTCGGTCCAGCTCGGAGGCGTCGGGATACACGACCCCACGCGCCGCGGACCACTCCTTCGGCGGCACGATCGAGAAGTCGTGCGCATCGAAGTAGTGCACCCACATGCAGAACGGGTCACCCTTCAGGTTCTGGTCGAGCCAAGCCAGCGCTGCGTCCGTCGTCGCATCGCCGCGGCGCTGCGTGCTGGTGCCACGCACGTCCGCCCACTGCGTCTCGTGGCGCTGTTGACCGCTGAGATCGAGCGCAGACGTATCGACGCCCGAGTCGAAGGTCTGGAAGCCCTGCTGCAGGTTGTACGCCTCGGACACGGGATACGCGCTCGTGAACGCGGCCGTGCGGTAGCCGCGCGGTGCGAGGAGCTCGGGCAGCGTGTGGACCGATTCGCGCAGCCGGTGCCCGGCCTCTTTGCTGTGGAAGACCCGCAGCCCGTGCCGCGGGTTGTCGAGCCCCGACAGGATCGACGCGTGCGACATCGGGGTCAGCCCCGCGGTCGAGATCGCGCGCTCGAAGCGCGCACCCTCACGGGCGAGCTCGTCGATCGCGGGCGTACGCGCCGGTGCGTGGCCGTAACAGCCGAGCCGATCCGGCCGCGTCGTGTCGAGGGTGATCAGCAACACGTTCGGCTTCGAGGGGGTCGCGCGCTTGCACGCCGCGAACGACACGAGCGCGACGGCGAGCGCACCGCACCAGACACCGATCGACCGGCGGGGACGCGCCGCAGCGCGAATGGGGGCGTGATCGGAGGACTTCATCGAGGTGTGTTCGGGCGACGGCGACGCTGGACCTCTTCGCCCTCGTCGGCCTTGGATTCGAGGTGGGCCGCGAACTCCGCGGCGGATGGTGCGGGGCGCCCCTGCAGCGCGTCGAGGAACCACGCGACCTCGCGCCAGTCGAGGCGACCGAAGGCTCCGACGGGCGGACCGCCGACCTTGCGCAGGTAGTGCAGGACCGCGAGCACGTAGTGAGAGGTGCCCGGGACGGCCTTCTGCGCGAGGTAGGCCGGTTGCAGCGTGGGCTCGCGGAACGGATCGCCCTGGTGAT
Organism: uncultured Planctomycetaceae bacterium; assembly: GCA_964402175.1. Lineage (GTDB taxonomy): Bacteria > Planctomycetota > UBA1135 > UBA1135 > JAWKUK01. The sequence goes on along the minus strand of CAYOBN010000041.1, from coordinate 40,120 downwards.
GCCGGCACAACAGAGCCGTCAGCGCGAGCTCTGCGAGGAGCGGGTCCGTACCGCTGAGCAGCTCGCGCGTGAGGGTGTCACCCAGGCGCGCCTCGCGCTCGGTCGCGCGGCACGCGAGCCGCTGGATCGCGCCGATGCGTGCGCGCGTCGGCTGGCTCGCGTCGCGTGCGATGTCCCATGCGGTCGCGCTGTCGATGTGCCGCGTGCGAGCGATGCCGAGCGCCGCGAGCGCCGCCAGCGCCGCGAGGGCGTGGGGGAGCCAACCGCCCAACAGCCTGGCGCGCGGCCTCGGCTCTGTCGGTGCGCTCACGCTGCGCCCCCTTGCAGTGCGTCTTGCACGACCGCCCAGACCTCGCGCGCCTGCAGCGCCACGAGCGCCGCGAAGGCCGCGAGCAAACAGCCGGCTGCCGCCCAGGTCGCGCGCTGGATTCGGCGCCGCTGGAACGGCTCCAAAGCGTGGCACAACCCGAGCGCAGCGAGCACCAGCAGCAACGGCTCGATCGGCAGACGCACGCGGGACATCGACAGCAAGAGCGCCGAAGCCGCGACGTACACGAGCGTCGGCAGGAAGACCGCCCAACCCGCGGCCGCGCGCAGGCCGCGCGCCAAGCCGAGCCCCGCGAGCGCCAGGACGAGCGTGGCGCCGCACACCGCCCACAGCACCGTCACATGGCGCAAGGGCGCACGGCCGAGCGCGCTGCCGTCGTACAAGCCGAGGGCAGCGTGGCGTACGGGAAACGAGAGCGGGGTGACGAAGTCCGCCACGCGCTTCAAGCGCGTCCGCAGCGTCCAACCCGGATGTTCGAGCGCAAACGCGAGGCCACGTTCGAGCTGCTCCTGCTGGCGCAGCACGACGTGGGGCTGCTCTTCGGCGCGGCGCCAGCCCCCGGCTTCGCCGTCCTCGGTCGCTGGGGGCGCGATCAGCGCCGCGGGCGCGAGCTCTTCGATCGGCGCGTCGCCGCGCAGCGCACGCACGCGGCCCAGCGCGACGTAGTCGAAGTTCATGTACCGCGCGTTGAGGCCGATGTAGGCGTTCTCGCCGAGGGTGGCGCCACTCGGCACGTAGCGGCCGTACACCTCGAGGTTGCGCAGGCCCCAAGGCAGCGTGATCACGAACGGCAGCAGCACCACGAGGCTCGCCCCGCGCACAGCCGCGAGCTTCCCGAAGCGCCCGACGGCGACCGCCACGACGGTGAGCGCGAGCACCGGCGCGAGATACTGCGCCAGCGTCTTCACGTAGAGGCTCGCGCCGAGCAGCAACCCTGCAGCGAGGCAGCGCCGGTCGAACTCTGCCGCAGAGTCGGCTTGCAGCGCTGCGACCAGGCGCTCGAGCGCGGGCGTGAAGAGCGCGAGGAAGAGCGGCTCGCTCCAGAGCAGGTGCGTGTATCCGGCGAGCGGCAGGTGCACGGCCCAGAGCGCGGTCGCGACGAGGCCAGCCCGGGCCGAGCCGAGCCGCCACGCGAGCAGCCCGACGGATGCGCCGATGGCGGCGGACGCACACGCTTGCAGGAGCTGCACCGCTGTGATCCCGGCCAGTCCGAAGCGCGCGAGCGCCTCGCCGAGCAACCACGGGTGCAGCGGCGGCCACAGGTAGCGGTAGGCGTCCAGCAGGATGCCGAAGCGCTGCTGCGCGAGGCCCAGGTAGACGTAGTTGGCCTCGTCGGATTGGAGCTCACTGCGCCCTGCAGCGAGCGCCAGCGCGATGCGCAGCGCGACACCGGCGAACACGAGCCACGCGATGCCCCGCAGCGGTGCGCGCGGCGCCGCGACGGTGCGCGGTTCGGGGGTCGGGTCGTTCACGCTGCGCTCTCGAAGCTCCAGCCCGCATCATAGCGGGCCGGGCTCGCGGGCCGGGGAGGCTCACTTGCCGTCTTCGACATAACCCGGGACCCGCGCCATGACGCGCCGGAGCTGGCGCTCACCCGGCTGGCCGGCGAGGAGCGTCAGCCCGCGCTGGCCGACTTCGAGCGCCAGTTTGTCGAGCCCTTGGCGCTGGGCGCGCTCGACGAGCAGGGAGAACGCGCGGCCGGTGGGGGCCTCCTCGGCGAAGAGGTCCACGAGGTCGCCCGCGTCCTTGCCGCGGCCCGCCGCGAGCAGCGCTTCGTAGAGCCAGGTCGCCGCGACGATCGCATCGGCGCGCGAGTCGAGCTCGTACTCGGGCACCGCCTCACCCGCTGCCTGGCGCGCGAGATTCGCGTCGATGACGGCGAAGCGAGCGCGGGTGTACTCGACGGCGGAGCGCTCGCCGAGCCCGCCGAGGAGGGGACCGAAGTCCTGGTTACGGCCGAGCTCTTCGATGACGTGTCGGAAGAGGAGCGCCCGCGCGGCCTCCGCGGCTTCGCCGCGGCCCGCGAGCGCTGTGAAGGTCTCGCGGGTCTTGTGCGTGCGCCGCGTCCACCAGTCGATGCGGACGAGGTCGTGCACCGCGCGCGGCTCGGGGGCCCCATTGGCGATGCGCCCTTCGAGGCGGTCGCGCTCGCGCTCCATCACCGAGAGGGCCTCACGCGAGCGCGGCTTCAGGTACGCGAGGCGGCGCAGCAGGAACTCGAAGTAACGCGCGCGGAAACCCGGGCGGTATTGGTCCGCGTTCTGCAGGACCCATGCGTACGCGCGCGCGGCTTCGTTGGCGTCGAGGTCCGTGCCGCGCGCCTTCCAGTTGCCGTACGCGAGCCATGCGTAGGGGTCTTCGATGCGGTCCCCCTCGGGTTTCGGCACCGGGCCACCGCCGAGCAGCGAGCCGCTGAACGAAGCGAGCATGTCGTCGGCGGAGGCGTAGCCCTCGATGCGCTCCGCCGCGAGGCCGAGCACCGGGTCGTACAGGTCCACACACGGGAAGCTGCGCACGCGGTACTTCGCGGCGAGGCTCGCGTCGGTCGCCGCATCCACTTCGACCGCGAGGGCGTTCGCTGCGGCCCACGCCACGAGGTCGCGGTCGCGGAACGAGCTCTCCCGCATGCGCTGGCAGTCGGGGAAGCTCGGCGACGTCCAGAAGATCACGAGCAGCTTGCGGTTGTTCTCGGCCCGCGAGACGGCGTCGGCGAGCGAGAGCTCCAAGAACGGCACGCCGTCGGTGAGCGCGGGAGTCGGGGTCGGCTCCTGCTTGGGTGCCTGCTCTAGTTGCTGCTCTGGCGCCGGGGCGGGCGCTGCGGGGCTGCGGTGGGCGGCGAGGCCCGCGGCGAGCGCGAGCACGAGGGCGGAGGTGAGCGACATGGGCGTGGGACCGGGGAGTCTACGGACGCAGGGCGCTGGGGTTGGCGCGGGCGAGCGCCGGATCTGGGGCGGAGGGTCCTGCCCCGGAAATTGTCCGGGAACGGCGCTCGGACAGCGCTGCGGGCCGCCTGCCGCCCCCGCGCTCGTGCGCTCGGGGAGGCAAGGCGGCCCGCTGCGGCATCGCCGCGCGCCACGCCGGGGAGGCTCACGCCAGGGGCGCCGCAGCGGCCCCCTGCGCAGCGCTCAGCCGACGTTGCGGTCGGCCGGCTGGAATTCGCGCAGCTTGTAGCGGTCGATCTTGCGGTACAGCGTCGCGCGGCCGATCCCCAGGAGCTGGGCGGCGCGCTTCACGTTCCAGCCCGTCGTGTGCAGGGCGTGGCGCAGGATCTGGAGCTCGTAATCTTCGAAGCGCAGGATCGAACCCGGCTCGAGGAGCACGGTGCCCTCGTCGTCGTCGTCGCTGGCCACGGTGCGCGCAGGGGCGCCCGGGACGGCCTGCAGGGTGCGGGCCGTGCACTGGCGCACGAGCTCGGCGGCGGCGGGGCCGGAGTTCGCGGAGGCGAAGAGGACGAGGTCGGGGGTGCGCTCGCCGGTGCGCTGGCGGGCTTCTTCGACGTCGACGGCGTAACGGACTTGCCAGCCAAAACGGTGCGCCTCTTCGGACAGGCGGCTCCGGTCGGCATCGGACAGGCCGAGGCAGAGGACGAAGCGAGGGATCTCGGACGTGCTCATTGGGGAAGGTTGGAAGGTGAAAGGGATGTCTGCAGGGGGAACGGCTGCGCCGTCTGCACCCAGTGCTTCGGAATCCACCTGCCCCGGAATGAAGCCGGACCCGACGGAGTTCGTGTCCGGGGAGAAAAATCGTGGGGCAGGTCCACAGACGGAGGGTAGGCCCGCGAGGTTCACTTTGGGATGGCGGGGTTGTCGGGAAGCTGCGGTCGATTGTCGCGAACCGGTTTGGGGCACCTCAGGGGAACCCTGAGAGGGGGGGCCGCGTCGAAAACGGTGCCCGGCGGATCGGTCGATCCAAGTCGGAACGGGGAGAACACGGCGGGCCACATCGGCCCGCTCGATCCGCCGTGCGCCTCGCCGCGAACTCGTACCTGGTACCGTTCGATTGCAGCACCGTCGGACTTCAGCACCGTAGGACTTCAGCACCGTAGGACTTCAGCACCGTCGGACTCCAACACCGTCGGACTCCAACACCGTCGGACTCCAACACCGTCGGACTCCAACACCGTCGGACTCCAACACCGAAGGACTCCAACACCGTAGGACTCCAACACCGTCGGCCCCCAACACCGTCGGCCCCCCACCCCGCTCGACGCCCAGCCCCGCTCGAGCCCCAGCCCCAACCTCTGACACCCCCCCCGAGCCTGCTACCGTTCCCGCCCATGTACGCGTCCCAGCCTCCGCGATTCGGCGCTCTCCGCGGTCAACCGTGGGGGCTCGCCCTCGCCCTCGGCCTCGCCGTACTCCACGCCTGTCGGCCCGCCCCCCAACCCGGGCCGCCCAGCGAGCCGGCGCCCGCAATCGAACAGCAGCCGGAGACCCCGGCCCGCGCCGACGTCGCCCCGGAGCCCGAACCCCAGCTCCCCCCCCCGCCCCCCGTCGAGGTCGACCCCGCCCTGCGCGGCCCCCTCGACCCCGCGGACTGGGCCCCCCTCGCCGCCTACGACGGTCAACCCGTCGAGATCCTGCGCGAGCTCGACCCGACCGGCACCCGCCTGATGCGCATCCACACCGTGCTCGCGCTGCGCCCGGACGAGGGCCCGGTTCCCTCCACCGCGCGCACGTCCCACGGCCCGGACTGGCGCTACTTCGACAGCGGCTTCCCTGCGCGCGTCGAGCATTGGCTCACCGGGACCCTGCACGGCCCCTTTGAGGCCTGGTGGCCGACGGGTCAGGCGCGCGAGCGCGGGCACTACGACCGCGGCGCGCGCGTCGGTCCCTGGGAGCGCCGCACGCGCCAAGGCAAGCTCGTCGAAGAGGGCCTCTGGATCGGAGGCAAGCCCCACGGTGTGCACCGCACCTGGTTCGCCGACGGCCAGCTCGAAGAAGAAGCCCAGTACGACCTCGGGGTCCTCGACGGCCCGCGGCGGCGCTACAGCCGGCACGGGAAGCTGCTGCTCGATGAGCGCTACGTCGCCGGAGCCCTCGACGGCCCGTGGGCGGACCACTACCCCGAATCGGGCGCGCTGCGCAGCTTCGGCACCTATGAGCTCGGTCAGAAGGTCGGCCCCTGGCGCACCGCGCGCGAGGACGCCCAGGGCCTCCTGCTCGACGAACACTACACCGCGGGCCAACTGCACGGCCTGAAGCGTACCTTCGGGCCCGATGGCACCCCGGTGTCGGAGCTGACCTTCGAAGCGGGGGAACAGACCGGCCCGTCGCGCTCGTGGTACCCCGATGGGACACCGCAGAGCGCGGGCCAATTCCGAGCGGGCCGCCGCGAAGGCGCCTGGACCTATTGGTCTCCGGACGGCAGCGTCAACGAACGCTGGACCGGTACGTATGCCGACGACCAGCGGGTGGGGGACCTCGGTTCCACCCCGGCCGCGACCGACAAACAACCGTGACATGCTGACTGTCTGGCTTCTCTCAGCGCTCCCCTGCATCTCGGCGCCGCAGGACATCACACCTCCCACCGCTCGGCCGCCCGCCGGCCAGCGCCGCGGCGGGGCCGCGCCCCTCGAGGCGCCCGCGGCCCCCGTGGACGTCGAGCGGCCCGATCCCCTCGCTGGCGCGGTGCTCCCGCCCGAGCGGCCGAGCGCGCCCACCGGCCTGCCCGAGGGCACGACCGTCGAGCTCGTCGAGTTCCGCCACGAGAACGGAGCGCTCGCCCGAACGGGCTACCTCGTCGATGGCCGACGTCACGGCACGTGGATCGGATACAGCGAGAGCGGCGTCCCGGCGTACCGCGGCGGCTACGAGGACTACCTGCGCAGCGGGCCCTGGCTCTACTTCGACGCCCTCGGCAACCGCGAGGAGTGCGGCGCGTACGCGGCAGGCCAGCGCGAGGGCCTCTGGCTGACGTGGTACCCGGACGGGCACCTCGAAGGCCGCGTCCATTGGCGCGCCGGCCGGCGCCACGGGGAGCAGCAGCGCTACTTCAAGAGCGGCGTGCTGCAGTCCGTGACGCACTTCGTGGACGGCCGGCGCGAGGGCCCGTTCCGGCGCTTCAACCAGGACGGCAGCCCCGCGGAAGAGGGCGCGTACCGCGCGGGCCAGAAGGACGGTGAATGGACCGTGTACACGGCCAAGGGGGAGCCCGCGTCCCGCGGCTCGTACACGCTGGGCAAGCAGACCGGCGAGTGGGTGCTCTGGCACCCCGGCGGTCAGCGCCAAGCGGCCGGTGTGTACGTCGACGGCGCGCCCGATGGCGTGTGGCTCGGTTTCCACCGCAACGGCCAGCGCGCGTTCGAGATGACGTACGCCCGCGGGATCCTCGAAGGCGAATACCGCGAGTGGCATCCGAACGGGAAGGAGCGCTCGGTCGGGCGCTACGTCCAAGGCCAGATGGAAGGTGAGTGGACGTACTGGGACCGCGACGGCCAGATCGAGCCGGGTCGCACCGGCGTCTACCAGAAGGGAAACCTCGTGCGATGAGAGCGCTCGCTCGGATGTGGGTGGTGTGTGCCGCGCTGCACGGCGCCGTCGTTTGGGCCCAGGGCGGCGGTCTGCGCCTCGAGTCCGTCGATGTCGCCGGGCGGCGTACGGAGGTCGCGTGGTCGACGGAGAGCGAGCTGCGCGCGGTGCGCATGACGACGCAAGTCGGCGAGCGCGACCCGAACGAAGTCGGTCTGCGCCTCGTCGCGCGCGGCGCGGAGAGCGTGCGTTACGTCGAACACGTGCTCGCGGTCGGCGCGACGGGGATCGAGGACCTGCGCCGCAGCTACCTCGAAGCGACGGCGTCGCTCGCGATGCACGACCCGGCCGCGGAGGTCGGCGCGCCGCCGCTCGGCAAGGTGACGCTGCGCTCGGACCTCGCGGGGGTCAGCGTGCGCGAGGTGCGCGCGCCGAACGGCAAGGTCGGGCGGCACTACGACGGTCCGCGCGAAGCCCGCGAGGCGCTCTTGGCGCACGTGCGCAGCGCTCTCGACCTGCGCCCGCTCCTGCCGACGACGGAGGTCGCGCTGGGGGACCAATGGGCGGTGCCCCCCGCAGCGCTCGTCGCGCTGTTTGCGCCGACGGGTGAGCTCGGCTGGCGCAGCGCGGAGGAGAACGCGGACCCGCAGCTCGTGCGCAGCTTCCAACAGGGCCTCGGCGGCAACCTGCAGCTCGGTTTTGCGGGCATGGTGACCGGCGAGGCGCAGGGGCAGCTCTTCGAAGTGGTGATCGCGGGCGGAGAACGCCACGCGAAGCTGCGTTTCACGTTCGATGTGACCCTCGCGAGCGACGGCACGGAGTTCGCGCGGCGCCGCGCGCTCGACAACGAGCGCGACCAAGGGGTCCAGGTCGTGGCCGCGACCGCGTTGCAGCGACTGACGGGCACCGCGGAACTGCTGTGGTCGGTCGAAGGTCGCCGAGCGCTCGGCGCGACGGCGGACGCGGAGGAGCGCGTGAGCCTGTCGATCCTGGTGCAGCCGGAGGACGCGGAGTTGGCGCGTCAGACGGTGGAGTTCGAAGGGCGCTGTAAGGCTGCGTTGACGCTCTGATGGTGGCGGGGGGGACCTGTCACCGGCACGCGATCAAGGTATGTATTGGACTTCGAGCGCTTCGCTGAACGTTGCGCCTGCCGGTAGGCCGGTGTCGAAGACGACGGCCTGCAACACACGCCGTGCTCCGACCTCGGGCAGCGTCACAGGGATCGTCGCCTGCGCTTCGCCGAAGAACACATCCACCTCCGCCTCACGGCGGAGCGGTCCTCCCACGAGCAGCGTGCCGAAGCCGAGCGTCCTCCGCTCCGCGCGCGGGCCCGAGAACACGAACATCCGGCCCGAGAGCGGCCCCCCCGACAGCGTGAGCTGGAACGAGCCCGCGGTCGCGCTCGGCAGGCCCAGTGTCCCGATGCGCAGCGCCGTGCCGGACGACGACGTGCCCGAAGGGCCGAAGACCCGCGGCGCCCGCCACGGTTCGCGCGCGGGGTCGAACGGGAAGGTGTTCGAGAGGCGGTCGAAGCCTGTGCCCGGGAGCTTCACGGCGATGTCGCCGGGACCGACACCTGCGGGGAGCGCGACGTCGAGCTCCGTGCCGTTTGCGCTCGGCACACCGGCGACGACGAGGGGCGCGCCCGGCGCGGCTCCGGCGTGGGTGAACCAGACCTCGTTCGCGTTCGCGTCGAAGCCCGTGCCGGAGAGGCGCACTCCGCCGGCGGTCAGCGTGTAACCCGCGATGCGCGGCTTCGTCGCGCTGCGAACCCCGTACAGGAACTGCACCCCCGCTTGGTCGTCGAGCTCGATCGTGCGCATGTCGACGCCGCGCTGCACGCCTGCGCCCGCGCGCATCGTGGCGCCGACGACGAGGCTGTGGTCGAGGCCGAGCGCGTGCCCGTACTCGTGGGTCGCCACACCTTGCAGGTCCCACGGGCTCGCCCCGCCGAGGGGCAGGTCCGGCCCGTCGTGCCAGTCGTGCACGGCGTCGTAGAAGAGGATCCGCCAGCCGTCCCCGATCGGCAGCTCCGTGAACGCGAGGATGAACGAGCTGCCCGGCAGCGCGGACATCACGTTGTCGTTCGTGCCGCCGGGGCTGGGTGCGTCGCCGGCCCAGAAGGCGTCGAAGTTCGAGCCGCCGGAGCCGAGCACCCCTTGCAGCGGGTCGGTCGTGCCGCTGCCGCGCGGCCCCGAGCCCCATTCCGCGACACCTTTGCGCAGCGCCAGCGTCGCGCCGACCGAGCCCGGGAAGTCCGGGTCGGGCACGACGTTGTCGTTGGCGAACGTGCCGGTGAAGTTGTTGAAGACGCGGAAGTCGCGCTGCGTCAGGTCGAGCACGTCCCCGAAGACCTCGAACGCGTGCAGCTCGGGCGGCGACAGCAGCGCCCCGGCCCCGAAGAGGGCCGCGGCGGCAGTGAAGGCGCGGCAGAGCGCGGGGTGCTGAAGGATGGAGGGCATGGAGCTGGGGCGGGGCCCGCGCTGAAATCTACCCCCCTCGGGCCGGCCCGGGTACGGCCGTTCTGTTGCCTCGGGCGGCCCGAGGGGCCAAACTGCTCGGCTCGGGGAGGGACGGGGAAGTCCCTCCTGAGGTTCCCAACCCACGCGACCAGCAAGACGCGAACCCTGCGAGTTGAATCATGACGACCCAGATCGAGACCCACCGTTTCGAGGCCGAAGTGGCCGAGGTCCTGCGCCTCGTCGTCCATTCGCTCTACAGCAACAAGGAGATCTTCCTGCGGGAGCTGATCTCCAACGCGAGCGACGCGCTCGACAAGCTCCGCCACGACGCCCTGACCCAGCCCGGGCTGCTCCCCGAGGGTGAACAGCTCGGGATCGCGCTCGAGGTCGACCGCGAGCGCCACATCCTGCGCATCGCGGACAACGGCATCGGGATGGACCGCGAGGAGCTGACCCAGAACCTCGGCCGGATCGCCAGCTCCGGCACGCGCCGGTACCTCGCCGCGCTCGCCGCCCAGGGCAAGAAGGACGGCCCGGAGCTGATCGGGCAGTTCGGCGTGGGCTTCTACAGCGCCTTCATGGTGGCCAAGGAAGTGGTCGTCGAGACGCGCCGGGCCGGCAGCGAGACCGGGTACCGGTGGCGCTCGGACGGCCTGGGTGAGTACTCGATCGAAGAGGCCGACGGGCTGTCCCGCGGCACGCTCGTCGAGCTGCACCTCGTCGCGCCCGGCGAGAGCCGTGAGGACCTCGATCACGACGGCGATGGTGACGACACCGACGACGACGGTGACGAGGCGCTGCCGAAGGAGACGCAGGACTGGACCGAGGAGTGGACGCTGCGCGACCTCGTGCGCCGCTACTCGGACTTCGTCGAGTACCCGATCCAGATGGAGGTCGAGCGCCGCAAGCCGAAGCTCGGCGCCGACGGCAAAGCGATCGAGGGCGAGTTCGTCACGGAGAAGGTGACGGAGACCCTCAACTCGCGCACGCCGCTCTGGGCGCGTCCGAAGGACCAGATCACGCCCGAGGAGTACACGGAGTTCTACCGCCACCTCACGCACGACTGGAACGAGCCCTACGAGACGCTGCACCTGCGCGCAGAGGGCACCCTCGAGTACTCGGCGCTCCTGTACCTGCCGAGCGAGCCGGCGTTCGACCTCTACGACCCGGCGCGGCGGGACTCGTCGCTGTCGCTGTACGTGCGCCGGGTGCTGATCCAGCGCGAAGCGAAGGACCTCTTGCCCGGCTGGCTGCGCTTCGTGCGCGGCATCGTCGAGTCGAACGACTTGCCGCTCAACGTGTCGCGTGAGACGCTGCAGGACGACCCCCGCATCCGCCAAATCAAGAAGCACCTGACCCGCAAGGTGCTCGAAGGGCTGAAGCACCGCCTCGAGTCGGACCGCGAGGGTTACGACAAGTTCTACGCGCACTTCGGTCCGGTCCTGAAGGAGGGCATCTGGTTCGGCGACGACGACAAGAACCGCGTCTCGTCGGTCTGCCTCTTCGAGACCACCCACGGCGAAGCGCGCACAACGCTGGCCGAGTACATCGCGCGGATGCCCGAGGGTCTCGCCGAGGACGAGCAGGTCATCTGGGTGCTGCCGGCCTCCGACCGCAAGGCGGCGCTGGCGTCGCCGCACCTCGAGTCGCTCAAAGCCGACGGTCGCGAAGTGCTCCTGCTGGTCGATCCGGTCGACGAGTGGGTCCTGCAGCGCTTGCACAGCTTCGACGGCAAGCCGCTGAAGCGCGCGGACAAAGGGGCAGCGAAGGAGTCCGACGACGCCAAGAAGAAGCGCGAAGAGCAGGAGAAGAAGGCCGAGGGCCTCTTCGGCGCGCTGCAGGAGGCGCTGGCGGACGACGTCGCGGAGGTGCGCTACAGCGCGCGCTTGCGCGAGAGCGCGGCGGTGCTCGTCGGCGAGGACCGCGCGATGAGCGCCCACGTCGAGCGCCTCATGCGCCGCGCGGGCCAGGAGGTCCCGCGGGCGAAGCGCATCCTCGAGCTGAACCCGAACCACGCGCTGGTGCAGGGCCTCGCGCGCGTGCACAAAGCGGACCCGAAGAGCCCCCGGATCGCGGACTACGCGGAGCTCCTCCACGGCCAGGCGCTGCTCGTGGAGGGCGGCTTCCCGCGCGATCCCGCGCGCTTCGCGAAGCTCCTGACGGAGCTCATGGCGTCGGCGGTGAGCTGAGCGCGCGTGTGCTCTGCTTTGGACCTCCGCCCGCCGGCCACGCGGCGAGGGCGATGCCGAACAGCGTCAGCCCTCCCGCGCTGAGCGTCCGCGCGGGCGGAGTCTCGTCCAGGATCCACCACGCGAGCCACGATCCGACCACCGGCTCGAGCAGCAACGGCAGCGCGACGAGCAGCGCCGGCAAGCGCCGCAGCGCCGCGTTGCACGCGCTGTGTCCGATGAGCTGCGGCACGAGCCCGAGCGCCGCGATCCAGATCCACGCGCTGGCATCGACGGCGACGAGCGACGTGCCGGCGACGGTCGCGGCGGCGGCCAGCGCCAACGTCGCGGTGCCGTAACACACCGCCAAGTACCCGACGAGGGGCAACCGCTGGCCGATCCGGCGCCCGATGACGAGGTACGCCGTCGCACCGAGCGCGCCGAGCACCGCGAGGCCGGGGCCGAGCAGGCCCCGCTGGTGCTCGGCGGACGCGGCGGCCTCGCCGTCGAGCGCCAGCCACGCCCCTCCGCCGAGCGCCAGCGCGACACCAGCGAGCTGCAGCAGCGTCGCGCGCTCGCCGTTGACCAGCGGCGCGAGCAACACGACCCACACCGGGATGGTGTTCACCAAGAGCAGGCTGGTCGCGACCGAGGTGTGATCGAGCGAAGCGATCCACGTCGCGAAGTGCGCGGCGAGGAAGAGGCCCGAGAGCGCAGCGAGGCCCACGACGCGCCGCGGCGCGGTCATGAGCACCTGCAGGAGCACCGGCGCGCCGAGCGCGACGAGCGCCGCCGTCGCGATCGCGCACCGCCACGTGGCTTTGACGAGCGCCGGCGCCTCGGCGAGGCGCGCGAACACCGCGCCCGTCGATACCGCCAGCACACCCAGCGTGAGCAAAGCCGCACCGAGCAGACGCTCGCGCGGTGAGAGCGGCCTCAACGTCGGCCCGCCTTCTGCGCGGAGAGCGCCTGGACCCGCGCCAGATACGCCACGCGGTTGCCCGACGCCGCGCCGTCGGTCGCGCCGTCCTCGCGTTGGAACGCCTGGATCCGTGCGCCGTGGCTCGCTGCGCCCGCCTCCAGCGCGAGCGTACGCTCCAGGTACTTCGCTGCGTCGAGCCGGCCGAGCTCGCGCGCGTACTGCTCGGCGTAGGTCAAGGCTTCGTAGGCGTACGTCGTCTCGACCAGGTCGTGGGTGCGCCCGTCGGGCGGCAGGTACCCCTCGCCCCAGCGCTCGGCGTAGCAGTACGGGAGCTCCTGCGATTCACCGCCCCCGGGGGCCAGCGGCGCGACCGCGAACTGGAACGCGGGCCCCGCGTGCGGCACACCGTTCGACCAGCGCGTCGGGACTCGCTGGAAAACCGGCCCGAAGTACAAGTAGTCCGCCGCGCGCTGGATGGTCTCGCGCAGCGGCAGCGCGCGCGCTTCGTCGACGCCGCGGAAGACCCCTTCGACGAGCGAGCGCTGCATCTGCACGATGAACGCGCACTCGAACGCCTGCGCGCCGTCGAAGCGACCGCCCAGGAGCTGTTCGTAGCGGAAGCGGCACACGATGCCGGTCGGCATCGTCGCGCCGAGCAGCACGTCTGTGTAGCGTTTGAGCCACGGGCGGAAGCGATAGCGCCAAGGGTCGTCCGACAGCGCGTACGCTGCGACGATCGCATCGACGCCCCACGCGTGGTCGCGCAGGATCTCGGCCCCCGTGTGCGGCCGGCGCGCGACGAGCGCCTCGAAGCGCGCGAGGCACATCGTGTACGTCTGCGCGGTGGGCGCGTCGTGCACCATGAGCCGGAAGCGCTCGGCTTCGAGGCGGAGATCGTCGATCGCGAGCGGGTCGGCTGCGAGCCACGCGAGCGCTTTGGCGTTCTTCGTGAAGCGGATCAAGTGCTGGCCGCCGTGTGGCATCCACGCAGCGACCGCTCCATCGCCGCTGGGCTGTGGACCGCTCGGTGAGAACGGCTCGCCCTGGTCGTAACTCGGCCGCTTACCGCGGCGGCGGACCTCTTCGAGGTGCGCCGCGGGCGCGCTCCCGCGGTGCACGGGCAGGCGCAGCTCACGCGGCTGCTTCCACGCGTCGGTGAAGAACTCGAGCTCCAGATGGCCGCGTTCGTCGCGCCAGGCTTCGACGCCCGCGACGCTGCCATCGGCGCGCCACATCGCGACCGGATGGCGGCACACGTTGAGCTGGTGCATGAGCGCGTACCACTCGAGGCCCGCGCGCTCGCCGGCCATCGCCGTGACGTGGCCTTCGGTCAGCGCGATGTCCTCGCCGCCGGTCACACCTTGGTACGCGTAGAGCCACGGATGGCACCAACCGAGCGCATCGACGTGCACCTTGCGGCCGTCGCGTCGGCCGGTGCGCACGGTCTCGGCGAGCGCCGCACGGCGCTCGCGCAGCGCCGCGCGCAGGGCGCCTTGGCTGCCCCGTCCGCCGTCCAGCAGGTCCACGCTGGGCAGCGCCGTGCGCTGCGGGAAGTACCGCGCAAGCGCGCCCCACGACGCGCGGCCCTCCGCACCCGCGAACCCGAGCGCTTCCCACGTCGGATGCCCCGCGCGCGCCGTCCCTGGGCGCAGGACGAGCCGCCGCGTGAACTGCGCCGACGGCGGCATGAAGTGCAGCGCGCCGCCTTCGAGCGCGCGCACGATCGGACGCACACTGAGGGCGGCGCCACCCTCTGGCCGTGCCTCCGTGCGCTCGGCGCCGAACCCCGCGTCGGGGAACTGCGCCTCGCACGTCCAACCGCTCGGCAGCTCGAGGTCGAGGGCGTCGAACCAGATGCCGCCCACGGGGACCTCGTCCGGCGTGTCGGGCTGGCTGCCCGAGGTCAGCCCCGTGTGCACACGCAGGTCCAGCGCGACCCGCGGATCGCCCGCGACGAACGCGAGGTGGGCGTGGATCCCGCACAGGTGCGGCAGCGGCTCCGGTCCCTTGGCCCCGGCCCCTTGCGCCTTGGGGTCGACCTCGGGCCGCAGCACCGCCGACACCGCGAGCCGCCTGAGGTAGGGCCCGTGGGTCACTTGGCGCAGGCTGACGGGGCGCAGGAGGTCCGCGACGTAGCGCTGGCCGTAGACGTCGCGCGCAGCGAGTCGGCACGGCCCCTTGGCGGAGAGCTCCGCGACGGCGCCGTCGAGGTCGAGGGCCTTGGGCAACGCAAAACGTCCGCGCTCGAGCGCAAACGTCACGCGGCCCGCGGCTGCGCGCAGCCCCGTGCCGAGGGCGCCGGGGGGCACGCTGACCGGGGCGAGCACCTCGACCACCTCGACCCGCCCGTCCGGCCCGCGCGTCAGCGGCTCGAGCTGGCACGGGACCCGCGTGCCGTCGGGCGCGACGAGGGCCAGCGCGGTCACGGGCCCCTCGGGGGCGGGCTCGCTGCCGCCGGTACCGCCGTTGGTCGCCGCGGGCGGCGCGAGCGGCGCGAGCTCGAAGTCGTCCGGCACCGGCAGCGTCGCGCGCACGAGGACGGGCACCCCGAGCGGCAGCTCGACCGAGATC
>CAYOBN010000041.1:0-25099 GCA_964402175.1 uncultured Planctomycetaceae bacterium | reverse complement strand
CGCCCCAGGGGCGACGGGTGGGGGCGAGCTACCAGGGGCTGCGCCACTGGGGGTGGGGCCACTGGGGGTGGGGCCACTGGGGGTTGCGGTGCTGGCCGTGGGGGCCGCCTGACCCCCGGGATCGGTTTCGGAGCCAGCGAGCCCCGCGGCGCTGGGATCGAGCGCCCCCGGATCGAGCGCCCGCGCGCCGACAGGGCCCTCGACGCCGGGGAGGCCAGGGCGGCCGCGCAGGTCGGCGAAACGGTCCTGCCCCGTCGGGGAGCCCGGGCGGGCTGCGCCGGGCGCGGGTGCCGGTCCGCGCGCCCCCGTGCACGCGGCGAGGAGCGCGAGCCCCACGCCGAGCGCCCACGCGCGCCGCCGTCGCCCCTCCCTCGGCGCCCCCAGCGAACCGGAGCGGACCGAACCGAGCAGCGAACCAAAGAGGGCGGGCGACGACCCGACGGAGGGCGAGGATTTCTGGGAGCGCACCCCGGGATCATCGCGTCCCCAGGGCCAGGCGCGCAAACGGGCGCGGGCGAGCGCGAGGTCTCCACGCGACCATTCGGTCGGGTGGTCCGGTCCAGCGCCGTCCGCGCGACCTCGCGCGCGAGCGCTGGTCTGGACCGTCCCCGACCGCCCTGCGAGCGCCCGCTGGAGGCCGCCGGGGTCCACCCACGGCCCACGTCGAGCCCACCGCGGGGTTATGCTCTCGCGCCCCGATGGCCCGCGAACGACCCAAGCACACGATCCCCGTCCCGCGGCCGAAGCGCGGGTCGGTCACCTTGCTGATCGGGACCCGCAAGGGCGCGTTCCTGCTGAAGAGCGACGCCGAGCGCCAGACCTTCACCCTCGGCCCGCCGCACTTCCTCGGGCACATCGTGCACCACATGGTGCTCGATCCGCGCGATGGCGAGACGGTGCTCGCCGCAGCGCGCACCGGCCACCTCGGGCCGACCATCTTCCGCAGCGAAGACCGCGGCAAGACGTGGAAAGAAGCGCGCCGCCCTCCGGCGTTCGAGCCCTCTCCCGAGCCGCTCTTGCAGCGCGCCGTCGATCACACCTTCTGGTTGACCCCGGGCCACGAGAACGAGCCCGGTGTGTGGTACGCGGGCACCGCCCCGCACGGCCTCTTCCGCACGCGCGACGGCGGCAAGACGTGGAAACCGGTCAACGGGTTCAACCACCACCCGGACCTCGATCGGTGGAGCGGCGGCGAGCAGGACGGCACCCCCGACGGCCCGAAGCTGCACTCGATCCTGGTCGATCCGCGCGATCCCAACCACCTCTACGTGGCGCTCTCGAGCGGCGGTGTGTTCGAGTCGGTCGACGGCGGCAAGGGCTGGGAGCCGCGCAATGCGGGCGTCGCAGCGGACTTCCTGCCGCCCGGAGAGCACGCCTTCGGCCACGACCCGCACTGCGTGCGCTACGCGCCGAGCAACCCCGATCGCCTGTGGCAGCAGAACCACTGCGGCGTCTACCGCATGGACCGCGAGGAGGGGCGCTGGGTTCGGGTGGGGGCCAACATGCCGAGCGAGGTGGGCGACATCGGCTTCCCGATCCTCGTCAGCCCCTTCGATCCCGACACGGCGTGGATCTTCCCGATGGACGGGACCGACGTGTGGCCGCGCACGCCGCCGGGAGGGCGCCCCGCGGTGTACCGGACGACGGACGGTGGGGCCCGTTGGGACCGCCTCGACCGGGGCTTTCCGTCGGAGCACGCGTACTGGACGGTGAAGCGCCAAGCGCTCGCCCACGACCAGCACGACCCCCTGGGCCTGTACCTCGGAACGACGAGCGGCGAGGTCTGGGGCTCGATCAATCAAGGTAAGACCTGGAAGTGTCTGGCGCGGCACTTGCCACACATCTATTCGATCGAGGTCGCGGGTGTCCTATGATCGGCCCGCGGCCAGTACGCCGCGTCCCCACCGCATGCACCGATCCGCGCCGAGCCGAATCCTGCGCCGCCCCCGCCGGGTCCAGGTCCACATCCCGTCCCCGCTGCGCTCGTACACCCTCGGTGCGCCGTCGGTGGCGGTCGCGGGCGCGACCCTGGAGACGGTCGACGACGTGCTGCGGGTGATCGATCGGCGCACCCCGGGCTTCCGCTTCCGCATCGTCGACGAGCGCGGCCGCCTGCGCCCGCACGTGCGGATCTTCCACGAGTCGCGGCCCATCGGAGGCCTCGACACGCGCGTCGAAGACGGCGACGAGCTCTTCATCGCAGCGGCGCTCTCGGGCGGCTGAGCTTTGGCGGTGCCGGCTGCGTCTGCCACGGCCCGCCTCTGGGCTGCGCTCGCGGGCGCCAGTGTGCTGGGCCTCGGCGCGCTCGCGCTGCGCTTCGTGTGGGTCAACGACGACGCCTACATCACGTTTACGTACGCGCGCTCCTTGGCCGAAGGCCACGGTTTTGTGCATCACCCCGCAGCGCCGCCCGTCGAGGGGTTCACCGAGCTCCTGTTCACGCTCTGGATCGCGCTGCTCCTGAAGCTCGGTGTGCCGGCGGTCACCGGGGCGCTGGCGACGACGGGGCTCGCGACGGCGGCGCTCGCGCTCGCGATCGCGGCGTTCGTGCGGCGTCGGACGGACGACGTCGCGATCGGCGTCGCGACCGCCTTGACCGTCGCGGGCGCTGCGCCGCTCGCCGTGTGGGCCACCTCGGGCATGGGGGTCGCGCCGTTCGTGGGGATGGTGTTTGCGACGTACCTCGCCACTTTGCGAGCGCTGGAGCGACCGAGCCGCGGCGCGCTCGGAGCGCTCGCGTGTGCGGCGAGTGCGACGGTGCTGCTGCGGGCGGACGGCGCGTGGTGGGTGGCGTGGATCGTCGGCGCGGGGCTCATCGTCGGGCGGCGCGACCCTGCCGCGCGGCGCGTGCTGCTCGGCGGAGCCGCGTCGAGCGCAGCGGTCTTCGCCGCGGTGACGGCGTGGCGCGTCGCGACGTTCGGGGCCTTCGTGCCGAACACGGCGACGGCGAAGCTGGGGCTCGGCGCGCGCGCGCTCGAGCGCGGCGTTGACTACGTCGTGCACTTCGCGCTGACGTTTCCGGGGATGCTCGTCCTGTGCGCGCTGTGTGCCTACGGCGCATGGCGGCGACGCGGGGCGGCGGAGCTCTTGGCTCTGACGGGGGTCGCCGCGACCTTGGTGCATGCGATCGTCGTGGGCGGCGACTTCATGGCGTTCGGGCGCTTCGTCGTGCCCGCGCTGCCGCTGGCGATCGTCGGGGCTGGCCTCGGCCTCGCGAGTTTGCCGCCCATGCGCGGGTCGCGGGTCGCGTGTGGTGTGCTGGCAGCGGCGGGCCTCGTCGCGCCCGCGTTCGAGGTGCACCTGACGCCGACCGCATGGCGCGAGGCGTTCCGCTTCCGCTTCAATCCGGGCAACTTCGGCGCGGCGCAGCCGTTCTTCAGCGAGCGCGAGCAGTGGCACAACATGCGCGCTCGCGCCGAGGAGTGGGGCATCGTCGGACGCGACCTCGCGCGGCTCTCGGCGTCGGACGCGAGCGTCGTCGCGGGGGCCGTCGGTGCGCTCGGTTGGTACTCGCGGCGGCTCGTGCACGACCGCCACGGGCTCCTCTCGCGCGAGGTCGCGCGGCAGCCGAAGTCGAGCGAGCGCCGCTCGCCCGGGCACGACACGTTCGTGCCAGCCGAGTTCTTCCTGGACCAGGAGCCGACGTTTCTGGAGGTCGGTCTCTGGCCCGCAGCGCGGCTCGCCGCGCACCCGTACGCCGCGCGCCTCGTGGTGCTCGGCCCGAGCGAGCGCGAGGGGTTCGTGCTCTGGGCGCTGCCCGGGCCGACGGCGCAGCGGTAGGGTCCGCCTGAAAACGAGCGGATCCCCCGCAGCACAGTGCCGCGGGGGATCTCACCGCTGGAGCCCCATCCACTCATGCTCCGCGGTGATCGGGCCCGTCAGTCGTCGTCCCGCTCGAAGCGGACGCGGCGCGGACGGTGTTCGTGGTGGGCCGGGGGGCAGGGGACCCAGACGCGGGTCTCGCGCTGTTCCCAGTAGCCGGGCTCCTGGATCGTGTCCCAGTAGCCGCAGCGCACCTCGACCTGGTAGAGGCGGCCGCAGGGGTCGCGGCGCGTCTCGTAGAGCGGGGGCACCCACACCTGGCGGACCGGGCCGGGGACCCAGACCCGCTCGACGCGGGTCTCCCAGCGACCGGAAGGCGGCGGCGGGGGGGCCGGGCGCCAGGTGGGCTCCGGGCGGCGGCCGCGGACGCCGGCGTGGACGCCGACCCCGCCGTTGCCCACGGTGATGCCGATGTGGGCGTCACCGATGCGCTTCGTGATGCCGACCTCGATGCCGCGGTCGCGCTGGGCGGCGGCGCTCGGGGTGAGGAGGGCGGCGAGGGCCAGCCCACCGAGGGCGAGGGTCAGGCGGGGGCGGAAGACGGTGCGGGACATGGTGGTTTCCTTTCGGGCCGCGGCGGGCGCGGCACGGCGGAGGGGATGCACAGGGCGTGCCAAGGGACCCTGAACCCCGCAGAGAGGTCGCCAGGGGCGTTTCGGGGCCGCTAGTGTGGTGCGGTGTCGCAGTTGCGATGCCTGGGGTCCCACCGGGAGGACAGCCCGCGGTCCGCGGCAGTGGACAGGCACCGGGGCGTGACTTCCCGGGAGGTCAGGGGGTGCCACACGGCGCAGCGCGCGGCATCCTGGGGGCCATGCTGCCTGTCGTCTGCCTCGTTTTGGTCCTCGCCGCTCCGACCGTCCAAGACAGCGCCCCGGGCCAGGAGACCCTGCGCCTCGTCTCGCCCTCGGGTGAGGTGCTGGCGGAGGGCCCCGCCGTCGCGGGCCAGCGCCACGGGCGTTGGCGTCACCGGCACCCGGGCGGGGAGGTCGCTGCAGTCGGCCCCTACAAGAACGGCCGCCGCACCGGGAACTGGACGTTCCACCGCTCGGACGGCTCGAAGCTCGCGACGGGGAAGTTCGAGGACGGGCTGCCGGCGGGGCGCTGGCAGGTGTTCCAGCTCGATGGGAAACCCGACAAGGAGCGCACCGGCGACGTCGAGGCGTTCGACGTCCGCGTGCCGGGATCGGCGCTGCGGGCGTTCGGCCAGCGCCTCGATGGGGCCCTCGATGGGCCGGTGTGTGTCCTCTGGCCGAACGGGGTGGTGTTCCTCGAACTGACCTTCGAGCGCGGCGTGCTCGTGGGCGCGCCGCGGTTGCAGTCGCCGACGGGCACCGTGGTGGTCATGCGCGGCGAGCACCCGACGCTGGTCGAACACGACGCCGCGCGGTACTTCGGCTTCGGCGATGACGGGCTGCCGCGCGCCACGTTCCAGGAATTGGGCCAAGGAGGGGACGGCAGCTGGACCGGGTCGGCGCGTGTGGCGGCGGCAGGGGCGCCCGCCGTCGCGGTCGGCCTGATGGAGCAGGTCCTCGCTGCGGACCCTGCGCTCGATCCGAACGGCCTCGTCGACCAGCTCGGCGTGCATGCGCCGAACGTGCTGGCGCTCGCGCTCGAGGAGCTCATCGCGCTCGGGGTGGGCCAGCCCCTCACACCGCGTGCTGAGGCGCTCGTGACGCGGGTGGTCGAGCCGCTGACGCCGGGGTTCGCGCTCGGGTTCGATGCCAAGGCCAAAACGCTCGAGGCGGCGCCGCTCGGTGTGGCGCTGACTGCGCTCGCGCTCTTTGCGGATCGGCCTGGCTACTTCGCGTTGGACGTGCGGCTGGCCCCGGAGCGGCGTCCGCTCGGTGCGCGGCTCGACAAGCGTGTCTTGCAGTTGCCCTTCGACCAGTGGTGCCGGGCGGCGAGCCGCGACAAGAAGGGTGAAGGAGCTGCGTCGCCTCGGCCGGCGCCCTCACCGTTCGCTGGCGCATTTCCGTCGCCAAAGTCGAAGGACGCGCTGCGTGAGCGCCTGCGCGCTTGCCACGTGTGGTTGGCTGCGGCGCAGCGGCCCGATGGGCTCTGGAATGCCGCGCCGCCGGACGGTCCCTTCGACACACTCGGGCACGAGCTCGGTGTCACGGCGCTGGCGCTCTCGGCGTTGCTGCAGAGCGACAGTTCGGACCCGAAGATCGAACGCGCGATCGTCGCCGCGATCCGGGCGTTGCTGGCGGCGCAGGACTTGGAGACGGGCCGCTTTGCGCGGGCGTTCCAGCATTCGACGGGCCGCCCCGTGCCGTTTGCAGCGATGTACGAGCACATGCTGGTCACGGAAGCGCTCGCGACGGTCATGCGGCGCCGTGGATCGATCAGCCTCGAGATCCCGGTGCACCGGGCCGCGCACATGCTGGCGGCAGCGCGCAATCGTTATGGAGGCTTCGGGTATGAGCCCTTGCCCTCGGTTCGACAGGACACGTCGATCACGTACTGGGGCGCGCGTGCGCTGGTCGCTGCGGAGCGCATCGGTTGGCGTCCCCGGCAGGCTGACGACTGGCGCGAGTTCGTCCTCCAGATGGTCGGGGCGTTGACCGATCCCACGAACGGCCGCGTCGGTTACGACTCGATCGGCTCGATCAGCGCTCGGGCGAAGGTGAACGAGCACTTCGAGCGTTTGGGCGAGCCGATGACGGCGGCCGGGATCTGGCTCGTGCACACGTGCGCGTCGGAGAAGCGGGCGGCGGCGTTCACAGCGCGCTCCGAAGGGCTCCTGCGCGCGAACCTGCCGAAGTTCGACGCGAGCGCGAGGACCAACGACATGTACTACTGGCTGCTCGGCACACAGGCGTACCGCCGCGCGGGTGGCCCGGGGGCGGTGCTGTGGGGCAAAGCGCTGATCGCAGCGTTCGAGGCTGCGCTCGCCGCGTCGAGTGAGCCAGGCTCGATCGACCCGATCGGGCCGTGGGGGATGTTCGGCGGTCGCGCCTATTCGACAGCGGCGCTGGCGTTGGCGATCGGGGAGATGGTGGACGAGGACCTGTGAGCCCCCGCTCTGCGGCGACGGGCATTGGGGAATCGAACGGTACCAGGTACGACCTTGCGTCACGACGAGGCGCGCGCGCCTCACCGCTCCGCAAGGTCGTACCTGGTACCGTTCGATTCGACGGCCCGGCTACCATGACCGGACCATGAAACTCCATCTCCACACATGCCTCGCCGGCCTCGCCCTCGCCGCGTGTGCCGCGCCTCCGGCGGAGCGGGCTCCCGCCGCTCTCACGGAGCTCTACGACGCCCTCGCGGCCGACGGCGCGCTGGAGCTCGAGCTCGAGCGCGACGGGACGTTTGTCGAGCTCGAAGCGGATGTGCCCGTCGAGACCCTGCCGCCCCAAGTGCGCGCGGCGGCCCTGGCGGCGTATCCCGGGGTCACACTCACCGGGGCCGAGCGCGAAGTGCAGGGCGGGGTCCTCTCGTGGGAGGTCAAGTTCACCCACGAAGGCCGCGGTATGGAGGTCGTCATCGACGAAGCTGGCCATGTGCGCGAGACCGAGCGCGAGCTGCGCGCGTCGGAAGCCCCCCTCGCGGTGCTGCAAGCCGCCGAAGCCGCCCTGCCCGGCAGCACGCTGTACAGCGTCGAGAGCGTGACCTCCGACGCGGGCACCGTGTACCACATCAAGCGCGAGAAAGGCGGCGCCCGTTACAAGTTCATCCTGGACCCGGCGGGGCAGATGCTGCGAAAGGTGCGCGAAGCCCGCGCCGAGATCGAGCTGCCCCTGCGCGACTGAGCGCACAGGATCAGCTCGTCAGGACGTACTGCCTGCGGCGCACGAGGAGCACCCCGAGCACCAACAGGCAGAGCGCGATCCAAACGAGGCGCTCGGCTGCCGCGCTCGGCTCGACGAACTCGTGCTGCAAGCGCCGCAGCGAGCGCACCTTCGACCAGGGCTCGACCTCTGGGTCGATCACGAGGCTGCGCAGCCAGAACTGCAGCGAGAGCCGCGCGGTGCTGCCCGGGAAGTTCGCGATCAACCCCTCGACGGCGAACGCGTACGCGAGCGACACCACGAGGGCGCGCCGGAACACGACCCCGAGGACCGCGCCGACGAGCGAATACACGAGCGCACCGGCGCCCGCGGCCACCATCATCCCTCGCACGGCTTCGGGGTACATCTCCCCCGGCCGCTGCGCCGATGCGAGCGCAGTCGCCCAAGCGGACAGCACGTACAGCGGCACCGTCACCGCGACGACCGCCGCGATCCGCCCCAGCAGCACCGCTGCGCGCGGCGTCGAGCGTGTGAAGAGGAACGTGATCGTGCGGCCTTCGATCTCCTCCGCGATGACCCCTGAGGAGACCAGCAACGAACCGAGGGGCACCACGAGCTGCAACAGCACGATGAACGTCGCCCGCGCGTGCAGGATCGCAGGGCCGAAGTGGCGCCGCTCCGGCGCGAACTCGGCGGCGATCAGCGCCAGCGCGGGCGGGAGCACCGCCAGAAGGACCGCAAAGAGCAACCTGCGCGAGCCGATGAGCTCGACGAAGTGCATACGCGCGAGGAGCGCCGTACTGCGAAGGGTGGGGGCGATCATCGGCGGGGTCAGAGGACGAGGTAGTCGAATACGGCCTCCAGCGAGGCATCGGCGCTGGCGATCGCGCGCACTCCGGCGCGCTCGCGCGCCGCCAGGGCGCTGAACTCGGTCTGGAACGCGCCGAGGTCGTGGGTCTCGACGTCGAGGCTGTCGTCGCTGGCGAGCTTCAGGGACGCGACATGTTCGAGCGCAAGGAGCGCTCGGGCGAGGCGGCGCGGCTCGCGTGCGGTGATGTGCAGTTTGCTGGGGAAGCGCGACAGGAGGCGGCGCACTTCGCGCACCGCGCCCTGCGCCAGGAGTCGGCCGCGGTGGATCAACACCATCCGGTCGGTCAGGGCTTCGAGCTCGTGCAGCACGTGGCTGGAGACGATGATGCTCGTCCCTGCGGCCGCGAGGTCGCGGAAGACGTCCAACACGATGCGGCGCGCCAGCGGATCGAGCCCCGTCAAGGGCTCGTCTGCGATCAGCAGCTCTGGGTCGTGAGCGATCGCTTGTGCGATCCGCACGCGCTGGCGCATGCCCTTGGAGTACCCCGCGCAGGGCCGCTCCATCGCGCTGGCGAGGTCGAGGCGTGTCAGCGCCTGCACCGCGCGGGCGTCCGCTTCGTCCTGCGCGAAGCCGCCGATGCGCAGCAGGTCGCGCACGAAGGCGCGCCCCGTGAGGTGGTCGTACAGCGCATCCTGCTGCGGCGCAAAGCCGAGCCGCGCGTAGAGCTTGCGGTTCGCAAACGGCGCCTCACCGAGGACCTGAATCGTCCCGCGGCCGGGGCGCAGCTCGCCGACCATCAGCTTCATGAACGTCGACTTACCGGCGCCGTTCGGGCCGACGAGCCCCGTGATGCCGCGGGGGATCGACACGCTGAGGTCGCCGAGGCCGATGACCTCGCCGTACCAACGGCCCAGCCCATCCGCGACGACGACCGGCGGGCCGTCGGCCTCGGGGGTCGTCGTCGGCGCCGTGCTGGCGGGGAATGCAGCGGTCATGCCTCACGCTCCATACGGGCCACTTGGCGGTAGAGGATCAAACCGGAGACGAGCGCGACGCCGCCGAGCACGAGGTAGGAGTGCGTGACGGGCCATTCGACGTTCTCCTGCTTGACGCCGAGCCAAGCCTGGGCCAGCGCGTCGAAGTTCCCGAACATCGAGAGGAGGCGCCAGCGGGTGTCGTCCAGGACCTCGGCGAGGAACTCGGCGACGCCGTTCGTCAGGATGAAGACGCCGACAGAGCCGACGAGGGCGTGGTTCTTGCGCTGCACCAAGCTCGAGATCGCCAGGATGCCGAGCGCGTGCACGAGCACCCAGGTCGTCGCGTACGCTTCGACGAGCAGGACTTTGTCGCCGCGCTCGCGCAGGAACGCCCAATCGGGGCTCGAGAAGATCGCGACGAGCAGGACCATCGTGGCCGGGACGATGATGGCCATGCCGCCGTAGAACACGACGACCAGCAGCTTGCCGAGGATATAACCGAGCCGCGAGACCGGTCGAGCGAAGTACAGGAGGTGGGCCTTCAGGCGGCGGTCGTCCGCGATCAGACCTGCGCCGTACCACGCGATGACGATCAACGTGAAGAAGCGCGTCTGGCTGAGCAGCGAGACCACTTGATTCTCGACGTTGGTGAACGCCTCCAGCAGCGCCGCGCCGACGAGGCGGCCGCGCATGCCGATGTCAGCGCCCATCGCGCCGCTCTCCAGGCTGAACGCGAGGTGCACCACGAAACACGTCGCGATCATCTGCATCGCAGGGATCGCGTAGAGGAACAGCGGCTTCTTCGTGCGGAAGAGGGTGCGGATGCCGCTCCTCGCGAGGACGAGCGCTGCGAGCGGACGCCGACGGAGGATCCCGCGGAACGGGCGATAGAGCTCGGTATGGGTCGCGGCTTTCATGCGCTCACCTCTGCGATCCCATGGCCGACGGCGCCGAGGAAGACCTCCTCGAGCGTCGAGCGCACCGGTTCGATCGACTCGACGGGGACAGCGAGCGAGGCGGTCCAGGCGAGCAGGTCGTCGACGTCCGAGGCGCCGTTCGGCAAGGTCACACGCGCGGAGTCACGGCCCAGCGGTTCGATCGCCCATCCGGCCGCCAGTGCGTCGGACGTGCGCAGGGCAGCGACGAGGCGCTCGAGCTCCAGCGGCACCTTCAGCACCACGCGGGCGGCTTCGGCGCGGGTGAGCTCCGCCACATCCCCCTGCAGGACGACGCGGCCTTTCTCCAGCACGACCACGTGGTCGCAGGTGCGCTCGATGTCCGGCAGGAGGTGCGAGCAGAGCAGCACGTTCTTGCCCTGATTGCGGCCGAGGTCCTCGACGAGGTTCAGCATCTGGCGCCGGCCCTTTGGATCGAGGCCGTTCGTCGGTTCGTCGAGCAACAGCACCGGGGGATCGTGGACCAGCGCCTGCGCCAGCTTGAGGCGCTGCTTCATGCCTGTCGAGAACCCTTCGATAGGGCGGTACCGCGCCTCTTCGAGCTGCACGTAGTCGAGCACTTCGTGCGCGCGGGTCATCGCGTCCGACGCGGTGAGGCCCACGAGCTTGCCGAGGGTCGAAACGAGCTCGATCGCAGAGGTGCCGGGGATGAGGCAATCGCTCTCCGGCATATAACCGACCCTGCGGCGCAGCTCGAGGCGCTCGGAGCGCGTGCGCGGCGAGAGGCCCGCGACCCGTGCGTCACCCGAGGTCGGCACGGTCAGGCCGAGCAGCACCTTGATCAGCGTGGTCTTCCCCGCGCCGTTCGGTCCGAGGAGTCCGACGGGCCCCGGGGGCAGCGACATCGTGATGTCCGAGAGGGCCTGGACGCGGCCGTAGCGCTTCGCGACACCCGTGAGCTGCACGAGCGGAGCGCCGCGCGCAGGGAGGGCGGAGGCCGGTGCCGAGAGCGGTCTTTGGGGCGTGGGGGAGCTCATGAAGCCTTGCGGACGGCGGCCCGCGCGAGGGACGAACCGAGGTCCCCGATGAGAACGATGACGACCCCGAGCGCGACGAGCAAGCCCATCGTGTCGTACTCGAGGCGCGATCGGGCGTCCTGCACCCAATATCCGAGCGACATGAAGCCCAGGAGGCCGAGGACGGTGGACTCGCGGACGCAGGTCTCGAAGCGGTAGAAGAAATACAGGAGGAGGCGCGGGAGCGCGAGCGGCAGCGCGGCCACGGCGAGGACGTGGCCGCGGCGTGCGCCGAGCCCCGTGAGCGCTCGCAGCGGGCGAGGCGGCAGATCCTCGAGCGTCTCCGCGCCGAGCCTCGCGAGGATGCCGCCGTTGTGCAACGCCAGCGCCAGGACAGCGGCCCACTCGGGGCTCCCGAGGAGCGCGCCGAGCAAGAAGGCCACGAGGTACTCCGGGAGCGCTCGCAGCAGCACCGCGACCGCGCGGGCGCCCACAGAGAGCGCTCGTGCGAGGAGCGCCTCGGCGCGAGCAGCGACTGGCACAGGTCCCCGAGCCAACTCCTTCTGCCCGAACCCGCGGGCGGCCAGCGGCGCGAGCGCGAGCCCGAACAACCCCGCGAGCGCCGCCGCGGCGACCGCCAGCGCGAGCGTCGCGCCGAGCGCAGCCCCGTCCCGTGAAGCCACCGCATCGACGGCCCAGTCGGCGGTGGCGCGCAGCGTCGCGGAGAGCTCGCCGTGGGGCTGGCGCAGCGGGACGGGCAAGAGCTCTTGGGTCAAGAAGCTCGAGAGGTTCTGGAGGCGCCGCGCGTCGAACAGAGCGCCGACCTCGAGCTCGCCGCTGCACCACGCGAGGGCGGCGCAGAGGACAGCGACGCCCGCGGTCCAGCGCGCGAGTCGCAGCTTCGGTCGCGCGCGATGCAGCCGCGCGACCTCTGCGTAGCGCGCTTCGTCCCTGACGCGGCCTCTCATGCGACGAGCCTCCGCCGCAGCGCGCCGCTCCAGAGCTCCAGCGCGATCACGAGGCCGAAGAGCGCGTAGAGGTAGCTCCAGAGCTCGCGGAAGTGCAGGTCCTCGAACGCGAGCTGCAAGTGGAACCCGAGGGTCGGGTAACCGAAGAACCCGAGCACCGTCGCCGAGCGCACGGCGCACTCGAAGCGGTAGAACGTGTACGCGGCGAGGTCGGGCAGCGCCTCGGCGACGCGCCCCAGGAGGACCCTGCCGGTCCTCGGTGCGCCGAGCAGCTCGAGCGCGCACGTCGCGCGGTCTGGGGCCTCGTCGATGAGCTCGCTGAAGACCTTCGCGAGGGTGCCTGCGAACGGCAGCGCGAGGGCGAGCACTGCAGCAGCGGTGTTGAGCCCGAGCGCCGCGAGGAAGAAGAGCGCCCAGAGCAGCTCGTGTACGGAGCGCAGCGCAGCGATCAGCGCGCGCAGCGTCCAGCGCAGACCCAGAGCGCACACGTTTCGAAGTGATGCGGCGACCCGCTGACTGCGCGCTCCGCGCGGCCGGTGACGCTCGCTGCGCCAGAGAGCCTCGGAGGCCCCGAGGCCGAGCAACGCACCGAGCGGCAGCGCGAGGCTCAGCGCAGCGACCGCGAACGTGAGCGTGCGCAGCACCGCCGCGCCCAGCTTCACGAAGAACGGCGCCGCATCGGGCACCGTCGGCGCCACTTCGTGTGTCCAAGCGGGCGCGAGGGCCGCGCGGAAGAGGTCCCGTGCGAGCTCGAAGCCGCCCGGCCGCAGCGCGAGCCCGCTCGGTGTCAGACCGAGGACCGCCGCAGCGAGGACACCGGCGAGCGCGATCGCGAGGAGCGCGCCCGCGCGCGCGCCGATGGGCCAGGGCCCGCGCCCAGGGCTCACCGCGCGGCCTCCGGCGGGCTGTCGAGCTCGTAGAGCGCGCGGGCGCGCGCGGCATCGAAGCCCGTGCGACCGACGTCGGCCGCAGCGCCCTCGTCGCCCTCTGTGTCGAACTGCACACAGCCGTCGCGCAGGCCGATCACACGGGGAAAGTACGCGCGGGCGAGCTCGACATCGTGCAAGCTCGCGATGAGCGTGAGCTGCTCTTCGCGCGCGAGCTGCGTCGCCAACGCGATGAGAGCGCGCGCTCGCTCGGGATCGACGCTCGCGACGGGTTCGTCGGCGAGCAGGAGCTGCGGCTCTTGATACAGCGCACGCGCGAGGGCGACGCGCTGTTGCTCTCCGCCGGAGAGGCGGTCCGTGCGCTGGAAGAGCCGATCGGCGATGCCGAGTCGTTCGAGCAAGCGGTGGACCTCGACGAGCGCCGCGCGCCGCGGCAGCAACACCGATGCGAGGCCGCGCAGCGTCCCGAATCGGCCGAGCCGGCCCGCGAGCACATTCTGAGCGACCCGCAGGACCGGCACGAGCGCCAAGTCCTGATGCACGAAGCCGATGTGCGCGCGGTGCGCAGAGAGGGCCCGCGGTGAGAGCTCGGACAGATCGCGGCCTGCGACGCGCACGGTCCCGCGTGTCGGTTGCTGCGCGCCCGCAAGGCACCGCAACAAGGTCGTCTTGCCCGCGCCGCTCGGCCCGACGAGCGCCACCGCGGCGCCCCGCGGCACCTTGAACGAAACGCCGCGCAATGCAGGACGACCGTCGAACTCGACGTCGACATCGACGAGCTCGCAGGCGAGCGGAGCGTCCTCGGCGCGCGCTGCGTCTTCGGCGGGGTCCATGGGAGGGGCGCCGGAGGCGCTCACATTCCGATCGCGGCCATCGCCTCGGCGATGGCCTCGAAGTCTGCATTGTCCGCCGGAATCAAGCCGTCTTTGCGCAGCAGGACCTCCAGCAGCACCGGATCGTCGATCGCGACGAGCGCGCGTTGCAGGCGATCGATGAAACCCGCGCCGTAGCGCTCGTCCAGGACGGGGTGCGCGGTCCAGTTGTAATCCGGATAGGGCGGTGTCACCCAGACCTTCACGCAGCGCTCGGGATCGAGCTGGCCTTTGGCCACCATGTCGTCGTACTTCGCGAAGGACACCACGCCAGCATCCACGGCGCCGCTCTCGACCTCTTTGGCCGTGATGTCGTGACCCTTCGTGTAGCGGTTCGGCGCGCCGAAGAACTCCTCGGGGCTCCGACCGGTCGCCTGGCGCAGGAAGTGCTCGGGCATCACACGGCCCGAGGTCGACGTGTCCGGGCCGAAGGTGAAGCGCTTGCCGGCCAGCGCCTGCGGGAACTCCGCGCTCACCGGAACCCCGGCCCCCGCGTGCGCGATGAAGTACGACACGAACTTCGGGTCGACCGCGCCCTGGGCGATCGCCCGGGCGCCGGGGACGCGGCGGCGGGCCTGCACACCCGTGACCCCTCCGAACCACGCGAGCTGCACGTCGCCGTTGCGGAACGCCTCGACGGTCGCGGTGTAGTCGAGGGTGGCGCGGAACTCGACCGGCACTCCGAGGGCGGCGGTGAGGTGTGCGGCGAGCGCTCCGTAGCCCTCCGCCAGGTGCGTCCGGTTTGCGTCGGGGATCGCTGCGATGACGAGGGTCGGCGGCGCGGCATGGTGTGCCTGACGCTCGGCCGTGCGGCTACAGGCCGCCAGCGACAGGAGCCCCAGGAGACCCAGAGCGACGCGCCAGAGCGCGCTCGGATGCGCCGCGCAGGGGCGTCCGGCGTGGGCCCCTGGCATGTCGGGCGCGGCGGACTCGGGGAGCGGCGTCGGGGAGGAGCGGCGCATGGGACCGGTCAGGGTACCGTCCCGCGTGAAGGCGCTGTATGCGCGTTGCCGGGTCAGGTGCGGGCGCACTATGCTCAGGGCCGCGCGGCAGCCGTCGCGCGTCGCGGTCCCGCCGCGGCCCCCAACGCCCGACGAGGTGCAGCGTGACTCCAGCGGACTCCGCCCCCGACCCGAAGCCTTCGCCCCTCTCCCGTCGCACGCTCCTGAAGGGCGCTGGCGGCGCTGCGGCGGTCAACGCCCTCTACGCCGGTGAAGCGCGCGCTGCGGCCCCTCGGACCGAGGCCGCGCAAGAGCCGGTGCCCACGCTGCGCGGGGCCGTCGAGGTCACGCTCGAGATCAATGGCGAAGCGCGCAAGCTCGTCGTCGAGCCCCGCACGACGCTGCTCGACGCGCTCCGCACGCGGCTGGAGCCCGCGCTGACGGGCGCGAAGCTCGTGTGCGACACCGCGAGCTGCGGCGCATGCACCGTGCTGCTCGACGGGCGCCCCGCGTACGCGTGCACGAACCTGGCGATCGACTGCGTCGGTCGCGCGGTCACGACGATCGAAGGGCTCGGCACCCCCGACGCTCCCAGCGACGTCCAGGCCGCGTTCTGCGCCGAGGACGCCGCGATGTGCGGCTTCTGCACACCTGGTTTCGTCGTGGCGTGCCACGCAGCGCTCGCGAAGCGGCCGAACGGCACGCTCGACGAGCTCAAACACGAGATCTCGGGTAACCTCTGCCGCTGCGGGACCTACCCGCACATCTTCAACGCGCTGCAGCGGGTGCAGCGCGAGCGTCAGGCCCAGCAAGCGGCTCCGCAGCCGGCGAAGGAGGCCCGCTGATGTCCGCCGAATCGAACCGCCCCGCTGAGGTCGCGTGGGGGCCCCGCAAGGCGCTGGATGTGCTCGACCGCGACATCCCGCGGGTGGACGGGCCCGAGAAAGTGACCGGGCGCGCCGTTTACAGCCATGATGTGCGCGTCCCGGGCCTCTTGTACGCGCGCCTCGTGACCTACCCGCGCGTGCGCGGGACCGTGAAGTCGATCGACATGGGCCCCGCACGCGCGGTGCCCGGGGTCGTGTGGGCCGAGGCGCTGAAGGCCCCTGGGGACAAGGTGCTCTACCAGGGTGCCGACAGCGTGCTCGCAGCCGTGGCGGCCGAGACGCTCGAAGCGCTCGACGACGGCTGCCGCGCGGTCCGCTACGAGGTCGAAGCCGAACCGCCCGTCGTCGATCGCGCTGGAGCCTTGGCGCCGGGCGCCCCCGTGATCTCGCGGGCGCGCAACGCCACGGACAACGTGTCGGGCGCCCGCGAGCGCGGCGACGCGGCGGCGACCGAGGCCGCGCTCGCGGCGAGCGACGCGGTCGTCGAACTCACGTTCGACATCCCCGTGCAGCACCACGTCTGCCTCGAGACCCACGGGCAAGTGATCGTGCCGCCCGCGGCGACGGGGGACGGGCGCGCGCTCGTCTACGCATCGTCGCAAGCGGTGAAGTCCGAGCCCCAGGGCTTCGCCGGCGCGCTCGGGCTGAAACAGCGCGAGGTGCGCGTCATCACGCAGCACATGGGCGGCGGCTTCGGCGCGAAGTTCGGCGGCGGAGTCGAAGCGCAGGTCTGCGGCCGCATCGCGCGCGAGACCGAGCGCCCCGTGCACCTCTTGTTGCCCCGCGATCAGGAGTTCTCGCTCGCAGGCAACCGCACCGGCGCCCACGCCGTCTGCCGCGCCGGCGCGTCGAAGGACGGGAAGCTCACGGCGCTGTGGGCCGAGGTCGACCGCATGGGCGGCCTCGGCGGAGGCTCGTTCGCAGCCCTGCCTTACATCTACAGCGTCGGGACGTCCTGGACACGCACGCGCTCCGTGCACACCGCGACGGATCCGAACCGCGCGATGCGTGCGCCGGGGCACCCGCAGGCGTCGTTCGTGATGGAGTCGCTCGTCGACGCGCTCGCGTACGCGAGCGGCGTCGACCCGTTGACGTTCCGCAAGCAGAACCTCGAATCGGAGCGCTGGCACCGCCAGCTCGACCGCGTCGCGCGAGAGCTCGGCTGGGACAGCCATCCGCACAAGACCGCGCCCGGTAAGCCGGACGCGCGGGGCATCGCGCGCGGCATCGGCTTCGGCGTCAGCGTCTGGGGCGCCGGCGCGCAGGACAGCGCCAAGTGCCAAGTGGTCGTGTTCCCCGACGGCTCCGTGGAGTCGCGGACCGCGACGCAGGACCTGGGCACCGGCGCGCGCACCTACGTCGCGGCGATCGTCGCGGAGGAGCTCGGCCTCGCCGTGCGCGATGTGCAGGCGGTGATCGGCGACAGCGATCTTCCGGCGAACGTCGCCTCGGGCGGGAGCGTCACGACCGGGTCCTCGGCGCCCGCGATCAAACACGCTGCGCACTTGGCGCGGGAGGCGCTCGAAGCGCGGATCGCGCCGGTCCTCGGCGCAGGGCCCTACCTGTGGAAGGACGGTCACGTCGCGCTGGCGAGCGATCCGACGCAGAAGCTCGCTTGGCGCGCGGTGGCGGGGCTGCTGCAGGAGCCGCTCGAGGTGCTGGGTTCGTTCCAGTCCAGTTTGCACGCGGGCTCCATCCACGGCGCGCAGGGCGCGCTCGTCGAGGTCGACACACTCACCGGGCGTGTGCGCGTACTGAAGATGGTCTGCATGCAGGACCAAGGGCTGCCGCTGAACAGGCTCGCGCTGCGCAGCCAGATCAACGGCGGGATGGTGCAGGCGCTGTCCTACGGGCTCCTGGAGCAGCGTGTGCACGACACGACGACGGGGTTCCTCCTGACCGAGAACCTGAACCAGTACCTCATCGCCGGCCCCAAGGAGATCGGCGAGATCGTCGCGCTGATCGACGACGAGGAGGAGCGGCCGTCCGTGTGCGGCATGGCCGAGGCGCCGATCGTCCCGGGCCAGTCCGCGATCGCCAACGCGATCTTCAATGCGTGTGGCGTGCGGCTCATGCGCATGCCGTTCACCCCCGACAACGTGCTCGACGCACTCTACGGAAAGGTCTAGCCATGCGCTCTTTCGAGGTCCAATCGCCGCGCAGCCTGCGCGAAGCGGTCCTGGCGCTGCCGGATGACCACGGCCCGCGCGGCACGCGGCTCGTCGCCGGTGGGCAGGACCTGCTCACCGTCATCAAGGACGACATCGAACAACCGAGCGCGCTCATCCGCTTGCGCGGCGTGCCGGGGCTCGACCAGGTGCTCCTCGCGGGCGACGGCTCGCTCGAGCTCGGCGCGCTCGTGACGCTGGAGACGCTCGCGGAGCACCCCGAGGTACGGCGCAGCGCGCCCGCTCTGTCGGAAGCGGCCGAGTCGATCGCGAGCCCGCAGATCCGCTCGCAGGGCACGGTGGGCGGCAACCTGAACCAGCGGCCGCGCTGCCCGTACTACCGGCACCCCGCGGTGGTGTGCTTCAAGAAGGGTGGCAACACCTGCCTCGCAGAGTTCGGCTTCAGCAAGTACGCCGCGATCCTCGGCGGCGGGCCGAGTTACTTCGTGCATCCGTCGGACCTCGCGCCGGTGTTCCTGGCGCTCGATGCCACGTTCCACTTGGTGGGCAAAGCAGGGGCGCGGCAGGTCCCGGCGCGCGACTATTACGTCCTGAGCGACGTCGCGCTCGACACGGAGAGCGTGCGGCGGCCCGACGAGGTGCTGACCAAGGTCGTCGTTCCGGCGCAGCCCGCAGGGTTGCGCATGACGTACCACAAGTTCAAGGAGCGCGCGTCGTACGACTTCGCGCTGGCCGCTGCCGCGGTCGCAGTGCGCGTCGACGGCGGGCGTATCGCCGAAGCGCGCGTGATCCTCGGTGGGGTCGCGCCGAAGCCGTGGCACTCGCCCGAGGCCGAAGCGGCGCTCGTCGGTCAGCCGATGGCGCCGGACACGTGGCGCGCGGCAGGTGCGGCAGCGGTCCGCGATGCGGTCCCGCTGGAGCACAACGGCTACAAGGTCCACCTCGTCAAGGGCGTGCTCTACCGCGCGCTCGAGTCCCTCGCGTAGGCCCGCGTCATGTCCTCGACTCCCACCCCGCCGGTCGCGCCGCGGCTCAGCCCGTTCTGCGTGCACCTCCTCTCGAAGAACATCGTGAAGCGCACGCGCCCGATGCTCGCCGACGAAGACGTGCTCGATGCGAGCAACCACTGCTGGTGCGCGTGCACCGGTCAGATCCTCGGCCCCGATCGGTACGTCGCGCATCCGAGCGCGTGCCGCCGTGGCCGTGAGTGTTTCGAGTCCCCAATCGGAGACCTCCTATGAAGTTCGCTGGTGTGTCGCCGGGCGCAGGTCGGTCGTCGTCCGGCAAAGCCCTGGCCCTCGGACTGGTCAGTCTCGGCCTCGCCGGCTGGGCCCTCGTGAGCGGTGCCTTCGCGGGTTGGCTCGGCTCGGCCCCCGCGCGCGGCGTGGTCGCCGCGGCCCTGCCGTCCGCCGAGTACGTCGAGGCGCGCGACTGCACCGTCTTCGGCGGCGCGTGCCACGTGAACGGCGAGGTCACGGGGCAAGGGCGTAGCGCCTTGCTCGCGTGGAACTTCGGCGCCGCCGGCCGCGTCGTCGCGGCGGTCGAGTCCGACGAGAACCTCGGGCGCGGTGGGGCGCGGCGTGCGGTCCTCTACGTCGACGGACTCCGCTCCGGCGGGCTCGATGAGGTCACCCGAGCCGCCGGCCTGACGGTCGTCGCCGTGCATCAGGCCTCGGTCACCTGGCAGCGCTCCGGGGACCAGTTCCACGTCGCCGTGGAGGACGTGCTGGAGCTCACTGGCGCCGCGCTGGCGGACCGGAGCTGCTGCACGATGCCGGGTTCGGTCTGGTATGCGCCCCTGGCGAACCAGGTCAGCGCACCGGTCGTCGGTAACCCGTCGCGCTGCCGCTTCGTGGGCGGGGACGGGCTCGTCGGCTGGCGCTACGAAGACGCCAACACGGCGTTCGTGGGCACCTTCGAACCGGGTCCGCGCAGGCTGGACGCTTGAGGCGCGTCGGCGGGGCGACCATACTGCGGGCCCCGCGGCGTCTCCTCCTCCGCTGGCCCCTGCGCGCGCATGCGGCGTGCGCGGCCCGAGCGCTGGTCCAACGGTGCGGGACCCATCCCCTTGGCGCGCAAATCCAAGTCCCGTCGTAAACCGTCGTCCCGTCGCCGC
Source organism: uncultured Planctomycetaceae bacterium (assembly GCA_964402175.1). Lineage (GTDB taxonomy): Bacteria > Planctomycetota > UBA1135 > UBA1135 > JAWKUK01. Next base: position 5,043 of record CAYOBN010000041.1, on the reverse strand, counting down.
GGCGCTCCGCGCGAGGCGGCGCTGACCGTCGCGCCGTCGCCGGCCCATCCCGACCAGCTCGACGTCGCGATCGTGCCCGTGCGGAACATGATCCTCTTTCCGGGGGTCACGCTGCCGCTGATGCTGGGGCGGGAGCCTTCGGTCGCGGCGGTGCGCGCGGCGACAGCGCAGGGCGCGCCGGTCGGCCTCATCCTGCAGCGGGAGGAGGACATCGAGACGCCCGAGCCCGAGGACCTCTACGAAGTCGGGACCCTCGCCGAGGTGATCCGTTACTGGCAGGCGCCGGACGGCCGGCATCAGGCGATCTGCCAAGGCCAGGAGCGCTTCCGCGTCGTGTCGTGGCTGCAGAGGCAGCCCTTCCCGATCGCGCGCATCGAGATCGTGCGTACCGTGGCCAAGCCCACGCGGGCGCTCGAGGCGCGCTTCGTGGCGCTGCGCGAGCGGGCGCAGGAGGTCCTGGACCTCGCACCGGGAGCGCCGGAGGACCTGGCCCGGGCGGTCGATGCGATCGACTCGCCGAGCCAACTCGCGGACCTCGTGGCCACGTTCATGAGCGCGCCGTCGGGCGCGAAACAGGAGATCCTCGAGACATTCGACCTGAAGGAGCGGCTCGACAAACTGATCCGCGCGTTGGGCGACGTCGCGGCGGTGCTGGAGCTCTCCCACAAGATCCGGCAGAGCACCCGCGGCTCCCTCGATCAGGCCCAGCGTGAGTACTTCCTGCGCGAGCAGATGCGCCAGATCCAGCGCGAGCTCGGCGAGGACGTGGACGAAGGGCGCGATGTCGAAGACGTCATCGAGCTCGCGCGGCGCATCGAGCGCTCTGGCGCGCCGAAAGAGGCGCTGGACGAAGCGGGCCGTGAATACCGGCGTCTGCGCCGGACCCCCGAACATGCGGCGGAGCACTCGCTATTGCGCGGTTGGCTCGAGACGTTCGTCGAGCTCCCTTGGAACGTGCGCTCGAAGGACGCGATCGACCTGGACGTCGCGCAGCGTGTGCTCGATGAGGACCACCAGGGCCTCGAGCGCGTGAAGCAGCGCATCCTCGAGTTCCTCGCCGTGAAGAAGCTCAATCCGAAGGGGCAGGGCCCGGTGCTGTGCCTCGTCGGTCCGCCGGGGGTCGGTAAGACGTCGCTCGGACAGAGCATCGCGCGGGCGACGGGGCGCAAGTACGCGCGCCTGTCGCTCGGCGGCGTACACGACGAGAGCGAGATCCGCGGCCATCGCCGCACGTACATCGGCGCCATGCTGGGGAAGGTGCTCGACGGGCTGCGCCGTGCGGGCTCGAAGAACCCGGTGTTCGTCCTCGACGAGATCGACAAACTCGGACAGGGCTTCCACGGCGATCCTTCGGCGGCTCTGCTGGAGGTGCTCGATCCGGCGCAGAACAGCACGTTCCGCGACAACTACATGGGCGTGGCGTTCGACCTGTCCGAGGTGTTGTTCGTCGCGACGGCCAACGTCGAAGAGGCGATCCCGGAGCCGCTCCGCGACCGCATGGAAGTGCTGCGGCTGCCGGGTTATACCGAGGAGGAGAAGCTCGAGATCGCTCGGCGCCACCTCGTTCCGAAGCAGATCGAGGCCTCCGGGCTGCGCAAGCAGACGGTGCAGTTCCCGGTGCCGGGGCTGCGTGAAGTGGTGCGGTACTACACGCGGGAGGCTGGCGTGCGCAACCTCGAGCGGAAGATCTCCGCATTGACGCGGCACGCCGCGGTGCAGGTCGCCCGCGGCAAACGCTTGCGGAAGCTCGTGTTCACCCCGGAGCTCGTGCGCGAGGTCCTCGGGCCGAAGCGCGTCGAACACGAGGTCCGGCAGCGCACGGCGACGCCGGGCGTGGCGACGGGTCTTGCGTGGACGCCGACGGGCGGCGAGATCCTCTTCATCGAAGCGACGCGCACACCGGGCACGGGCAAGCTGACCCTCACGGGCCAGCTCGGCGAGGTCATGAAAGAGAGCGCTCAGGCCGCAGCCAGCGTCCTGCGCGCGCGCGCCGTGCGGCTCGGGCTCGATCCCGAAGAGCTCGCGAAACACGACGTGCACCTGCACGTCCCTGCTGGTGCGGTGCCCAAGGACGGCCCGAGCGCAGGGATCGCGATGTTCCTCGCGCTCGCGTCCTTGGCCTCCGGTCGCCGGGTGCGGCCCGAGCTCGCTGTCACGGGAGAGCTCAGCCTGCGCGGGCTCGCGCTCCCTGTCGGCGGGATCAAGGAGAAGGTCCTCGGCGCGCTGGCTGCCGGCATTCGCACGGTGGTGCTCCCCGAGCGCAACCGCGCGGACGTCGAAGAGGTGCCCGTCTCGTCGCGCAAGAAGCTGCAGTTCGTCTTCGTCGAAGACGTCGACGGGGCTGCGGAGGTCGCGCTCGAGCGGTGACTCCGGGGACTTCGCGTCAGGAGAACGCCAACACGGGGCGGAAGACGCTGTCCGCCCAGAAGAGCGACTCTGCGTAGAGCTGTGCGACGGTGGCCTCGGCCAGGTTGAAGCGCTGGGCCACCGCCTGATACGCCGAGACGTCACCGAGCTCACAGGCGCGTGCCAGCTTGAAGGCGCTGCCGAGCGTGCCGGGATCCTCGCCGCGAATCGCGGCGCCGATGTGCGCCTCGAGCCCCATCTCCGCGAGCGCCTCGTCCAACGGACGGTCCACGAGCGCGTCGAGGGTCGAGAAGAGCCCCGTGAGGAAGAGGTCCAGGGCCGCTTCGTCCTTTCCAAGCTCCAGCGCCACGAGCTCGCAGAACCGCCCTCGCACCAGGCTGAGGCGGACGAGCTCCATCGGTTTTTCGTCGCCGATGCCGCTCAATGCGATCAACATGCCCCAGCGTTTGAGGGGCTGCTGGCCCAGGTGGACCAGGGCCTGGCGAATCGAGGTAATCCGATGCCGGACGCCGAAGTGCGCTGAGTTCAAGTAGCGCAGCAGCTTGACGGAGAGGCTGATCTCGCGCTTGACGATCTCTTCGATGGCCTGGATGTCGAGCTCGGGACGAGCCATCTCGCGCAGGAACTGCAGGTAGTTCGCTTTGTTGCGCGGGACATCGCGGCGTGACTTGACCTCGGGTTTGGCGAAGAAGTACCCCTGGAACAGCGCATAACCGTCGGCCTTGGCGCGCTCGAACTCCTCGTGGGTCTCGACCTTCTCGGCGAGGAAGGTCAGGCCATCGCGCTTGCGATATTCGATGACGCGTCTCTGGTGCTCCGCGTCGGTGCCCATGAAGTCGACTTTGATGTAGTCGGCCAGGGTGACGAGCTCGTCGTACTTCGGATCGTCGACGTAGTCGTCCAGCGCGATCTTGTGACCATCGCGCCGCAACTGCCGCACGGCTTTCACGACCTCGGCGTCAGGCTCGACGGTCTCGAGGATCTCGATGACGGTGTTCTGCGCCGGGAGGACGCGGATGATGTCCTGCAGCAGCAGATTGCGCGTGACGTTGATGAACGCGAGCTTGCCGTCGGTCAGCTCCGAGAGCTTGTTGACCAGCATGCTGCGCTCCAGGACCTCGACCGTGGCCTGGTCCGGATTCGAATGCGCAAAGGAGTTCGTCCAGCCGGAGCGGTGGAGCAACTCGTAGCCCTTCAGGCGCTGCTTCCGGTCGAGGATCGGCTGGCGCGCGATGAAGGTCTCCAAGCTCATTGTGGGGCGCTCGGTCAGAGGCGAGTGGTCGAGGTTCGAGGCAGGGTGCCGCAGGGGAGCGGGTGGAGCGCCTGAAGCGAACGCGCATTCCAGCTCCGCTCCTCAGGGATCGGCGGGGAGGGTTGTGTCGGTGGAGCACTTGTCCGCAAGTCCCACGGACGGGACACTTCCAGGATGAGTCCGTGCGCCTTGTGGCTCCCCCTTGTCCTGTGCGCCAGCGGGAGCGCAGGCCCTGAGCTGGGCCCCCTCCATCCGAATTCGCTTTCGGCCTCGCGCATCGATGTGCGGGGTCCTCGGGTGGTCCATGCGATCGAGGTCCAGGTCCTGTCGCTGGCCGAGGTGTTGACCGGCTTCGACGACGACCTGGACGGCCGCGTGACCGTGGCTCGCATCGAGGCGGATGCGGAGCGGATCGCGGAATACGTCGTGCGGGGGTTTCGGATCCGCGCAGATGGGGGGGCGGTGCTGGTACCGGAAGGAGCGCCCCGCGTCCGCGAGGCGGCGCTGCGCGAGGGGGTCTTCGGTGAGCTCGAGCAGTACGTGCGGCTCGACATCGTCTACACAGCGGCGGTGGCTCCGCGGACGCTCGACCTGGAGCTCGACTTGTTCGTGGACACGAGCCCCGAGCACAGGGACCTGTGTGTCGTGGTCTGGAACGGCCTGGATCTGGACGCGTTCGATCTGCCAGGCCGCGGGCAGCACCATGTCGCGGCGAGCGCGGAGGCGCTGCAGCGCGGCAGGCCGGCGTTCGGGCGGTATCTGGCGGGGGTGACGGGTGAGCGCCGGGTGCTGTGGGAGCTCGCGCTGATGGCTGCGGCGATCGGGGTCGCAGGTGTCCGCGGGGGTGGTGCGGCGGGGCGGCGGCGCGGGGGCGCTGAGGTCGTGAGTTTGGCAGTGGCGGGCGCGGCGGGGGTCGCGGGGGCTGCGGGATGGTGGGGCGTCGGTGCTGCGATCGGGCCGCGGGTCCACCATTTCTTCGAGCTCGCGGGGCCGCTCGCGGTGTTGTATCTCGGGGCGGATGGGCTCGTTGCGCGGGTGGAGCGGTGGCGGGTGTTGGAGGCGGTGGTGTTCGGTGCGGTGCTCGGGGCTGCGGTGTTCCTGAGTGAGGTGCCGGAGCTGGTGCGTGAGGCTGCGACGGAGTTTCAACCGACGAGCGCGGTGGGTGAGGGGGTGCTGGGGCTCGCGGTGGGGATTGTGGTGGTGGTGTTGGGGGCCGGATTGCCGGCAGTGTTCGTGGGGCGGTGGGTGGCGCGGGTGGTGGCGGCTGTCGCTTTGGGTGTGGGGGTGATCGTGTTCGTGCAGCGGGTGATGTAGTGCGCGGTGTTGTGTCGAACGGTACCAGGTACGAGTTGGCGGCGGGGCGCCGGGTCAAGCGCGCGGGGGGCGCGGGGGGAGGCGCGCGGAGAGCAACGCGAGTACGGCAC
>CAYOBN010000040.1:23350-43310 GCA_964402175.1 uncultured Planctomycetaceae bacterium | reverse complement strand
CGCGCGAGCCCCAGCCCGGCGCGCGCCGCGCCGCAAACTCGTACCTGGTACCGTGCGACGCGAACCGCGGCGCGGGGGGGGCCTTAGATGTGGCCGCGGGTGGTCCAAACCCCGTTTCCGGGCAAGTCGGGGGCTCGCGTGCGACAGGCTGGACCCCAGACTACCGGCGGCCGCGTCCCTGGACACTCCGGACCCAGGGGGCGCGGCGACTCTCCCATGCGCGCTCTCCTCCGCTCCTCCCTCGCAACGGCGTTCTCGCTCGCCGTCGCTCTGTTCACGTCCACGGCGGCGGCCGCGCTGCCGCAGTGCAGCGGTCCCGACGACGGGCTCGAGGACAACGATACGTGCGCGACGGCGCTGGCCGTCTCGCTGCCGTTCGTCCAGCCCGGCCTCTGGGTCCACCGCCACGACCCGGACCTGTTCCGCGTCACGGTGCTGCCCGGACAGCAGCTCCGCGCGCGGGTGCAGTTCGAGCACGACGACGGCGACGTCGACCTCGTCCTCTACGAGGCGGGTCCGCTCTGCGGCGACCTGTGGGAGAACTTCCGGAACTCCCGCAATTTCACCGACATCGAGGAGGTCAACTGGCTCAACAACACGGGTGCGCCGAAGACCTTCATCGTCCAGGTCGAGATGTGGCGCGGCTCCGTGCCGTTCTGCAACCGGTACGACCTGAGCCTGACCGTGACCGTGCCTCCGCCGAGCTGCGATCCTGCGACCCAGGACGACGCGCTCGAGCCCAACGACACGTGCGCCGAGGCGGTGCCCCTGCCGCTCGGGCTCACGACCCAGCTCTGGGTGAGCGCCGCGGACAGCGACTTCTACAGCGTGCGAGTGCCCGCGGGCGCGACGCTCGATGTGCGCGCCGCGTTCGTGCACAGCTCCGGCGACATCGACCTCTGGCTCTACGATCCGACGGGCCCGTGCGGCGGGATGACGGCTGAGCTCGCGCGGGCGGTCTCGTCCTCGAACGACGAGCGCCTGCTCTGGCAGAACACCTCGGGCGGTGCGCGCGACGTGATCCTGCAGGTCGACCTGTTCTCGTTCGCTTCGGTAGTGTGCAACCGCTACGACCTCGACGCCGCCGTCAGCGGCGCCGCGCTGGGCACGAACTACTGCACAGCGGTTCCGAACACCACCGGCCAACCCGGGCGGATGGGCGCCCAGGGGAGCGATCGTGTGCTCCAGAATGCGCTCGTGCTCGAAGCGAGCCAGCTCCCGCCGAACACCGTCGGCTCGTTCATCTGCAGCCGCCAGCGCGGCTTCACACCCGCGGCGAGCGGCGGCATCGGCACCCTCTGCCTCGGCGGCAGCGTGGGCTGGTTCCAGGGCGCCGTCCTCCCGACGGGGCCGAGCGGCCGCATATCGCTGCAACCCGACCTCGCGCGCCTGCCCCAGCCCAGCGGGCCGGCGGCGGCGGTGGCGGGTGAGACCTGGTGCTTCCAGGCCTGGTTCCGGGACCGCGTAGGGGGGCAAGTGACGTCGAACCTGACCGATGCGCTCTCCGTCACGCTGCGCTGAAGGGGGCCTTGCTGTGGCCCCAATTCGGGATTGATTTAGGAGTTCGCATTTTGTCTCCAGGCCGCTAGAGCGGCCCTCCGATGTCCTCCGCCGATGCGCATGGGATCGCCGTCCACCCGCCGGGTGGGCCCCGGTCCCACGCAGCGCTGAGGGGCGTTGGAGATGAAGGACACAATTCGAAGCAATGGGGGCGAGCGCGGAGCGGCCACGGCGCGGTCTGCTGAGCGCTGGGCCCTGGTCGCGGGGCTCGGCCTCGCCTGGTTGGCCGCAGGTTGCGATGCGGGGGGTACGTTGCAGAGCGTCCCGGTCGACGGGGACGCGGCCCCGGCCTACGACTACGAGACCGACGGTCCGCTCGTCGCGAAGATCGTGACGCAGGCACCTGAAGCGCGCAGCTTCATCCTGCAAGCGACGGTGCCGCTGCCGCCGGGCACCTACGTCGACGGTGAGGCGCTCGTGCCGCTCGCGGTCTTGACCTCGAGCGATACGACCGCGGTCCCGACGCAGGTCGAGGTCGTCGCGCGCTACCCCGACCCGAGCCAAGGCGCGGCCGTGGTCGAGGTGCTCGCGCACGTCCGTCGACCGGACGTGCCGACGGGCGCCGACATCGAATACGAGGTCGTGTACCACCCGCACGCGCCGCGGCAGTTCCGCCTGTCGCAAGCCGTGTCGGACCTCTTCGAAGCGCCGGGCGCGCTGCTCCTGCGCTCGAAGGACGCGTTCGGGAACACGTACCAGTTCGACCTGCTCGAAGACCACCGCGCGCGCCGCGGTGAGCGCATCCGCGATGGCGCGGTGGTGCGCGAGCACATGACCCACGGCTCGCTCTTGCCGATGGAGGTCCGCACGGGCCCGCAGGCGACCCTGCCGCACATGATGGGCGTGCACGCGTACGTCCGCACGTTCGACCGCGAGGACTACTTCGCGCTCGATCTGCACGTGCACAACGGCTTCGCTGGCCTCGACCCGAGTACATCGGCCGATGACATCCTCGACGAGCTGTTCTTCGAGCGCCTTGGGCTGCGCCTGCCCGCAGGCTGGCGCATCCTCGACTCGCTGCCGAACCCGTACACGGGCTCAGCGACGCCGTCGCGCGGCATGCAGGACTTCGACATCGTCAGCCCGCTGGCGGACGGCAAGCTGCATGTCCTCCCGCGCCAAGGTCAGTTCTGGCGTCGCCTGATGATCGCTCGCGATGCGCAGGCCGAGTCGCGCGCGCGCATCGTGTTGGAGCGCCGGAACCTCGGCTTCTGCCAAGCGGGTCACGCGCCGAGCGGCGCGGAGCTCTGGTCGTGGTGGAACCGCGAGACCGCGCGCTTCCTGCCGCAGGCGCACCGGCTGCCCGACCTGGACCAGGTCGCGTCGCGCGAGAACCTGCGCGCGTCGCACCGCGCTGCGCTCGATGCGCGGCTTGCGCAAGTGCAGCTCGGGACACCTTCGAACTACCCGGTGCAGGCCGCGAACCACGGCTGGGCGCACCCGTGGGGCGTCGATCACGGCGGCATGGCCGGCGGCGACGAGATCACTCCGAACATCGGCGTCGATATCGCCTGGGCGGCTTCGCAAGCGGGTTATCGCTTGACCGAGCTCAAGGCGCGCATGAACGTCGACCGCCAGCCGGTCGCGCTCTACCTCGCCGATGGTGAGCCGTACGCGTACCACGTCGTCGTGCAGCACTCGGGTCAGTTCCAGCCCTGGATCGAGCAGTCGTTCTACCTGCGCCCGAACGGCAACGACGAGCTCGGCTTCTCGAGCGCGCCGCAGCACCAGAACGCCGCGGTCCTCTCGTCGGGTCGCGCCGCGCCGTATCGCGCGTCGCTGCAGTCGTACCAGCCGCACGACCTCGAGCACTACATCCGCTACACGAACAACCTGCTCGTCCTCGCATGGCTCGGGAACGACAGCTTGGCGAAGGAGCAGATCGAGCAATCGGCGGAGCTCTTCCGCCTGTCGCACAACGAAGCCTACGTCGGTAGCTATGGCTACATTCCGCCGCGCGGCCTCATCCTGCACCGCAACCGTGCGGCGCAGTACCCGGGCCAGGGGCTCGCGTACGGCCGCGATGATGCGTGGGGGATGTACACGGCGATCGCTGCGTACGCGCTCGGAGACGACGATGTGCGCACGCGCTTCCGCCCGTGGTTCCGCGACATCGCGCAGGTGATCTCGGCCGGCCAGTCGAGCTGCACCGGCAACATCACCTCGAAGATGATCATGAACTACACGACGCAGTACCTGACGCGTCAGTCGTTCGAGCTCGCCTTCGTGATCCACTCGCTGGAGTCGATGCGCCGGACGGTGTTCGAAGGGGCCGAGGGCGCGACGCAGCAGCTCCTCGAGGACATCATTGTCCGCGCGACGTACTCGACGGTGACCGAGCCGTTCTGGGATCCGTCGATCGGCGGTCAGCGTCGGGCGATCGGGGTGGGCCTCGCGAACATGTCCCAGGCGGACTTCTGCTTCTCGATCCCGCAGGCGGCGCAGTACGGCCTCAACTACATGGAGACGCAGTCCGCGATGGGGCCGTGGGCCTACGCCTACGCCTTGACGGGCGACTCGCTCTTCTTGCAGCGGGCGGTCGAGTTCCTGCAGGGCACAGGGCACCTGCAGCACGAGCTCGAGTCGACCTGGAGCTCGAACCTTCACCACTCGGCGCCGCTGCTGGCGGTGGTGCAGGCGACTGCCTCGCACTGAGGCAGGTCCAGGACCCGTGAGCGGGGGCGGAGGGGGGCGCGCGGCGCTCCCTTCCGTCCCCGCGGGACGTTTCGGGGGGTCCCAAATGTGTCCACACCGAGGGTCGGGGTCACTCCGGGGAGGTCCGGGCGAACTTCGGCTGGCATCCTCCCCGTCCCCACGGTGTCCGCGCGCGGCCTCGCCGCCGCAGCGGAGGCCTGCGTCTCTCGAATCCCATGCGCCACGTCCCCCCCTTTGCCGCCGCATTCTTGGCGAGTGCCTTCGCCCTCAGCGGCTCCGTCGCTGACGCCTGCGCCGCTGCGCTCGCTCCGCAGACCCCGGTCGCGCGCGTCTCGGTCGAGCTGCCGCAGATGGAGCAGTTCATCCTGCAGGCGACCCTGCCGGTGCCGCCGGGGACGTTCGTGCCGGGGACCCAAGGCAGCCCGCTCGCGCTGCGCGTCGGCGGCGCGCCGGTCCCCACGCAGGTCGAGTCCTTGACGCGGTATCCCGTCGCCGCAGACGGCTCGGCCGTCGTCGAGCTCCTGGCGCGTGTCACGCGGCCCGCTGGTGCGACCCCGGGCTCCGAGGTCCAGTTCGACGTCGTGCGCCACGTGCATTCGGGCCCGGCGCACCAACCTAGGGGCGGTGTCGCGGAGCTCCTCGCGACGCCAGGGGCGATCCAGCTCGCCACGCGCGACGTCTTCGGGAACCGCTTCGCGGCGGACCTCTACACCAAACCGCGCACGGGCGCCGCTGGGCCCGAGTGGCTGCGCAACGGCTCGTTCGTGCGCGAGGTGCGCACCCACGAGGTGCTGGCGCCCGTCGGCACCCCGCAGGGCCAAGCGCTGCCGCACATGATGGGGGTCCACGCGACCTTCAGGACGTATCACGGCGAGGGGTTCCTCCTGCTCGACCTGCACCTGCACAACGGCCTCGACGGGCGCGACTTCAGCACGCCGCTCGACGACGTCGTGTGCGACCTCTATTTCGAGGGCCTCGACCTCGAGCTGCCGAACGGCTGGGAGGTCCTCTCCGCGTTCGATGCGCCGTACCTCGGTGTACCCGAGCGTTCGGCGAACGCGGTGGCTTGGCCCCTGATCGAGCCGCTGCCGCACCGCCAACTACACCTCCTGCCGCAGCAGGCGCAGTTCACGCGCCGCTACGTCATCGCGCGGCCAGGAGCCGCCTTCGAGCGCGGCGCCGAGGTCCTCGCGCGGCGCACGTTCGGGTTCGCGGTGCCCGGCTTCGTCGGCGGGCAGGAGCTCTGGTCGTGGTGGCATCCAGCGATCGGCGGATACCTGCCGCAGCGCCACGCGTTGCCGACCCTCGCGCACCTCGGCGTCGAGCCGCTGCGCGCGGCGCTGCGCTCGCAGCGCGACCAGTACGTGGGCCTGCTCGCATCGGGTGATCGCAGCCCCGCGGGGCCGTATCCGCTGACGACCAAAGCGCTCGGCTGGGCCCACCCGTGGGGTTACGCCTACGGCGGCGTCGCAGGCGGCACGGAGATCGAGCAGTGGCCCGGCGTCGACATCTTCTGGGCGCGCACCCAAGCGGGCCTGCAGCTCACCGACCTCAAAGCGCAGTGCTACGAGGACCGGCAGCCCGTGGCCCTCTACAACTCCGCGGGGCGTCCCTCGCGTTTCGAGGACATGGTGCAGCCCGCGAACGCGCTCGGGCCGTGGATCCCGACGTACTTCTACCTGCGCCCATCGAAGAGCTCGAACTACTTCGCGTTCCCGATCGCGGATCGGGCGCAGGAGCTCATCGCCTACGAGACCTTCCGCGTCCCGTTCTACGCGAAGGAGCTGCGCTCGTTCGGGCCGAACGACTTCGAGCACCTCACGCGCTACCTCAACCCGTGGCTGATCCTCGCGTGGCTCACGAACGATGCCGAAGCGAAGCGCGCGCTCGAGCTGCACGGCGAGCTGATGCGCATCTCATTGTCCGAGTACCACAACTCGAACTATGGCCACATCCAAGGGGTCGGGCTGCTGGCGCGTATGCAACAAGCCCAGCAGTTCGGCGGACGCGGCGGCAACTGGGGCCGCGGTGAAGCCTGGGGTTTGCAGGCGAGCCTCGCGTCGTACGCGCTCGGGACCGAGGCGCTGCGCGCCCGTTACCGGCCCTGGTTCGGGCTGATCGCCAGCACGCTGCGCGATACGGTCTCGACGTGCACCGGCAACCTGACGTCGCACCAGGTCTACGAGGCCTTCAAAGGCGTCTACCAGGTGCGCCAGTCCTTCGAAGCAGCGTTCATGCTGCACGCGGTCGAGGGCATGCGCCGCACCGTCTTCGAAGGGGTCGACGCGGCCCACCACGACGCCCTCACGATGGTCGTACGGCGCGGCGCGGAGGCTTCGATCGCGCCGCCGTTCTGGAACCCCACCGAGCGCGCCCAGCACCGGCACGTGGCGACGCGGCTCTTCGCGACGAGCTCCCCGGACTTCTGCGCGAACATCCCCGGCGACGGAATCACGAACTTCTTCGACGCGTGGAACGGCATGACGGGCTGGGCGTACGCGTACACGATCACGCGTGACGCGGTGTACCTGCAGCGCACGGCAGAGGCCGCCGGCGGCGCCAATGCGCTGGCGGCGCTCGAGAGCCAAGGGCTGCAGGACATCGCGAGCAAAGCGCCGATGATGGCGCTCTTGCAGTACCTGAGCCGCTGAGGCAGAGGGCGCCTTCGGCCGGTTCTTGCGGTCCGGCTCTGGGCGCCGTCACAGAGAGCTGCCGTGGGACACACAGGCGCGCGTCGTGATCGCCGTTCGGCGGCGTCGTCAGCGGCGCTCGACGGTGGGCGCAAGCCCGCCGATCTCGAGTCTGAGCTGGCTCCGTTGCCAGACCCGCGCCAGGAGCGCGAAGTGCAGCGCCATCGCGAGCGCAAACCACCATTCGAGCACGTTGGCGACCTGGGTCTTGTTCCAGACCTTCGCCGCCAGGAGGTTCAGGGGACCCGCCAGCAGGAAGAACGCACAGCACGCGCGCGCGAGCAGCAGGACGCGGGGTTCGAGCGCAGGGAGCCCGTTGCGGCAGCGGTGCAGCACCACCGTGAGCACGAGCTGCGCCACCGCCGTGCCGCCGAAGAAGACGTAGACGCCCCAGCGCCGGAGGCTCCTGTAGATCGCTCCGTCCGTGCCCAGGAACGTCGCGTAGAGCACGAGGAAGAGCGCTCCGACGAGCCCCAGCGCGGCGATCCAGCGGCCCGCGCGCGGGGCGGAGAGGGCGCGTGTGCACCAGGCGCCCGCGACGGGCCACGTCAGCGCGACGAGCGTCGCCGCAGGCAGGGTCAGGGCCCGGAAGAGGTGCACGGCGGGCTCGCCGCGGCACGCGCGGCTGACCGAGGCGCTGCCGTCCACATGGGGCCAAGCGCTCGGCACGAGCTCCAGCGCGACGGAGATGGCGAGCCCACCGTGGATGGCGAGCATCAAGAGCCCAGCGGCCCCCGCGGGGAGCCAGGCCGCGGACCAACCCGGTGGGATCAACAGGGGGGCACGAGCGTCGGACGGGTGGCGCATGGCGGTCCAGTAGGGCGGTCGCGTGTCGCCCGAGGATAGGTCAGATGGCGCGGAGTTCCGAGGTCCTTCGTGTGCAGCCGCGGGCTCGGAGGTCCGGTTTGTTGGCCCGTCCGGTTTGGACCTGACCCCGTGGAACTGGTCCACGGCCTGTGAGAGCCCCCAACCGCCCCTCGGGGCAGCATGGAGACCGACATGGACCAGACCCTGGCGAAGCTGCGCGACGCCGACGTGACGCTCGCGCGCGGGGACACGATCACCGAGATCGTGCGGAAGCTGGAGATCCGTCAACAGACGTACCACCGCCGGTGGAACCAGTTCGGCGGCATGAAGGGCGAGGAGCTGACGCACCTTGTGAGTCCGCGCGACGAGCTGCCTGTGGGTACGGCCCGCATGACGCGTACCGTACGCGTCGAGGCTCGGCGACGTTGATTCGGCGCACATGGAGAGCCCGGACCCGTGGATGTGTGCGCAGGGCATTCGACTCTCCGTTCGCTCGCTTCCACGGACCAGTCCCTACGTTGGGCTGCCTGCGCTTACCTCGATTCAAGTGCGCCGGATACGAAGTGTCGGGCGGCGGACGGGGTGAATCCATCCTGCACAGACCCGTGCGAGGTCACCCCTGCAGTCGGGTGAGCGCTCACTCTGAGGCGAGCTCTTCAACGAGGGCACGCGCGTTGAAATCGCAGGACGTGTCCGTCGCCCGAGCGCACACGGTAGGGCACTGGACAGGGTTCGCATGTGGGCTCAGACTCTCCCCATGCGCAGGTTCGTGCTCGCCGTCGCCATCTTCGGGATCTTCGTCGCCGTCCTCCGTTTCCTCCCGGGTAGGGCCCCCGCGGGGTCCACGCTCGAGGTCGTGGAGCCCGGTCAGCTCCGGGTGAGGATCGTGCTCCCGGGACGAAGCAGCGATCCGCTGGAAGACATCACTGACGGGCTCGTGCGCGCGCTCGAAGGAGTGGCCGGTGTCACTGGCGTCCACGCGACACACCGACACTGGAATTGGCTCTGGGATGGACGGGGTCTTGTGGTGGTGAGTTGTCCTTTGTCGTCGGGCCTTACGGAAGTGGCGGTCGAGGACCTCGTCGCGAAGCAGGTCGTCGGGCGGCTCGGCGCGAAGGCGAGCGCGGCGAGCGTGATCTTGGAACGCCGGGCCGACGAGCCTGGCGCGCCAGTCGCCGCAAAGATCCTGACCTTGAAGGGCCTCATGCCAGAGTGGGTGCGGCTCCAGCAGTAGCGACGCGTGCGCGGCCAAAGACGAAGTGCGATGGGGGACGAAGCGCGCATGGTCCCTGCGACGGCCTCTCCCGCCGCGAACGCGCGCGAGCTCGAGAGCCTGCCGCCACGGAGCGCAGCACACCACCCGGTCGGTGCGTGCAGCGCGGGTCCCCGAGGGGCCGGCGGGGCGAAGGGGGCGCCGGTCGCAGCTTGTGGAAGACGAGCTGAGCGGCGGGATCCGCTACCCTGGTCGCGTGCAGGGGGCGCGGCAGCGTCTTGCGCGCCGGCGTGAGAGCACCTGCGGCGCGGGCGTCGGCCCCTGCGCGCTGCCCGTCGACGCCTCTGATCCCCCTGGTCGAGCCCATGCAACCCCCTCACCCCGCCTCGCGCCGTGACCTCGTACTCGGCGGCATCGTCGGTGCCGCGCTCGGGACAACCGCCGTGGCGGCTGCCGTGTCCCGGGGACGCAGCAAGGACGCCGCGCAGAGCGGACCTGCGGTGCACACGGGCCAGAACGTGCGCTGGCGGCTCGCGTCGAGCTTCCCGGCGACCCTCGACACCATGTTCGGCACGGCGGAGGTGCTGGCGCAGGAGGTGAGCGCCATGAGCGGCGGGCGCTTCGTCATCACGCCGTACCAGGCGGGTGAGCTCGTCGGAGCGCTCCAGGTGCTCGACGCGGTGCAGCAGGGGTCGGTCGAGCTCGGGCAGACGGCGGCGTACTACTACACGGGCAAGAACCCGGCGCTGGCGTTCGAGACGTGCGTCCCGTTCGGCCTCGACGCGCGCCAGCAGAGCGCGTGGCTCGAAGAGGGCGGCGGGAACGAGCTCATGGCGCCGCTCTTCGCGGACTTCGGGGTGCGCGCGCTGCCGGCGGGCAACACCGGCTGCCAGATGGGCGGTTGGTTCCGGCGGACGATCGAGCGCGTCGAGGACCTGCGCGGCCTCAAGATGCGCATCCCTGGGCTCGGCGGCAAGGTGATGGACCAGCTCGGCGTCGCCGTGCAGGTGCTCGGGGGCGGCGAGATCTTCCCCGCCCTCGAGCGCGGCGCCATCGACGCGACGGAGTGGGTGGGACCCTCCGATGACCTGAAGCTGGGCTTCCACAAAGTGGCGCCGCACTACTACTACCCGGGCTGGTGGGAGCCGGGGCCGCACCTCGCGTTCTACGTCTCCGAGGCGAAGTGGCAGGCGCTGCCGAGCGAGTACCAGCAGATGCTCGTCACGGCGTCGCGCCGCGCGGCGCAGGTGATGCTGACACGCTACGACGCGCGCAATCCTGCGGCGTTGCGGCGGCTCGTCGACGAAGGCGCGCAGCTCCGACCGTTCAGCGAAGACCTCATGCAGCGCGCGCGCGAAGCCGCCGAACAGCTCCTCGCCGACGAAGCGGCCAAGGACGGTACGTACCGGCGGGTCTACGACGCTTGGAAGGCGTTCCGCGCCGACGCGTTCGGCTGGTCGGGCCGGAACGAGCTCGCGTATGCGAGCTTCACGTTCCGACCCTGACTGGGAGAGTCCTGCTCAATCGCGCCCGCGCAGCTTCGCCAGCAGGCGCAGGAGCTCGATGTAGAGCCACACGAGCGTGACGAGCAGCGCGAAGCCGCCGTACCACTCCATGTGCTTCGGCGCGCCTTGCTGCGCTCCCTGCTCGATCAAGTCGAAGTCGAGCAACAGGTTGAACGCAGCGAGGCCCACGACCAACAGTGAGAAGCCGATGCTGAGGAGCGACGAGGAGGCGGTGATCGACGAGAGCGGGCTGTTCGCCATGAAGAAGCTCAGGACGAACGAGACCAAGTAGAAGAGCGCGATGCCGCCGGTCGCGACGAGGACCACCGAGCGCAGGCGCTCCGTCACGCGGATGATGCGCAGCGCGTACAGCGCCAGCATCGCGAGCGCGGTGCCGAAGGTCAGCACCACGGCCTGCAGGACGAGGCCGCTCTCGGGGCCGCCGTAACGCTGCGCGTAGATGGCCGAGAGGGCGCCCAGGAAGAGCCCCTCGGCGAGCGCGTAGGGCAGCGCGAGGGTCGGGGCGAGCTTCGGTTTGAAGCTGATCACGAGGGCGAGCACGAGTCCGACGAGTATGCCGCCGATCGCCCAGGGGAACGCGTTGCCGCCGCTCAACGTGAGCTGCCACGTGTACATCGACGACACCGCGAGCGCGAGGAGCAGCGCGGAGGTCTTCACGAGGGTGCCCTGGACCGTCATCACGGCGTCCGTGGCGAGGGCCTCCCGCTGGGCGTCGCGGAAGACTTCGGGGCGGAGGGTGGGGTTGCTGGTTCGCATGGCTAGGGGCTTCGGGCGCCGCGGTAGGGCGCCCGACGATCTCTAGGCGAGAGGATACTCTGGCCCAGAAAAGTCGTGGTCGCCGGGAACAACCTGGCGCCCCCGTCGTCCCACGCGTCCCGTCCGCGCCCGGAGACCCCCATGCACTTCCGCTTCGCCAGCTTCGCTGCGCTCTGCAGCCTCGCGCTCGTTTGGCACCTCCATACCGCGGCGCCCGCGGCCCAGGAGCCCGCGCCTCAGTCCGGAATCGTCACCCTCTACCGCCACGATCCGCTCGGCGCAGCGTTCAGCTTCAGCCAGGGGGACTACGGTGGACAAGTGAGCGAGGGTCAATTGCGCCTCGAGGGCGCGCAGCTCGTCTACGGCGGGTTCGAGAGCGGCCAGATGACGGTCGGGTTCTCCGCGGACGAGCCCGCGAACATCGTCGATCTCGGCGAGGTGCTCGTGCCGCCGGTCCTCCTGTCACAGGAGGCCACGGCGCGTTTCCCCGTCAACCTCTTCGCCACCCTCGGCATCGATGGCCGCCGCCTCGTCTACCAGCCCGCGAACGGCAGCGTCGTGCGGCTGGGCTCGGGCAACGAGGTGTTCGGGGTGCCGCAGCGTGTCATGCAGCACGTGGCCCCCGTACCTGGGCACTGTTACATCGCGCGCTTCCAGCAAACTCGCCGCGGGCGGCGCGACATCTTCGTGAAGTTCGTCGTCGTCGAGCACAACCCCGGCGAGTCGGTCACCCTGCGCTGGCAGAACCTCGGCGAGCTGTGACCTCGGGCCCGGTTCAGCGCATCAACCCGGGAACCACAGGCGTCAGGTCGCCGGGTTTACGCAGCATCCGGTCGACCTCTCCGCAGTGTTTCTCCTCGGTGGCGATCATCGTGCGCGCGTACTCCTCGAGCATGATCGAGTGACCCTCGACCAGGTTCTTGAGGTGCCAGTACTTCTGTAGCGTCGCGCGCTCGTGATCGAGCGACTCGCGCAGGATCGAGTCGAGGTCGTGCTGGTGCGTCTCGAGGAGCTTGCCGATGCCGAGGCTCGGGTGGGCCCCGAGCTGCGTCAGCATCTCGCCGGCCTCTTGGGCGTGGGTCAGCGACTCGGTCGCTTGCGCCTGCAGCCACGTCACGATCGGGCCGCGGTACGGGCCCATCACCATGAGCGAGTAGTGCGTGTAGCGGACGACGCCCGCCAGCTCGGCTTCGAGGATCTGGTTGAGCGTCTGGATGACGCCGTCGCGGTTCATGTCTTGACTCATAACGTGGGGTCCCCGTTGGAGCCTCCAGTGTACGCGCTGCGGGGGCCTCAGAGGAGCGCGGTCACGAGCTCGGGGAAGAGGATCACCGCGAGGAGGGCCAGGAGCTGCAACAGGACGAAGGGGATGACACCGCGGTAGATCGTCCCGGTCGAGACCTCTGGCGGCGCCACACCGCGCAAGTAGAAGAGCGCAAAACCGAACGGCGGCGTCAGGAACGACGTTTGCAGGTTCATCGCGAGCATCACGCCGAACCACACCATAGTCTCGCCTTCGAAGCCGAGCGCCTCTGCCGCGGGCCGCAGCAGCGGCAGCGCGATGAACGCGATCTCGAAGAAGTCGATGAAGAAGCCGAGGACGAAGACCGAGAGGTTCGCGACGACCAAGAGGCCGATGACGCCGCCGGGCAAGTTGGTCAGGATATCGCGCACCCAGACCTCGCCGTCCAGGCCGCGGAAGACGAGGATGAACGCCGCCGAACCGATCAGCAGGAACATCACCATCGTCGTGAGCCGCGCCGTCTGTCGGGCTGTCTCGCGCACGACCGCCAACGAGAGCCGCCGGTTCGCGGCGCCCAGCGCCAGCGCTCCGACCGAGCCGACCGCACCCGCCGAGGTCGGCGTCGCGATGCCAGCGAAGATGCTGCCGAGCACCAGGAGGATCAGCGCGAGCGGCGGCACGAGCACACGCAGGACGCGGCTCGCAAGCTCGCGGCCCGTCGCCGCGCACTCCTCCGGCGGCAGCGCGGGCGCTGCGGCGGGGCTTAGGCGGGCTACGGCGGCCACGTAGAGCGCGTACAGCAACGCGAGGCCCACGCCGGGCAAGAACGCGCCGCGGAAGAGGTCGCCGACGCTGACCTCGAGCTGGTCGCCGAGCACGATCAACACGATGCTGGGCGGGATGATCTGCCCCAGCGTACCCGCCGCGCAGATCGTGCCCGTGGCCAGCGTCGGCGCGTAGCCGTAACGCAGCATCACGGGCAGCGAGATCATGCCCATCGCGACGACCGATGCGCCGACGACGCCGGTCGCTGCGGCGAGCAATGCTCCGACGAAGACGACGGCAAACGCGAGCCCGCCACGCCGCCGCCCGAAGAGCTGCCCGATCGTGTGCAGCAGGTCCTCTGCGAGGCGCGTCCGTTCGAGCAGCGCGCCCATGAACACGAAGAACGGCACCGCGAGCAGGACTTGGTTCGACATGACGCCGAACACCCGCCCCGACAGGTTCAAGAAAGCCCAGTCGAAGTGCCCGAGGAGCGCTCCGAGCGCTCCGTAGACGAGCGCGACACCGCCGAGCGTGAACGCGACCGGGAAGCCCAGGAACAGCAACAGCAGCACTGTCGCGAACATCGCGGGGCCCAGGATCTCGTGGGTCACGCGGGGTCCTCCTCGAGGTCTGCGCCAGCGTGCGCTGCTTCACGGAGCGCCAGCGCGCGGCGCGCTGCCTCGGCGAGGCCCTGCAGGCAGAGCAACACAAACGCCGCTGGCACACACAGCTTGAGCGGCCAGCGCGAGAGGCCCCCCGGATCGGGTGAGCCCTCGCGCTCGAGGAATGAACGCCACGCGACGCCGGCGGTGTTCACGGCCACGAACGCGGTGAAGGGGCAGAGGAACAGGATGAGCAGGCAGAGCTCGATCCAATCGCGTTGGCGGGGGTGCAGCCGCGTATGCAGCACATCGACGCGCACGTGCGCGCCCTCGCGTAGGGCCAGGGGCGCCGCGCCGAGGAACACGAGGCTGAAGAGGTACCACTGCAGCTCCGTCAGCGCGTTGGAGGTCAGCCGGACGCCGAGCCGCGGGCCGACGAACAGCGCCAGCGCGTTCCATGCGCCGACCAGCACCATGGCGAAGCCGAGCCACGCGGCAGCGCGGCCGAGCGCGCCGTTCAGGCGGTCGACGAGGTGGACGAAGCGGCGCATCGCGGCGGGCCGTACACGGTAACGCGGGGGGGGCCGGGTTGGTCTCCTGTAAGGCGGCCCGCGGCCCCGGCGGGAAGGATGTCGGATTTTGCGGACTCCGCGTAGGATCGGCCCTCCAGGCTCGCGCCCGATCCTCCGAAACGCTCTCCATGACCTTCTCCCGCCCCGGCTTCGCCCCCGTCGCCGCTCTCTTCGCCCTGACCCTCGGGTTCCCGGCAGTGCTCCGGGCGCAGACCGAGGGCGAGACTCCGGCCGCGGAGCGCGAGGAGCGCCCGGCCCCGGCCCCGGCTCCCGTACTGGCCAGCCCTGCGGAGCTCGGCGCGTGGCGCGAGCTCGGGCCGACGCTCTTCGGGGGCCGCATCGTGGATCTGGCGCTGCACGCCGCGCGCCCCTCGCACCTCTGGGTCGCGTCGGCCTCCGGCGGGCTCTGGTTGACGGAGAACCACGGGACGACGTGGCGCTGCATCTTCGAGCGCGAGGCGGTCGTGTCCATCGGCGACATCGCCGTCGATCCGCGCGATCCGGAGACCGTGTGGGTCGGCACGGGTGAAGCGAACAATCAGCGCAGCTCCTATTGGGGCGACGGTGTCTACAAGACGACCGACGGCGGCAAGACGTGGCGCAACGTGGGCCTCACGGACAGCCACCACATCGGGCGCGTCGTCGTGGACCCGCTCGATTCGAACAAGGTGTTCGTCGCGGCGCTCGGGCACCTCTACACGACGAACGCCGAGCGAGGCCTCTACCGCACCCTCGACGGGGGAGCGACGTGGGAGCGCGTGCTCTACGTCGACGAGGGCACCGGCGTCGTTGATGTCGCGGTCGATCCGGTCGATCCGCGCTACGTCTACGCCGCGACGTACGAGCGCTTGCGGCGGCCGTGGCACCTCGACGAGAGCGGACCCGGCTCCGGGATCTGGCGCTCCGAAGACGGCGGCGCGACGTTCGCGCGCTGCGAGGGAGGTCTTCCCGCGGGTGAGGTCGGGCGGATCGGGCTCGACGTCTACGCGAAGGACCCGCGCATCGTGTTCGCGACGGTTGCGAACATGAACCGCGTGGTCGTCGAGCGCCCGCGCGAGAACAGCCTCGAAGCCCAGTTCGAAGCGGGTGGCGTCACCGTCAAGAAGGTCGCCGAGAAGGGCGGGGCCGCCGAGCTCGGCCTCGCTGCTGGCGACGTGCTCGTGCAGTTGGGCGAAGAGACCCTCGACTCGCCGTTCAAGTGGCTGCAGGTCCTCGCGCGTGCAGAGCGCGGGGCGGAGGCCGACGTCGCGGCGACGTTGCCGCTCGTGCGGCGCCGTGGGGCCGCCGTCGAGACGCTCGAAGTGACGCTCGCGAAGCTCTTCCGTGTGGAAGAGCGCGAGCCCGAGACCCGCGAAGTGGGCGGCGAGGTGTACCGGAGCGAAGACCGCGGCGTCACGTGGGTCAAGGTCAACGAGAAGCCGGCTGGCGGCGATCCGCCGTACTACTACGGCCAGATCCGCGTCGATCCGACGGATGACAAGCGCCTCTACATGTGCAGCGTCCCGCTGCTCGCTTCGACGGACGGCGGCAAGACCTGGCGCTCGACGGCGGACAGTGTGCACGTCGACCACCACGCGCTGATCGTGCATCCCGATGACCCGAACAAGCTGATCCTCGGCAACGACGGCGGCTTGCACATCTCCTGGGACCGCGGCAAGACGTGGTCGCACCTCAACAACTTGCCGCTGGCGCAGTTCTACACGGTCAGCGTCGACAACGCCGAGCCGTTCCGCGTGTTCGGCGGGACCCAGGACAACGGCTCGTGGGGCGGCCCGCACACGTCGCGCGATCCGCGCGGGATCCACCCGATCGAGTGGTTCAACGTCGGCGGCGGCGATGGTTTCTACACCCTCGTGGATCCGCGCGACCTCGACACGCTGTACGGTGAGTCGCAGTTCGGCGCGCTCTTCCGGCGCGACCTGGCGACCGGGCGCTCGCAGAGCATCCGGCCCAGGATCGAAGGTGAGTCGCTGCGCTTCAACTGGAACTCGCCGATCGTGCTGTCGCACCACAATCCGGAGATCGTCTACTTCGGCGCGAATCGCCTGTTCAAGTCCTTCGACCGCGGTGATTCGTGGAAGGTCTGGAGCCCGGACCTGACGACTGCGGATCCCGTGAAGATCGCGGGCAACGTGCCGCATTGCACGATCACGACGGTGTCGGAGTCGAAGCTCGACCCTGGGCTCGTGCTCGTCGGGACGGACGACGGGAACGTGCAGCTCACGCAGGACGGCTGCTACACGTGGACCAACCTGACGGGCGCTTTCCCCGGAGCGCCAGCCCATTGGTGGGTGAGCCGCGTCGAGCTCTCCGTGCACGCTCGCAACCGCGCGTTCGTCGCGTTCACGGGCTACCGCGAGGACAGCTTCCAACCGCTCTTGTACCGCACGGACGAGCTCGGCTCCGGGCGCGCGTGGAAGGCGATCGGCGGCGGGTTGCCCGCGGGGGAGCCCGTCAACGTCGTGCGCGAGGACCCGCGTCATCCCGATGTGCTGTACGTGGGCACCGAGCTCGGGGTGTACGTGTCGTGGGACGGCGGCGAGCGCTGGCAGCGCCTCGGCCAAGGTCTGCCGACCCTCGCCGTGCACGACCTGGCTCTGCATGATGCGGAGAGCGTGCTCGTCGCGGGCACCCATGGCCGCGGGTTCTGGGCGCTCGATGTGGGGGCTGTGCGCGGCATGAGCGCTGCGGCGGCGCCCGCGGTGCGCCTCCTGCCGGTGGCGCGGGTCACGCGCTGGGCGCGGCGCCGCGCCGTGGGCGGCTACGGCGGCGGCGATCAGGCGTATTACGGGACGAACCGCGGCACTGCCGCAGTGATCGCCGTGCACACGGCGGAGCTGCCCCCCGAGGGCGCCAAGGTGACCCTCGTGATCACGGACGATCGCGGACGGGACGTGCAGCGCTTCGAGGTCCAACGCGCCCTCGGCACCCAGCGCTTCGAGTGGGACCTGCGCGGCGAGCGCCGCCGAGCGGTGGCGGCGGGTGAGTTCACGGCGACCTTGACCGTCGGTGAGGGTGAACCGCAGAAGCAGAAGTTCACGGTGCGCGACGACGTCTGAATCGAACGGCACCAATCGAACGGTACCAGGTACGAGTTTGCGGCGAGGCGAGCGGCCCCCATGGGCTCGCGCGCGCTGCGCGCGCGAGCCCATGGGGGCCGCTCGCCGCGCCGCAAAGTCGTACCTGGTACCGTTCGATTCGGCAGAGCGTTACGCTAGCGGAATGACCCGCCCCCTCCGCCGCCGCGACTTCTTGCGCGTTGCCGCCACCGCAGCGCTCGTGAGCCCTGCTGCCGCCCTGCGCCGCCGAGAGCCCCTGCGCGTCGCCGTCGTCGGCGTGCGTGGGCGAGGGTGGGAGCATGTCCGCGCATTCAAGGCGCTGCCTGGGGTCGCGCTGCAGGCGCTCTGCGATGTCGACGGTCAGGTGCTGTCCCAGCGCCAAGCGCAGCTCGCGCAGGAGGGGCTGCACGTCTCGACGTTCGCGGACGTGCGCGACCTCCTGGCGCGTGACGACATCGACGTCGTCTCGCTCGCGACGCCGAACCATCTGCACGCGCTGCACACCGCCTGGGCCTGCGAGGCCGGCAAGGACGTCTACGTCGAGAAGCCCGTCAGCCACAACCTGTGGGAGGGCCGCCGTATGGTCGAAGTCGCCCGCCGTACGGGGCGCATCGTGCAGTCCGGCACACAAGCCCGCTCCAGCGCCGCGGTGCGCGACGCGATCGCTTGGGTGCACGCGGGGGGCCTCGGTGCGCCGCGTTATGCGCAAGGCATCTGCTACAAGCCGCGGCGCTCGATCGGGCGTGTGTCCTTGCCGCTCGATCCGCCCGTGCACGTACGCCATGACCTCTGGTGCGGTCCGCGCACTGTCGGGCCGGTCGCTCGCGCGCAGTACCACTACGACTGGCACTGGCAGTGGCCCTTTGGCAACGGCGACCTCGGCAACCAGGGCGTGCACCAGGTCGATGTCTGCCGTTGGATGCTCGGCGCGCGGGCGCTGCCGCGCCGCACGATCGCGGTCGGGGGGCGCTTCGGTTACGCGGACGATGGCACGACGCCGAACACCCTCGTCGCGTACCTCGAGCTGGAGCCCGCGCCGATGGTGCTCGAGGTGCGCGGCTTGCCCAAGGACCTCGCTGCGCAGGCGCAGGGCGACTGGGGCGCCAACATGGACCGCGTGTCGGGCGCCACGATCGCGGCGATCCTGCATGCGGAAGAGGGGCGCCTCGTCGTCACTTCGGACTACAGCCTCGCTGTCGCCCTGGATCACGCCGGCAACGAGCTGCGGCGCTGGAAAGGCGGCGGCGACCACTTCGCGAACTTCATCGCTGCCGTCCGCGCCCGCGACGTCAGCGCGCTCCACGCGGACGTCGAAGAGGGCCACCTGTCGGCGGGGTACTGCCACGTCGCCAACGACTCCTACCGGCTCGGGGAGCGCGACTCCGCCGAGTCCGTGCAGCGAGCCCTCGAAGGGCTACCGCTGGCGCACGAAGCGGTCTCGCGGACCTTCCAGCACCTCGCCGCGAACGGCGTCGACCTCGGCCGGGACCTGCCGATCTTCGGCCGCACGCTGCACCTCGACCCGGTGGAGGAGCGCTACGTCGGGGACCCGTCGGCCGAGTCGCTGCGCCGGGGGACGTACCGCATGGATTTCGCCCTGCCGGGCTGACCCCGGGCCTTGATCGTCCCTTGATGTGAAGGGGGTACCGTAGGGTGATGCCGCGATCCCTCAGCGCCCTCTCGCTCACCGCTGCGCTCTTGGCGTCCTGCGCCTCGACAGCGCGGACCACCGACGACCGCACTGGCACGAACCCCGCCGTGCTGCGCAGCACCATCGACTGGAGCAACCGTGTCTCGCGGCTCCGCGACGATGGCGCTGCGTTCGCTTGGACGCCCGCGTACCAGCACGCATATGCGGACAACACCCAGCGCGTCGGGCTCAGTGTCCCTGTCGCGGCGCAGGAGGCCGGCGGCGTGGGTGAGGTCGGCATCGGGGACCTCGCCGCGCGCTGGGAATGGCTCGCCCATGACGAAGACGAACAGGCGACCGTGGTCTCCGTCGACATGGCCTTCGATACGGCGACGGAGCGCTCGCTCGGGACGGGCCGCACGCTGGTCGCGCCGGCGCTGTCGCAGGTGTTCCAGCTCTCCGATACTCGCTTGCTCGCCTTCAGCTACGAGCAGCGGTTCTCCGTCGACAGCGGGCCGGAGGAGTCGCTCAATCGCGGCACGCTGCGCCCGCGCTTCGTCGACAGCAACGAGGCGTTCTCGCGCTGGTGGCTGGTCGAGCCGTCCGTGACGATCGACTTCCAGGAGGATTTGGATTCCTGGGCCGCGCTGGCGGTCGAGCGCGGTTGGATGTTGGGCGAGGTGCGTGGCGCGGGTTTCAGCGCGTTCGTGCGGCCGGAGCTCGGCATCGGCGGGCACCGTGAGTACGACTGGGCGTTGCTGCTCGGGCTCCGGTTGGTGGGGCTGTAGGCTGCGGCCGGAGTCGAGCGGGACCTCGAATCGAACGGTACCAGGTACGACTTGGCGGCGAGGTGCACGTGCAGGCGCGCGCTTGCACGTGCAC
>CAYOBN010000040.1:12984-23340 GCA_964402175.1 uncultured Planctomycetaceae bacterium | reverse complement strand
GGGGGGGTGGGTGTCTCGTTCCGCGGCGCCTCCCCCCCACCCCCCCCCCCCGCCAAGTCGTACCTGGTACCAGGCTGGAGTCAGCGGCTTCTCGGGCCGAGCAGGTAGGCGATCAGATCCAGCGCGTCTTCGCGGCGGAAGCCGTCCAGCAGGGACTTCGGCATCCGCGACGTCGGGTGGGGGCGGCGCAGCTTGATCTCGGCGCGCGGCACGTCGATGCGCTCGGCTTCGTTCGGGGGCGGGGGCATCAGCGTCACCCACTCGCCGTCCTCTTCGATGATGCGCCCGAGGTGTACGACGCCGTCGGTGGTCCAGACCTCGGTGTCCTGGTACTGGTCGGTCAGGTCGCGCGAAGGCTCGAGGATCGCTAGCAAGAGGTCCTCGGCGGAATACCGCGCGCCGGCGCCCGTCAGGTCCGGCCCGGTGCTGCCGCCGGTCCCGTCGAAGCGATGGCACTCCGCGCAGCGGGCGGCTTCGAAGACGTGGCGGCCGCGAGCCAGGTCGCGGTCTTCCAGCTCCTTGCCGCGGGGAGCGAGGTCCGCGACCGCCCACTCCTTCACGAAGATACGCGCGGCGATGGGCGGCGACGGCGCCGCCTCGGGCGCGGGGGGCGGCGTCCAGCCTTCGCCGAGGCGCTGATTGGCTTCGCTGCGGATGCGCTCGACGTAACGCTGCAGGCTGTGGCCGCCGTGGAACCGCGCCGCGTCGACGTACAGGAACTCGAGGTAGTCCTCGCGGAGCTCCGGCGTCCATCCCGCCGTCTGCAAGCGCAGCACGTACAGGAGGTAGAGCGCCTCTTCCTGCGTCGACGCCTGCGCGAGCGCCGCGACCGCTCCCGGAGTGAACGGTCCGTACTGCGAGCGCACCAGCAGCGCCGCGAGCGCGCGGTCGATCCGCGTGTCGCCGCTCGGGAACTGCGCGCACAACGCCGCCAATTGCTGCGCGCCGAGCTGCACGTCGCCCGTGGCGCGCGCGAGGCCGATCTCGATCGCGCGCAGCGTCGCCAGCGCATCTTCGACGGCGCCCTGCGTGAGCTGCTCGACCGCGGCCGAAGCGAACCCGTCGAGCAACGTCGGCGAGAGGCCCAGCGACGCCCCTGCGCGCACCGCTGCGACCCTCGTCGCACGCGCGACCATGGGATCGTCCAAGAACGCAGCCGATGGCGGCCCACCGGCGAGCGTCACGAGCGCGTCCGCCGGGTCGCTCCCCGTTCGCAGCGCATTCTCGAACAGCGCGCGGCGGTAGCTGCGCCACGCGCGGTCTGTGAACGGTACGTCGCGTGCGTCGCGGTACACCGCGAGCGGATCGGGGACCTGCTGCGGCGCGCGGCGCTCGACACCCGCGAGCGAGCGCACGCGGTAGATCGCCGAGCGCGTCCCGCGGCCGCCGATCGCGACGAGCAGCGAGCCGTCGGGGTGAGCCGCCAGGTCCGTGACCGGGAACGGCTTGCCTTGGATGAACGGCTGCAGCTCGCCCGTAAGCGTCAGGCCTCCGTCCGCGACGGGCCGCGTGTGCACGGCGTGCACGGTCCCGTACGCCCAATCCGCCGCGAGCAGCACGTCGTCCCACGGCGCGTGGAACGCGAGGTCCTTCGTGTGGAGCACCCCCGTCGGCGACGCGGGCCCCGTATCGACCACGGTGCCGAGGGTGTCCTCGGCCCAGTCCGGCACCTTGCCCGACCCATTGCGCCAACCGAAGTCCGCGCCCGGCGCGAGCTGCAGGATGCGCGGCGCCCGGTACCAGGGCGCGCCCATGTCCCACTCCATGTCGGAGTCGTACGTGAGCGCATGCCCTGCGCGATCGAACGCAAAGTCGTACGCGTTGCGCATGCCGATGGAGACGAGCTCGCGCTGGCCGCCGTCGAAGTCCATCTTCAGGAACCAACCGCCGGGCACCGGCACCCCGACCGCATGCCCGTTCGGATCGGGTAGCGGCGGCAGGAGCTGGTCCTCCTGCCACAGCGGCGGCGCGTGGTGCACCGCGATCTCGTCCGCCAGCGGCACGTGGTTGCCGGCCATCACGTAGAGGCCGCTGCCGTCGGGCGCTGCCACGATGGCGTGGGCTCCGTGTTCACCCGTGGCGCCGGGCAACGGCAGGATGAGCTCGACCCTGTCGAACGTGCCGTCGTCCTCGACGTCGCGCGCGCGCCACACGCCGCACACCTTGTCGCTGCCGTACGGGTGCAGCATGACAAAGAGGTCGAGCGCGCCGTCGCTGCGGCGCACGGTGCAGAGCCCCTGCGCGGCGCCGAAGCCGAGCGGCAGCTCTTCGACGAGCGGGGGCCCATCCGCGCGCTCGGTCAGACGATAAAGGCCACGCCCACGTTCGTCCGCGGCGTAGATCCGGCCGCGGTCGTCGATCGTGAGCGCGACCCACGAACCCTGGCGCCGCGGGACCTCGTACACGAGCTCCGCGCTGAAGCCCGCAGGCAGTACGAGCTCGGCGGGATCGAGCACCCCGCGCGCCGTCCCGTTCGCCACGGTCGCGGGTGTGCCCCACGGGCCGACCCCGAACGCGCCGAAGGACGCGACCTCGCCGCCATCTTCGGTGCGCCACGCGCGGTCGGTGACGACCACCTCGTCCGTGCCATCTTCGTATTGGAGGGTCAGGCGCAGCACCAAACCCGCGGGGCCACCCTCGTTCCAGCACCGTGCGACGAGGTCGAACGGACCTGTGGGCAGCTCCGCGGTGACGTCGCGCTCGAACGGACGCGACCAGTCGTCGGAGACGGCGATGCGGCGCTCGCCTGCAAAGAGCTCGACGCCGTTGTCACACGCGCCCCAGACCACGGCGCGGCGTACGGGAGCGCGCGGTGTGATGCGGCGCGTCAGCACCGCCGCGGAGTCGCCTTCGGGGGTATCGAGGTCCCAGATCCACTCGGGCCCCGCGAGCTCTGGGAATGCGGGCTCCACCTCGACGGCGGCTTCGAGCGGCGTCACCGAGACATTGCGGAAGCGCACCGTCATCGGGGGCCCCGCGTGGAGCTGCAGCGCGATGAGGCCCTCGCTGCGCCACGCCGACGGGCCGCCGTCGTCGAGGCGGCTCGTCAGAACGTCGTTCCAGCGGATCGTCGTCGTACGCCCCTCGCAGCGGACGGTGAGGCGATCCCAGTCACGCGCGGTGGCCGCGGTCAAGAGCTCTGCCGCATCGCCGACCGCCGTGGCGCGCGTCGCACCCGCATCGTCGATCGCGAGCGCCGTCCCGCGCCGCACGAGCACCCCGCGGCCGCCCTGTTCATAGAGCCCCCCCGTCCACTCGCCCGACTGGTCCAGGTCCGCCTGCGGCCCGTGCACGTCGTCCGGCCGCGCGAGGCGGCTGCGGAACTGCACGCCCGAGTTGCCGCCCTCGAGCTGGACCTCGAGCGACAGTTCGAAGTTCTCGTAGCGCCCCGCTTCGCACACGAGCCACGTCGTGCGCCGACACGGGTTCTGTTCGGTCGACCGCCCGACGATGACGCCGTCTTCGACGGTCCAGAACTTGGCATCCCCCGACCAACCGGCGAGCGATGCGCCGTCGAAGAGGGGGACCGGAGCTTCGGTGGCGCCTTGGAGCGCGCACCACGCGAGGAGAGTGATGGGGGACAGCACGGCGTCATGGTAGGCGCCGCCCCACGATCTTGCTCGAACGCTCGGCGGGCTTGCTCGAGCGCCCTGCGGGCGATCACGCGCGCTGAGGGGCGCAGTCGAGCGCCGGCTCGCGGGCCGCTCCGCTCCTCTGCCCGTTCCGATCGAGGCGCACGAGGCTGCCCGCTTCGAGGTCGCTCGCGTAGCGCTCGACCTCGCGTTCGATGCGCGCTTCGTCCAGCGGTCCGTCGCCGATCAGGACGCGGTAACGCAGGACGAGGCGCTCGCCGCGCGAGAGGCCGAAGCTCCCGTCGGCCTCCAAGCTGCGCTGACCGAACGCGGCTTTCCCGAAGGGGTTCGCGGCCAGCAGGCCGTAGGGCCGCGCGTGCCAGCGCGTCGGCGCACCGGGGTTGGCGGGGTGTTCGAGGACCGCGACGGTGACCGCGCGCGGCTCGCCTGAGGGAGCTGCGACTTGACCCGTGGCTGCGCACCACGTCGCGCGCTGGCCCCAGACGTCGCCGCCTTCGCGGCCTTCGGCATCGAAGAGCCGCCCCGTTGCGCCAGGGCCCTCACTCGCGAGGGTCGGAGCGAGGCGCAGCGCAAACGTGCCCTCTTTGCTGTCCCGGAAGACCACCGCGTTGTCCGCCGCTTCAAGGACGTGCACACAATCGATCCAGCGCAGGCCCTCCTCGGCGTGGAACGTCAGCCGGCGACGCTCGTGCACGATCTCCTTCTGCTGCGCCGTGCGCCATACGAGGTCGAGCTCGACCGTGGCGACGCTGAGCGATTGCACCCCGACCGTGTGCCCGACGACGTCGATGTGCGCGGGGCCGTGCCAGAAGTCGTGGCCGTCGACATCGCCGTGCGCGAACCAGAAGGAGCGATGGTGCGGATGGTCCAGGGTGTTGTCCGCCGAATCATGTGCGCTCGTATCCAGCGGAACCGCTCGCGTGACGGCGGCGCCGCCGCGCGCGAGCAGCGGGTCGATGTACGGCCCCGCTTCGTCAGCGAGCTGCACCGTCGCAAAGGGCTCACCTGCGGCGAGGACCTCGACCCGCGTCGCGTGGGTACGCAGGCCGACAGCCAGCGGGGTGCCCTCCAGCGGCGCGCTGGGCGCGAGGCTCCGGGGGGAGTTGCAGGCCGCGCTCGCAAAGAGCGCGACCGCCGTGGCGAGGGCGGCGCGGTGGTCCATGGCGTGAGGTTAACGGGCGCACGGATTTATCGGACTTATGTGCATCCAGCGTGAGGACTCACCCGACGCTCGACTTCGTGCGTGAAGACTGTGCAAGGTGCATCCGGTAACGCAGGGGCGCCGAACTCTCTTGCACAACGCGCGCTCCGTCGCGCTCGCCAGCGGCTCGAGCCGCCCCCAGGACTCACGAAACGAGCACCATGAACTCTGTCCTCCTCATCTCCGGCGCCCTCGCCGTCACCGCCCTCTTCAACGCCCCGCAGGACTGCGGCCAGTGCCCCGCCACGAAGGCGAAGGCCGCGCTCGCCGCCAACACGTCGGAGAAGTCGATCGTCGCGACGGCCGCCGAGGCCGGCCAGTTCGGCACGCTCCTCGCTGCGGCGAAGGCCGCCGGCCTCGTCGAAGCCCTCGAAGGTCGCGGCCCGCTCACCGTCTTCGCGCCCAGCGACGCAGCGTTCGCGAAGCTGCCGGCGGGCACCGTCGAGGGCCTCCTGAAGCCCGAGAACAAAGCCGCCCTGCAGCGCATCCTCAAGTACCACATCGTCGCCGGTGACGTCCGCGCCGAGTCGGTCGTCAAGCTCAAGAACGCCGCCACGCTCTGCGGTCAGCGCGTCGACATCCGCGTCGGCACGGAAGGCGCCGACAAAGGCAAGGTCTTCGTCGACCGCGCCCAGGTCGTCACGACCGACATCGCCTGCAAGAACGGCTGCATCCACGTCATCGACAGCGTGATCCTGCCGAGCCAGGACAACATCGCGCAGGTCGCCGCTGGCGCCGGCACGTTCAACACGCTCGTCGCCGCGGCGAAGGCTGCGGGCCTCGTCGAGGCGCTGACGGGTGAGACCGAGCTCACCGTCCTCGCTCCGACCGACGAAGCGTTCCGCAAGCTGCCGGCCGGCACCGTCGAGTCGCTGCTGAAGCCCGAGAACAAGGAGCAGCTCGCTGCGATCATCAAGTACCACGTCATCGCGGGCCGCGTCTACAGCGACCAAGTCGTCAAGCTGACCTCGGCGGCGACGCTGCAGGGCGGCAACGTCACGATCGAGGCGAGCGATGCGGGCGTGAAGATCGGCGGCGCGAACGTCACGGCCGTCGACATCGAAGCCTGCAACGGCGTCATCCACGTCATCGACGCGGTGCTCCTGCCGCAGTGAGCCTGCGACGTGGCGCAGCGCGCCACGGAGCTGTGACGGAGCGCGAGTCCGTGCCCCCGCCTCGGGGTCACGGACTCGCGCTCGTTCAGCGCTCGGGAGTGATCGTCAAGCCGCCCGACTGGCGCAGCTCGACCTTGTACGACTTCCCAGGGCGCGCGTCGATGAACGGCGCTTCGCCGTGCGCCGCACGCACGCCCTTGGCAGCGGCCGCCTCGGGGTCGTTCGCGTAGTCCCAGAAGCGCTGCCAGAGCTCGTCGTAGAACGGGTCCGGCAAGTCATCCCCCGAATAGGGCAGTGGGTGGGTGTACTTCGGGTCGAGCTGGTGCCCCGCGGTCGGCGCCTGGTCCTCGCCGAAGATGCGCGTGAAGAGGCACACGCTGGTGCCGCGCAGGTAGTCGCCCAGCTCGACGAACTCGTCGTTGAACTTGATCGTGAGGCCCTCGACGTAGACCTTCTTGCCCTTGATCTCGACGACGA
Organism: uncultured Planctomycetaceae bacterium; assembly: GCA_964402175.1. Classification (GTDB taxonomy): domain Bacteria; phylum Planctomycetota; class UBA1135; order UBA1135; genus JAWKUK01. The sequence goes on along the minus strand of CAYOBN010000040.1, from coordinate 16,954 downwards.
CACCTTCGCCCATCTCGTTGCCGTCGGGGTCGAGCTCGACGAAGCGCACCTTCGTGATCACCTCGCCGCCGTCCTCCGCGACCGTCTGGCCGAGCACCTCGAGGCGCGCGACCCGGTGGTCGACCTTGAGCAGGTGGATCGAGACTTCGAGGCGCTGGATCTCCTGCTGCTGGCGCTCGATGCGCTCGGCGCGCCGCTGGAGCTCGGCGGTCTGCTCGGCGAGCGCGATGTCCTTCGCCGCGACGGTCTTCTCGAGCGCGCCGATGCGCTCGTCCCGGGCCACGAGCTGGCGGGTGTGCTCGGTGTTCCGGTCGTAGAAGTACCAGGTCCAGAACGCCCCGAGGGCGGCGAAGGCGCCGAGGACGAGGGTGCGCAGCATGGGGGCGAGGGTCGGTTCGGTCACGCTGGGAGGGGGGAAGGGCCCGCGCAGCCTAACCTGTCCCGGCCCCGAGCACCGGACTGGTGCACCGGAGCCGCTTCCGGCGCGCTCCCGCCGGTCGCCTCTGGAACACGGCGCCGGCTGGGTTAGACTCCTCGGTTCACAGCCCCCCGTCGGGGGCCCAAGGACCATGAACCCGGACCTGCTCATCGGGCGCCTCGAGCACTTCGCGTACGCCCTCCCGAACCTCGTCAAGGGCATTCCCGAGGTCGAAGCCCGCTGGCGTCCCTCGGACGGCGGTTGGTCGATCCTCGAGGTCGTCTGTCACCTCGGGGACGAGGAAGAGCACGACTTCCGGCGTCGCCTGGAGCTGCTCCTGACCGACCCGGAGCGGCCCTGGCCGCGGGTCAACGTCGACGAGATGGTCGAAGAGGGCAACTACAACGAGCGCGACCTCGCCCGCGAGTGCGATCGCTTCCAGCGCGAGCGCCTGAAGAGCGTGCGTTGGCTGCGCAGCACCGGCACCGCGGACTGGACTGCGACAAAGGACCACCCGAAGCTCGGGCTGATCCGCGCCGGGGACCTGCTCGCGTCCTGGGCGGCCCACGATGCGCTGCACCTGCGCCAGATCGCGCGCCGCCTCTACGACCTCGCGAACCGGGACGCCCCAGGGTTCTCGACGTCGTACGCCGGCAAGTGGCAGTAGGGCCGGCAGCCGGGGCCCGCGCGCGTGCCCCGGGCTGCGACGGGCGGCGGCCCTGCGGCGGGGGTCCGTGACGCGGGGCCGCGCGGTTCGTATCGTCTCACCCCTCCCAGCGGCGGCCGCCCTGGGCCGCGCCCCATGAGCACCAACCGCGTCGTGGTCGTCGAGCAGAACCTCGACGCATTCCTGGAGTCCGCTGTCCCGGCCGCGCGCCCCCTGGCGCCCGACGAGCCCCTGCGGCCGGGCTCACGGCTGACGGCGCGCCTGGCGCGCGAGGTCTTCGAGGACATGCTGCTGTCGCGCGCCCTCGATGTCGCGGCGCGGGAGCTCAAGCGCACGGGGGACGGGTTCTACACGATCTCCAGCGCGGGCCACGAGCTGAACGCAGTCGTCGGCGCGCAGTTGCGCATCACCGACCCGTGTTTCCTGCACTATCGCTCGGGCGCGTTCATGAACGCGCGCCTGCGGAAGGTCGATGGCTCGACGCCGAGCTTCGACACGCTGCTGTCCTTCACCGCGTCGGCCGACGACCCGGTCAGCCGCGGCCGTCACAAGGTGTGGGGCAGCCGGGAGACCTGGGTCCCGCCGCAGACCAGCACCATCGCTTCGCACCTCCCCAAAGCCGTCGGCACGGCGTTCTCGCTGTCGCGGGCGCGCAAGCTCGGCGTGGAGTCGCCGCTGCCCGAGGACACCGTCGTGATGTGTTCGTTCGGCGACGCCTCGGCGAACCACGCCACGGCGCTGGCGGGGATCAACTCGGCGCGGTACGCCTGGCGCAAGCTGAACCGCACGCCGGTGCTCTTCCTGTGCGAGGACAACCACATCGGCATCAGCGTCGAGACCCCGAGCCGCTGGATCCGCGACACGTTCTCTGGGCTACAGCACCTGCGTTACTTCGAGGCCAAGGGCGAGCTCGACGAGGTCTGGGACGCGGTCGCCACCGCGATCGACGCGTGTCGCACGACGCGCCAACCGACGTTCCTGCGCCTGCGCTGTCACCGCTTGTGGGGGCACGCCGGGACCGACGTTGAATCGGCGTACTTGTCGCGCGAGCGGATCGAGGAGATCGAAGGGCGCGATCCGGTCCTGCGCGCGGCGATGCGGCTCGTCGAGACGGGGGCTGCGACGCCGGCGGCGCTGCGAGCGCTCGTCCGCGAGACCCGCGCGCGGGTCAACGCGGGAGCGCGGGAGGCCGTCCGGCGGCCGAAGCTGACCGAAGTCGAGGAGATCATCGCCCCGCTTGCGCCGACCGATCCCGAAGGTTGGCGCCGCGCCGCGACTGCGCCGCTCGATCCGGTGCTGCGGCGTGAGGTCTTCGGCGGCAAGCTGCCCGAAGAGCAGACGCAGCCGACGCGGCGCACGCTCGGCGCGCGGATCAACGATGCGCTGCACGACGAGATGCTGCGGCGGCGCGAAGTGCTCGTCTTCGGCGAAGACGTCGGACGCAAGGGCGGGGTGTACGGCATCACGCAGTTCCTGCAGCAGCGCTTCGGCCGCGCGCGGTGCTTCGACACGCTGCTGGACGAGACGACGATCCTGGGCGTCGCGCAGGGCGCTGCGCAGCTCGGTCTGCTGCCGGTGCCCGAGATCTCGTACCTCGCGTACGTGCACAACGCGATCGATCAGCTCCGCGGCGAAGCCTGCTCGCTCCAGTACTTCTCGGCCGGGCAGTTCCAGAACCCCATGGTCGTCCGCATCGCCGGGCTCGGGTACCAGAAGGGCTTCGGCGGGCACTTCCACAACGACAACTCGATCGGCGCGCTGCGCGAGATCCCGGGCCTCATGATCGCCGTGCCGAGCCGCGGCGATGACGCCGTGCGGCTCATGCGCGGCTGCTTCGCGGCCGCCGCGGTCTCGGGCCGAGTCGTCGTCTTCCTCGAGCCGATCGCCCTCTATCACGAGCGCGACCTCCACGAGAACGGCGACGGCGGATGGCTCTGCGATTACCCGCCGCCGGACGGGTCGCCCGATTCGGCGCTGCTACCGGGTGAGGTCGGCGTCCACCATCCCGAACACACCGACGTACTGATCGTGTCCTACGCCAACGGCCTGCGGCTGTCGTTGCGCGCCGCCGCGCAGCTCGCGCGCGAGGGCGTCCGAGCGCGCGTGCTCGACCTGCGTTGGCTTGCGCCGTTGCCCCACGACGCCGTGCGCCGCCACGCCGACGCGTGCCGCGCGGTGCTCATCGCGGACGAGTGCCGCGCCACGGGGGCGGGGGTCGCGGACGCCCTCATCGCACACCTCGTCGAGGGCGGTTACTCGAAGCCCATCCGCAGCGTGCGCGGCGTCGATACGTACGTGCCCCTCGGTGCGGCCGCCAACGTGGTCCTCGTCTCCGACACCCAGATCGCGGACGCCGCGCGGAGGCTCGTCCGATGAGCGCTGATTCCCAGAAGCCGCGCGCGGTGGTCCTCTGCGCGGGCCGCGGCTCGTACACCGAGGCCACCCTGCGCTCGTTGCCCCCGGGGGACCCGCTCGTCCTGCGCGCAGAGCGCTTGCGCGCGGAGTTCGCGCTGGAGCCGCTCGTCGCTTTGGACGGCGCAGCGCGCTTCGAGCCCGCGCGTCACCTGCGACCGGCCAACGTGTCGCCGCTGATCTACGTCAAGTCGATCCTCGACGTCGAAGCCGCGCGCGCTCGTTACGACGTGGTCGCCGTCGGCGGCAACTCCCTCGGTTGGTACACGGCGCTTGCGGCCGCGGGGGCGTTGTCCTTCGACGATGGCTTCCGTTTGGTGCAGCGCATGTCGCTGCTGCAAGAAGAGCACGCGTCGGGAGTCACGGCCGGCGGGCAAGTGCTCTACCCGGTGGTCGACGAGGATTGGCGGCCCGATGCGACCAAGGTCGCGGCGGTCGAACACGCCCTCGCGACCTCGGGCGGCGAGGCTTTC
>CAYOBN010000040.1:0-12884 GCA_964402175.1 uncultured Planctomycetaceae bacterium | reverse complement strand
GCGTACACCCTCGGCGCGCAGGTCACGACGCCGTACAACTTCACGGCGACGGTGCGCGTCGCGCTGCGGGAGTTCGCGCCCGACCGGCTCGTGTTGCCCGGGCCCGGCAACACCCTCGGCAGCATCGTCGGGCAAGTGCTCATCGCTGAGCGGTGGGGCGGGCTGCGCTCCAAGGGCGACTTCCAAGCGCTGCAAGCGACCGCGGCGCCGATCGTCGAGTCGATGGGCGGCTGAGCCCCGGAGGTCCCATCAGCGCGCCCACGCCGCGAGGGCGCGCGCCCGTGCGGCATCGTCGGGATGCACCGCCGGATCGTGCGCCATCCGCTCGCAGAGCTGCGCCAGCCGCGCCGGTTGCTCCGCGACGAGCGCGTGCAGCACCTCCGCCGTGCAGCGCCACCGTGACCGGTCCGCGGTCGTGCGCTCCCAGCGTTGCAGCGCCGCGCGCGCAGCGGTCTTGTCGTTCAGCGCAAAGAACGCCGCCGCGACGAGGAGTTCGTTCTCGGGCGCTGCGGCGAGGGTGCGCCCGATCGCTCCGGTCATCTGGAGCGCGGCGAGCAGCTCGAAGCGTTCTGGCGTGTCGAGCAGGTCCTCCCACGCGCGCGCGACGAGGCCCTGCGCGGTCCCGAGCTCCGCATCGAGCGCGGAGCGCACGAGCGTCCGGGTCGTCGTGTCGAGCGGCAGCGCGAGGAGCGCGCTGCGCGCAGCGCTGGGCTCCGCGAGCGGCACACCCAACAGCTCTGCAAGCTCGAGCGCTCGCCAACGCTCGCGCCGCGCTTCGCGGAGGCGCGGGCGCTTGTCCGCGGAGGACTCCGTGTCCCAGAGGCGCAGCGCGCCGTCCGAGCCCGTCGAGAGGAGCCGCTGGCCGTCCTGCGTGAACGCCACGCTGCGCACCCAGGAGGTATGCCCAGAGAGGCGCAGCACTTCGGCGCGGGTCGCAAGGTCCAGAAGGCGCACCTGGCCACCGCGCGAAGCGACTGCGAGCAGCTCACCCGAGGCATCGAAGGCGACGTCCTCCAGCGTGTCGGATTGACCGCCGTGTTCGCTGGCTTCGACGCGGATCTGCTCGGCGAGCGCGAGCCGCTCGATCGGGGCGAGCGCCACCGTACGGTCGCGCGAGCCCGTGGCGATGAAGTCGCCGCGGGGCGACACGGCGACCGCGTTGACGAAGTCGTCGTTGACGCGCACACGCTCCAGGAGCCGCCGCGAGGCGCGTTCGATCCGCAGCAGCTCACCCGTCGGCGTTCCGACGAAGACGGTGGCTCCGTCGGAGGTCGCGGCGATCCCGAGCGGGTCGGTGCCTGGCGCGGCAGCGAAGAGCTCCGTCAGCTCTGCGCGCAGCGCGCCGCTGGCGAGGTCGAACACGCGCACCGCGCCGTCGTTGAAGGGCACCCAGCACTCTGCCGTTCCGCGCGGTATGACACAGCGGCCAGGCGCGCTCGTGAGTTCGTGTCGCCACGCGGCGCTCGACGTCTCGAGCGTCCAGCCGATCACACCGCCGCGCCGGCACGTCGAGACGAGCAGCTGTCCGTCGGTATCGAACGCGAGGCCCGAGACCTCACCCGGCTGGCCGAGGAGCACACGAACGAGGCGCTCACTCTCGAGGTCCCAGATCCTCACGCTGGTGTCGCGGCCTCCGGTCGCGACATGTTTGCCGTCCGGTGCGAGCGCGAGGCCCACGACGTCTCCGATGTGCCCCGCGAGCACGACGGCGCCCCCCGATGCAGCGCTGTCCCAGTCCTTCACGATGCCCGCATAGGAGCCGGTCACGAGCCGCTCGCCGCGCACATCGACCGCGAGCGCCACGATGTGACGGGCGTGACCAGAGAGCACCCGCTCCGTGACGAGGTCGTGGGTACTGTGCAAGCGCAGCGTGCGGTCCTTGCCCGTGCTGACGAGCACACCGTCGTCGCGCGTCAGCGCGAGCTGCGTGACCTCACCGATGTGCCCGAGGATCTGGCCGCGCGGCGCGCCCGTCCGCCCGTCCAGCACGTAGATGACGCCGTTGGCGCCCCCGGCGAAGACCGTCCGCGCGTCCGACGTGGCCGCCACGGAGAGCAGCGGACCGAGGTCACGGTTCAGCTCCAGTGGCACCCACGCCGAAGGTGCAGCAGCGCGGGTCTCCCAGCGCAGCAGGCGACCATCGATGCCGGCCGAGAAGAGCACACCGTCGGCCAGGGCGAGGGCCCGCGCCTCCGCGCGATGTCCTTCGAGCAGCGCGAGGGTCGTCAAGGACTCGATGTCGACCACCGCGATCGACGCATCGAACATCGCGACGAACGCGCGCCGTGAGGCGGGATCGACGAGCAGGCCGAAGCCCGAGCTCGGGAGCTGGAGGGGCTCCTCGACGAGCTCCGGCAGCGACCCGGTGTTGCGCCAGAGTCGTCCGTTCCAATCGAGGGTGATCCAGGTCTCGGGGTCGCTGCGGCGGGCGCGCACGAGCATCGTGTCGCTGCGTCCAGGGCGCTCTTCGGTGATCGCGCCCCCTGCGACGCGCAGCGAGCGCGTGCGCCCGATGACGACGACGTCTTCGCCGTCGAGGCACAGGTCCTGCACCGGCTCGCCCAGCTCCGCGAGCGTCGCGAGCGATTGGTCCGTACGCGCGGAGAGGTGCGCCCAGGGCCAGCCGCGGCCTTCCACGGGCACGGCCGCGAGGTGCGCGCGAGCGCTGGCGACTTCGCCGATGACGAGCGCCGCCTCGGCCGCTGCCAGCGCAGCGCGCGCGGTGGCATCACGTTGCGCGCGGTTTGCCGCGGCCAGCGCCGTGACGTGCCGCGCGCCGCCGAGGACGAGCAACAGCGCCATCAACGCGGCGACCGTCACGACGGCGCGGTTGCGCGCCAGCGCGAGCCGCGTCAGGTACCACGCGCTGGGCGCGCGCGCGGCGATCGGGCGTCCTTCGAGCCAACGGCGTAGGTCCTCCGCCAGCGCGCGGGCTGTGGGATAACGCTCTTCGGGGAGCTTCGAGGTTGCGGTCAGAACGATGCGCTCGAGGTCGAGCGGCACCTCGGGGCGCTGCTGCCGCGGCCGCGGCGGCCGTTCGTACAGCACGTCGTGCACGAGCCGCGGGCGTTGGCTGGCGTCGAACGCTGGGCGCAACGCCAGCAGCTCGTACAAGACGAGCCCGAGGGAGTACACGTCCGAGCGCGGATCGGTGTGCCCCTGGAACTGCTCGGGCGCCATGTAGCGCAGCGTCCCGACGAGATCGCCTTCGCGTGTCAGGTCGCTGGACTCCTCGGTCTTCGCGAGACCGAAGTCGGTGACGTACACGCGGCCGTCCGCATCGACCAGCAGGTTCGAGGGTTTGACGTCGCGGTGCAGTACGCCGCGGCTGTGGGCGTATTCGAGGGCTTCGGCGGCCTGCAGCACGAGGCGCGCGATGTTGCGGTGATAGCGGGCGCCCACGAGGGTGCGGCTGGTGGCCGACTCCCCGCTGCGATCGTCGGATTCGGCGCCGGAGAGCGAGCCGTTGCAGACGAGGTCGAGGAGGGGCTCCAGGATCGGCCGCTCCTTCGCTGCAAGCTGCGGGGCCGCGGCTTGCTCTGCGCCCGCTCGCCACGCGACGAGCGCGATCAAGCGATCCAAGCCGACCCCCTCGATGTACTGCATCGAGTAGTAGTGCACACCTCCGGCTTCGCCGAAGCCGTGCACGGTGACGATGCCGGGGTGCTGCATCCGCGCTGCGGCGCGGGCTTCGAGGCGGAAGCGCTCGAGGTAACGCGGGTCCTCCGTGCGCCGCTGCGGCAGGAGCTTGAGCGCCACCCTGCGGCCCAGGCGCTGTTCGATGGCCTCGTAGACGACGCCCATGCCGCCTTGGCCGAGCTCGCGCACGATCTGGAAGTCGCCGATCTCGGCCGGGGGCGGCGGCTGGGCTGGCGCCGACGTCAGCCGATTCAAGTTGCGAGCGGCATGCAGCGCTTGGCGCGCTGCGGCAGCGAGCTCGGGTTCGCGAGCGAGCTCTGCCTCGATGTCGATGGCTTCACCGCGCTGGCTGCGCTCTTCGAGCGCGGTGACCAACGCATCGACGCGGCTCAGAAAGCGCTCTTCTTCCGGCGAGAGCGGCTCTTCGTCGATCGGCCTCTCGGGGTCGAGCATGTCACGCCACCGCGCCGGAGAGGCGCTGTAGGGCGCGCACGTACCGCGCGCTGGCCGCTGAGGGCGCCAATCCCAAGAGGGTCGCGACCTCGCTGTTCGAGAGCTCTTCGAAGTGCCGCAGCACCAGGACCTCGCGGTCCATCGGGCTCAGCGCATCGAGCGCGCGCCGCACGCGCTCGCGCTCTTCTTCGGCTCCGACCACCTGGCTCGGCGTCTCGCTGTGTGCGAGGTACGCCGACGCGACCGCCAAAGAGCTGGCATCGGGACCGACCCGCGGCGCGAGGGGCACCTCGCGCGCTGCGTCCCGACCGCGTGTCCCGAGGTGGCGCCGGTGCACCTGCGCCAGCTTCTGCGCCACGAGGAAGCGCACCCAGAGGAAGAACGGCATCCGCTCCTCCGCGAGGTAGCGCGGCAAGCGCTCGGTGATCTCGACGTAGGACTCCTGCAGGACGTCGCTGGCGTCGACGCGCCCCGCGAGCCTCGGATCGAGGCGCAGGTTGACCATGCGCGCGAGGCGCCCGCGGTACTCCTCCAGGAGCGGCCCGACGGCCGAGACATCCCCCTCCCGCGCGCGCTGCAGGGCAGGCGCCGCGGGGTCCTCTTCTGCGGGGGTGTCGGCTCGCTCGTCGGATGGACTCATCGGAGACTCGCCGGGTAGGGCCCGGACTCCACAGCTTACCCCAGCGGCTTCGCATGAGCCGGTTTCAGGGCCGGGAGGTGAGCCGGGAGTCGAGCCGAAGTGCCGCTGGACATCCCGTAGCCATGCGGGTAAACCCGGGGCTGCCCGACAGAGCCAGCCGCTTCCCGAAGATCGCGCTCAACCGTCGAGCGAGACACGCTGCGGTGGCTGGGGGTCGGCAGACGGGGTCAGCTCGATGCGCACAGGGGCCGCTCCTCCGCCGAATCCGAGTTCGACGCGTTCGGCCAGCAGGACCGCAGGGACCCGCGGCAAGCCGCGCAGGGACACGAGGGTGCCCTCGGGGGTCCGTGTCAGCGCTCGATGTCCTTGGAGCGAGAGCCAGGGGCCTGTGCCGACCTGGAGGCGCAGGACGAGATCCTCGCCCGTCGTTGTCGGGTGCAGCAGGTGCACCGCGCACGTCGCGTCGCCCTCGGTGACGAGCGCAGGCACCTCGGTCCGACTCTCCGGGCCGCCGACGTCGACGGTGCTGCGGACGACGTGGAACGGGCTCGTGAACAGTGAGACTTGCCAGGACCCTCTGCCGAGGCCGTCCACCGTGAACGCGCCGTCGCGATCGGTGCGCACGGTATGGGCCTCGCGCACGGGTCGATGATCGAACTCGGTCACCCCGCGGCGCTTCGGGTCGGGCCAGGTCTGGACGTAGCGCTCCGCATGGTGCGCGGGCACCCTGCGCTCGACGAGGACGACGCAGTCGTCGAGCGGACGTCCTGCAGAGTCGTGCGCGCGGCCCGTGACCGCCGCACCGCGCGGTACGGCGAACGAGCGTGTCACCACGTCGCCCGCGGGCAGCGGCTTCAGTGGAGCGACGAACGCGGGGCGGTCATGGAAGTGCGCGGCGAGCGTCAGGCCCGCGCGCTCGACGCCGACGATCGCAAAGGGACCACGCGGCAGCGCCGACGCAGACGACTGCTGCGGTTCAGCGGCGACTCGCAGGCCCGTGACATGCGGCGCCGGAAGGCCGAGCTCCAACCGGTAGGGCGCCAGGTCTTCACCCGTCTCCGCACAGCGGAAGACGAGGTGCAGCTCGGGAAAATCGGGTCCGCGCTGCGGCAGCGGTGTGAGCTGCAGTTGCTCCGTGCGCCCGGGGCGCAGCCCTTTGAGCGAGCCTTCGAAGCGCTCGTCGATCGACCTCACGGTGAAGGTGCCCGGTCCCACTCCGCGGGCGACGTAGCCATTGAGGGACTCGGGTAGAGCCTCGAAGCGGTGGACCGCGCCGTCCGGCCCTAGCGCCTCCAGTTGCAGATCGCGCTCGGGTAACGGGTGCGAGGTCCAAACGTAGAGGCAGCTCTGCGGCGGGGGGCTCGGCACGCTCAGCGCGAGCGAGCGCTCCTCTGCGCCGATCAGCGTGACGCTCGCCGGGGTGGCCTGCTCACCCGACGTGTGCGTGGCGCGCACGACGTACGCGCCGGAGTGCAGACCCTCGAACCGCGCCGTGCCGTCCGCCGCGTCGACCGCCTTGCGGCGCACGTTGTTCTGCGGCTCGGGCGCACCCGGTTGGCCCGGGCTGACCCGCACGACCCAACCGTCGGCCTGCAGGTCTCCTGCGGCGTCCACGAGGTACACCACGAGCTCGGCGCGCGGCACACGCACCGGCGGAGGCGGCGTTTGGGTCAAGCAGGCGAGCGCGGCGAGGAGCATGCCCAGGAGGCTACCGCAGGCCGCCGCGCTTTGCCTCGCCCCGAGACATCTGGCGTTTCTTCGGGAATCCCGTCCGGCCGCGGGGGCGCCGGCGCCACCTGGGGGGTCGAGCCGCTCCGATCGGCTCGCGGTCTTCCCACTGGAGTCCCACCATGTCCCGCGCCGTCTTCACCCTCGGCCTCGTCCTCTGCCCCGCTGCGGCCGGGCAGACCACCTACCTCTTCTCCATCGACTGGCACGGCCCGACGGTGGGGGCTGTCGATCCGTTCGGCACCGCGATCACCGAGGGTGACGTGCTGACGCCGAGCAACCCGGCGTCCATGCCGGCGCTCGGGCCGTTGCCCGTGCCGTCGGTCGCGGTGCCCCACGCGGCCGGCGGGCTCGGGCTCTTCCCGGGCTGCGCCGGTCACCTCGGCGGGACGCCGTGTGTCGTCGAGCTCGACGCGCTCTCGTTCGGCCTCGACGCGCCGTTCGTGCCAGGCGTCGTCATCCCGGCCGGACAGATCCTGTTCTCCGTCGATGAGTACGCGACGGTCATCGGGACTCCGTTCAACCCCGGGGTCAGCTCCGAGACCGGCGTCTTCGACGCGAGCGCCGATGCGTACGTCAATCTGCGCCCGCTGCCGGGCCTCGGGTTCTCGCCCTTCATGGGCTTCAACGTCGCCGCCCAGGACGGCGACGGGTTTGCGAGCGGCAGCGGTTACGCCTATCCGGGCGTCGGGATCGTCGAGATCAACCCGCCGGCGGCGGGGCCCGTGGACCTCGGCGACAACGTCGATGCGCTCGACGTCATGCCGTTCCCGCCCGCCGCGGGCGCCTGCGACGTCTACTTCAGCCTTGATTCGGCGTACTTCGATCCGCTCGAGTTCGTGAACCACACGGGCTCCGCCGCGTTCCACGGCTTCGTGGGCGGCGACGTGCTCGTGCGCCTCTGCGGCACAGCGACTCCGGTGCTCTACGCGCCGGCCAATGCGCTCGGCTTGGACCTCGTGGGTGGGCCGGACTCGGACGATCTCGACGCGCTGATCCTGCACGAGAACACCCAGCCCGGGTTCCAAGTGCCCACGCAGCTCTGGTCGTGGGTCAGCACCGCGCAGACCGACATGCTGCTCTTCTCGGTGCGCCGCGGCTCGGCCGTGATCGGCCAGATCGACAGCATCCTCGGGATCCCGATCGAAGAGGGGGACCTGCTCGTCCCGCCGGTTTCGCCGGGGCTCTCGCCCTTCCCGGGCATCGCGATCCCTGCGGAGGCGCTCGGTCTCGCCACCGTGCGCAGCGGGACGGCCGCGCCCTTCGGTACGGACCTCAACGCTGCGGACGCGCTGACGGGCACGCTGTTCGATTGTGACGGCGACGGCATGGAGGACGCGGTCGCGATCGCGCTCGGGCTCGTTCCGGACGTCAATCAGGACGGCATTCCGGACGGCTGCCAGACCGTGACCGTCGGGACACCCTTCTGTTTCTGCAACACCGCGGCGCCCGCGCCGTGCGGCAACTGGTTCCCGACGGCGGGCTGCACGAACGCTTCGGCGACCGGTGCGTTGCTCGTCGGCACAGGCTCGACCAGTGTCTCGTTCGACAACCTCGTCCTGACGACGACGGGCATGAACCCGAACACGTTCGCGTTGACGATCCGCAGCGCGGTGCCGAACACGCCGCTGCCGCTGCAGAACGGGCTCTTGTGCCTGCAAGGCACGCTCTATCGGTTCCCGCCGTACATCGCGAACGGGGCCGGTACGGGCACCTTCGGGCCAGGCATCGTCCTGCAGTCGACGATCTGGAACCCGCCCGCCGCATGGATCGCGGCGGGGCAGACGTGGCACTTCCAGACCTGGTATCGGGACCTGGGCGGCCCCTGCGGCGGCTTCGCGAACTTCTCGAACGCGCTGTCCGTGACGTTCACACCTTGAGGCGCGTGGGGGACGAGCGCGATCCGCTGCCTTCGGGTACCTTCACCTTATGACCGCGCTGCGCCTCGTCCTCCACATCGTCGCCCTGTTCGCCGCGCTCGTGGGCCTCTCCGCCCTGGGCGCGGCGCAGGATTGGTCGGCGCCCGGCCCCTTCGGTGTCGGCAGTGCAACGGTGACGGTCGCGCGGCCCAACGGGTCCACGTTCACCGCGCGGCTGCACTATCCCGCGCAGAGCACCGGCCCGAACGCGCCGTTCGACGCGAGCGGAGCGCCCTATCCCGGGGTCTCCTTCGGACACGGCTTCCTGCAGCCCGTCGACTCGTATACGAGCACGCTCGTTCACCTCGCGTCGTGGGGACAGCTCGTGATCGCCTCGACGTCGCAGGGCGGCCTGTTCCCGAGCCACGCGGCGTTCGGCGCGGACCTGTCCCACTGTCTGACGTGGCTCGAGCTGCAGAACGCGGACCCGGCGTCCGCATTCTTCGGCGCGCTCGACGTCACAGCGTTCGGGCTCTGTGGCCACTCGATGGGGGGCGGTGCGAGTCTGCTGGCCGCCGCTGCGGATCCGCGTGTGCGCGCTGTCGTGCCGCTGGCGCCTGCGAACACGAACCCCTCCGCGATCACTGCGGCGGCGAGCGTCCTTGCGCCGACACGCATCGTGGCTGGCACGCAGGACACCGTGGTCGCGACCGGCACCAACGGCGCGCCGATGTACGGCGCGCTGCCCGGGCCGCGCCAGCTCGTCGAGCTCGTGGGCGGTTGGCACTGTGGTTTCGTCGACAGCGTCGTCTTCGGTGGCATCGGCTGTGACTCGGGCGCTCTGACACGCGCGGCGCAGCTCGCGCTCGTGCGCCGCGAGTGCGCGCAGTTCTTCCGCGCACACCTCGCTCGAGATCCCGCGGCGATCGCTGCGGCGTGGGAGTCGCCCCAGAGCGACCCGCTGACCCCGACGCAGCGCGACCCGCGCTTCGCGCTCACGCCGCGTACGGCGCGTGCGTCCGCGGCGGTGGGGCAGGTGGCGCTCGTGCAGCTCGAGGTGCAGAACGACAGTCCGCTGCCCGCGAGCTTCCGCGCCGAAGTCGCGAGCCTCTGGCCGGTCACGGTCAGTCCGACGTCGACCGGGCCCATCGCGCCCGGAGCCCGCGCCACACTCGCCGTTGCGGTGACCGTACCGGCGGGCCTCGGCGAGGCCGCCCGCGCCGTCGTGACCGTCGTGCGCGAGGCGGATGGAGTCGTCCCGCGTCGGGCGACCGTCGCCTTCGGGAAGCGCTGAATTTCCCCCCGGCGCGCGCTACCTTACGCGGGCGCAGCGCGCCCCGTCCGTCCTGTGACGCGCGGGGTCAACCGCGATGCGCTGCGTTCGGCGGCGAGCCGCGGAGGTCCTATGGGCGATTCGGGTCGGGTCGTGGAGTCGGTGGCGGCGCAGAAGCTGGCGCACCTGGTCGGCGGCAGCGTCCGCCTCAGCAGCAGCGCCGCGCGCGAGCGTGTGCCGGGCCAGGCGGGCTGGACGGATCGCTCGGCGCTCGAGCTGCGGGGGACACCCGAGGGATTGCGCGCGCTCGCGGCGCTCTTGCTCGAGCTCGCGGAGGGGGGGCCCGCACGGACCGAGGTCTCGCTCGCCGACTCCGCCTCGGGTGCTTCGGGCGCGCGCTCGCGCGAGTGGGCGACCCTCGGCGTCGAGCGCGTCACGGCGCCTTCGACCGAAGCTGCCGATGCCGTCCACGTCAGCGTGCTCGAGCGCGCCTCGGATGCCCACCGGCGCGACAAACTCGTGATCGAAGTGCAGAACCGGCTCGCGAGCACGGTGCGCATCAGCGGCTATCGCTTCGCAGCCGACGCTCTCCGCTCCGCCGGAAACGCGGACCTCACGATCCTCGGCGGGCGCACCGGCCGCTTCACGATGTTCGTCCCGAACGACACCCGTGAGCTCGAGCTCTGGGTCGACGGCTACACCGACCTCCCCGGCGGCGGCCCCGCCTGGCAGATCGGCCATGCCGAGCGCGCGCCGCTACCCCAGCGCGCGACGCGCTCGCCGCTGGAAGACCGCCTGATGTGAGCGCGGGCCCGCTCAACGCGCGGTCCGTTCGGCCTGGGCGAGCACCTCGGCCACACGCGCGCGCTGGGCTTCGCTCGCGTCGGGGTTCTCGGCCAATCGCTGTTGCACGCGGCGGAGCTCCGTCAGGCCCTCTTCGGTGCGGGCGGCTGCGACGAGCGCTCGGCCGAGGTTCATGCGGAAGGGATAGAGGGCGAGCGGGCGGTCGGGGAGGTGCTCCTCCGTCAGGCGGACCGTCTGTTCGGCCTCGGCGACCGCTTCGTCGCCTCGGCCGAGCTCCATGAGCAACATCGCGAGGTTGTTGCGCACGACGAGCGTCTGGAGGTGGTTCGTGCCTGCGAGCTCGATGTACGTCGCGAGCACCTCCATCAGCGCGGGTAGCGTTTCCTCCCGCCGGCCGAGGTTGCCCAGGATCGACGCGCGGCTGCCTTTGCCAGCCTTCGAAGACCTTCTCGGCCAGGAGGAGGCTCCGCTCGTGGTCACCGGCCGCATCGGTGATGTGCAGCTCCACTTCGAGCGGGCGCTTCCAGACCCAGGTCGGCAGCTCGACTTCTGCGCGACTCGTCGACAGAGCGGCGACCGCGGCTTCGAGCCTCTGCCATTCCTCGCGCGCGGCGTCGAACTCGAGGAGATCGGCGAGGACCTCGGCGCGACCCGCCCTGGCATCGAGCAGCTCCTCGGCGTCCGCAGGGAGCTCCGGCTCGAGCAGCGTAACCGCCGCCGTAAGGTGCTCGAGCGCTGCGCTGTACGCGTCCAAGCGTAGGTACGTCTGACCGAGGCTGGCGTGCAGGTTGCCGCGGACAATGGGTTCGAGCTCGGTGTCCTGCGCGAGCTCGGCGCTCGCTCGCGCGAGCAGGTCGATCACGCGCGAGTCGATCCCGAGCTCGCGCGGGTCGGGGCTCTGCAGGATGCGGCGCAAGAACGCGCTCGTCGCGCGCGCGCGGTCGCGTTCGAGGGCCGTGGTGCGCAGCGCGTCGCGCGCGGTCTCGGCGCGTGCGGTGGCGGCGCTGGCGCGGCGCAGGCCCCACCGACGTTCCGACGACGGCTGCGATGAGCAGCAGGAACGACGCCGCGACGCCGACGACGAGGCCAGTGTGGCGCCGCGCGAATTTCGTGAAGTGGTAGATCGCCGTCGGAGGGCGCGCGGAGATCGGCCGGTCCTCGAGCACCGCGAGGACGTCGGTTGCGAGGCCATCGACCGATGCGTAGCGGCGCTCGACGTCCCGCGCGAGCGCGGTCGCGAGGATCGTCTCGAGGTCGCCGCGCAGCGTGCGATCGTGGCGAATCGTCGGGGTCGGGTCGTCCTCCTTGAGGCGTCGCGCGACCGCGGGCAGCGATAGCCCTTCGAGGGGCAGCGGAGCGGCTCCCGTCAACAATCGATAGAGCAACACACCGAGCGCGTAGACGTCCGCCCTGACGTCCACGCGGTGAGGATCACCGAGCACCTGCTCGGGGCTCATGTACGCGAGGGTCCCCATCACTCCGCTGACCGCCGTCACGGACGTGCCAGCCGGATCGGCGATCCGAGCGATGCCGAGGTCGACGATGTGCGGGTCTCCATCGGCATCGACCAGCACGTTCTCGGGTTTCAGGTCGCGGTGGATCACGCCGTGTTGATGAGTGCGGCGTCGTCTACTCGACGCTCGGGATCGATGGTTCGATCACCAACGGCACATTCCAGGCCCGCCCCTACGGGGATTGATCGCAAGGAACTCCATGGCACATCCCTACACCGACCGTCGCCTCGACGGCTGTATCTTCGGAGCGACCCCGATCGCAGCGCCGCGGTTCCTGGCGACGCGTGCAGCGACACCGAGCTACGTGGACCTGCGCCCACAGTGCTCTCCTGTCGGGGACCAAGGTCACGTCGGGTCGTGCGCAGCAAACGCGGTGATCGGCGCCCTCGAGTTCCACCAGCGGCGCCTCGGCGCGCCCGCGGTGGACCTGTCGCGCCTCCTCGTCGACTACAACGCGCGCCAGCTCGCGCGGCGCGGGGGGGAGGACTGTGGGACGTTCATCCACCATGCCATGGCGGCAGTGATGGCTTACGGGGCATGTCCCGAGGCGATGTGGCCGTATCAACCGGCGATGTGAGCGTCGCGCCCCACCGACGCGTGTTACAGAGCCGCCACACGCTTCGGCGCAGTCTCGTTCGCGCGGGCGCCCCTGGGGCCCGAGTGTCGGGCTGCGGTCGCCGCCGGATTGCCGGTCGTCTTCGGCGCCCGGATCCCGAACGCCATGCTGCAGGTCGAAGCGGTCAGCACCGGGCGCATCACCCTGCCCCTCGGCGGTTGGCCAGCACCGGGAGATGGTCACGCGATGCTGATCGTGGGCTACGACGAAGCGACGTACACATGGACCGTGCGCGCCAGGGGTTCCGCGATCGGCTGCGCTGACGTTGACGCATCGCGGGCGAGTTGGAATCGAACGGTACCAGGTACGAGTTTGCGGCGCGGCGCGCGGCGGCCCTGGGCGCGCGCGTGCCCAGGCC
>CAYOBN010000039.1:37672-43816 GCA_964402175.1 uncultured Planctomycetaceae bacterium | reverse complement strand
TGGCGGCGAGGGCGCGCGCTCCGCGCGCGCTCGTGCGCGCGGAGCGCGCACGACCTCGCCGCCAAGTCGTACCTGGTACCGTTCGACTCCACGCCCACCGACGCAGATCGGCGCTTCCAACGCCGCCCTGCGCGGGTCGCTTCAGAGCCCGAAGCCCACCTGGATGTACGGCATGATGCCCGCGACATCCAAGTCCGAACCGTCCTGGAAGTCCAGCGTCGCGCCCGTCACGAACCGCGCGCCCACCCCGAGGGTCAACGCGCGATTGATCCACGTGCGCATCCCGCCGTGCAGATAGAACCCGAGGTCCGCCTCGGACTCGTTGCGCACACCAGCGACCTCGATCTCGCCATCGAAGAACGCGAGGCCCGCGCCGAAGTACGGGAACAGCCCAGCGCTGATCCGGTCGAACTCACGCCGGTAACCCAAGTAGACCTCGGTCATCTGCGAGTCGACTTGGAACCCCGACCGCACGCCGTCGCCTTCGCCGTAGTGGACGCCGACCTCGTAGCCGTGGCCCGACTCCGTGACGATCGACGAGTACTCGAGGCCGACGGTCGTCTGCGAGTCGGCCGGGGCCCAGTCGTCCTGCTGGTTGCGCAGGCCGAGGTTCACGGAGATGAGGCGCGTGGCGCGGGCACCCTCCATCACCACCGGCGCGTCGCTGGTCGACTGACAGGCGGAGAGGGCGGCGCAGAGCGCGAGGAGGGAGAGGAGGCGCATGGGAGTTCGTGCAGTGGGGCCGGCCAGAGGCTACGCGGCCAGCCAGGGCGAAGAGTGTGACGAAAGTGCGAGTCCGTTCCCACTCCTGGCCTCGACCTCGGCATTCCCAGGCGCCCGGGAAGACACTGCGCGGCCCGGCGTCCACCGCTCTGCACTGCGATTGCGTGCCGCCGTCCCGTTGCAGGGGCCCTGCCACCAGCCACAGAGGCCTACCTACAGGCTTTGACCGCTCCATGACCGCCAAGCGCCTCTTCCTGCGCCTCTTCGAGGCCAGCGCCGTCCTGGGCCTCGCCGCCCTCGGCGTCGTCTACGCCATGTCGCGGGCCTCCAGCACCGGGTTCCTGGTGTCGGTGGAGGACCACCACGTCGCCCTGCTCGTCGACAACCAGAGCGGCGACGTGCGCGTGGATGACACCCCGGGCTTCCACGTGCTGGTCCCGTGGCTCCAGGACGCGTACCGGCTGGACAAGAGCGCCATCGAGTACGTGATGGAAGGCGACCAGCGGGTGAACGACAACCTGGTGCCACGGCTCGAAGTCCGCGCAGCCGACGGCGCCCCGTACTGGTTCGACAACGTGCGGATCCAGTACGCGATCCGCCCCGAAGCTGCCTGGCAGGTCGTGCGCGACGCGGGCGCGGACTACGCGTGGCATTACGGCACGATGGACGCGTTCGCCCGCGGGGTCCTCGCCGAAGAGCTCGGACGGCACACCGCCGAGGAGATCGTGCGGGCCGAGGTGCTGCGCGATGCGACGCTGCGCGCGAAGACGCGGCTCGGCGAAGCCCTGGCGCGGCGCGGCCTCGTCGTGCACGAAGTGCTGACCTCCAAACCTGCGTTCCCCAAGGAGTACGAGTCGATCGTACAGCGACGTAAGGTCGCCGAGCGCGAGATGGAGACGATCGCACAGAGCCTCGCACAGCTCCGCGCCTCGCGCGAGGACCGCAAGGCGAAGCTCGAGCGCGATCGGACGCTGGCAGAAGCGCTGCTCCGCGATCAGCTCAATAAGAACCTGGCCAAAGCCGAGCGCGACGCTGAGC
Organism: uncultured Planctomycetaceae bacterium; assembly: GCA_964402175.1. GTDB lineage: Bacteria > Planctomycetota > UBA1135 > UBA1135 > JAWKUK01. Next base: position 42,055 of record CAYOBN010000039.1, on the reverse strand, counting down.
GCGCGCGCGTCGAAGCCGAGAACGCATACCGCGCCAAAGTACGCCAAGGCGAGCTGAAACAAGCCGAGCTCCTGTCGCAAGCCGACAGCGCCACCGTGCGCTACACCAACGAAGCCGCAGCGTTCCGCGCCCGCGCAGAGGCCGTCGCGGCCCAAGGTGAGCTGGCCGTCTTGAAGACCCTGATCGCGAACCTCGCGAAGACCGAGATCATCGTCGAGCCATTCGAATCCGCCGAAGAACGCGCTCGCCGCACAGCGGGCCTCTGACACAACGGGAGCACCTATCATGGTTCAGTGGAAAGAGCTCGCGTCGCGGGCAGGCATCGCGCTGCAGAAGGCATCCCGCGTCGCGTGGACATGGACGTTGCGCGGCGCGCGCGCCTTCGCACAGGTCGCACGGCGGGCATGGCGCAGCGCCGCACTGCGCAAGCGGATCCTGCGTCCGTTGCTCGTTACGGCGCGGATCGGGGTCCTGGCCGCGCTGCTCGCAGGCCTGACCGTGTTCGCAGGCAGCGCGCTCGTACGCCGCGTGCTACCGACGGAGCTCGCCGTCCGACAGAACAACTGGGGCCGTGACGCCGGCGTCGAGACCCAGGACCTGGGCCCGGGTTTCCACTTTGGCCCGCTCGGCCTCACGTCGTGGCACATACTCGATGCGCGCACGGTCCACTTGCGCTTCGGCGCCGAGCGCGAAGGCAACGTGCTGCCTCCGCTCGAGCTGCGCACCGCCGACGACGTCGAGTTCGCGGTCTCGGTCAACGTGCCCTATCGCATCCAGGAGGGGCGCGCTCACCGCCTGGTCGCCGACGGCCTCAAGTCGAACTATCGACAGAGCGCCAAGACCGCGGTCGAGAAGGTGCTGCTGGAGCGCCTCGCCGCCCTGCGCGCCGAGGAGTGGTTCACGACGGATCGGCGCCAAGCGATCGCGGCGGATGCGCTCACCGCAGTGAACGAGGCGCTCGAGCGGCTGCACCTCGTCGCCGAATCGGTCCTGATCACCGGCGTCACCTTCCCGCCCCTCTACGAGCAGAAGCTCGCCGAGCAGAAGCTCTCGGGCCAGAAGCTCGAGACCAACGCGGTGCTCGCCCGGCGCGACGTCGCCAAACACGAGCTGGACGTCGAAGAGGCCGCCGTGAACCGCGAAGAGGCCGAGCTGATCGCCGCCTACGACCTGCGCCTCGAGCGGCTGAAGCTCGACATGGAGTCGCAGGCGCTCGCCATCGCGACCGAGACCGAGCTCTTCCGCGCCGCGCGCAAGGTCGAGGCCGACAACCTGCACGCCAAAGCCCTCACCGTCGGCCAGCTCGCCGTCGACCAGGCCGAAGCGCTCAAGGAGCGCCTCACGAACGAGGCCCTCGAGTCCGCAGGCGGCCGCCTGCTGCTCGCCCAGGAGGCCGCCGCGGCCCTGAAGATCAAGTCGATCACCCTCGACGCCGCCCGCCCCGACGCCCCGAACCCCCTCGACCTGGACGGCTTCGTCCGCCTCCTGGTGGGCGACGGCGCGACGGGCACGAAGTGACACACGACGGGCCCGCTGGCGCGGGCCCAGGTGGTACGCCCGGCAGGAGTCGAACCTGCGACCACCCGATTAGAAGTCGGGAGCTCTATCCAGCTGAGCTACGGGCGCGGAGTGGTCGGGGTGACTGGACTCGAACCAGCGACTCGAAGCACCCAAAGCTTCGCCTCTACCAACTGAGGTACACCCCGACCCGAGGGCGGAGATCGTAGCCGTTCGGACCTGCGCTAGGGAGGGGGGGCGGGTATCCTCTTCGGCCGCGCGGGCTGGATGGGTCCGCCGCTCCCTCCCATGAAGGTCCTCGTCGTCGGTGCTGGCGGGCGTGAACACGCCCTCGCGTGGAAGATCAAGCAGTCGCCGCTCGTCAGCGAGGTGGTGTGCACTCCGGGCAATGCCGGGATGGTGGACGTCGCCCGCGTCGAGAAGGTCGCGGCCGATGACGGTCCAGGGCTCGTCGCGCTGTGTGAGGCCGAGCAGCCGGGCCTCGTCGTGATCGGACCCGAGGATCCCCTGTGCGCCGGTGTGGCGGACCTCCTGCGCGCCAAGGGCTTCAAGGTCTTCGGGCCGGGCAAGGACGGCGCGCGCCTGGAGGGCTCGAAGAGCTTCTCGAAGGACCTCCTGGAGAAGTACCGGATCCCGACGGCCGCCGCGCGCTCGTTCGACCGCAGCGGCGCGGCGAAGGGGTACCTCGATGGCTGCACCGCCTGGCCGCAGGTCATCAAAGCGGACGGCTTGGCCTCCGGCAAAGGTGTGTACATCGTCGCGGACGCGCGCGAGGGCAAGGCCGTCATCGACGCCCTGATGGAGGAGGGGCGCCACGGTAAAGCCGGCCAGCGGGTCCTCATCGAGGAGTTCATGGAGGGTGAAGAGGCCAGCGTCTTCGTCGTCACCGACGGCTCGACGCTGTGCATCCTCGAGGCCGTCCAGGACCACAAACGGGTCGGCGACGGCGATGTCGGCCCGAACACGGGGGGCATGGGCGTCTTCTCGCCGGTCTCGGACCTCGGCAAGCGCCTGCACAAGCAGATCGAGTCCCACGTGCTGCTGCCGACCGTCAGCGCGCTGCGCCGCGAGGGCATCGACTACCGCGGCGTGCTCTTCGTCGGGCTGATGATCACGGAGACCGGGCCGAAGGTCGTCGAGTACAACGTGCGCTTCGGGGACCCCGAGTGTCAGGCGCTGGTGCGGCGGCTCAAGAGCGACCTCGTGCCGCTCCTGCTCGCCACGGCGGAAGGGCGCCTCGACCAGATCGAGCCCCCGACCTGGGACGCGCGCCCGGTCGTGGGCGTCGTCGCCGCGGCGGAGGGGTACCCCGAGTCGCCGCGCAAGGGCGATCGCATCAGCGGCTTGGAAGAGGCCGGCGCAGTCGACGGCGTCGTCGTGTTCCACGCCGCAACGAAGCGCGTGAAGAACCCCGCCGGCGAGCTGTCCGTGGCCACCAACGGCGGCCGCGTCCTGTGCATCACCGCGGTCGGCGATTCCATCGACGACGCCCGCGAACGCGCGTACCGCGCCTACGACCGGGTGCACTGGGAAGGCAAGTTCTGTCGCCGCGACATCGGCAAGCGCCGCGAGGCGCGCCGGGCCGCGCCGCGGGGCTGAGCGCGGAACAGCCCGGGGACAGCGCGGTTCACCGCGACCGTCACTCGGCGGCGTCAGCCACCGCGCTCGCAGCGTCGGCGGGACACACGAGGTCCCGGTCGGGGCAGACCGTCGGCATGAAGCAGTCCGGCCCCGCGGGGCACACGACCTCGCGGTCGCCGCATGCGGCGGGGTCGAAGCAGCCACAGGGCTCTGGGGCGGCCGAGGGGCGAGTGACAGCGAACGCAGTGACCGCGAGTGCGAGCGCGGCGGCCGGGAAGAGGGTGCGCTTGTTCATACCAACAACGTTACCGGATCCTGTCCGAGGCGCAATGGGGGGCGCGAGGAGGGCGCGCGTTCCGCGCTCCCAGGACCCTCTGGGTTTGCTTGCACAGTCGGCCCCGAGAGCCGATGCTAGGCGCTGTGCCGGCTCACCTTCGAGCCGGTGCGTGGACCTGGAGGCCCCCGCCCGCACCTGTGAAACACGCCGCGATCGTCCAGCGCTTCGAGGACTACCTGCGCCAGCAGAACCTCCGCATGACGCCCCAGCGGCGTCAGGTCTTCGACAAAGCCTTCGAGACCCACGACCACTTCTCGGCCGAGACCATGTACGAGTGGCTCAAAGCCGAGTCCGGCTCGGCGGTCTCACGCGCCACCGTCTACCGCACGCTCGACGTGCTGCAGAAGGGCGGCTTCATCGAGGCGGTCGAAACCGGCAACGGGGTCGTGTACGAGCACGTCCTCGGCCACGAACACCACGACCACATGGTGTGCACCGTGTGCGGCGGCATCGACGAGTTCCAGGACGAGGAGATCGAGGCGCTGCAGCGCAAGAACGCCGAGCGCAAGGGGTTCCTCATGACCGGCCACATGCTGCGCCTCACCGGCGTCTGCGCGCAGTGTGTCGCGCGTCTGCGCAGCGAGGGGCGACTCGAGCAGCTCGTCCGCGAGCTCACCCAGTCCCTGAGCTGAGCCCGCCCGTCACTGCCCCGGCGCGAGCGCGTCGAGCCGCACGAGCACGTGGTGGGCGAGGCCAGCATTGTTCAGGCCGAACTTGCGCGCGCCGACCAACATCCGGCAGCGGCGCGGCGCAAGGGCCTCGACGCGCACCGCCGCTCGGCCGCCCTCGATCGAGAGCTCGGCCGTCCGCGCTGCGTCGTCGAGCACGGGCGGATCGCCCTCCGCGATCTTCACGCAGCGCGCGCGCACGGTCGCCCACACTTCGTCCGCGGGCAGGTCGTAGTGCACGACGTGTGCGTTGTCGACGAACTCCTGGCTGACGAAGAG
>CAYOBN010000039.1:0-37572 GCA_964402175.1 uncultured Planctomycetaceae bacterium | reverse complement strand
GCGTTGTCGGCGAACTCGTCGTTGACGACGATCGCAGCTCCGACGACGGCGACAGGGGCGCAGGCGGCCACGGTGGCCGCGAGCGCCAGGATCCCAGACAGTGCGAAGCCCCTCGGCATCGGCATGTGCCCTCTTCTCGTGACGGTTCGAATGGCGGTCCAGGGGCGCGGGTTGCGAACTCCTGGCGCGGGGCGCGCCCGCGGCCTGGATCATAGAGAGCCGCGGGCCGCCGCTTCCACCATCCGCCGCCAGAACGAGAGGCCTTCGCCCTCGTCGCGCCGCTGGCCTGCCGTCTGGAGGCGGGTCCACTCGGGGTGGTGCCACGGGTCCTGGTTGCGCTCGGGGTGGGGCATCAGGCCCACGACGCGGCCGGTCGGGTCGGTGATCCCCGCGATGTCCGCGACGGCCCCGTTCGGGTTCTGCGGGTACGCCGCGGGGCCCTTGCCCTGGCCCACGTAGGTCAGCGCGATCTGCCCGTTGCTGCGCAGCCGCGCCAGCGTCTCGTCGTCCTTCACGACGAAGCGGCCTTCGCCGTGGGCCACCGGGCACGGCCATTCGAGGCCGTCCGTCAGCCAACCGCAGCGGCCGCCGTGCTCGCGCAGCGTGACCCAGCGGCATTCGTAGTGGTTCGAGGCGTTGGCGTAGAGCGCGATCGAGCGCTCTTCCGGGGCTTTGTCGGGCTCGAACAGGCCCGACTCGACCAGCACCTGGAAGCCGTTGCACACCCCGAGGATGACCCCGCCGCGGTCCACGTGCCGGCGCAGCGCCGCGCCGAGGCCACCCGAGCGCAGCTCGTGGCCCCACACGCGCCCCGAGCCGAGGTCGTCGCCGTACGAGAACCCGCCGGCGAACACCAGCACGCCGTAACCCGCGAGCCGCTCCGCGTCGCGGGCCACCGCGTCCGTCCGCGCCACCGCGGCATCGGCGCCGGCGCGCTCGAGCGCGCGCGCGGTCTCGTCCTCGCAGTTGGTCCCCGCCGTGCGCAGCACGAGCGCCTTCACCTTCGTCGCGATCGCCATGGTGTGTCTCGCTCTCTCGGTCCGCTCAGCCCTGGAACCCGCCGTGGAACGCCGCGCGCGCCTCAGCGATCGAAATGTCGATCACCGAGCGCCCATCGACGCCCTTGACCTTGACGCGCGTCCCGCCGGACAAGCGACCGATCGGGATGCACGGGACGCCCATCATCTTCGTCTGGAAGTTGAACTTCTTGCCCGGCTCGACCTCGACGAGGAAGCGCGTGCACGACTCCGAGAAGAGCAGCGTCGCGTCGACGTCGTAACCTGCGGGGTACGGCTCGTGGTCGATCACGGAGAGGTCCACGTCGGCCCCGAGGCCGCCGGCCATGCACATCTCCGTCAGCGCCACGGCCAGTCCGCCCTCGGAGAGGTCGTGGCACGCGACGACCTGCTTCAGCTTCATCGCCGCGTGCAGCTTCGCGAACACGTTCGGTGCTTTGGCGAGGTCCGGCGCAGGCACCGTCCCGCCGTGCAGGCCGAGGTGCGCGTGGTACTCCGAACCGCCGAGCTCGGCCTTCGTCCAACCGACGAGCAGCAGCAGGTTGCCCTTGACCTTCGCGTCCATCGTCACGCAGTTCGCGACGTTCGGCACGACGCTCAGCGCGGAGATGTACAGCGTCGGCGGGATCGGCCGCGACTCCTCACCGATGCGGTACTCGTTGTTGAGCGAGTCCTTGCCCGAGATGAACGGCGTGCCGTACGCCTTCGCCGCGCGGTAACAGCCGCGCGCGGCTTTGACGAGCGCGCCGAGGCGGTCGGGTTTCTTGCAGTTGCCCCACGAGAAGTTGTCGAGCAGCGACGTGCGCGCGGGGTCTCCGCCGACGGCGACGACGTTGCGCAGCGCTTCGTCGATCGACGCCAGCGCCATGCGCTCGGGCTCGAGCACGCCGTAGCGCGGGTGCGCTGCGTTGCCGAGCGCCACGCCCTTCGACGACTTCGCCAGCGGCTTCAGCACCACGCCGTCCGACGGCGCGTCGCGGTCGACGCCGGCGAACGGCTTCACGACGCTCATGCCCTGCACTTCGTGGTCGTACTGGCGCACGATCCACTGTTTGCTCGCGATGTTCGGGCGACGCAGGAGCGCGAGGAGCGCTCCGTTCCAGTCGGCGTTCGCCGGATCCGCGCCCGGCGGCGGGCAGCCCGGATCGGCGAGCTGCGGCGCGCTCCATGTCGCTTGGCGCGTGGGCCGCGGCGTGCCTTCGTGCAGGAAGTGCAGGTCCATGTCGCCGATGACCTCGCCCTCGTACTTCAGGACGAGGCGGCCGTTGTCGGTGAACGTGCCGATCGCGGTCGCTTCGCAGTCCTCGGCGGCGAAGACCGCGATGCACTCCGCGAGCTTCTCGGGCGGCACCGCGAGCACCATGCGCTCCTGCGCTTCGCTGATCCAGATCTCCTCGGGCGCGAGGCCCGGGTACTTCAGCGGGACCTTCTCCAGCCAGACCTCTGCGCCGCACGTCGCGCCCATCTCGCCGACCGCGGACGAGAGCCCGCCCGCGCCGCAGTCCGTGACCGCGCGGTAGAGGCGCTGGTCGCGCGCGCGCAAGAGCCCGTCGAGCACCCGCTTTTCTTGGATCGCATCGCCGATCTGCACGGCGGCGGCGTCTTCGGTCTCGCTGTCTTCGTGCAGCTCGACGGAGGAGAACGTCGCGCCGTGGATGCCATCGCGGCCGGTGCGGCCGCCGACGACGACGATGTGGTCACCCGGCGCGACCTCCTTGTGCACGCAGTCGCGCGGCATGAGGCCCACGGTGCCCGCGTACACCAGCGGATTGGCGACGTACCCTTCGTCGAACCACACGCCGCCGCTGGTCGTCGGAATGCCCATGCGGTTGCCGTAATCGCGCACTCCCGCGACGACGCCGCGCAGGATGCGCCGCGGGTGCATCGAGCCCTTCGGCACACGCGCGTCCGGCAAGTCCATCGGCCCGACGAAGAACGCGTCCGTGTTGGCGATGGGCTTCGCGCCGAGGCCCACGCCGAGGATGTCGCGGATCACACCGCCGATGCCCGTGCCCGCGCCGCCGTACGGGTCGATCGCGGAGGGGTGGTTGTGCGTCTCGACCTTGAACGCGACGCACCAACCGCCGCGGTCCTTGTCGAGCTCCGGCTCGAACTCGACGACGCCCGCGTTGTCGTGGAACACCGACACACACCACGGCTTCGCGAGCTCGTGGGTCGCCGCCGCGATCGTGGACTTCAGGAGGTTGTCGATCACCTCGCCGTCCATCTCGATCCTGCCGCGGAACGTCTTGTGCTGGCAGTGCTCGCTCCACGTCTGCGCGATCGTCTCGAGCTCCGCGATCGACGGCTCGCGGCCGGCTTCGCGGTAATGGGCCTGCACGGCGCGCATCTCGGTGAGGTCCAGCGAGAGCTGCCCCGTCTCCGACAGTTTCAAGAGGCCCGCATCGTCGAGCTGCGAGAGGCGCACTTCGACGCGGCCGTGCCGCGGGCGCGCGCTCGGCACGCTGTACGCGAGGCCCTCGGCGTCGACGGCGAGGGCCTCGATCACTTCGTTCCCGAGCGTGCGGCGTGCCGCTGCGACGAGCGCGTTGCGCTCGACCTTGCCGAACACCTCGAAGACGCGGAACGTCGCGACGTGGCCCGCAGCGTCCGCCGCGATGATGCCCGCGCGGCGCAGGGCGCGCTCGAGCGTCAGCGCGACGGGGTCCATGACCCCGGGCTTGCGCGCCACGAGCACGCGGTGGGTCGCGCTGCCAGCGGGCGGCAGGGTGTCCGGCGCTGTGGTCCGCACCTCGTCCAGCACGGGGTCGGCCAAGAGCTCGCGCACCGCGCGCTGCACGACCGCGGCGTCGAGGTCCGCGGGCAGCAGGAAGCCGCGCCCCGAGCGCACGTCGCCGAGGCCCTCGACGCCGGCTTCGGCGAGGGCCGCGCGGGCGTGGACGCCCTCCGGGTCGTCGACGCTCGCGCGGCGGAAGACCTCGACGCGCCAGGCGTGGGGGGCGGACAGGGGGCGGGTCGCCTCGGGGCGAGCGTCGTTCGTGCGCGGGGCCGCTTCGGGCATCGGAGCTCTCGCGGAGGTCCAGAGGTGGGGGCCACGCGCCACCCGGCGCGCGACTGGGGCGGAGAGTGTAGCGTGCCGGTTCCCTTCCGGTCGCATGCGCGGCGCGTCGGATCGGCGCGTCGAACCGGATCGGGCGCGCCGCGGTCCGCGGATTCGGGCCCCACCGGTTGCCTCGGGCCCCCTCCGACGGGACCATGGCGCGCTATCGTGAGCGACAAAGATCCCTCGAAGCGCCAGGACGCCTCCGTCAGCCCGCCGAGTCAAGCTGCGGCGCTGCCGTTCGAGCGCGAGATCCAGGAGATGGAGAAGAAGCTCGCCGAGCTCGAGGCCCTCGGTGGGGCCGACATCGGGCCCGAGCTGGAAGGCCTACGCGCCAAGCTGCGCGCCCGCCTCGCGGAGACGTACCGCGACCTCTCGCCGTGGGACCAGGTCACGGTCTCGCGCCACCCGGACCGCCCGGTGGCCTCGGACTACGTCGTGCACAGCGTCGATGAGTTCTTGGAACTTTTCGGCGACAAGGTCTACGGCGACGACCGCGCGATGATGACGGGCTTCGCCCGCATCGGCGAGCAGCGCTTCATGCTGGTCGCGCACCGCAAGGGGCGCACGACCAAAGAGCGCCTCGACTGCAACTTCGGCTGCGCGCACCCGGAGGGCTACCGCAAAGCCCTGCGCAAGATGCTGCTGGCCGAGAAGCTCGGCCTGCCGATCGTCACGTTGATCAATACACCCGGCGCCTATCCCGGCATCGGCGCGGAGGAGCGCGGCCAAGCGGCCGCCATCGCCGAGAACATCCTGCGGATGTTCGAGCTCACCGTGCCGATCCTGACGATCGTCATCGGCGAAGGGGGCTCCGGGGGCGCGCTCGGCATCGGGGTCGGCGACCGCGTGCTCATCTGCGAGTACGCGTACTACTCGGTCATCACCCCCGAGGGCTGCGCGGCGATCCTCTGGAAGGACGCCGCCCGCACCGCCGACGCGGCCAAGGCGCTGAAGCTCACGGCGGGACCGCTGCTCGAGCTCGGACTGGTGGACGGCGTCGTGCCCGAGCCCCTCGGCGGCGCGCACAAGGACCGCGAAGCGATGTTCAAGACCCTGCGCGAGACGATCGCGCGCGAGCTCGAGGAGCTATCGCAGCGGCCGCGCGCCCGCCTCGTGCCCGAGCGCCGCGAGAAGTACCGGCGCCTCGGCGCGATCGCGGGGCGCTTCCCGCTCGTCGGCGCCCCGGAGTGAGGCGCGCCGCGGCTCGGGGAGCCTCTGCCAACACTTCGGGTGGTCGAGCGTAGGCCGTCGGCGTGACGCCGACCCGGACCGTCCCCTACACTCCCGACGCCCGCCCCCGCTCGTCCCGGGGTGGGATCGCCGTGACCGAAGCCGACCCTGCTCCCCCCGCACCCGAGCTCCCGCGGGTCGACCCGGCCCTGGCCGTGTCGACGCCGGAGGAGGACGCCCTCGACCACGCGGACGTCCGCCGGGCCCAGGCCGGGGACGAAGCGGGCTTCGCGGCCCTCGTCCAGCGCCACCAGCGCCGCGTCCTGCGCGTCGCGCGCAGCATGGTGCCGAGCGACGAAGACGCCCAGGACTTGGCCCAGGAGGCCTTCCTGCGCGTCTTCCGGAGCCTCGAGCGCTTCGACTTCGAACACGCGTTCACGACCTGGCTGTACCGGATCGTCACGAACCTCTGCATCGACCACCTGCGGCGGCGGCGCCCGCGCGCCTCGCTCGTCTCGAGCGAAGACGACGCCGCCGACCTCGACGTCGAGGATCCCGCCGATCTGCGGCCCTCCGCGGCCCTCGAAGCCGAGGAGACCGCGGCCGAGGTGCGGGCCGTGCTCGCGACGCTCGCGCCGCACTTCCAGTCGGTCTTGACCCTGCGCGAGCTCGAGGGTCTCCCGTGCACGGAGATCGCCGAGATCGTCGGCGCGACCCACGTCACCGTGCGCTGGCGCCTGCACCGCGGGCGCAAGCTGTTCCAGGAGGAGTGGGAGCGCCGCCAGCGCCTGCGCTCGGGCGCCGGCCCCGCCGAATCCTCCGATTCCGAGGACCGCGCCAACTCGACCGGAACCCGCCCGTAGCACGCTCCATAAGGCCGCGCGCAGCACGCGGCTGCACCATGCACGACACGCCCGATACTCCGTTCGACGCCGCCGAAGGTTCTGAGCCTCGGCACCCTGGACTCCGGCAGCCCGGTGACCAGCAGCCTGTTGGGCAGGTGCCTGCTGGAATGGCGCCTGCGGCCTCGACAGGGGAGAGCCCGGCGCACAGCGGTGCGAGCGACACGGAGTCGGACCTCGACGTCGAAGCGCGCCCCCTGGCCCAGGGTTGGACCTCCGGCGACGCGCTGGGCCTTCTGCCGCTGTACGTCGGCGGCGACCTCGAGCCCGTGGAGCAGCGGGCCCTCGACCTCTGGCTCGCGGAGCACCCCGCGGCGCGGCCCGCGGCGGACGCCGCCTTTGCGGCGCGCCGGGCGCTGCGCTCGGCGGCGGCCGAAGCGCGCGCGGCGGAGGACTCGGGGCCCGACCTGTGGCCGGGCATCCGCGCGGCCCTCGACCGCGAGGGTTGGCTCGGGGGACACCCCGTCTCGGCCGCGCTCGCGCAGCGCGCGCGCTTCTCGAGCCTCGACGTCGCCGGGACCGGCGCACCTGCCGCCGCGCCCGTCGAGCGCCCCGGCACCCGCCCGGCGCGCCGGCGCTGGCTCGCGTCGTCGGGGGCCGCAGCGGCGGGCCTCGTCTTCACCGCAGGCCTCGCGTGGCTGCTCGGGTTCGGGCAGCCGGGCGCGGGCGAAACGGGCACGGGAGCGTCATCGGTCCCGCTCGTCGTCCACACCGAGCTCGGCGGCGCGGGCGCGCTGTCCGGCGGCGCGTCCGAGGTGCAGCTCGTCGCTGGACCGGAGGCCGCTGGCCCGGCGGCTGCGGGGCCCATCCCGGCGCTGCCGGCGGGGGTGATCCGCCTCGGCGCGTCCTCGGGCGCGCCCCTCGAGCAGCACGCGGTCGAGGTCGACCTCGGCCACCACTTGCCCGGCTTCGTGCGCCCGGCGGGCGGCGCGTCCCTCGCCGGTGACGTCGAGGCCCCGCGCGGGCCCGAGCTCCGGCCCCATCCGGGGCGGCGCTGAGCGTCTACGTATCACCCTGCCGCGGACCTCGCAGCCCGCGGCCGGCAGAACCCTGGCGCGCCCCTGCGCGCCGTGTCCTTGCAGTGCAGCAGCCATGAAGATCGCTGGGATCCTCGTGTTGGCGGCCGCCGCTGTCGTGGCCGCCCCCCGTCCGTTTGCCGCCGCCGCCCAGGACCTCGGGGCCGAGGGCGGCGTCCGCCCGCTCGCCCCGCCTGCCGCGGGCAGCCTCCCGCTGCGCCGGGGCGCGGACCCTGCCCCGCCCCGCGCGGCGTCGCCCGGCGGCGCCGCGCACGGGGAGTCTCCGGCCCGCCCGTCCGTCCCGGTCGCCCACCTCACCGCGTGGCTGCGCGAGCCCGACCTCGACCGGCGCGAGGAGCACTTCAACGCAGTCGTCGAGCGCGCCGTGGCGGATCCGGCGCTGCGCGAGGACCTCGCCGAGCTCGCGCGCGGGACCGACACGGAGCTCGCGTGGACCGCGCGCCTCGCCCTGCGCGAGGTCCGCCAGCGCCCCGCGCCGCTCGCCCCGCGGGCGGGGGCAGCCCCGGACCGCGCGCTCGACGCGCCCGCGCCGCTGCGCCGCTGGCCCTTCGGCGGCCGCGACCCGTTCGACGATCCGTTCTTCCGGCCCTTCTTCGGGGAGTCCCCCTTCGGGGAGTTTCCGTTCCCGGGGTTCGGGCCCGGGGCGGCGCCCGGAGACGCCTCCGACCCCGCGCAGCCCTTCGGCGATCCCTTCGCGCGCCTTCGCACGGAGCTGGAGCGCCTCGACGCGCTGCTGGGCGGCGGTGCGTTCGGGCCGAGCGAAGACGGGGCCCAGCACGACCCAGAGCCCGGCCGTCCGCAGGGTTCGCCGCGCGCTCGCTTCAGCGGGCGCAGCCAGAGCCTCTCGGTGACGCCGGAGGGAGTGCGCCTCGAGGTCGAAGACGACGGACCCGACGGCCGTACCTCGCATACCTATACAGCGAAGACGCTCGAGGAGCTCTACCGAGCACACCCCGAGCTGCGTCCGGGCGGCCGGTGACCGTGGCCCGAATCGGGCTCCTCGCTGACCACTCGAACGCGGTCCTGCGGGGCGTTGCGCAGCCCGAAACGGGAGGGCGTAGGATGGCGCTGCGCGGGGGCGATCGGATCACACCGATCCCGAGGCCTCCGTCGCGGTCTCCAGTCTCTACGCAGATGAATCTCCTCCGCCACTCCACGCGCCTCGCCTCCGGCGCAGCGGCCCTCGCTGCCCTGCACGGCGTCGCCGCGGCCCAGCTCAACATCGTCTCCAACTTGCCCGGCGCCTTCGTCGACATCTCGACGACGGGCACTCCGCTCAGCCTCGCGGACGACGCCGAGGTCGACATCGTCACGACGGTCGGCAACGCCCTGCTGCCCGCAGGCACGGTGCGGGTCGGCAGCAACGGCGGCGTCCGCTTCCGCCTGACCACACCGCCGGGCCTCGACCTCGGCATCACGAACCAGGCGCTCCCGAACGCGACGGCGTTCTCGGGCTCGCAGTGCTTGCTGCCCTTCTGGGACGACATCGACACCGAGAGCGGCCTCTGGGGTGAGATCTACTGGCAAGAGGTCGCGGGCACGTTGATCGTGCAATGGGAGAACGCCGCGTTCTTCAACGGCTCGGCCACCGCGGACCGCACCACCTTCCAATTGCAGGTGCCCTCGACCGGCACCACCTGGGCGCGCTTCGTGTACGAAGACGTCGCCTCCGTGCGCGCCGCCGGCGGTGGTAGCGCGACGATCGGCTACCAGGCCGACGGTTGGGGCAACGATGTGCAGTTCTCGTTCAACACCGCCGGCGCGGTCTCGAACAACGACGTGCTCTCGCTCGTCGGAACGTTCTCGCCGCCGCCGCCGCCGCCGCCCGCGTCGCACATCATCGTCAGCAACTTGCCGGGCACCTGGATCGACATCTCGGGCACCGGCACGCCGCTCAGCCTCACGGACGACGCCGAGGTCGACATCCCGACCACGATCGGCAACAGCCTCTTTGCCGCGGGCGTCGCGCGCGTGGGCAGCAACGGTGGCATCCGCTTTGCGGGCGCTGGTACCGAGCTCGGTGTCGTCAACGCTGCGCTGCCGTCGGGGGCTGCGTTCTCGCTGACGAGCCAGGCGCTCCTGGGTTTCTGGGACGACCTCAACACCGTCAGCGGCACCGTCGGTGAGATCTACTGGCAGGAGACCCAAGGTCGCCTCATCGTGCAGTGGCAGGACGCGGGCTTCTTCGGCAACGCCACGGATCGCGTGACGTTCCAGATCCAGGTTCCGGCGAACGCGGGCAACATCCGCGCGCAGTTCCTGTACCAGGACGTCGCCAGCGTGCGCGCCGACGGCGGCGGCAGCGCGACGATCGGCTTCCAGAACGGCAACGGCCCGATCGACATCGCAGAGTGGGGCTTCAACCAGTCCGGCAGCGTCTCGAACGGCACCGTGCTCTCGCTCGTCCCGAACGGCGCCGCGGGCGTCGGTACGAACTACTGCACGGCCAACGCCAACTCGACGGGCCAGACCGGCCTGATCCTGGGCGGCGGCAGCGCGTCGATCGCGGCGAACGACCTGACCCTGACCGCGTCACAGCTCCCGAACAACGCCTTCGGGTTCTTCATCACGAGCCTCACGCAGGGCAGCACCCCGAGCCCGGGCGGCAGCGCCGGGGTCCTGTGCCTCGGCGGCCAGATCGGGCGCTACGTCGGCCCGGGCCAGATCAAGAACACGGGCTCGACGGGCTCCTTCAACCTGCTGCTCAACCTGAACCAGATCCCGTCGCCGGGTGGTTTCGTGACGGCCGTCGCGGGACAGACGCGCAACTTCCAGGCGTGGCACCGCGACGTCAGCGGCGGCGCAGCGACCTCGAACTTCACGAACGGCCTCGCGGTCACGTTCGTGCAGTGAGCGCTGGGGCTCCGCGCGGCCCAGCCGCGTGAGGCCTCTGGCATGTGCGACGGCCGCCGGTGGAGCGAGTGCTCCACCGGCGGCCGTCTCCTATGTGAGCGGCGCGGGCGCCCGTTACGCGCGCCGGGGCATGCCCCGGCCAGGCATCGGCAGGCTCAGCGGGCCGCTCAGCGGCTGGCCCTCGATCGGGCGCAGCTCCTTCAAGACCGCGATCTCATCGCACTTGTGGAACTTCGGGCAGTTGAGGCAGTCGTTGAAGACCTTGTGCGGCAAGTGCGCGTGCTCGACGATGCGGAAGCCGAGGCGCTCGAAGAAACCGGGCACGTAGGTGAAGGCCATCACACGCGCGATGCCGAGGTCGTCGGCGACCTCCAGCAGCTTCTCGGCGATGCGCTTGCCGACCCCGTGTTTGCGGAGCTCCGGCAGGACCGCGATGGAGCGCACCTCCGCGAGGTCGGTCCAGATGATCGCGAGCGCGCCGCAGCCCGCGAACTTGCCGTCGACGGTGGCGACGACGAAGTCGCGCAGGTTCTCGACGACCGACGCGGGCGAGCGCGGCAACATCACGCCATCGGCGGCGAGGCCGTTGACGAGCTCCAGCATGTCCGCCACGTCGTCGACGCGGGCATGACGCAACGTGACCTCGACGGTGGGCTCGGAAGCAGCGGTGGTGAGGATCGTGTCCAAAGGAGGCCCGGCCGGGCCGAGGAGCGCTCGGGGCGCGCGCCGGGGGCGCGCCGTTTCAGGGTTTCGGAAGGGGGGACAGGAGGGTGTGCCAGCGCGCCACTTCGGCGCGCACGCGCTCGGGGGACGTGCCGCCCGTGACGCCGCGGCGGCGCAACTGCGCCTCGACGGCGAGCGCGCGCGTGAGGTCCTCGTCGGGGGTCCCGACGAGCTCCGGGAAGAGCGCGCGCCGCTGGGTCTCGGGCAGTGACGAGAGCTCACAGCCGAGCTCTTCGGCGATGCGAACGGCGCTTCCGACGCGATGGTGCGCGTCGCGGAAGGTGACGCCCGCGCGCACCAGCAGGTCGGCGAGGTCCGTCGCGTCCAAGAAGCCGCCCTGGACGGCCGCACGGCAGCGCGGCTCGACGTAACGCGCCGAGCGCACGCAGGCCGTCGTCACGCGTAGACACGCAGAGGTGGTGTCCAGCGCGTCGAACAGCGCCTCCTTGTCCTCCTGCAGGTCCTTGTCGTACGCGAGGGGCAGACCCTTGGCCAGCGTGAGCAGCGCCGTCAGGTGACCGATCACGCGCGCGCACTTGCCGCGCACGAGCTCGAGCGCGTCGGGGTTGCGCTTCTGCGGCATCAGGCTGGATCCAGTGCACACGTCGTCGCCGAGGCGCAGGAAGCCCGCTTCCTGCGTCGCGAAGAAGATCCAGTCCTCGGCGAGCCGCGACAGGTGCACCATCACCGTCGCACAGGTGAATGTGACCTCGAAGGCGTGGTCGCGGTCGCTGACCGCGTCCAGGCTGTTGTGCGTGGGACCCCCTTCGAACCCGAGGTCCTTCGCGAGCGCTTCGCGGTCCACGGGCCAGGCCGTCCCCGCCAGCGCGCCCGAGCCCAGCGGCGAGGTGTCCATGCGCCGCGCCGCATCCGCGAGCCGCGTCGCATCGCGCGCCAACATCTCGACGTACGCCAGCGCGTGGTGCCCCGCCGTGATCGGCTGGGCACGCTGCAGGTGGGTGTAACCCGGCAGGGGCAGGTCGGCAGTACGCTCGGCGAGCGCCACCAGCGCCCGCATGAGCTCCCCGAGCTCGCCGCCGATGCGCAGGACCTGACGCTTCAGGTGCAGCTTCAGATCCGTCGCGACCTGGTCGTTGCGCGAGCGCCCCGTGTGCAGCTTCTTCGCCAGGTCGCCGACCTTCGCGCGCAGCGCGTCTTCGACGAACGCGTGCACGTCCTCCGCCTGCGAGCGGAGGAGCTGCTCGGGATCACGCTGGACCTCGTCTCCGAGCGCGCCGAGCGCAGCTTCGAGCGCCGCGACCTCCGCGCTCGACAGCACGCCTGCGCGCCCGAGAGCCCGGGCCCACGCAGCGGAGCCCTCGAGGTCCTCGCGCACGAGGCGCAGGTCGAACGGCAGACTGCGGTTGAACGCCTCGAACGCGGGGTCGAGGGCGCCGCTCTGGCGCCCGCCCCAGAGGCGCGGCTCCGCACCGGTCGCGGGACTCTGGCCGCCAGCCATCAGCCCCGCACCCCCGCCGGCGTGGCGCGCGGCGCCGCCGTGTCGGCCTTCTCCGTGCGGCGCTGCACGCCGCGCGCGACGGTGCCCGGCAAGCCGAACAGGCGCACGAAGCCCTCGCTGTCCGCGGGTTCGTAACCTGCGCCCATCTTGAAGCTCGCGAGCGCCTCGCTGTAGAGCGAGTTCGCGCTCTCGACGGAGCGCGACGTCGCCGTGCCCTTGAAGAGGCGCACGGTGACTTCGCCCGTGCAGCCGCGCATGGCTTCGGCGAAGAGCG
Organism: uncultured Planctomycetaceae bacterium; assembly: GCA_964402175.1. Lineage (GTDB taxonomy): Bacteria > Planctomycetota > UBA1135 > UBA1135 > JAWKUK01. Next base: position 25,074 of record CAYOBN010000039.1, on the reverse strand, counting down.
CATCGAGCGCCTCGCGCTTCGGATGGAACCACTGGCCGTAGTACACCGCCCGTGCGTACTCCGGTGCGAGGCGCTCGCACAGGTCGAGCGTGTCGCGCTCGACGCACACGCTGCGCAGCGTGCGCAGCGCTTCGTAGAGCACCGTGCCGCCAGGCGTCTCGTAGAGGCCGCGCGACTTCATGCCGACGAGGCGGTTCTCGATGATGTCCACGCGCCCGACCCCGTGCGCGCCGCCCAGGGTGTTGAGGCGCTCCAGGAGCGCGACCGCGCCCAGGCGCACGCCGTCGAGCGACACGGGCAGCCCCGCCTCGAAGCCGACGCGGACGTCCAGCGGCGTGTCCGGCGCGGCGGCAGGATCGACCGTCAGCATCCAAGCGTCGTCCGGCGGCGCGTTGCGCGGATCCTCGATCGCGCCGCCCTCGTGGCTGATGTGCCACAGGTTGCGGTCGCGGCTGTAGATCTTCGTGCGGCTCGCCGTGATCGGGATCCGGCGCGCCTCCGCGTAGTCGATGGCGTCTTCGCGCGAGGTGATGTCCCAGTAGCGCCACGGCGCGATGACCTCGAGCTCGGGCGCAAACGCGCGGTACGCGAGCTCGAAGCGCACTTGGTCGTTGCCTTTGCCCGTGCAACCGTGCGCGACGGCGTCAGCGCCGACCTCACGGGCGTACTCGACCTGCGCGCGGGCGAGGATCGGCCGCGCGAAGCTCGTACCGAGCAGGTAGCGCCCTTCGTAGACCGCGAGCGCGCGCAGCGTCGGCCACACGAATTCCTCGAGGAACGGCGTGCGCAGGTCGACGACCTTGCACGAGCTCGCCCCGCAGCCCGCGGCCTTCTCTTCGAGGCCGCGCAGTTCGTCGGCGCCCTGGCCGACGTCGCCGGCGACGCAGTGGACCTTCCAGCCGCGCTCGGTCAGCCACGGCACGATGATCGACGTGTCGAGCCCGCCCGAGTAGGCGAGGACGACCTTGCGGCCGTTGCCCATCAGGTGCGCTTCGCGCGCGTTCTGGTTCGGCTTGCTCACGCTTGCACCTCCACGGCGTCGAGGTCGAACGTAGGCGTGCGTTGCGGGGCTTCACCCTCTCCCATGAGCATGACCATGACGGCTTTCTGTGCGTGCAGACGGTTCTCGGCGATATCGAAGACGATGGACTGGGGTCCGTCCATCACGGAGGCGGTGACCTCCTGGCCGCGGTGGGCCGGGAGGCAGTGCATGAACACGGCGCTGGGCTTGGCGAGCGCCATCATCTCGTCGTCGACGCGGTAGTCCGCGAAGACCGCCGAGCGCTCTTCGACCTCGTCCTCTTGGCCCATGCTGGCCCAGACGTCGGTGTAGACGGCGTCGGCGCCGTTGATGGAGTCGTCGATCTCGTCCGTGTAGTCGATCGTCGCGCCCGTCAAACGGGCAGCGGCGAGCGCTTGGTTCATGATCTTCAGGTTCGGCTCGTAGCCCTCCGGGCCGACCGCGATGAAGTGCGCGCCGAGCTTCGCGCACGCCATCATCAGCGAGTGGCACGTGTTGTTCCCGTCGCCGACGAAGACGATCTTGCGGCCCTCGAGCGAGCCCCAACGCTCGGTCAGGGTCATCGTGTCCGCGAGCGCCTGGCACGGGTGTAGGAGGTCCGAGAGGCCGTTGATGACCGGGATCGACGCGTGTTTCGCCAGGTCCGTCACGGTGCGGTGGCGGTAGGTGCGCGCGACGATGCCGTCGACCCAGCGCTCGAGGTTCTTCGCCATGTCGTGCACGGACTCACGCGAGCCCATGCGCTGGTCGCGCAGGTCCAGGAAGATGGCGCTGCCGCCGAGCTCCTGGATGCCGATGTCGAAGGTCATGCGCGTGCGCAGCGACTCCTTCTCGAAGAGCATCGCGATGCGCTTTCCAGCGAGCAGGTCGCTGTAGTGCGCGCGCTTCGACTTGATCTCCAGCGCCGCCGCGAGCAGACGCTTGAACTCGCCAGCGTGCAGGTCGCCGATCGCGATGTAGTCCTGGACAGGCAGGCGCCCGAAGGGGTTGTGGGTCATCGTAGGAACGCGGTCGCAGAAGGGGTCAGAGGGCGGCCAGGACGCGGTCGAGGCGCTCGAGGCCGAGCGCGATGTCGTCCGCGGTGACGACGAACGGAGGAAGGAAACGGACGGTGTCACCGGCGGCGGTCGCCGCGATGACTCCGGCTTCGAAGAGGGCGGCTTGCACCGCGGCCGCTTTGCCCGGAACGACAAGCCCCTGTTGGAGCCCGCGCCCGCGGCGCAGCGTGACGGCGGCCGGGTACTTGTGCGCGAGCGCTTCGAGGCCGGCGCTGAATTGCGCGCCGCGCGCCGCGATATTCAACTCGAGTCCGTTTTCCAGCTCGTCGAGCACGACGAGGGCGGCGCGACACGCCAGCGGGTTACCGCCGAAGGTGGTGCCGTGGTTCCCGGGCTGCAAGACCTCCGCGAAGCGCCCGCGCGCGAGCGTGGCGCCCATCGGCAGGCCCGCGGCCATCGGCTTGGCGAGCGTGGCGACGTCGGGCTTGATGCCGAGCGCGTCGGCGGCGAGGAACGTGCCCGTGCGTCCGAAGCCGCACTGGATCTCGTCGTGCACCAGAACGGTGTCCGTCGCGTCGCAGAGCGCCCGCGCGGCGCGCAGGAACTCGTCCGAGAGCGGGCGCACGCCGCCCTCGCCCTGGATCGGCTCCATCACGAGCGCCGCTGGGCGCCGCCCGAGCGCCGCTTCGAGGCCCGCGATGTCGTCGGGCGCGACGAGCTCCATCTCGAGCGTCGGGCCGAACGGCTCGCGGTACGCCGGGTTCGCGGTGATCGAGACGCTGCCCATCGTGCGGCCGTGGAAGCCGTGCTGCAGCGAGACGAAGTGCGTGCGCGCGGGCTCACCCGTCGCCGCCGCGCGGTCCTTGTGGTACTTCCGCGCGAGCTTCAGCGCGCACTCCATCGCCTCCGTACCGGAGTTGCAGAAGAACACGGTGTCCATGCCCGCCTTGCGGGTCAGGCGCTGCGCGAGCTCTTCGCCTTCTTTGTGGCGGTACAGGTTCGACGTGTGGGTCAGCGTCGCGAGCTGCGCCGAGAGCGCTGCCACCAGCTTCGGGTGCGCGTGGCCGAGCGCGGTGCAGCCGATCCCCGAGAGCAGGTCCAGCCAGCGTCGGCCCGTTTCGTCCTCGAGCCACGCACCGCTGCCGCGCACGAAGACCGGCGCGGCGCGTTTGTAGGTCGGGAAGAACGCGGCGTTGCCCGGCAGCGGGGCCGGAGCGCTCGACGGGGACGCGGAGGTCGCGGTTGCGACCGCAGCAGGGGATGCGGTGGCCGTCACGTGGGTCGGGGGTTCGTAGAGGAAACGGGTACCGATGTCGTCGCGGAGCGCAGCGCGCACTGCGTCGTCGCCGTCGGCGAGCGCGATCTTCACCGTCGCGTGCGGGTTGGCTGCCGACGCAGCGAGCGCTGCGTCGACCTTCGGCAACATGCCGCCTGTGATCACGCCGTCGTTGCGCAGCGCCTCGCAGCCTTGGGCCGTGAGCGAAGGGATGCGCTGGCGTGAGCCGTCGAGGACGCCAGGCACGTCCGACAGGAAGAGCACGGCGTCCGCGCCCCACGCCGCCGCGAGCGGCGCGACCGCGTGGTCGGCGTTGATGTTGAGGAAACGGTCGTCGCTGACAGCGGCGTGGGCATCGGGGGCGACGGAGGAGACCACGGGCACGAAACCCGCGGCGAGGAGGCGCTCCAGCGCGCCCCCGTCGACGTGCTCGACCTCGCCGACGTAGCCGAGGTCCGCCGCGGGATGGTGCAGGCGCCGCGCGCGGTAGAGCCCCGCGTCGGCGCCGGTCAGCGAGACCGCCGGCACACCGGCAGCGCCCAGCGCTGCCGAGAGCTTGCGCGCGACTTCGCCGCCGAGCACCTGCAGCACGACCTCGGCCGTCGCGGCGTCGGTCACACGCAGCCCCGCGACCCGGCGCGTCTCGAGGCCGAGCCGCTCCGACAGCCGCCCGACCTGGTTGCCGCCGCCGTGCACGATGACGACATCGTTGCCCACGGCGCGCGCGCGCTGCACGGCGCGCGCGAACGCGGCGCGCGGGCCGGGCTCTTCGAGCGCGGCGCCGCCGATCTTCACGAGCACCCGCGGGCGCCGGCTCACCGCGCGCCTCCCTGTGCCGGGTGCACGAAGCCCGTATTGGCGCTGAGCCCGAGGGTCTCCGGCAGACCGAAGAGCGCGTTGAAGGCCTGCACGGCCTGACCTGCGGCGCCCTTCACGAGGTTGTCGATCGCCGAGGTGATCACGACGCGTGACCCCGCAGCCGCGACCGCGATGTGGCAGCGGTTCGAACGCACGACGTCCGCGATGCCGGGCTGCTCACCCGCGGCGTGCACGTGCACGAAGGGCTCGCCCGCGTACGCCTCCGCCAGCGCGGCGCGGATGCGCGCGGCATCCCAGCCGCGGGCGGGCTCGGCGTAGAGCGTCGTGAGGATGCCGCGGAACGTCGGCAGGAGGTGGGGGACGAAGACGACCTCGGGGGCGAGCTGGCCCGCGGCTGCGGCCCGATCGAGCTCCTGCTGGATCTCCGGGCGGTGCCGGTGCGTGCCGACGCCGTACGCGCGGAAGTTGCCGTCGACGTTGCCGTACAGCGTCGTCGCGCTCGGTTCCTTGCCTGCGCCGGAGACGCCGCTGGCGGAGCTCGCGATGAGCGCCGCGCCGGGCGCGAGCGCGCCGCGCTGCACGAGCGGCAGGCTCGGCAGGAGCACCGACGTCGGGTAACAGCCCGGGCACGCCGCGAGGCGCGCCCCTGCGAGCTCCGCGCGCGCGTGCTCGACGAGCGCGTACACGGCGGAGTCCAGCAGCTCCGGCGCTGCGTGGGCCTCGCCGTAGGTCGCCTGGTAGATGTCCGGCCGCTTCAAGCGGAAGTCCGCCGAAAGGTCGATGACGCGCGCGCCTGCCGCCAGCGCCGCCCGTGCGAGCGGCCCGCTCGTGCCGTGCGGGGTCGCGAGGAACACCGCGTCGGCCTCGGCGAACGCCGCCGGGTCGTACGGAGCGATCGCGGGCTCACCCGGGTGGGTCGGAGGCGGCGGCGTCGCGCCGGGCCGCGCGGACTGCACGGCCGTCAGCGTCACTGCCGGGTGCTGGCTCAAGAGCTGCACGAGCTCACGGCCGACGTAGCCCGTGGCTCCGATCACCGCACAACGGTGGCGTGCGGGCGCGGCCTTGGAGGCTCGGCCCGGAAGGGGCGAAGTCGAGGTCATCGGCTGGTTTCCCGCGGCAACGCGGCGCTGGCCCCGGCGCTGAGCGCGCCGCCGAGTTCGCTGGCGAGCGCGCGGGCCTCGCGTGCGCCGGGGCACACGACGAGGACGGTGTCGTCGCCGGCGACCGTGCCGACGATGGCGGGGTGGCGGGCGCCGTCCAGCGCGACGGCCAGCGCTTGCGCGCCAGCGGGCGGCGTGCGCAGCACCACGAGGTTCTGGGCCGCGGTGGCGCCGAGCAGCCACTGGCGCGCGGCCGCCGTCAGGTCGATCGCGGGCGGCGCGGGCGCGAGGGTGTCGGGCAGCGCATACCCCGTCGGGGTCTTCACGACGCGGAGCTCACGCAGGTCCCGCGAGAGGGTCGACTGGTCGGCCAGCACGCCGCGCGCCGCGAGCAGCTCCGCCAGCGCAGCCTGCGACGGGACGTCGTAGGACGCGAGGAGGTCGCGCACGAGGTTGCGGCGGTGCTGGGTCGAGGGCGTGGGCATGAATATGCGCTCGGATGCATATTCATGCGCCAACGGGCGCAGCGGGTCAAGGGGAAACTCGCGAAACCGCGCGGCGGGGGCTCAGCCGTTGGCGCGCAGGCGCTTCTCGCACTCGTCCTGCAGGTCGAACGTGCGCCGGATCTGCGGGTCCTCGACCGGCAGGTCGGTCAGCTCCAGGAAGCGCTGCAGCGAGGCGCGCGCTTTGACGTACTCGCCGACCTCCATCTGCAGCTGCCCGCGGATCGAATACGCCTGGGGCAACTCGGGTTCGAGCGCGATGACCTCTTCGATGTGCGCGAGCGCCTCGCTCTGGCGGCCGATGCGGCGCAGGAGCGTCACGGTGTGCAAGCGCGTCTTGACCTCGAAGCTACGGTCGATGCGGTAGGCCTCGCGCAGCTTCGCTTCGCGATCCGCAGTGAGGTCCGGCGCTTCGAGCTGCGTGCGGCGCAAGGCTTGCATCGCGTGGATCTCTTCGATCAGCGCCTCGGACCAGCGCACGCTCTCGCCGAACTCGCCCAGCAGCGCGTTCGTGCGCACGAGCCCGTTGAGGGCTTCGATCTCACCGGGGCGCTTCTCGAGCGCGCGCTCGAAGCGCTTGCGTGCATCGAGCCAGAAGCCGCGCGCTTCGGCGAGGAGTTCTTCGCTGCGCGCCGTGCGGTCGGAGGCTTTGGTGGCGCGCTGACCGTCGCGTACGGCGCGGGCCGCTTCGTCGTAGAGCACGCCCTTACGTTCGAGTGCCGCGCCGTACGTCATCTGCCAGCGGTAGTCGGGCAGCTCCGGGCGCTCCTCGAAGATCTGCAGCGCCGCCTGGATGCTCTCGGCCGTGCCGCGCATCACGTTCGTGCGGCCCATGATGAGCGACATCCGCTCGTTGCCGGGGTCGACCTCGAGGCCCTTCTGCGCCTGGAACTGCGCCCGGTCGAGGTCGCCGAGCTGGATGTACCAGAGCGCGTTCTCGTAGTAGAGCCCGAGCTGCTCTTCCTTCGTCAGCTCCGTCGGGTCCTTCGAGCCGCACGCCAGAGCACAGGCGGTCGCGAGGGCGAGGGCGAGCCGCCGGAGGCGTGCGGGGCGGTGGGGGGGCGTGGGGGCGCTCGGGCTCGACATCGGGACGCTGGTTCGGGACACGGGGCCGCGGGGCCCAGGGCCCCGCCAGTGTAACGGGGTTACCCGCACGGGGGGCCCTCGGCTACGGCCTTGCCCCGGGTGGAGCTCCGCAGACGTCGCGCGTGCCTACGTCTCCCCGCCCTCGCTGGCGCCCTCCGCGGCGCGGTCCTCACCCCGGAGGAGCCGCTCGAGGCGCTCGGCGTCGAGGCGCACCGTGAGGCTGCGCCCGCCCGCGAGCTGCACGAGCCCCGGCTTCGCGCCCTTCGGCTTCGACACGTGTTTGCGGGGCACGACGTGCACGGGGACGCGCTCGCGGCCGCGCGCCGGTGAGAAGTGCACGGCCAGCGTGGCGGCGTCCAGAATGTCCTCCTGGGAGGCCTCGCCGCCGCGCTCGATGCGCAGCACCACGTGGCTGCCAGGCACGTCGGCGGTGTGCAGCCAGAGGTCGTTGCCGCGCGCGTGGCGCAGCGTCAGCTCGTCGTTGTCGCGGGCGTTGCGCCCGACGCGCACCTCCGCCCCGGAGCGCGCGATGAAGGTCTTGAACGGCCGGCGCGGCGGGGGGGCTTTGCGCTTGCGGACGTCGCCCTCCTGGCGCTGTTCGACGAGGCCCGCGGCGAGCGCTTCCCGCTCGAGCGCCTCCGGGTCCTCCGCCGCGTCACCTTCGGTGTCGACCCGCGCGAGCAGGGCGGCGAGCGCTGCCCGCCGCGCTGCGGCGCGCGCCTGTTCCTCGGCCACCGTCGCGGCGCCGCGCTCCAGCTTCTTGACCCGCTGGAAGGCGCGCTCGAGGTTCTCGTGCGGCGAGCGCCGCGGGTCGAGCGCGATGCGCCGCAGCGGCGCGTCGGCGCTGAACCAGTCGACGAGCTCCACCGACTCGGCGCCGCGCGGCAAGGTCTTCAGCGCTGCTTTGAGCAGCTCGGCGTCCTGGCGCGCGCGCTCGATCTCCGCGGCGGCGTCGGCTTTCTGCGCGAGGCCCGCGAGCAGCGCGTCGGTGCGCTCGATCCGCCGTTTCAAGCGCTGGCGCAGGTCGCGCCGCAGCTCGCCGTCGCGCGCAGCGCCCGCTTGGCCGCCCAAGTGGTACTCGACGCGCCACGACGCCGGCGCGCGCTCGGGATCGCGTCCGGGCGGCGCCTCCGGCGGGGCGGGGAACGCCTCGGCGAGCGCTGGCCCGTCGAGCGGCACACCGGCGTCGGCGGGCGCGCTCCACACGCTGCCCAGCGCGAGCCGCGGCACAGCGCCCGCCGGCTGGGGCTTCTTGTTCGGCGCGGGCACGAGCACGTCGAGGACGACATCGCGCGGCCCGAGCAACGCCAGGTTCGCGCGCCGCCCGAAGAGCTCCAGGAGCAGCGCGCGGCGCCCGTTCTCCGTGCGGAAGCCGAGCAGCGCGATGCGGTCGCCGCGCACCGGCGTGACCTCGGTCAGCGTCGCGCCCGCGAGCTCCTCGGCAGCGCGTCGGAAGAAGGGCCCGATCGGGCCCTCGTGTTTTTGCACGCGGCCCTGCTGCAGGTGCAGACGCGGGGCTTCGGGATCGGCCGAGAGCCGGACGCGCAGCACCGCCGGGAGCTCTCCGCGCGCGGCGTCCACGGGCTCCAGAACGACGAGGACGTCCCGGGGCGGCAGCCCCTGGACGTCCCGCACGGTCCAGCCGACGGCGAGCCGCGCGAGCTCTTCGCAGAGCTCGGCGACGTGGCGCGCGCTCAGCTTCATAGGCGACCGATCAAAGCTCTTCCGCGATGCTGTAGCGCCACTGGAGGTCCGCCGGCTGCCAGTTGGAGAGCTCTTCCGCGCTGAACCAGAGCCCGAGCTCGAACGCCGCCGATTCGGGGCCGTCGGACGCGTGCACGAGGTTCGTCGAGAAGCTCATCGCGTAGTCGCCGCGGATCGTGCCCGGGACGGCTTCACGACCGTTGGTCTTGCCGACGAGCGTGCGCACGACGGTGATGGCGTCCTTGCCCTCGATGGCGAGCGCGACCGCCGGGCCGGAGGTCATGAATGCCACGAGCCCGTTGTAGAACGGCCGGGCGCTGTGCACGGCGTAGTGCTGTTCGAGCAGCGACTTCGGGAACGTCCGCATCTTCATGCCGACGATCTTGAGGCCCTTCTCTTCGAAGCGGTTGAGGATGCGGCCGATGTAGCCGCGTTGCACGGCGTCGGGCTTCAGGAGGACGAGGGTGCGCTCCACGGTGGGCTGCCTTCGGTAGGGGAGAGGTACAGGGGCGCCGCGTGCAGCGCGCGCCAGGGACGAGTCGGGGCGGACCCCGGAAGCCCCCCATCCCATCGGAAGGTCGACCGAGCGTCCGCCCGCGAACGAATGGCGAAGAGGGTAGCGTCGGGCGCACCGGGCGGGAATAGGGCGCCGCCAGCGGCCCCATTTCGGCCAGGGCCGCTGCGCCATGCATTCGCCCATGTCGAGCGTTCCGGGCACACGGATCGGGCGACCGAGTCCGCGTACCGGGCCGCGCGCTCGATCCACGGGCGGTGCCCAGATCGCGCTGCGACCTGGCGCCGCGAAAACCTATGGGGGTCTCCGGAGTTCCCGCGCGACTTCGCAAGACTTTCGTTGACGCGGGCGGGCCGATCCTTAGATTCTTGGCGCTCCGAACCCAGCCAGAGCTTCTGCGCCCGGGTTCCGCTCACAACTCGATCCGCACGGACCGCGGCCTCGTGCCAGCGGCGCCGTCCGGAGCTCCCTCCAACCCCCCCGTCCCGGCCATTGGCTCGGCACCGGGCGCGGCTCCTCGAGCGAGGCCACCCTGGCCACGCCCTGCCACGCACGGTCCCGCCGCTTCGGCATGGGTCGCACCCATGCCCGAGCAGGACCCCGAGCGCGCCAAGGCCGCGGCGGACCCCGGCGCCCCGCGCGCCGTGGGCCGCGCGTCCCACGCGAGCGACGAAGACGTCCCGTTCGCGCCGGAAGGTGACTGGGTGCGCGAACAGCGCAGCGCCCTGCAGTACGCCGGGGTGGGGATGCAGTTCGGCCTCACGATCTGCATCTTCGCGCTCCTCGGGCACTGGTTGGATGGACGCTTCGGCACCGCGCCGTGGCTCTTGCTCGTGGGCGTGCTGCTCGGCTTCGGCGGCGGGACCCTCTCGCTGCTGAAGAAGTTCCCCAGCGGTGCTGCCGCCCGCTCCCCCCGTCTATGACCCGCACCGCCATCGTCTGCCTCATCGCCGTCTTCGCTGCGGCCGCGCTCGGAGCGCGGCTCGGCGGGCGCACGGGGGTCGGCATCGTCGCGGGTGCGCTCCTCGGCGGGGCGATCGGGCTCGCTGCGCACGGCCTCCTCGCGCGCTCGCTGACGCGCGACTTCGAGGCTTCGCTGCGCGCGCTGCTCGGCGCCTTCGGCCTGAAGCTCGCCGTGCTCGCCGGTGCGTGGGCGGCCCTCACCTTCGTGCCCGCCCTCGCCGCCGTCGCGGCGCCGACGGGTTTCTTGCTGGCGTTCGCCGCAACGGCCGCGTTGCTGTTGGCCGTCGGCTCCCTCGACCACCTGCGGGCGCTCGCGAGCGCGACGACCGCACCCCCCGCGTCGGTCATCGAAACAGGAGACCTCCTCCCGTGATCCGTGGACTCCTCATGCTGGCGACGCTGGTCGCCGCCTGTTACGCGGCGTACACCTACTCGCCGCACCACAAGTCGACGCCGGACACCCTGTTCACCACGCTGTACATGCACGTGGTCCCGGCGGCGCTGGTCGCGCCCCATGGTGCCGAGCACGGGCACGCTGAGGGGGCCGCGGAGCAAACCGCGGGTGAGGAGGGGCACGGCGCCCCGCTCTTCTCGCTGCCGCTGCCGGGATTCCTGGCGGGCTTCGATGGCGACCCTCACAACGAAGGCGCCCAGCTCGTCGTCTACAACCTTCAGATCTTCCAGGTCGGCGCGCTGATCATGCTGCTGCTCGCGTTCAGCGGCGTGCCGGGTTACCTGCGCACGGGCCAGGGCGACCGGGTCACGCGCCTCGCGGCGGGCTTCTGCCTCTGGGTGCGCGACGACCTCGTCAACCCGGCGATGGGGGAGCATCTCGGGCGGAAGTTCCTGCCGCTCCTGATGTTCCTGTTCTTCTTCATCGCGATGCAGAACCTGATGGGCCTCGCGCCCATGTCGGTGACACCCACCGCCAGCATCTTCGTGACGTGCGCGCTCGCGCTCATCACCTTCGGGATGATGCTGTTCGGCGGGATGATCGCGCAGGGCCCCGTCGCGTTCTTCAAACACCTCGTGCCCGACGTGCCGGTGTTCATCTGGCCGCTGATGTTCCTGATCGAGGTCGCGGGCCTCGTCATCAAGCCGGTCGCGTTGATGATCCGTCTCTTCGCGAACCTCACGGGCGGCCACCTCGTCGTGCTGTCGTTCCTTGCGCTGATCTTCCTCTTCGCGGGCAGCTTCGGCACCTTCGGCATCGCCCTGTCGCCCGTCTGGGTCGGCTTCGCGGTGTTCATCATGATCATCGAGGCCTTCGTCGCGCTCGTGCAGGCCTACATCTTCACCATGCTCTCGGCGCTCTTCATCGGCGCCTCGATACACCCCGAGCACTGACCCCCCTGTGCCGGCCTGCGCTCTGCGCGGACCAGCGCCCCAACCGACCACCCGGCGCGCTCGCGCTGGGCCCCACGAAATGCGGCCCCGCAGCGGGGTCGCGACCGATCCCGAGACCCACGGGCCTCCGCGAGGCCCTTACCACCCCAAGCGACAAGTCATGTTCGTCGAACCCCTCCAGGACACGCAGGCCGCCCTCGACATCGCGAAAGCCGGCGCCGGCATCGGCGCGGGCATCGCCGCCATCGGCGCGGGCCTCGGCATCGGCAAGATCGGCGCGGGCGCTGCCGAGGGCATCGCGCGTCAGCCGGAGGCGGACGCCAAGATCCGTGGCGTCGCCATCATTCTCTCGGCGTTCATCGAGGGCGCGACGCTCTTCGCGATCGTCGTCACGCTGCTCATCGCGAACCAGTGAGTCCCAGGGCGCGCGGCGCACCTTGCGGTGAGCGCTCGCGCCCGAGGAACTCGACCCGAGGGATCGGGGCCGGCGCGCGCTGCGCGCCGGCCCGTCGCCCCGGGCTCCGAACACCGCCACCCGACGAGTCACGCCCCTCGATCCTCGGCCCGGCCGAAGGAACCCACCATGAACCTCCCGCTCGTGCTCGGCCTCGCGGCCGAGGCCAAGTTCGACGTCTTCGACCCGAACGGCGCCGGAAACCTGCTCTGGACGCTGATCATCTTCGGCGTCTCGCTGCCGCTGATGTGGAAGTTCGTCTTCGGCCCCATCACCGCGGCGCTCTTCGAGCGCGACTCCCGTGCGTCGGCTGCGATCGAAGCGGCGAAGCGCGCGGAGGAGACGGCCGAACGCCTGCGCGGCGACATGGAAGTCGCCCGTGGTGAAGCCCAGCGCGAGGCGGCGAAGCTGCTGGCCGATGCCCGTGCCCGCGCAGAGACGCGCGAGCGCGACATCGTCGAGAACGCCAAGAAAGAAGCCACCGCGATGGTCGAGGGCGCCCGGCGCCAGATCCACGCAGAGCAGGAGAAAGCGATCTCGGCGATCCGCAACGAGGTCGTCGACCTCTCGCTGCACGCGGCGAGCCAGGTCCTCGGCCGCTCCGTCGTCTCCGACGACAGCCGCAAGATCGCGAGCGAGCTCGTGAGCTCCGCCGCGAGCAAACCCGCCGGAGGCAAGCCGTGAGCAGCACGGTCACGGGCGGCGCCGTGACGGCGCGCTGGGCCGATGCCCTGTACAACGTCGCGGACCGGGCGGGCGCGGTGGAAGAAGTGCGAATCGATACCGAGCGCCTCTCCGCCGAGGTCAACCGCCCCGCCGTCGCCGCGTTCTTCTTCGGTGCCGGGGTCAGCGAGACCCAGCGCCGCGAGAAGCTCGGGGCCCTGACCGCGTCGCTCCACCCGCTGACGCGCAAGTTCGTCCACTTGCTCTTCGACCGCCGGCGCCAAGAGGTGCTGCGCGGGATCGGTGCCGCCTTCCACCGCCGCGTGCTCGCCGCGCGCGGCGAGGTCGAGGGCACTCTCGAGAGCGCCCACGCCCTGCCCGCCGAGGACATCGACGCAGTCGCGGCGAAGGTCAGCGGCCTCTTGGGCAAGCGCGTGCGTCTGACCGCGGAGGTCCGGCCCGAGCTCGTCGGCGGCGTGCGCGTGCTCGTCGGCGCGCGCATGCTCGACGCCTCGGTCCAGGGCCGCCTCGCGGGCCTGCGCCAGCGCCTCCTCGCTGCACCGCTGCCGACGCCGCGCTGACCGCGCAGCCATCGAAACAGCCCCTATTCCTGCGCTGGGGTGCGCCGCCGCGCCCCGGTCCCCACGAACGACGATCCGAACCACCGAGCGCGCCTCTGCGCCTCACGAGGGCCCCGATCGGGGCCGAAAGCGAAGCCGAACCACCATGGACCTGCGACCCAGCGAAGTGACCTCGATCCTCGAGAAGGAGATCGAAGGCTACGACGGCAACCGGCAGATGCAGAGCGTTGGCACCGTCCTGTCCGTCGGTGACGGGGTCGCGCGCATCCACGGGCTCGACGCCTGCATGATGAACGAGCTCCTCGAGTTCGAGTCCGGCGCCCGCGGCGTCGCGCTCAACCTCGAAGAGGACAACGTCGGCTGCGTGCTCCTCGGCTCTGCGACGAAAGTCAAAGAGGGGGACCGCGTCAAAGGCACCGGTCGCATCATCTCCGTGCCGACGGGGCCGCAGCTCCTCGGCCGCGTGGTGAACGCCCTCGGCGATCCGGTCGACGGCAAGGGCCCGCTCGGCACGAGCGACGCGGACCTCCTGCCGATCGAGCAGCCCGCGCCGTCGGTCGTCGAGCGCAAGCCCGTGCACGAGCCGATGCAGACCGGCATCAAGGCGATCGACGCCATGATCCCCGTCGGCCGCGGCCAGCGCGAGCTCATCATCGGCGACCGTCAGACCGGCAAGACGGCGCTGCTCATCGATTCGATCCTGTCGCAGAAGACGACGGGCGGCGGTGACCCGAACAACGAGAAGCAAGTCCTCTGCGTCTACGTCGCCGTCGGCCAGAAGCAGTCGACGGTCGTCGACATCGTCCGCCGCCTCGAGGCCGCGGGTGCGATGGCCTACACCATCGTCGTCATGGCCTCCGCCATCGACGAAGCGTCGATGCAGTACCTCGCCTGCTACGCCGGCACGACGATGGCCGAGCGCTTCCGCGACGAAGGTCGCCACGTGCTCGTGATGTACGACGACCTGTACAAGCAGGCGCTTGCCTACCGTCAGGTCATGCTGCTGCTGCGCCGTCCCCCGGGCCGCGAGGCGTTCCCCGGCGACGTGTTCAACCTGCACAGCCGTCTGCTCGAGCGCGCGGCGAAGCTGGCCGACAACGCGCCGGAGATCAACCCGCGCTACAAGAAGGGCGGCGGCTCGATCACGGCGCTGCCGGTCGTCGAGACCCAGGAAGGCGACGTTTCGGCGTACATCCCGACGAACGTGATCTCGATCACGGACGGCCAGATCTTCCTCGAGTCGAACCTGTTCAACGCGGGCATCCGTCCGGCCGTGAACGCGGGCATCTCGGTGTCGCGCGTCGGTGGCGCGGCGCAGATCCCGGCGATGAAGAAGACCGCGGGTTCGCTGCGCCTCGACCTGGCGCAGTACCGCGAGCTGGCGGCGTTCGCCCAGTTCGGCTCGGACCTCGACAAGGCGACCCAGCAGAAGCTGCTGCGCGGTGAGCGGCTCGTCGAGATCTTGAAGCAGGGCCAGTACGCGCCCGTCGAGGTCGCGAACCAGGTCATGATCATCTTCGCGGGTACGTCGGGTTCGCTCGACGATCTGGCGAAGGACAAAGTGGCCGACTTCGAGCGCCTCTTCATCGAGTACATGCGCGACAAGCACCCCGACGCCGCGCAGAAGATCCGCGAGGCGAAGAAGGACATCCCGGACGACGTCAAGGCCCAGCTCAAGGACGCCGCCAAGGCCGTGAAGGCGCAGCTCCGCTGAGCGCGCTCCGAACCGCGATGGGGGACTCGCTCCGGCGGTCCCCCCGAGCAGCGTCCCCCTTCGCACCCGAGGCACCTGAGGCAACCCCGAGACCATGGCCGGCATCAAGGAACTGCGCCTGCGGATCAAATCCGTCGGCAGCATCAAGCAGATCACCCGGGCGATGGAGATGGTCGCATCGACCAAGCTCCGCCGCTTCCAGGACCGGGCGCTCGCGTCGCGTCCCTACGCCCAGGAGATCACCGGACTCGTCGGGCGCCTCGCGGGCATGCTCGGGGGCGATGTCGAGGAGCTGCCGCTCTTCCAGGCTGGTAAGGGCCAGAAGACCCTCGTTCTGCTGGTGTCGTCGGACCGCGGCCTCTGCGGCGCGTACAACACCAACGTGTTCCGCAAGCTGGAGCAGTGGCTCCAGGCGCGCGGCGACGCGGGTCCGGTCGAGTACTACGTCTACGGCCGCAAGGGGGCTTCGTACCTCACGAAACGCGGCCGCGAGGTCACGCGGTTCCTGACGGACCCGCCGATGGAGAAGGTCGACTACCGCAATGCTGCGCTCACGTCGCGCATGCTGCAGCAGTCGTTCCTATCGGGCCAGTACAAGGACGTCGTCGTGTTCTACACGGCGTTCGAGTCGGTCGTGAAGTTCGTCCCGACCATCGTGCCCTTCCTCCCGCTGACCCCCGCCGCCCTCGGCGCGGGCGTGCAGCACAAAGCTGCGGGTGCGGGAGCGGCGGAGCCGAGCGGCTCCGGCGACCTCATCCTCGAGCCCGACGGCCCGACGATCTTCAACCAACTCGTCCCGCGGTACCTCGAAGTGCGCATCTACAACGCGCTCCTCGAGGCCCTCGCGAGCGAGTACGCCAGCCGCCGCTTCGCGATGAAGAACGCGACCGATGCGGCCAGCGGCATGCAGAAGGCGCTGAAGAGCGCGTACAACCGCAAGCGCCAGGAGACGATCACGAAGGAGCTGCTCGACATCGTCGGTGGCGCCGAAGCGGTCAAGTGAACGCGCCCCTCCACCTCCCCGAACACCACCCCTTCTCTCTTCACTCTCGCGTCCGATGAGCACCCAGAACGCCGGCACCGTCGCACAGATCTTCGGCCCCGTGGTGGACGTCCGCTTCGCGCCCGGCAAGCTGCCCGCGATCTACAACGCCATCTCCGTCAACGACCAAGCGCTCGGCATCGACCTCGTGCTCGAGGTGGCCCAGCACCTCGGCAACGACATCGCGCGCTGCATCGCGATGGCGTCCACGGACGGCTGCCGCCGCGGCATGTCCGCGCTAGACACCGGCGCACCGATCTCGGTGCCCGTCGGCGAGCGCACGAAGGGGCGGATCTTCAACCTGCTCGGCACCCCGCTCGACACGGTCGCGCGCGGCCAGATGGAAGGCGGGGTGAGCTGGCCCATTCACCGCGCGGCGCCCTCCTACGAGTCGCAGGAGGCTGTCTCCGAGGTCTTCGAGACTGGCATCAAGGTCGTCGACCTGCTCTGCCCCTTCGCGAAGGGCGGCAAGATCGGCCTCTTCGGTGGTGCCGGCGTCGGCAAGACCGTGCTCATCCAAGAGCTCATCCGCATCACGGCGGTCGAGAAGGGGGGCTTCTCCGTGTTCGCGGGCGTCGGTGAGCGCACGCGCGAAGGGAACGACCTCTGGCTCGAGATGTCGGAGGCCAAGTACAAGCTGCCGGACGGCGGCGAGGCGAGCGTCATCGACAACGCGGTGCTCGTGTTCGGCCAGATGAACGAGCCGCCCGGCGCGCGCCTGCGCGTGGCGCTGACCGGCCTCACGATGGCCGAGTACTTCCGCGAGGAGAAGGGCCAGGACGTGCTCCTCTTCGTCGACAACATCTTCCGCTTCGTGCAGGCGGGCTCCGAGGTGTCGGCGCTCCTCGGCCGTATGCCCAGCGCCGTCGGTTACCAGCCGACGATGGCCAGCGAGATGGGTGCCCTGCAGGAGCGCATCACGTCGACCAAGGACGGCTCGGTCACGTCGATGCAGGCGGTGTACGTCCCCGCGGACGACATCACCGACCCGGCGCCCGTCGCGACGTTCGCGCACCTCGACTCGACGATCATCCTCGACCGCGCGATCTCCGAGCTGGGCATCTACCCGGCCGTCGACCCGCTGAAGTCGACGTCGCGGATGCTCGACCCGCTCGTCGTCGGCGACGACCACTACCACACGGCGCGCCGCGTGCAGAAGACCCTGCAGCGCTACGCCGACCTCAAGGACATCATCGCGATCCTCGGCGTCGAGGAGCTCAGCGACGAGGACAAGCTCGTCGTGCACCGCGCGCGCCGCATCCAGAAGTTCCTGGCGCAGCCGTTCTTCGTGGCCGAGCAGTTCACGGGCATGCCCGGCGTGTTCGTGCCGCGCGAGGACACCGTGCGCTCGTTCCGGGAGATCCTCGACGGCAAGCACGACGCGCTGCCCGAGGACGCCTTCTACATGGTGTCGAACATCGAAGCGGCCCTCGCGAAGGCTGCGAAGCTGGCGGCGAAGTGAGTCCCCGCGGCCGCGTGTGCAGTCCTGCCGCGCGGCCCAGGAACCGGCCGGGCGGAGACGTTCTGCGCGGCCCAAGAACCCTTACGAGGCGAATCCTGCGATGAGCGGTCCGATCACCCTGCGCGTCATCACCCCGGAGCGGGTGGTGCTCGACACCACCGTGGCATCGGTGACCTTCCCGGCCCTCGACGGCTCCATGGGCGTCCTCAAGGGCCACGCGCCGCTCGTCGCAGCGCTCGGGGTCGGCGAGCTGTCCTTCCGCGACGCGGCGGGCCAGGAGTCGGGCCTCTTCGTCGCCGGCGGCTTTGCCGAAGTGCGCCAGGACACGGTGCGCGTCGTGACGGAGGCCTCCGAGCCGCCGAACGCGATCGATCTCGCTCGCGCCACCGCGGCCGCCGAGCGCGCCCGCAAGCGCCTCGAGGAGTACCAGTCGATCCGAGGCGAAGACGTCGACCTCATCCGAGCCCAGTACGCGCTGCAGCGCGCGTTGACCCGCCAGCGCCTGGCAACGAAATACCGCGTATGAAGCCGGACACGCATCTCGGTGGCGCGCCCCTCGAACGACGTGCCCTCGAGGCGCGCGGCATGGATTGGCGCCGGACGCACCGGTGTGGTGAGCTGCGCCCCGAACATGCCGGGGCCGCGAAGAAGGGCGACCCCGGGGCGAGTTACGTCGTGCTCAACGGCTGGGTCGACGGTCGGCGCAACCTCGGCGGTATCTACTTCGTCGACCTGCGCGACCGCGCGGGCATCGCGCAGGTGGTGCTGCCGGGCGACGAAGAGCGCATCGGCTTCGAAGGCGGCGCGGCGCTCGCGCCGGAGTACTGCCTCAGCGTCATGGGGCGCGTCGTGCAGCGCGAGAACCCCAACCCGTCGCTGCCGACGGGCCTCGTCGAAGTGATCGCAGAGCGCGTCGAGCTGCTTTCGGCGTCGAAGCTGCCGCCGTTCGTGATCGAAGAGGGCTCGGACACGGCGATCGACCTGCGGCTGCAGTACCGCTACCTCGACCTGCGCCGGCCCGACATGCAGCGGCGCCTCATGCACCGCAGCCGCTTCATCGGCGCGATGCGCAACGCGTTCCTCGCGCAGGGGTTCGCCGAGATCGAGACGCCGATCCTGACCAAAGCGACGCCGGAGGGCGCGCGCGACTACCTCGTGCCGAGCCGTGTGCACCCGGGCAAGTTCTACGCGCTGCCGCAGTCGCCGCAGATCTTCAAGCAGATCCTGATGGTGGGGGGTATGGACCGCTACTTCCAGGTCGCGCGGTGCTTCCGCGACGAGGACCTGCGCGCCGACCGCCAGCCGGAGTTCACCCAGCTCGACATGGAGATGTCCTTCGTCGAGGAAGAGGACGTGTTCGCGTGCTGGGAGCGGGTCCTCGTGGACACCTTCCGCGACGCGCTGGGCGTCGAGCTGAAGGCCCCGTTCCCGCGCCTCACGTGGCGCGAGGCGATGGAGCGCTACGGCGTCGACAAACCCGATACGCGCTACGGCATGGAGCTGATCGACGCCGCGGCGTGGGTCCCGGTGTCGGGCTTCCAGGTCTTCGCGAAGGCGCTCGAAGCGGGCGGCCGCGTGATCGGCCTGCGGGTCGCCGGCGGCGGCGCGTCGGTCTCGCGCGGCAACATGAAGAAGCTCGAGGACGTCGTGAAGACCCACGGCGCCAAGGGCCTCGCGTGGTGGAAGCCGGGTGAAGAGGGCGGCGCCGCGGGTCCGCTGGCGAAGTTCTGCGAGGGCGCGAGCGGCGCGAAGCTGCTCGAGGTCATGGGCGCGGAGCCGGGTGACCTCGTCGTGTTCGTCGCCGACAAGGAGCTCGTCACGTGGAAGGCGCTCGGCGCGCTGCGTGTGTTCCTGGCGAAGGAGCTCGGGCTCGCGCCCGCCGTGGACGGCGCCGATGGCACGGGCCAAGGGCCGTGGAACCTGCTGTGGGTCACGAGCTTCCCGATGTTCGAGTGGGATACGGAGGAGCAGCGCTGGATGTCCGCGCACCACCCGTTCACCGCGCCGAGCGACTGGTCGATGCAAGACGACCCGAGCACGATGTCGAGCCGCGCGTACGACCTCGTGATGAACGGCTGGGAGCTCGGCTCCGGGTCCATCCGGATCCACCGTGCGGACACGCAACGCAAGGTGTTCGACCTGCTCGGGATCACGCCGGAGGAGCAGCAGAAGAAGTTCGGCTTCCTGCTCGAGGCGCTGTCGTACGGCCCGCCGCCGCACGGTGGGTTCGCCGTCGGCCTCGACCGCATCGTGGCGCTGACGGCTGGCCTGGACTCGATCCGCGACGTCGTCGCGTTCCCGAAGACGAGCGCCGCCGCGGACCTGATGTGCGACGCGCCGTCGACGGTCGAGCTGCGCCAGCTCCAGGAGCTCTCGATGCGCTCGACCGCGCCGGAGACCGCGACCCAGGGCTGAGCCTGAGGAGCGGCGGGCCTGGAGAGGCGGAGCCGGGGGCGCGCACGATCCGCGCTTTCCCCCGATTTCGCCCCTTGACGGATGGACCTGCGGCCGTCCAGGCTCTAGCCTCCCCACGTCCGCGGGGCCGCCGCCCGGGTCTGTTCACCCGGGGGCCGCTCCACCGCCGCACGCTTCGGTGAAGCGCGCGGCCCGACCCCCCCGAGGAGCCTGATTGTCCGTTCAGAACTACCGCCGCAACCGGCGCATCCGCGTCAACGAAGTCCGTCTCATCGATGAGAACGGGGAACAGGTCGGCATCGTGTCGACCAAGGACGCGCTCGAACGCGCGCGGCGCGCGGGGCTCGACCTCGTCGAGGTCGCGCCGACGGCCCGGCCGCCGGTGTGCAAGATCCTCGACTGGGGCAAGTTCAACTACGAGCAGAACAAGAAGGAGAAGAAGGGCAGCGGTCCCAAGGCCAAGTCCGGCCTGAAGGAGCTGCGCGTGCGCCCGGCGATCTCCGACCACGACCTGTCGTACCGTCTGAAGGACGGCCGCAAGTTCTGCGAAGAGGGCAACAAGGTGCTCGTCGTCTGCATCTTCCGCGGACGGCAGATGGCGCACCCCGAGCACGGCTACGACGTCATGAAGCGGGTCTCGACCGCGATGGCCGACGTCGCCAAGGTCGAGATGCCGGCGAAGCTGATGGGCAAGCGCATGACGATGCTCATGGCGCCCCTCCCGGCGTCGCAGCGCCGCCACCTCGCCAAGGAGCGCGGGGCGGACGAGCCCGAGCTCGAGACCGCGCCGCCGCGCCCGCGCGCGGAGCGTGGGCCGGCCGGGGGCGCGCCTGTCCCCGTGGGACGCGGGGGCGCTGACGACGATGAAGCCGACGAGGACGATGAGGACGACCTCGATCTCGACCTGGACGACGACGACGACGCGGACGACGACGGCCCGTCGGACGACCTGTAGTCGGGCCCCCGGCTCGCTCGCCCCCGAACCCCCGGCGCGCCCCTTGACGGGGCGCGCCGGGTCGCTATCCTGGCAGCCCTCCAAGCGCCGGAGGACCTCCCTCCGGACCCCCAGGAGCGGCCCCGTGCGCCCGTGGTGTCCCACGGGCGGGCGCGGCCTGCGAGCGGGGACAGGCGTGCCCACGGCTTGGAACAGGGCGCGCAGAGGACACCCATGCCGAAGATGAAGTCGAAGGGAGCGGTCAAGAAACGCTTCCGCATGACCAAGTCGGGCAAGCTCAAAGCGAGCCGCCCGAAGCGTGGTCACCAGCACGCGATCAAGGACGCCAAGGCGAAGCGCGGCAAGCGCCGCCCGCTCATCGTGGAAGGCGCCTGGGCGCGCCTCCTGACCCGCATGATGGGAGGCCGCTGAGATGGTGCGCGTGACCTACGGCGCTCCGCGCCGCCAGAAGAAGATCCGCTGGTTCAAGGCCGCCCGCGGCGGCTTCGGTGGCCGCAGCAAGATGTGGCGCATCGTGCGCGAGCACATGATGCGCGCGTGGGCCTACGGGACCCGCGACCGCCGCCAGCGCAAGCGTCACTTCCGGCGCCTCTGGGTCATCCGCATCAATGCGGCGACCCGCATGCGCGGCATGAACTACTCGACGTTCATCGACGGCCTCAAGAAGGCTGGCATCGACCTGAACCGCAAGCAGCTCTCCGAGCTCGCGATCCACGACCCGCGCGCCTTCGACGCCCTCGTCAACGAGGCGCGCACGGCCCGCGTCTGATGTCTGCCGCGCTCCGGCGTCCCCGCGCTAGAGCCCCCCGGATCAACCCACGGACCGCCAGCGCGCCGCACCCCGGTCGCTGGCGGTCCGTCCGTTCCGCGCCCTTCGATTCGCCGTCCGCCCGAGCCTCCGACCTGCGATGACCGACCCTGTCCCGCACCTCTCCGATGCCGAGGCGCGCCTCTGCGCCGCGGCTTCCCTCGAGGACCTGCAAGCGCTCGAGCGCGACTTCCTGGGCAAGGATGGGGTCGTCGCGCGCGCCCTCGCCGCGATCCCGACGTTGCCGCCGGCAGAGCGCAAGGGTGCGGGGCAGGCGGCCAACCAGCTCAAGCAAGCGGTGACAGCGGCCCTCGCGGAGCGGCGCGCGGCGCTCGCGGATGCGAGCCTCGCCGCAGAGCGCCGCGCCGACGGCTTCGACCCGACGCTGCGGCCCGCGCGCGCCGAGCGCGGCGGCTTGCACCCGATCGTGCAGGTCACGCGCGAGCTCGAGGACCTGTTCGTGTCGATGGGCTACCAGGTGCTCGACGGGCCCGAGGTCGAGCTCGACCTCTACAACTTCGAGAAGCTCAACATCCCGCCGGACCACCCGGCGCGGGATGCGCAGGACACGTTCTACATCGACCCCGCGACGGTCGCAGCGGGCGCGGGCCGCATGGTGCTGCGCACCCACACGAGCCCCGTGCAGGTGCGCGCGATGGAGCGCCTCACGCCGCCCTTCCGCGCGATCGTGCCCGGCAAGGTCTTTCGGCAGGAAGAGGTCGACGCGAGCCACGAACACACGTTCCACCAGATGGAGGGCCTCGTCATCGACAAAGGCATCTCCGTCGGGCACCTCGTGCACGCGATGCGCACGCTCCTGCGCGGCATCTTCCACCGCGAGCTCGACGTGCGCCTGCGGCCGGGTTACTTCCCGTTCGTCGAGCCCGGCTTCGAGCTCGACGCGCGCTGTCCGTTCTGCACGGCGGGCTGCAGCGTGTGCAAGGGCACGACGTGGGTCGAGCTCCTGCCGTGCGGCCTCGTCCATCCCAACGTCCTGCGCCACGGCGGCCTCGACCCCGAGGTGTGGGGGGGCTTCGCCTTCGGGCTCGGCCTCTCGCGCCTCGTGATGCTGCGCTTCGGCATCGACGACGTGCGCCACCTGCTCCAGGGCGACCTCCGTTTCCTCGAACAGTTCTGAGCTCCCGCCATGCACGTTTCTTTCAACTGGCTGGGCCGCCACGTCGATCTCACGGGCGTCGATCCGAAGGAGCTCGCACTGCGTTTGACGATGACGACGTGCGAGGTCGAGGGTGTCGAGCGTTTTGCGCCGCACCTCTCGGACGTCACCGTCGGCAAGGTGGTCGAGCGCATCGCGCACCCCGACGCCGACAAGCTGAGCGTATGTCAGGTCGAGCTCGGTGATGGGTCACCGGTGCAGATCGTCTGCGGCGCGCCGAACGTGCGCGCGGGGCTCTTCGTCGCCGTCGCGACGAGCGGCACGACGCTGCCGGGGGACTTCAAGATCAAGCGCTCGAAGATCCGCGGCCAGGAGTCGAACGGGATGATCTGCTCGCTGCGCGAGCTCGGCCTCGGCGAAGAGCACGACGGGATCTGGGAGCTCCCCGGTGAGCCCACCGTCGGACGGCCCGTGGCGGACGCGCTGGGCCTCGTCGACTGGGTCATCGAGATCGACAACAAGTCGCTCACGCACCGCCCGGACCTCTGGGGCCACCGCGGCATCGCGCGCGAAGTGGCGGCGCTCCTGGGCCGGCCGCTGAAGCCGCTCGACGTGACGTTGCCCGCGCTCGGCCGCGGCGCAGCGCCGAAGCTCGCGCTCGAGGACGCCGCGTGCAGCCGCTACATCGGCCTCGCGATCGACGGGTTCCAGAACGGGCGCTCGCCGGCTTGGCTGCGGCATCTCCTGCTCGCGGTCGGCCAGCGTCCGATCGACCTGCTCGTGGATCTGTCGAACTTCGTGATGCTGGACCTGGGCCAGCCGAACCACGCGTTCGATCGCACGGCGCTCGCCGCCGACGGCGTCGTCGTGCGCAAGGCGCGCGCGGAGGAACGCATGACCACCCTCGACGGAGTCGAGCGCACCCTCGAGCCGACGGACCTCTTGATCACCTCGGGCGGCGCGCCCGTGGCGCTCGCGGGGATCATGGGCGGCGAGGGCTCGAAGGTGCAGGCGGGCACGTCGCAGTTGCTGCTCGAGTGCGCGACGTTCCATCCGGCGGTCGTGCGGCGCACGTCGTCGCGCCTCGGCCTGCGCACGGATTCGTCGGCGCGCTTCGAGAAGAGCCTCGATCCGACGCTGCCGCTGGCGGCGGCGGGGCACTACGCGAACCTGCTGCGCGCGCTGCAGCCGAGCGTGACGTTCCCCGCGGCGCTCGCCGACGTCGGGACGTGGCGCGATCCCGCGCACACGCTGACCTTGCGCGGTGAGGTCGTGCGGCGCGACCTCGGCGCGGACCTCTCCGATGCGCGCATCGGCGAGATCCTCACTGCGCTCGGCTTCGGCGTCGTCCACGACGGCGGCGTGTTGCACGTCGCCGTGCCGTCGGCGCGCGCGACGAAGGACATCACGATGGAGCGCGACCTCGTCGAAGAGGTCGGGCGCGCCTTCGGCTACGGCAACGTCCCGGAAGCGCCGATGACCGCGCCCGTCGAGCCGCCGCCGCACGACGCGGTCTGGCGGCGGCGGTCGCTCGTGCGGCGCATCGAAGACCGCCTCGCGGGGGCGGCGCGCTTCCGCCAGACGCTGTCGTACTCGTTCCAGTCGGACGCGTTGCTGGCCGCGGTGGGGGCGGCGGAGCTGCCGCACGTGCGCGTCTCGAACCCCGTCGCGCCGGAGCTGACGCGGATTCGCCGCGATGTCGCGCCGAGCCTGCTCGGCCTCCTGGCCGCGGCCCGCCGCGACCGCGAGGTCGTCCAGCTCTTCGAGGTCGGCAAGGGCTACCGGCCCGAGACGCCGAACGAGCGCGGCGAGCCCTGTGAGGTGCATCAAGCGGCGCTCGCCCTCGCGCGCGCACCGCGTCCGGCGGCGCGCTTCGACCAGGACGTCCTGTTCGAGCTGCGCGGGGTCGTCGACGATGTGTTCGCGGGCCCCGGGCTCGAAGCCGCGGACTGGTCGCCTGCGCCGCCGACCGAGCTCGCGGCGACGTGGATGCACCCGGTGAAGGCGCTCGTCGCGCGCATCGGCGGGGCCGAGGTCGCGCTCGTCGCCGCGCCGGACCCTGGGGTCGCGCGCGCGCTCGGTTTGACGGGGGAGCTCGCGGCGGATGTCGCGCTCGCGGTGCTGTCGATCGACGCGCTGCTCGCGGCGCCGGAGCGCGCGAAGCGCTTTGCGCCCTTGCCGCGTTTCCCCGGGGTCAAGGTCGACGTGGCGCTCGTCACGCCGGAGGCTGTGCAGGCGGCGACGCTCGCCGAGCTCGTGTACCAAGCGGGCAAGGGCACGGTCGCGGACCTCGAACTCTTCGACGTGTACCGCGGCGAAGCGCTCGGCGCGGGCAAGAAGAGCCTCGCGTGGCACGTCCTGCTGCGCGCCGCGGACCGCACCCTCGAGGACACGGATGTCCAGAAGTTCCTGGGGCGCCTCGAGCGGCTGCTGGAGCCGCACGACACCCAGATGCGCCGCTGAGCGGCTGTCCGCAGCGAACGGTACCAGGTACGAGTTTGCGGTGCGCCGCGCGCGGAGGGCTCCCTCGCG
>CAYOBN010000038.1:0-44456 GCA_964402175.1 uncultured Planctomycetaceae bacterium | reverse complement strand
CCTGCGCAGCGTCAGCGGCCGGCCGAAGCTGACGGCGCCGCGTAACCTGCCCCGCACGTTGCCGGTCCGCAAGTGAACGTCCGCGGATTCAAGAGCGCAGGAGGGCGCGCCCATGGGCGCGCCCTCCTGCTTTGGGTTCACTTGAACTTCCGCGGCCGGTGTCTTCCCGCGCGTCTCAGTTGTCCGCTCTCTCCCAGCCACCGCCGTAGCAGCGGCGATAACACGTCGGTACGCTGTCGCCTTCCAGCGCGAGCAGGTGTAGCCAGCCGTGATCGACGAGGTCGCGCACGGTCCCCTGCTCAGCGAGGACCGCATCGATCGACGCGCGCGGGGCATCGATGAAGACGCTCAGGCGCAGCGGTTCGTGGCGCAACCGCTCGCCGTCGTGCACGGACTGCCAAGGCAAGCCGATGCGCAGGTCCCCACCGTTGCCTTCGAAGACGCCGAGCCCCGCGCCGACGACGTTGTGGAGCAGCTTGTTGCCTGCACCGAAACGCTCCGGGTCGACGCTGGACGCCAGGTACTGGAAGTTGATCCAGTGCGCGACGACCACCGGCGCGGTGAGGATCTGGGTGAGGATCGCCCGCGAAGGATCGCTCCGATGGTCGTATTCGTGCAGGAACGCGCGCCCGCCCAAGTTCGCGCCGCGGGTCCGCGCGCGCGAGGCAGCGATGAACGCGGCGTTCCCTGCGAGCGCCCACTCGGGCCGCGTCTCCGCCCAATCGTTGGCTCGCTCGCGGAGGGCGCGCGCCAGGGCCTCGGGCTCGAGCTGCGGCAGACCCAGGCTCGGCGCACGCTCGGCCCGGACCGCGGCGCTGGCTCGAGCGAGGTCGCGCTCGAGCTCGGCGACATGGGAGCGGAGCGCGAGCGGCACAGTCTCCAGATCGAACAGCGTCACGTCATCGGTCGTGGTGTTGTGCAGCCCCGCCAGGAAGTGCGTCGACGGCGGCACCGTCACGCCCCGCGCGCTCAGCAGCTCACGGACAGCGGGGTCGTTCAAGACCCCCGCGAGAGCGCGTGCGTTGACTTCGCCCGTCTGGCCGCAGCACGCGCCGCAGTCGAGGCTCGCAGCGTGGGGGTTGTTGGCGCTCTGTCCGCCGTGGCCGCAGAACAGCACGAGCGGCGCGAGGTATCCGACGAGGCCCATACCGCGCAGCGCACCCTCGGCGATCTGCGCCGCCTCTTCGGCGCTCACCGCCAAACGCGGCCGGACACGTCCGCGCTCCGCGGGCTCGATCCGCGACGTCTGCCAGGTCTGCGGCGGCGCGCTCGATGGGCAGCTCGCGCGGGCGAGCTGCGCGGCGTACACCACACCGCAGGCTTCGACGAAGCCGAACCCGCTGGCCGGCGTGCTGCGCCACCGATCCCAGCCGACATCGGCGCGGAGACGCGCTCGACGTCGCTCGACGAGGCTCGCATCGTCGATGACCTCTTCGATCGTCACGCGCGGCGCGAGGAGGCCGGGGAGCTGCGGCTGTTGGATCGTCGAACCGAGCGGCCGATGGTCCGCGGGGACGCCGAAGAAGCCGGCAAAACCCAGCGTCGCGACTTCGGGGTTGGCCGCCTCGAGCGCCCGCCGCATGAGCTCCGACCGTACGTCGATGCAGAACACCGCCTGTGCGCGCGGCGCTGTCGGGCGCGCAGGCGGCCGCGCGAGTATGCGCACGATCGAAGCCTGGAGCGCGCGTTCGGCGCCTGCAAGGCGCGCCCAATCAGGCGCTTGGCGCTCGCGTTCGGCGGCGATCGCTTCGGGAACACTGGCCCATTCGTGCGCGAACGTCGCCAGCACGCTGCGCTCGACTCCTGCGGCAAGCAAGAGGTCCCATGCCGCGCGAATCGCCAGCAGCTCGACGATGTGTGCATCGTCGCCGCCGGCGAGGCGCGCTTGCCAGCGCTTGTAAGCGCACGCAGCCGCCCAACCGTTGACATCGAGCAGCCAGGCCGTCGCGCACGCGGTCCACGCGGCGCTCGGCACACCGAGCTGCGTGAGCGCCGCCTCGATCGCTGCTTGGGGATCGGCGGGAAGCGCAGCCAGAGCGCACAGCGCGCTGCTGCGGCCGCCGGGCCAAGTGATGCCCCGATCGGCGCGCACTCGCTCGCGCCAGCCGGCAAAGAGCCCTTGCTCCATGGGGGCATGCCAAGACGCTTGCCCCGCGTCGAAGTAGGCCGCGCAGTGCTGGCCGATCTGATGCACGACCGCCGCGCGCGCACCCAGGCGGTCCGCGACGAGCGGGATGCGCCGCGCCGTTCGCCCTTCGAGCAAGCGCGCGCCGCCGAGGACTGTGAGGGCTGCGCCCGCGTCCTCGACGGGGCGGTGGATCCACCCCCAGTGGGGGTTGACTGCGATCAGACGATCGAGCGGCCAGGCCGGTGCGATCCGCTCCGTCGCCGCGGCGATCGCTGCGGCGATGTCAGGCGTGGACATGATGGAGCGCGCTTGGGGTGAGGCGGTTGCGTTCACAGTGAGGTGGGTACGGGCCAACGGCGCAGGAGGCGAGCGCTGACGCGCTCGTCCACGAAGAAGCCGCCGAAGGCCCATGGGTGCAGTCGGCGGACGAGCGCGAGGTCAGGCCGGAGCGCGATCGCAGCCTGCAAGAGGAAGAGCACAGCGAGGGCGGCTCCGACCGCCGCGACGAGGATCGGAGACACGGGCAGCTCGCGTGCGACGAGCATGGTTGCGATGGCGTGACTCGACATCCAAGCCAGCACCACCCCGAAGGCGCGCAGCGGGTGCGCGGCCGCGAGGGGCGCGAGGGCCACACCGAACGCTGCAGCCGCGAGCCATTCGGCAGCTCCGTGCCATGCTCCGAGCGCTGCGCCGCCGCCGAGCAGCAAACCGAGCCCCGCCGCTGCGGTCAGGGTCCAGCCTACGGCGCTCGGCTTTGCGGTCTCTGGCGCGAGCTGCAGCGCTTGTCGACGCTGCACGGTGGCACCGGCGCTGGCGAAGGCGTACGCCTTGTAGAGCGAGTGCGCAACGAGGTGCACGAGCGCCATCGCGGTCAAACCGAGCGACAGTTGCAGCAACATGAAGCCCATCTGCGCGACCGTCGACCACGCGAGGTGCACCTTGATGCTGATCCGCGTGCCCATCACGAGCGTCGCGATGACGACGCTCGCCGTTGCGAAGGTGGCCAACGTGACCTGCGCCGCAAGCGCTTCGGCAAAGAGCGGCGCGAGGCGCAGCAGCACGAGCCCACCGAGGTTGACGACGCCGGCGTGCAGGAGCGCTGAGACGGGTGTGGGCGCCTCCATGACCTGGATCAGCCAGCCGTGCAGCGGCAACTGCGCGCACTTCAGGAGCACGGTGATCGAGAAGAAGAGGAGGCCCACCTGCGCCGCGAGCGGCACACCGACCTCACGGGCGCGGTCGAGCAGCTCGGTCTGGCCGAGCGTGCCGTAAGCCACCGCGAGGAGCGCCGTGCCGACGAGGAACGACACGTCCGCGATGCGCGCTGCGAGGAACTTCTTGTGCGCGGCGAGCCGGGCGGCCGGGCGCTCGGAGAAGTGCCGCAGCAGTCGGTGCAACATCAAGCTGGTCGTCGTCCAAGCCGCAGCCAGCAGCAGCAGGTGATCCGCCACCAGCACGACCGAGACCGCGGCCAGGGTGAGGCAGAAGTTCCGCAGGTACGGACGCTCCGAGGCGTCCCCCGAGAGGTAACGCCGCGAGAAGCGCACCAGCACCCAGCCGAGGCCAGCCACGACCAGCCCGAGGACCGAGCCCGGCCCGTCCAGCCGAAGGCCCAGGCCGTGGACGGATCCGGCTGCGAGAAACGCCGCGAGCTGGGCGACGGCGAGGGCCGCCGTCCCCGCCGCGGCGAGCTCTGCGCGGCGCCAAGCCGCGTCGCGGGTACCGCGTCGGGACAGCGCCGCCGCCGAGCCGAGCAGGATCGGGGGGGTCGTGGAGAGGAGCGCGAAGAGCAGCGACATGGCGTCGATCGTCGCCCGACCCGATCATCCAGAAAAGTTCAATGTTTTGTACACTTCGTTCTGTTATTCGCAACGATGGTTCACCTCAACTACCACCACCTGCACGGCTTCTGGGCGGTCGCGAAAGAAGGGCACCTCACCCGCGCGGCGGCCCGGCTCTTCGTGTCGCCGTCGGCGCTCTCGACCCAGATCCGGCAGCTCGAAGAGCAGCTCGGGCAGGCGCTCTTCGAGCGCCAAGGGCGCCGCCTGGTGCTGACCGAAGCCGGACAGTTGGCGCTGACGTACGCCGAGTCGATCTTCAACGCGGGCGGCGAGCTCTTGGCGCTCCTGCGCGACGGTCGCCAAGCGGATCGGCAGATCCTGCGTGTCGGCGCCGTGGCGACGCTGTCGCGCAACTTCCAGGAGAACTTCCTGCGGCCCCTCCTCGCCCGCCACGACGTCGTCCTGACCCTTCATTCCGCCGGCTTGGAGGAGCTCCTCGCACACCTGCGTGTGCACTCCCTCGACCTCGTGCTCGCCAACCAGGACGTCCATGCCGCGGGGGACGACCCCCTGCGGTGCCGACGGATCGCGCGCCAGCCGGTCAGCCTCGTCGGGCCTCCGGGCGCGGCACCTTTCGCATTTCCGGGGGATCTCGCGACACGCCCGCTGCTGCTCCCGAGCCGCGCCCACGGCATTCGCGCGAGCTTCGACGTCTGGTGTGAACAGCAAGGGCTGCGCCCCCTGATTCGGGCCGAGGTCGACGACATGGCGATGCTGCGCCTCCTCGCGCGCGACGCCGGCGCCCCTGCGCTCTTGCCGACGGTCGTCGTGCAGGATGAGCTGCGCTCGGGCGCCCTGCGCGAGCTCGCGGTCGTGCCGGACCTGTTCGAGACCTTCTACGCGATCATCGTGAAGCGCCACTTCACCCCGCCCCTGGTGCGCGAGCTGCTCGCCCGAGGCTCCGACGAGGTCCTGACCGCCACGCCGCCCCCATCCCTCTCGGCGCGTCCCGTACAGCGGCGGCGCAAGCGGACACACTGATGAGGCTGTCCCGACGGTGCGCCTCGGTCGCGGGTCCCACGCACGGTCTCTTCACTCGAGGTTCCGCCGAGCAAACTACGTTTCGGTGCGGTGCTCTACCCTCACTCGCGGGGAACGACCGAACCACGCAGCCACCGCCCGAGGATCTCTCCAGGCACGACGTCTCGGCCCAAGCGAGCGAATCCAGGCGCTGAGATGCGCGCCCACATGGAGCTCCGTGCGGCGCAACGCTGATCGAGGGCTGGAGTCACGGTGCGCTCGCGCGCGTCGACACGCCGGGCCACTGCGCCACGGATCACTGGAAGGCAGCAGCGGGATGTGAATCCTACGACCCGAGCGTCGCTGCCGAAGGTGCGTGGCTGCAGCGAGCGCTCCGACGTGTGCTGGACACGAGGCCCGGCGGCAGCGCTCCCCCGGCTCCATAGGCTCTGCAGGCGCTGGGAAGTAGCCACCCGGCGCTGTAGAGCCTCGGTCGCCCTCAGGTGAGACCGACCGAGGCTCTCCGTGGAAGCGTGATTTGCCTACGGGGTCCCTTCGAGCGTGTTGTTGGCTTTGCCCTCGGTGCGCACGAACAGCGCGTACGCCACTGGGATCACCAGCAGGGTGAACACCGTGCTGGCCGCGATCCCGAACACAAACGACCACGCGAGGCCGGAGAAGATCGGGTCGAAGACGATGACCCACGCCCCCATCACGGCGGCTCCCGCAGTCAGCAGGATCGGGCGCAAGCGGACCGCGCCCGCTTCGATGCAAGCTTCGCGCACCGAGCGCCCCTCGGCGAGGCCTTGCTGGATGAAGTCGACGAGGATGATCGAGTTGCGCACGACGATGCCCGCGAGCGCGATGACGCCGATCATGCCCGTCGCGGTGAAGAAGATCGGATCGGGGACACCCGCGACGTCGCCGGCGAACACCTGGTTCAGGACCCAGAACCCTGGGAAGACACCGA
Source organism: uncultured Planctomycetaceae bacterium (assembly GCA_964402175.1). Lineage (GTDB taxonomy): Bacteria > Planctomycetota > UBA1135 > UBA1135 > JAWKUK01. The sequence goes on along the minus strand of CAYOBN010000038.1, from coordinate 38,557 downwards.
TCATCGTCAGCGGGATCGCGGTCATCATCAGAGCGGAGATGCCAAACGACTTCGTCTGCGCGACCAGCAGGACGTAGATCAGCATCATCGCACCTGCGAACGCGATGCCGAGGTCGCGGAAGACATCGAGTGTGACTTGCCACTCACCCTCGCCAGCCAGCTCGATCTCGAAGCTGGCGTCCGCGCCGTAGCCACGCGCTGGCGCGAGCGGTTCATCGCGCAGGCTCTTCTGCAGCGCGAAGATCGCTTCGACCGGGGTCAATCCGACGGGCTCGGCCGTGACGTACTGCACGTCGCGCATGTCCTTGCGGTAGAGCGTCGGCGGCGCGGGCTCGGAGCGACGGGTCGTGACATCGGCCAACGGCACAAGGCTCCCGTCGAGCGCGCGGACGGTCAATCCGTCCAGGTCGACCTCGGACGCGCGGCGGGCGCGTGGCAGCTCCAGATGAACTCGTAGCGGCAGGCGCTCACCTTCGGCATGCACCACACCGGCCGGTTGGCCGGAGAGCGCAAAACGCAGCGCCTCTGCCACGGCCGCGGGAGTGACCCCGCGCATCGCAGCCCGCGCACGGTCGACCTCGATACGGGTGCGCTCACGCTCTGCGTCGAGGTACGTGTCGACATCGCGGACACCGTCGATGGCTTCGAGGCGCGCTGCGACCTGGTGGGTCGCCGCGGAGAGCTCCGCCGTCGTCGCACCGAGCGGCGGGTAGACCTCTGCGACGATCCCGGCGAGCACCGGCGGACCAGGCGGCGTTTCGACGACACCGATCCGAACTCCGTGGCGCGCGCCGATCGCCGCCAGCGCTGGCCGCGCGGCGAGCACGATCGTATGCGCTTGCCGCGCTCGATCGTGCCGCGGCATCAGATTGACGCGCATGTCCGCTTGATGCGGGCTGCGGCGCAGGAAGTGGTGGCGGACGAGCCCGTTGAAGTCGTGGGGTGAGGGATGCCCCGTATACGCGACGACATCGGTCACCTCGTCGATGCGCAGCAGCTCTGCGACGAGCTCCACGACGGCGCGGTCCGTGACTTCGAGCGCCGTGCCCTCCGGCGCCTCGACTGTCACCTGGAACTCGCTCTTGTTGTCGAAGGGCAGCATCTTCAGCGGGACGTGTCCTAACCCTGCGAGGGCGATCGAGCCGATGAAGAGCGCCGCGATGAAGCCGAGGAGCGCGAAGCTGCGGAGCTTGCCGCCGAGGAAGAACGTCGCCAGCGCGCGGTACCCGCGCACGACAAAACCGAGCGCGCCGCCCTCGTCGTGGTGGTGATCAGCACCTGCTTTGGCCTGGCCGTAGGTCGACTCGTGCCGCAGCAAGTGATAGCTCGCCCAGGGCGTCACCGTGAAGGCGATGACGAGCGACAACAGCATCGCCACCGGGACGTTGAACGGCATCGGCCGCATGTACGGCCCCATCATGCCCGACACGAAGAACATCGGCACGAAGGACAACATCACGGCGAGCGTCGCGAGGATCACCGGCGGACGGACTTCGTCGACGGCGAACAGGGTCGCCTCGCGCGGGCGCAGCTTGCCCTTGCGGAGGTGCCGGTGGATGTTCTCGACATCGACGATCGGGTCATCGACGAGCAATCCCAACGATAGGATGAGCGCGAACAGCGTGACGCGGTTGATCGTGAACCCCACGATCAAACCCGCGAACAGGGTCACCGCCAAGGTCAACGGCACGGCCAGCGCGACGATCAAAGCTGCCCTTGCGCCGAGGCTGGCGCCGATCAGGACGACGATCGTCCCGACCGCGATCAGGAGGTGCCCGACGAGCTCGTTGACCTTCTCGTTCGCGGTCTCACCCTGGTTGCGGGTCACCTGGACGCGCACCGTTTCGGGTAGGACCTCGGCGTCGAGTCGCTCCAGCTCGGCGAGGACGTCTTCGGCGACGGTGACCGCGTTGGTGCCTTTGCGTTTCGCGACGGACACCGTGACGGCGTCGCGCAACACACCATCCGCAAGCTCGCGCGGCACCGCGTCCCCGCGCTGCGCAGCCGTCGCGGCCGGGCCGAACGCGATGCGGGTGTAGTGCGTCGGCTCCATCGGCCCGTCGACGATGGCGGCGACCTCGCCGAGGCGGACGCTGCGCCCGTCCTGGACGGCCACCACGAGGTCTCCGAGCTCGGCCGCTTGTGTCAGCTTCGGGCCAACCCGCAGCTCGCGGATCGCACCATCGGTCACGAGCTGGCCAGCGCCCGCATCGACGTCGGCCGCGGTGATGGCGCGTGCGAGGTCGCCGTGGTCGAGGCCGCGCGCGCGCAGCGCTTCGGGATCGACGAGCACACGGACCGCGCGCCGTTCGCCGCCGTGCACATCGACCCGCGAGACATCGTCGACCGTCTGCAAACGAGCCGCGAGCTCGTCTGCATAACGCACGAGCGTCGCCCCGCCGTGGCTCGGATCCGTCGAATAGAGCGTCACCGTCAGGATCGGGACATCGTCGATCTCGACGGGTACGACGCGCCAGCCCGTTACCTGCGGTGGGACACGGTCCGTGTTCGAGCGGATCTTGGCCTCGACGTCGACGAGCGCCTTCTCGCGGTCCTCACCGACGGCGAAGCGCACCGTGACCAGCGCACGGTCTTGCCCTGCGATCGAGTAGACGTGTTCGACACCGTGGATCTCGAACATCAAGCGCTCGAGCGGCTCGGCCGCGAGCGACTTCACTTCGTCCGGTGCCGCCCCAGGGACATCGACGTAGACATCGATGAACGGAACGATGACCTGCGGGTCTTCCTCGCGGGGTGTGACGAGCAGCGCCGCCGCCCCCATCGCGACTGCGATGAGGATCAGGAGCACCGAGAAGTTGCTATCGAGGAACGACGCGACGACGCGGGTCGTCAGCGAAGGCTGTGAATGATCCCTCATCGCACGAGCACCTGGTCCCCTTCAGTGAGCCCCGCCAGCACTTCGAGCATCCCGGCCGATGCGGGCGCAGTGCGCACGTTCACGGCCAGCGCGTGCCCCTCGCGCACGAGCCATGCGCGCTCCACCTGGCCGATGCGTTCGATCGCGCCTGCGGGCACCACGAGGCGCTCGCGTCGACCGACTTCGAGCGCGACGCGGCCGAGCGTGCCCGGGCGCAGCGCCCCCGACGCCAGGACCTCGGCAGGCAGATCGAGCTGGACCGTGACATTGCCCGTGCGTGCGTCGGACTCCGGCAGGATCCGTGTCACGGGCGCCGACCGAGGGTCGACCCCCGTGAAGTCGAGCCAGAGCTTCAGGTCGGCCTGCGCATGCCGCTCGGGCAAGGCAGCGGTCACACGCAGCGCGTCGCTGCGGTAGAGCGACACGAGCACCCGGCCTGGCTGCGCGAGCTCGCCGCGCTCGACCTCGCGCGACAGCACGCAGCCATCGAACGGCGCCACGATGTGGTGCCAGCCGAGGGCGGCTTCGGCCTCCGCGAGCGCTTCGCGCGCCGCCTGCTCGAACGCGCGCGCGGCGTCGCGCTCGGCGCGCGCCCCTTCGAAGGCCTGCGCGGTGAGGTTGCCCGCTTCGTTGAGGCGCGCCGCGCGGCCGTACGCGAGCTCCGCGGCGGTCACGCGGGCGGCGGCCGCTTCGACGGCCGCCGCGGCTTGCGCGCGGCGGGCGGCAGCGTCCGCATCGTCGAGCAGCACGAGCGGCGCCCCCGCGGCGACGAGGTCTCCTTCGCGGACCAACACGTCGCGCACGACGGCCATCACGCGCGCCGCGACCTTCGCCGGGTCGGTCGGTTCGACGCGCGCGGGGTACTGGACGAGCTCGGGCAGCGCTTCGCGGCGAACTGTCGCGGTCGTACCGCTGAGGCTCGCGGTGGGACGTCCCCCCGTCGGGACCTCCAGCAGCGCATGCTCGGGGCGGCCCAGGATGCCCTGGAAACGCAGCAGGACGAGCACGAGGCCGACGAAGAGGGCGGCGTACAGGAGGGCCGAGCCGAAACGGCGGGAGCGGGAGGCGGTCATCACGGGGCTGAGGGTAGAAAACCCGCCCCGAGGTTCCGCACCTCGGAGCTTACGCTGAGGGCCATGCCGACCCCGAGCCACCACCGCTCCCGCCGCGCCGCGTTCCTCGAAGGGCTCGAGGGCCCCGTCCTGCTGATGGCGGGCGGCTGGATCTCGCGCAACTATCCCGCGAACTGGTCGCCCTTCCGCGCGGACAGCACGTTCCTGTTCTTCTTCCCGAGGGTCGAGGCGAACGCGGCGGCGCTGTTCGATCCGGCGGATCGCTCGGTGACGCTCTTCCTCGACGAGCGCACGGCGACGGACGCGCTGTGGCACGGGCCCGTCCCGAGCTTCGACGAGGTGCGCGAGGACTTCGGCGTCACCGCGGTCGAGAAGCGCGCGGACCTGGCGCAGCTCGTCGCGCACAAAGCCGGCGGTCGCAAGGTGCGCTCGCTCGCGATCGCCGACCCCCGTGCGACGGCGGAGGCCCAGGCGATCACCGGTGAAGCGCTCGACTTCCATTCCGCCGCGCACATCGGCGACCCGGCGCTAGTGCAGCTCATCGCGCGCCTGCGCACCTTCAAGCTGGAGCCCGAGCTGCAGGAGATCCGCGCCGCGGCCGCCGTAACCGACGAAGCGTTCCGGCGCGCGATGAAACACACGCGGCCCGGCATCCTCGAGCAGGAGCTGGTGGGTCACGTCGAAGGCACGTTCAGCCGCCACGGCTGCGTCGCTGCGTACAACACGATCCTCTCGGTGCGCGGCGAGGTCCTGCACAACCACGACCACGGCAATCTGCTGCGCTCGGGTGACCTCGTGCTGCTCGATGCTGGCGCCGAGCGTCCGAGCGGGTACTGCGCCGATGTGACCCGCACATGGCCGGTCGATGGCACGTTCGGGCCGGAAGCGCGGGACATCTACGACGTGGTGCTCGCTGCAGAGAAGACCGCCGTGGCGATGGTGCGGCCGGGCGCGCGCTTCCGCGACCTGCACCTCGCGGCGGCGGGGGTCCTGGCGGATGGCCTCGTGCAGCTCGGCCTGCTGCGTGGCAGCGTCGATGGCCTCGTGGAAGCCGGCGCACATGCGCTCTTCTTCCCGCACGGCCTCGGTCACCTGCTGGGCATCGATGTGCACGACCTCGAGGCGTTCGGTGACGCCGTCGCGTACGCGCCGGGGCGCGTCCGCAGCAAGCAGTTCGGCACGGCGTACCTACGGCTGGACCTGGACCTCCAGCCGGGGATGTGCGTGACGATCGAGCCGGGTGTCTATTTCGTCCCCGCAATCCTGCGCGACAAGGAGTTCCGCCAGCGCTTCCAGGCACAGGCTGACTTCGCGCGCGCCGAGCACTTCTTGACGATGAACGACGGACGGGGCTTCGGCGGCGTACGCATCGAAGACGACGTGCTGTGCACGAGCTTGGGGCACGAAGTGCTGACCGCGGCGGTTCCGAAAGAGCGCGCGGCCATCGAGGCCTGTGTCGGTAAGGACGCATGACGGCGGACCCGGTCGCAGACCTCTGCGGGCTCGTCGGCGAAGCGACGATTCGGGCGACCGTACGCGCGTTCTACGCAGCGGTGCCCCAGGACCCCGTGCTCGGCCCGATGTACCCCGCCGATGACCTCGCGGGGGCGGAGGAGCGTTTGGCCGATTTCCTCGTCATGCGCTTCGGGGGGCCAGCGAGTCCTTACACCGAGCGCCGCGGCCATCCGAGGCTCCGCATGCGCCACGCGCCGTTCGTGATCGACGCGACCGCCCGCGCCCACTGGGTTCAGAACATGGACCGCGCGCTCGACGCCGCGTGGCCGGACGCCGAGAGCCGTGAACGCGCTCGGGCGTTTCTGCACGATGTGGCGACCTTCTTGGTCAACTCGGACTGAGCGCGTTCGCGTTGCGTGGTAACGTGCAGCGTCATGCACGCACGCTCTCTCCTCCTGTCCGCAGTGGCGGCATTCTTCGCGCCGGTGGCCGCGAGCCAGGACTTCCGCGGTGGCTTCGAAGCCCCGACGGAGCTCGCGATCCTGCCGCATCGCGAGCGGCCAGCCGTCGTCAACCGGATCCTGCGCACGCGGCTCGAGACCCTCTTGCCTGGGCTCATGCGCGCCGCCGGGATCGACCTCTGGATCGTCGCGAACCGCGAGTACGCCGAGGATCCCGTGTACCTGACCTTGGTGCCCGAGCCGGTCTTCGCCGCCCGCCGCACGACGTTCTTGGTGTTCCACGACCGCGGCATCGACCCGGCTTCCGGGGTGGACCGCGGCGTCGAACGCCTGACCGTCAGCCGTTACGCGCTGGGTGAGTTCTACGCGGCCGCATGGCCCGAAGGCGGCAGCGACGACGCCCAATGGACCCGCCTCGCCGAGGTGATCCGCGAGCGCGCCCCGCGCCGCATCGGCGTCAACACGAGCCGCCACTGGGCCTTCGGCGACGGCCTTTCGAGCGGGCTCTGCGAGCGCCTCGTCGAAGCCCTCGGCGCGGAGCTCAGCGAGCGCATCGTGTCCGCCGAGGCGCTGTGTGTCCGCTGGCTCGAGACGCGCACCGCCGAAGAGCTCGCGCTCTACCCGCAGCTCTGTCTGATCGCACGCAGGGTCATCGCCGAAGGGTTCTCCAACAAGGTGATCACGCCGGGTGTCACGACGACGGACGACGTGGCGTGGTACCTGCGCCAGCGCTTCGAGGACCTGGGCCTCGACATCTGGTTCATGCCGTATTGCAACGTGCAGCGCGACGGGCTCGTGCTCGAAGGGCCGATCCAGGGCAAGAGCGGCGTCGTGATCGAGCGCGGAGACCTGCTGCACACCGACGTAGGCATCCACTACCTGCGTCTTTGCACGGACACCCAGGAAATGGCATATGTGCTGCGCCTCAACGAAGAGGACGTACCAGCGGGTTTACGAGCCGCTGTCGCCGTGGGCAACCAGTGGCAAGACCTCCTGACAGCGGAGTTCGTCGCCGGTCGCACCGGTAACGAGATCCTGGCGCGCACGCGGGCCGCGGCCGAACGCGCGGGCATTGCGTGCCTCGTCTACACCCATCCGCTGGGTTTCATGGGCCACGCCGCTGGCCCGACCATCGGCATGTGGGACAACCAAGGCCCCACGCCCGTGCGCGGGGATTGGCCGCTCTACGCCGACACGTGTTACGCCATCGAGGGCCAGGTCACCGCGTCGATCCCCGAATGGGGAGGGCAGCGCGTGCAGATCAAGCTGGAGCAGGACGCGGTCTTCGATGGCCAGAGGGTGATCTACCTCGGCGGCCGACAGACCGCGCTGCACGTGGTGCGCTGAGATCGAACCGCAGGGATTTCTGGTGCGGTGCTGTAGGCACGGGCCCGCTGTGTGCCTGTTTGGCGCAACACGCCCATGTCGCGCCCCGCACCAAAGCACATCGCGATCGTCGCGCTCCTGTCACTCGTCGGCCTCTCCTTACTGATGCGCTCGCAGCGCGCCGTCGCTGCGACGTCGCAAGAGGACCCACCGCAGCATGTCGAGACCGGACAAGCTGCGCGCCGTCACAGCGAGCTCGCCGTTCACCCGGGCCCCGCGGTCACTCGTACTGCCGCCAGCACAGCCCAGGTGCGCGCGGCGGAGGTTACTGGGCTCGCCGACCGCGTGGGGCTTCAGCTTCCGTTGGGGGCTTCGGACCCGTGGGACCCCGAGACTGCGGGAGGCGCGTTCCTCGGGTTGATGGTCGAGACGACGCCCGAGCGGCTGGACCTCACCCACCTCGACCTCACCGTCTCACTGGGTCCACGGGCAGGGGACGACGGGGGCGCTGGCCCTCTGGCGGATTGGACCCTCTTCCGACGCTTCGAGCGTTTGAACATCGCAGGCGACGTGGAGATCATCGTGCCCGTCGATCGGCCTTTCCGCATCGAAGCGTGCACGGTGTGTGGCCGGTACGCGGGTGTCCGGCAGCAGCCCGCGCCCAAAGACGATCCGGACTTCGAGGAAGAGCTCGAATACTGGACGGTAGAAGACTTCCGCGAGGGTTCGTTCCCCACCGTCGATGTGCCGCTGGTGCTGACGCGTCAAGACGACCATGCGGTGACCCTCGCCGTGCTTGCGGTCGAAGATGACCGTCCGCTCGCCCATGCCGACGTCACCGTCGTGTCGCAGCCACTCCTCGAGCTCAGGCAGAGTGGCTTCTTAGCGAATGACGAACCAGACGACGCGCCGCGCCTCAGCGCCGATGACGAGGGCACAGTGCAGATCTCGTTGGCGACGTGGCAGCCGACTTGGGCGATCGTGCGCGCTCGCGGCAGAGCGCCGGCGCTCGTGCTCCTGAACGACTGTGTCCGCCCCACGACCGGGGAGCAGACCGTGCGACTGGCGTCCGCGGCCAGGGTCGTGGGCCGGGTCCACGGAGCGGTGTATGGGCTGTACATCTACGCAACGGGCCGCTACACCGACCTCATGCGCACCGAGGACGCCGACGGCTGGCTGACCGTCATGGGCGCCGCAAACGAGGGGACGTACTCCGTCCTGGCAGAGACCGTCGCAAACGGCGACTTCGAGTTCGACGAGCTCCCGGGCGGCGTGGACCTCGAGTTCGGTGTCGCTTCGTTCGCAGCACTCCGACGCGTGGTGCGCACGGTCGACGGGGCGATGCAACGCATCGACTGGACGTTGCCTCGGCCCGGCCGAATCATCGCGACGGTGCGCGACAACGAGGGGGCGCCGATCGAGGGAGCTGCGCTGGAGCTCATCCCTGCGGACAGTCTGTACATGCACTTCCGCTCGTCCGTCGACTCGCACACATTGAGAACGAAGTCGGATCGAGGAGGTCGCTGCGAATGGGACCCCGTCAGGCAGGGTCGTTGGTCCGTCGCCTACCGAGCTTCTGGCGAGACAGCACCCTGGACCGACGCATGGGCCTCCGTCGACCTCTCGGAAGAAGGCGCAACGGTATCTGTGGAGCTCATCCTCGCGCGGGGAGAGACCATTCGGGGCCGGGTCCTCGATCCCGAAGGGCGCCCGATTGCGTCGCGCATCAGCGCCTTTCTGTGGCCATATGATTACAGAGTCCGAAGCACTGACGGAGACTTCGAGCTCGGGCCACTTCCGCGTGGGACGTACTGGCTGCGTGCGCAAGAGGAGCACCGTGATCCGAAGGACGTGTTGCTCGAGGCCTATGCCACTGCCGAGGCAGGCGCGAAGGACGTCGAGCTTCAACTGACGCGGGGCGGCGCGATCGCGATCGAGCTGCTGGGTCCGAACGGCGTCCCGCACACGGACTGTTTCTACACCTGGTGCAGGATCGACGTACCGCAAGACCGCGGCTGGGGCGGCGGGGGCACTTCGAGCATACGGCTCGAAGCCGACCCGGGCATCTACGCCCTCTTTGCGTGGACCGACGACGGGCGTGTGGCATTTGTGCCGAACCTCGTCCTACAAGCTGGCCAGATCACCGAGGTGTCTGTCAGCACCGTCGAAGCGCAACATGTCACCGTGCTCGGGGTCGATCCCGGAAACTCGGTTCGCGTCCGAATCCAGGGCGTCGAGTTCGATGCCCCGTCGTCGGAGTATCAACTGCGACTCCCGCCCGGTACCCACACGGTGCTGCGCATGAACCCGTCGAGAGGCCAGGGCCAGAAGGATGAGGTGCTGCGCTCCGTCGCCGTGACGGTCAACGCGAGCGGCGACGGGGAGGTCGCAGACTTGCGTTGACCGGGGCATTGCAGCGGCACGTTCGAACGAGTGAGGGCCCCAGGCGAAGCGCTCACCGGGGCGCTGCGCCTTATTGGAACGTGACGGCGACGCCGTGGGTGAAGTTGGATGTGGCCACGCCGCCGACGGCGTCGCGGTACCAGCTCTGGAAGCTCCACGTCTGGCCGGCCAGCGCAGCGACGGGGCCCGTCGGCTGGGGCATCTGCGCAAGGTTGATGCGCAGGTCGTACGAGCCCGTCGCGCCCGAGTTCTTGATCTGGCCCGGACCGACATAGCGACCGATCGCTCCGCCGAGGCAGAGGTTGCCGCTGCTGCCGCCGGGGTTCTGCACGAAGCCCTGCGTGCGGCTCGCCAAGAAGAAGCCGAAGGCGTTGTTCGGCAGCGCGGACGCGGTCAACGTCACGTCGTTCGTGGCGATCTGCGTGAAGCCCGTCGCGGTGATCAACGCCGGGTTGCCCGTGGAGTTCACTGCCGCGGGCGCGCAGTACGCCGTGCCGATGCCGCTCGCGAGCGAATAGAGCCGCAGGTCGTCGATGAAGAGGCCGCTCCCCGTGGTCGTCGCGTAGAGGTCGAGCGCAGCGATGCTGGGCACGGCGTGGCCAGCGGAGCCGCTGTAACCACCAGACCATGTGTACTGCGCGAACTGCGCGCCGTCGAAGAAAATCGTCGCCTGGTCGGTGTCCAAGTCGATGACCTGCCGGATCTCGACCCAGCGGTCGTACGGCATACCGACGACGTTCGAGCCGAAGCCGCCGCAGTTGCACGTGACCGTGCCCGCGGCGCCGTTGAACACGATCCACGACCCCCACTCGTAGGGGCCGAAGTGCTGGTACGCGTTCATCACCATGTAGTCGAGCTGGCTCGCAAACCCCGTCGGGATGTAGACGTGCCCCTCGAAGACCCAGGTCCCCGACGTCGGCGCGTTGAACTGGTAGACGGAGTCCGCGCCGGGGTTCGGCTGGATCGAGCGCGTCCCGCTGCGCGCGTGGGTGGTCGTCACCACGGTGTTCGCGGTCTGAACACCGTCCCAGCCGGTCCAGCCGCCTTGGCCCTCGAGCGCGCTGCCAGGCGCGTAAGCCTCGAAGGGCTCGCTCCAGGTCTGGGCGTAGAGGGGAACGGAGAGGCAGAGGGCTGAGAGGACGGCGCTGAGGTACGCAGGTTTCATGGGCAGCTCGAACGGGGCAGGGGGCAGGGAGACATACGGCGAAGGCGCCGCACGCCGCGACAACGTACCACAGACCCAGGGCAGAGCGACCCGCCGCGGCCGCCCGAGGTGCTGGGCCTGTCGCGTGGTACCGTCGCGCGCAATGGCCTGTACGCGCGCGGTACTGTTCTTTTCGCTGTCACTGCTCGCCGGTGCCGCCTGCTCGGCGCGCCGCTCGGAAGTGCACGACTGGTCGACGTACACGGGGCCAGGGCAGGAGCACTTCCAGCGCGCAGAGGTCCAGCTCCCGACGTTCGACGATCCGCTCGAGCCGTTGAACCGCACGGTGTTCGACCTGAACGAGGGGGTCCTCGTCGATGTCGTCGAGCCCGTCGCGCAGCTCTACCGCGCGCTCGTGCCGCGCGGCGTGCGCAAGGGGCTCGGCAGGATGTTCAGCAACCTGCTCTTCCCCGAGCGCTTCTTGGCGAACCTCCTGCGCGGCGATGGCTCGGCAGCGTGGATCGAAGCGCGCCGCTTCGCGTTGAACTCGACCCTCGGCCTGGGCGGCGCGCGCGACTACGCCGCGAGTGTGGGCATCATCGCCGAGCCATCGGACTTCGGGCGCACCTTCAAGGCTTGGGGCTGGGACGATGCGACGTACGTGATGCTCCCGATCCTCGGCCCGAGCTCCACACGCGATGCCCTGGGTTTCGGGCTCGGCATCGGGGTCGATCCTGCGACGTATCTCCCGCCGGCGTCGTATGTCCGCGAATTCAACAAGCTGAGCGAGTCGCTGCCAGCGCTGGCGGAGGCGCTGCGGGTCCACTACGACCCCTACGAGCTCGCGCGCCTCGTCTATCTGCTCGACCGTGAGGCCACCGCGGAGGCCGCGCCTTGGATCGCAGAGCGCGACGGCGCGACCGAGACGCTGGGCTCCGTGCTCACCGTGCCCCGCGACCCAGACTTCAGCGGTAAGGCGCTCGAACGCTGGGTGCTGCACCCGCGCTCAGGTCGCCGTGTCCCGTACTCCCTGTGGCTGCAGCCCGGCGCCGCCGCAGTGGACTACATCATCCCGGGCCTCGGCGGGCATCGCACCAGTAGCTCCGCGGTCGCGCTCGCCGAAGCTGTCTTCCACACCGGACAGAGCGCTGTCACGATCTCGAGCTCGATGAACTTCGAGTTCATCGCGACCGCCTCCAGCGTGGACCTGCCCGGTTACCTGCCGACGGACGCCGCCGACACACACTGCCTGCTCGACGCGATCGACCGCGATCTGCGGGCGGCTTTCCCGGAGCGCATCCTCGGCCGCCGCGTCGGCGGCATCTCGTTCGGCGGGATCACCACGCTCTTCATCGCGGCCTCAGAAGACCCCGATCTGATCTCGTTCGACGCGTACTTGGCCGTGAACGCGCCGCTGTCGCTGCATTACGGCGCGCAGCAGCTCGACGCGTTCTTCAACGCGCCTCTGGAGCTGCCCGAGAGCGAGCGCCGCGCCTGGATCGAAGGGCTCTTCCGCAAAGCGCTGCAGCTCTCCGAGCGCGCGCCGACGGCGACGGAGGCGGAGCTGCCGTTCACCTCGCGGGAGGCGCGGTTCCTGATCGGACTGGTCTTCCGGGCGACGCTGCGCCAGATCATCCTGCAGACGCAGCTGCGTCGAGACCTCGGCGTGCTGCACGCGCCGCTGGATCCCGAGCGCCGGCGCGACCTGTACCGCGAGATCGATCAATTCTCGTTGACCGAATACGTCTACGCGTTCGTATTGCCCTATTACGCGGCCAGCGACCCGAGCCTCACGGTCGACGACGCGGGCGCGCGCGAGCTCTTCCGCCGCTGCGACGTGCGCGCCCTACACGAAGGACTGGCGCGCAACCCGCGCGTCGTCTTTGCGACCAACCAGAACGACTTCTTGCTCGCGCCCAGCGATATCGAGTGGATCACAGGGGTCCTCGGACCCGAGCGAGTGCTCGTCTTCGAGCGCGGCGGGCACCTCGGCAACCTGCACCGCGACGACATCCGCGCCGCGCTGCAGGGCTTGGTCGAGAGCGCCGTCAGAGGAAGGTGACGGAGATCGCGTCGCTGAAGTTCGAGGTCGCCGCGCCGTTGAACGAATCGCGGTACCAAGCCTGGAAGTTCCAGGTCTCGCCCGCCAGCACCTGGACCGGACCGAGCGGCTGGGGCAGCGCGTTCAGGTTGGCGCGCAGGCTCACCACACCCGCTGCCCCGGAGCTCACGATGGCGCCGCCGACCCGACGGCCGATCGCGCCAGCGAGGCAGAGGTTGCCGCGGCTGCCGCCGGGGTTCGCCACGAAACCCTGCAGTCGACTCGTGAGGAAGTAGGTGAACGCGTTCTGGGTCAGGCCCTCTGCGATCAGCGTGACGTCGTTCTGTGCGATGAAGGCGCTCCCTTGCAGGGCGAGCCGCGCGGCGACTCCGCTGTTGTTGGTCACCGCCGGTGAACAGTACCGCGTACCGAGGGTCCCACCGACCCCGAGCACGCCGTTGAAGCCGACGCTCTGCGCGTAGATGTCGCCGTTGTCGTTGCGTCCGTCGACCCAAGCGAGCAGAGCGCCGGAGTTGCTCGTGCTGGCCGTGACCGCGAGCGAGCGCTTGATGCTCGGCGTCGAAGCGACCGAGAAGCGCTGCACATCGATCACCCCCGAGGGCAACACGTGCGCTCCATAGAGCTGGTCGTTGCCGAAGGCTGGCGTTTCATCCCAGAGGATCAGCACACCACCCGCTAGACCGCCGACGACCACACGCACCATCTCGACGAGCGGCGGAATCAAGGGCTGGACCTGCAGCCCGTCGTCACCGAAGACACGGTTACCGAAGACATCGAAGCGCTGCGCGAAGACACCGTAGTTGTCCGGGTTCGCGTCGGTCTCGGTCCACGCGGCGTAGATGCTGCTGGTGGCCGCCTCGTAGGCGAGGCTCATGTTGATGCGCCGCTGTAGCTGCGTCGTGATGACCTCGATGCCACCCTGGGGGAAGCGCTGGGTGCCGTTCGAGAGCACGTGCTGCACGCGGCATTGCTCGGGAATGCCGGCGGAGTGCCAGCCGAACACCGCGCCGCCAGCGCCGTCGAGCGCGATGCGCGGGACCCCCGTCGCTCCGATGCCGCTGCCCGTGACGAGCGCGATGTGAGCGGCCCCCCACAGGAGATTGCCCTGGCTATCGAGCTTCTGCGCGCGGAGCTGGAACGGCCCGAAGTTGCCGCCGGTCGTGTTATGGAGGAGCGCCAACACGATCTCGCCGCCGGTCACGCGCAGGTCTTCGGGGCGGAGCGTCCCCTGGGGCAGCGTCAAGCTGACGCCGGCCCCCCATTGAGGCGCGCCGCTCGGGCTGAGGCGCTGCACCCGTGTGGCGCTGCCTTCCGCCCACGCGACGACCGCGCCTCCGTCAGCGAGCGGCGCGATGCGCGCGCTGCCGACCGTCGCGCCGGCGGTCGAGAGCGACACACCGAGCGGACCCCAGGCGAGCGCGCCCGCCTCGGTCACACGCTGCGCGGCGATCGTGAGCCCCGGCCCCTGGCGCGTGTCGCGGAAGGCCAGCAGCGCGTCGCCGTTGGTCGCCGTCGCGAGGCCGAGGGCCTCGGGGAAGTTCGGGAACGACAGGTTCCGGTCGGCGACGAGCAGCCCCGCTCCTGGGAAGCGCGCGCTGCCATCGCCCCCGATGCGCTGGAGGACGATGTCCCAGCGGGTCGCGATCCCGTCGGCCCAGGACACCCACATCCCCCCGTCGGAGGTCGCGGCGACGTGGGGGCGATCCTGGTCGGAGGTCTCCCCGGAGACGACGAGGCTCTGGAGCGGGTCGTTGGGCCACTGCGGCGGGGCCGCGAGGGCTAAGAGCGCGAGGGAGAGCATGGCTGGATTGTGCCGGAAATTTTCCGGGAAAACGGCCGGGCGGGTCCAGCGGATCAAAGCGAGTCACTCCGGGGAGGGTGGCCGCCTCCAAAAGATATCTGTATCCTGTTGCCATCATGTCCGCCGCAGCCACCGCCCAGGGGGAGCCCAGGAGCTGGGTCCGCCACACCCACTCGCTCGAACGCCTGATCGGTGACACCCCGCTGCTCGAGCTGCGCTGCCGGGTCCGCGGCGAGCTGCGCACGGTCTACGCCAAACACGAGACGCGCAACTTCACCGGCAGCATCAAGGACCGGATGGCGCTGCACATCCTGACCGAGGCGTACCGGTCCGGGGCCCTCCAGCCCGGCGACACGATCGTCGAAGCCACCAGCGGCAACACGGGGATCGCGATGGCGGCCATCGGGCGCGTCTTCGAGCACCAGGTCCGGATCTACATGCCGGACTGGATGAGCCGCGAGCGCAAGCTGCTGATCCAGAGCCTCGGCGCCGAGATCGTGCCGGTCTCGCGCGACGAAGGCGGCTTCCTCGGCAGCATCGCGCTGGCCGAGCGTTACGCCCGCGAGCACGAGCGCGTGTTCCTGCCGCGGCAGTTCGACAACGCCGCCAACGTCATGGCGCACTACACGTCGACGGGGCCGGAGCTGCTCGCGCAGCTCGCGTCGATCGATCGCGAGCCCACCGCGTTCGTCGCGGGTGTCGGCACCGGCGGCACGGTGATGGGCCTCTGCAAGCTGCTGCGCGAGCGTGTGCCAGGCGCAACGGTGCACCCGCTCGAGCCCGCGAACTCGCCGACCCTGCGGACGGGCAACAAAGTCGGCCACCACAGGATCCAGGGCATCAGCGACGAGTTCGTGCCCAGCATCGTGGATCTGTCCGCGCTCGACGCGCTCGTCGATGTGTGGGACGGCGACGCGATCCTGATGGCGCAGCGCCTGGCCTCGGAGTTCGGCATCGGCGTCGGCATCAGCTCGGGGGCGAACCTGCTGGGCGCGCTGCAGGTGGCGCTCGAACAGGGCCCGGATGCGGTCGTTGCGACGGTCTTCGCGGACTCGAACAAGAAGTACCTCTCGACGGCGCTCTGCGAGGTCGAGCCGGTGCGCCCTGAGTACCTCGCGCCGCGCGTGGAGCTCGTCGGCTGCCGCGTGATCGGCTGAGGCTCGCGCGCCTGCGTCAGCGCAGGTACCAGAGCCGCGAGTTGTTGTAGTCGCGGGCTTCGCACGCGGCAGCGAAGCGGAGCTCGCGCTCGGCGAGGTCCCGCGGGTGCGCGTGCAGCACGATCACGCCGCCCGCACGCAGGCGCGTGCGGTAGAGGTCTTCGAGCGCAGCGAGGATCTCGCGCCGCTGGCTGAGCTCCTTCCACTGCGGATACGGCGGGTCCACGAACGCGATGTCGCACCAGCGCGCGGCTTCGACGGCGTCGAGCAGCTCACCCGCGTCCTCTTCGAGGAAGCGCTCGGGCGCCTCCCGCGCGCGCGGGCCGAACGCGTCACCGCCCAGGACCTCCGACTCAGCGGTGACCCCGAGCGTCTGGACGTTCGCTTGGAGCGTCCGCCGGGTCGCGGCATCGCGCTCGACGAAGCGCACGAAGCTCGCGCCGCGGCTCAGGGCTTCGAGCCCGCACGGGCCGGTCCCCGCGCAGAGGTCGAGCACCCGCGCGCCTTCGACCTGCTCGCCGAGGGTCGAGAAGAGCGCTTCGCGCACGCGGTCCAGGATCGGCCGCGTCGCGTCCGAGGGCGGCGGCTCGATCCTTCGGCCGCCGAATCGTCCAGCCACGATGCGCACGGCGCAGAAGGTACCAACCGCGCACGGCGCGGGCGCGGGTGAATCGGCAGCGGAAGGGCCGCAGCCGCAAAGCACTCGACGGTACGCCTGCGGCGTGTCGGCGCGCTCAGGCGCCCTGCACGTGCTCGACCAACCAGCGGTGCAGCGGCAGCATCCGGCGCCAGATCGCGGCGCAACGCGGCACGAGTTCGGCCGAGCGCACGAGGTCGGCGTCGAGCCCCACCGAGCCGTAGAGGCTGCGGCGCCGGCCGAGGGCTGCGGGACCGTCCGCTGCGACGCCGGCTTCGGCGAGGGTCCGCGGCAGGGCGGCGAGCTCGGGTGGCCCGAACACGAACCCGGCGCGCTCGGCCGCCCGCACCAAGCGCTCCAAGTCGCGGCGCGCCCCACGGTCCGCCAATGCGGACCGGTACGCGGCCAGGGCGGGCCCCGCGAAGCTGCGCGCGCCTGCGCCCACGCGGGCACCGTCGAGGCTCAGGGTGAACCCGAAGAGCGACGTCGCGCGCGCGCGCTCGCCCTCCCAGAGCCACACCTCGACCCGGTCCTTGTACGGCGGGCCATCGCCCACGAAACGGGCGTCCCGGTGCAAGCGCACGATCGAGCCGTCGACGCGCGGTTCGACCGCGAGCTCGGGCGCGAAGCGCCGCACGTGCGGGGCGAGCGCTTGGACGAAGGCGCGCGCGGCACCGACGTAGTGCTGGTCGTAGGCCTCGCGCAGGCTCTCGAAGCGCGCTCGGGTGTTGTCCCGGCTCAGCGCGCGCAGGAAGCGCAGGGTGGGCTCGCCGAAGCCCCTGAATGTGTCGGTCGTCTGCATAGGAAGGTGGGTGCCGGGCGCGGTTCCCGTGCACAGGAGGGAGACCGGCGGAGGCCACCTCCGGTGTCGGTCCACGGACCGATTTCCGGCAAGTGCGCGAACGGCACCTGAAGGAGAGTTCAGGCGACGGCGCCACCTGAAGCTGGCCCTGCCCCCCCTCGACCTGCGAGCATCTGCGGAGAGGCGCCGTCCCCCGACGCTCCCTGAGCAGCGCATCCGCGCACCGTTCCCGCCCATGGCCAAGCCCACCAAGTCCCCCACGAACCACCGCTGGTCGTTCTACCGCGCAGGCGGAGTCGACCAGGTCCGCCTCGACTCCGGCGCCGACATCCTCGCGCTCGATCAGCTCGACCAGAAGCTCTGGGTCGCTCTGAGCTGCCCGGTGCAAGGGCTCGAGATCGACTCGCGCACGCTGGCGCTGCTCGACTCCGACGGCGACGAGCATGTCCGCCCGCCGGAGATCCACGCAGCGGTCGCGTGGCTGCGCGATGTGCTCAAGAGCGCGGACGAGCTCGCCAAAGGTGTCGACGGGGTGCAGCTCGCCAACATCCGCCAGGACACGGACGAAGGCAAGGCCCTGCTCGCCTCTGCCAAACACGTGCTGAAGACGCTCGGCAAGGACGCGGCGATCATCACCGTGGACGACACGCTGCAGGTCGTCGAAGCCGCGGCAAAGGCGCAGTACAACGGGGACGGTGTCGTGCCCCCCGCTTCGATCACCGACGAAGCCGCCCGCAAGGTGGCCGAGGAGATCCTGGCTACCGTCGGGGGAGTCAAGGATCGCTCGGGCGCGGATGGGATCGACAAGGACACGGTCGATGCGTTCTTCGGAGCGTGCGCAGACTTCGATGCGTGGCACCAGAGCGCCGAAGCCGACGCGAAGAAGATCTTCAGCTTCGGTGACGCGACAGGAGCGGCATACGCTGCGTACAGCGCGGTGAAGTCGAAGGTCGACGACTACTTCGGCCGCTGCCGCATCGCCGCCTTCGATCCGCGGGCGCTCGCAGCGGTGAACCGCGAGCAGGAGGCGTACATCTCCGCCGCCGCGAAGGACATGACGATCACCGCGGATGAGGTGGCGAACTTCCCGCTCGCGATCGTTGCGGCGGATCAGCCGCTGCCGCTGACCAAGGGCGTCAACCCGGCCTGGGCTGGCGCCATCGGCGCGTTCCGTGACACCTGCTGCAAAGGCGCCGACAAGCTGACCGAGGCCGAATGGACGGCGTTGGGCGCGAAGTTCGCAGCGTACGCAGGGTGGCTCTCCGCGAAAGCTGGTGCCAAAGTCGAAGCGCTGGGCCTCGCGCGCGTGCGCGAGATCCTCGACTCGAAGACGAAGAAGGCGCTGAAACAAGCGATCGCGGACGACTCGGCGGTGGCACCCGAAGTCGATGCGATGCGTCGGGTCGAAAAGCTCGCACGCCTACACCGTGACTTCGCGCTGCTCCTTCACAACTATGTGAACTTCAGCGACTTCTACGCGCGCAAGGGAGCGATCTTCCAAGCGGGCACGCTGTACCTCGATGGTCGCGCGTGCGATATGAGCTTCCACGTCGCGGACGCGGGCAAACACGCGAAGATGGCGCCGATGTCGAACGCCTACCTCGCGTACGTCGACTGCACGCGGAAGGACTCAGCCAAGATGACGGTCGCGTGTGCGTTCACCGCGGGCGACAGCGACAACCTCTTCGAGGGCCGTAACGGCATCTTCTACGACCGCGCGGGTCGCGACTGGGACGCGACGATCACGAAGATCGTCAGCAACCCGATCAGCATCCGCCAAGCGTTCTGGTCGCCCTACAAGAAGGTGCTGCGCGGGATCCAGGAGGCGATCGCGAAGCGCGCCGCCGATGCGGATACGGCAGCGACGGGCAAGCTCGCGGCTGGCGTTCAAGCGGCGGGGACCGCAGCGACGACCGGCGGTGAGCCGCCGAAGCCCAAGTTCGAGGTCGGCACGATCGCGGCCCTCGGTGTTGCGGTCACCGGCATCACAGGCGTCTTCACGGCGCTGTTGACCAGCTTCCTGGGCCTCGGCGCATGGATCCCGCTCGGGATCCTCGGGATCATCCTGGCGATCTCGGGCCCCTCGATGTTCATCGCGTGGTTGAAGCTGCGCACGCGGAACCTGGGCCCCATCCTGGACGCCAACGGCTGGGCCGTGAACACGCTGACGCGGGTCAACGTCCCGCTGGGCGGGTCGCTCACGGAGCTGCCGGTGATCCCCGCGGGCTCGCACCGCTCGCTCGTGGACCCGTACGCACCGAAGCGCAGCCCGTGGCCGCGGATCTTCATGGTGCTGCTCGTGCTCGCAGGCCTCGGTTACACGCTGTACCGCACGAACCTCCTGCACAAGTGGCTACCGAAGTACGTGCCCGCGCACCACACGGAGCTCGACCTCTCGGCCGACAAGACGAGCGCGGCCCCCGGCGAGGCCGTGCAGTTCACGGTGCGCTCGACGGCCTCGACGCTGCAGGTGACCGACATCACCGACCGCAACCAGCCGAAGGCCCTCGAGCCCCTGACGGTCAGCGCCGGAGCGGCGACCCTGACGGTGCCCGCGGACGCCAAGCCGGGTAAGTGGACGGTGCGCGACGCGGTCAGCGGCACCGAGGTCACGCTGACGGTCACGGCGCCTGCGGGGACCTGACGCGGCCATTGGGAGCCGAGCGACAACGCGGGCCGGCAGGGTGGTGACCCTGCCGGCCCGCGGCCGTTGAGGGGAGGCGACTGTGTTACGCCAGCGAAACACGAGCGGACAATCTGCGGCCATCTCCGGGTTGCGACGCCACGGGCACGGGACTTGCCGGGTAGAACCTCCTTTGCATCGCGTTCGGCCTCCCCACCCCAGACCTCTACTTTGCGACCCCTGCCCAGCACAACGTTCTCGGTCCTCGTCTCCCTCGGCTGCTCGCTACAGCTCACCTTCGGTCAGAGCTCTGCGCCTGCGGACCCGCGCAGCCTCGACGCACTGACCGTCACCACGGTCCCCGCCGCGCAGCAGACCGCCGCCCCCAAAGCCGATGGGCCGAAGCCCTGGCGCCTGCAGGCAGCCCTCGGGCTGCCCAACTGGCTGAAGGTGTCGGGCACGCAGCGCGTGCGGTTCGAGAACCTCGATGGGGAGTTCCGGGGCGGTCAGGGTGGCAGCAACCAATCCTGGGCCATTCGAACCCTGCTCAACATCACCGCGACACGCGGCGCGTGGCGCGCGAACGTCGAGCTGATCGACTCGCGACTGCACGACACGCCGACGGATGTCACCCCTGACACGACCAACGTCAACGCGCTCGAGATGCTGCAGGGGTACATCGCGTACACCGAGAAGAACGCGTTCGAAGAGGGCGACTCGCTCGACCTCCTTATCGGTCGCCACACGATGGACGTCGGCAGCCGCCGCCTCGTCGCGCGCAACGCGTTCCGCAACACGATCAACAACTTCACCGGAGTGAACGCGCTCTGGAAGGGGACCGAGAAGCAGCAGCTCCGTGTCTTCGCCGTCGCACCGGTCAACCGGCTGCCCTCCGATGCGGAGGGCCTGCGCGACAACGAGATCGAGTTCGACGAGGAGCTGCGCAGGACCCGCTTCTTCGGCGTCCACGGCGAACGGCAGATCTGGGACGATCGTACGACCGGTGAGCTCTACATCCTGCGCCTCGATGAAGACGACGAAGAGGACGTCAACACGCGGAATCGCGATCTGTGGACCGCCGGGGCTCGCATCCTGCGCCTGCCCGCGAAAGGACGCTTCCACTTCGAGTGGGAGTCCGCGTTCCAGACGGGTGAGTCGCGCTCGGGCACGAATCCGTCGAACACGACCGATCTCGACCATGAAGCCCATTACCACCACCTGATGGTCGGCTTCCAGTTCGACGACGCCAACCAGACTCGGCTCGAGGGTCTCTTCGACTACGCGTCTGGCGACCGCGACGGCACGGACGGTGAGCAGAACCGCTTCGATACCCTCTTCGGCGCGCGGCGTTGGGAGTACGGCCCGACGGGCATCTTCGGGCCGTTTGCGCGCGCGAACATGCTGTCGCCGGGCCTCCGCCTCAGCCTCTCGCCGTTCGAGCGCACGCAGGTCATGTTCACCCATCGCCTGCACTACCGCGCCTCGAACGAAGACGCGTGGACCGCGGCCAACCTCAACGACGTCGGTGGCTCCCGCTTCATCGGACACTTCACGGAGGCGCAGGTCGCGTACGACATCGTGCCCAAGAGCCTCCGCTTCGAGATCGGTGCGGCTTACCTGCAAGGTGGCTCCTTCGTGGAAGAAGCGGCGACGTCGGACTGGAACGGGAACTCGGCCTACGTGTACGTCGGCACGAACTTCACGTTCTAAGCGACGGCGACCTGCCACCGCTGGTAAGAAGGCGCGCGGGCCCGAGGACTCCACGTCCCCGGGCCCGCGCGCCACTTCGGAGAACACTCAGCGCGAGAGGATGACCTCGGGCGACTCCTGGAAGTCGACCTGGCCGCTCGTCAAGTCGTACATGCCCCCGACGAGACCGATCTGGCCGGCTTCGAGCATCTCGCGCAGGATGGCGCTGCGCATGCGGATCTGGTCGACCGCCATCGCGACGTTCATCTCGGCGACCGCCTGCACGAACGCGTCGTTCTTCGAGTTCCGCAGCAGCGCGTCCTGCGGCTCGCGCACGCGCTCGACCGCCGGTCGGATCTTGGAGAGCATGCTGGTCAGGTGACCGAGCTGGACGTGGTCGCAGGCCCCTTTGATCGCGCCACACGCCGAGTGGCCCAGCACCACGATGAGCTTCGAACCCGCGGCTTTGCACGCGAACTCGAGGCTGCCAAGGATGTCGTCGTTCACGAAGTTGCCGGCGATCCGGATGCTGAAGATGTCGCCGAGGCCCTGGTCGAAGACCAGCTCGGCGGACGTACGCGAATCGATGCAGGAGAGGATCGCGGCAAAGGGAAACTGCCCGTCGCGGGTCTCGTTGACCTGTTGCAGCAGGTTGCGGTTCGCCTTGAGGTTGGCGCAGAAGCGCGCGTTGCCCTCTTTCAGGTACTGCAGCGCCTCGGCCGGCGTCAGGGACTGCTGGGATTCGCGGGTGTGAGTGCGCATGTCGATGACTCCGAGGTGGTTGCTGGTTCTACGGCGAGTCCACCCGCCGCGTGAGTGTTGAAGTGGGCTGCATTTCAGGCGGCGGTCGGCTGCGATACGGCGGACCTGCGGCGAATGTCCACGGAGAGGCGACGCTCGACCGCCGACTTCTCGAAGTCCTCGATGACCTCCAGGACGTCGAGGTCGACGGACACGCAGTGGCTCATGTCGATGGTCACCTCGGAGCCGTCTGGGATGTCCGCCAGGCTGCGCACGATGGCACCGCGGTTGAGGAAGTTGACGTCCTCCGCGAGCCGCATGCGGATCTTCGCGGGCGCGCCGGGGTGCTCGACCTTCTCGAGGTGCATGAAGAGCGCGTTGCGGTAGCTGCGCGTCAGCATGATCAAGAGCGCCAGGCCGAGTCCGAGCAGGACACCGGTCAGTAGATCCGTCAGCACCATCCCGACGATCGTCAGGATGAACGGAGCGAACTGCTCGGGGCCACGGCGGAACATCGCGGCGAAGAGCTCGGGCTTCGCGAGCTTGTAGCCGACCATCAGCAACACGCTGGCGAGGACCGAGAGCGGGATCAGGTTCAGCAAGCCCGGCAACGCGAACACGAAGAGCGCCAGCAAGAGGCCGTGCACGATCGCCGACAGCTTCGTCTGACCGCCGGACTGGATGTTGGCGGAGCTGCGCACGATGACCTGCGTCAGCGGCAGGCCGCCGATGAGGCCGGAGGCCAAGTTGCCAGCGCCTTGGGCCAAGAGCTCGCGGTTCTTGGGGGTCACCCTGCGGTGGGGATCGAGTTTGTCGGTCGCTTCGACACAGAGGAGCGTCTCGATGCTCGCGACGAGCGCCAGGACCACCGCCGTCGAGTAGACCGCGGGCTTTGCGAGCGCGCTCCAAGCGGGGAATACGAAGAGGCCCTTGACCTCTTCGAGGTTCGTCGCGACGGGGACTCGCACGAGCCGTTTGGCGTCGATAGCGAGCTCGGGCGCGAAGCGCGTCGTGAGGACCTGATAGACGATGCCGAGCCCGACCGCGACGAGGGGCCCCTGCACGACCTGGAAGAAGCGACCGCGCTTCAGGAGCACCTTGTCCCAGAGGATCAACACCGCGAGCGCCAGGAGCGCGATGAACGTCGCCGAAGGATCCACGTGCTCGAAGGCGTCCTTGATCCCGGTGAAGGTGTTGCCGCCGTGCGGCTCGACGAAGTCCATCTGACCGACGGGATCCGCCTCCCAGCCCACCACGTGGGGGATCTGCTTCAGGATGATCAGGATCCCGATGCCTGCGAGCATCCCCTTGATGACGGACGACGGGAAGAAGTAACCGAGCACCCCCGCCCGCGCGAACCCGAGCGCGAGCTGCATGACGCCCGCCAGCACCACGGCGACGAGGAAGACCTCGAACGTACCGAGCGCGTCGATCGCGTCGAACACGATGACGGCGAGGCCCGCCGCGGGGCCCGACACGCCGAGGGGCGAGCCGCTGAGCGCGCCCACGACGACGCCCCCGATGATGCCTGCGATGAGGCCTGCGAACAGGGGAGCGCCGCTCGCGAGCGCGATGCCGAGACACAGCGGCACCGCCACGAAGAAGACGACGACACCCGCCGGTAGGTCCTGGCGGAGACTCGGTTTGACCTTCATGGGCGCGATCGAGGCGGCGGCGGTGTGGTGCGCGGGGGACAGTGCCGCTGTCCACTGCGAACATCGGCTCCAGCCTGATAGGTTTTTTAGACGAAACGGCGCTTTGCTGATAGAGTTTCCCTGTCTGAATTCGAATGCGCCCCGCCCGGCGCCCCGCGCCGTGAGCCACAGCATCCCTTCGCCTCGACAAGTCCAGTACTTCATCGCCGTCGCCGAGGCCGGAGGGTTCCGCGGCGCGGCAGAGCGCCTGGATGTCAGCCAGCCGACGCTGACCCAGCAGATCGGCGCGCTGGAGGAGGCGCTCGGGCTGCGCCTCTTCGAGCGCTCGCGCGCCGGGACGCACATGACCGCGGCGGCGCGCGAGCTGCTGCCCGCCGCCCGAAGGGCAGTCGACGCGATGCAGGGCCTGGCGGACCGCGCCCGCGAGCTGTCGAGCGGGCCGACCGGCACCTACCGGCTCGGGGTCACCCCGACCCTCGGCCCGTACCTCCTGCCGCACGTCTTGCCGGCCCTGCACCGACGCTACGGTGCGCTGCGGCTGTTCATCCGCGAGCGCGCGCCGCGCGACCTCGCTCCGGGCCTCGCGGACGGCGAGTTCGACCTGGTGCTCGGGCCGCTGCCGATCGATGACGAGCGTCTGACCGTGCAGCCGCTCTTCCGCGAGCCGCTCCACCTCGTCTTCGCCGGCGACCATCCCTTCGCCGCGCTGCCCGAGGTGAAGCGCCGCGATCTGCGCGGACAAGCGATCCTCGCGCTCGAAGAGCACCACCACTTCCACCAACAGATCCAGCGCCTCTGCGACGAGCTCGGTGCGCACGTGCTGCGCAACTACGAAGGTACCAGCCTCGACGCGCTGCGGCTCATGTGCGCGACGGGCATGGGTGCGACGTTCTTGCCCGCGCTCTACGTGCGCTCGGAGATCCGCCGGCAGCACGGACTGTGTGTCACGGAGCTCGCCGACGAAGCGCTGTTCCGCACCCACGGCCTGGCGTGGCGGCGGGATTCTCCCGCAGAGACACTCTTCCGAGAGCTCGGCACGGAGCTCTGCGACTTCGCGGTAAAGAGGCTGGGCGACGCGGCGGCGCTGCCGGCTGCTGCGCCCCGGCGCGCGCGCGCTCGCTGAGCGCGGCGGGCGTTTGGATTTGCCGCGGACGCGACCTAACATCGGGGCGTGCCCGCACTCCCTACGCCGCGCCTCCACGTCAACGTCGACCACGTCGCGACGCTCCGCCAGGCGCGCCGCGAGGCGTTCCCCGATCCGATCCTCTGGGCCGAGCGCTGCCTCGCCTCCGGAGCACACGGGATCACGTGCCATGTGCGTAAGGACCGTCGTCACATCCAGGACGCCGACCTGCACCGTCTGCGCGACAGGATCGACGCGCTCTTGAATCTGGAGGTCAGCCTCGACCTCGAGATGCTGGCCCTCGCCGAGGGCAGCCGGGCCGACGCGTTCTGCTTGGTGCCCGAAAACCGCCTGGAGATCACGACCGAAGGCGGCATGAACGTCGTCCAAGAGCTGCCCCGGCTGCGCGACGCCGTCCCGCGCCTGACGGCGGCCGGTGGCTTGGTCTCGATCTTCGTCGATCCCGACCCCGAGCAGCTCGAGGCCTGTGCGGCCGTGGCTGTCCCATTCGTCGAGCTGCACACGGGCTCCTATGCCAACGCCCGCGGCGCGGTCCGCGAAGCGGAGCTGGCGCGGCTCGTCGAAGCGACGCGCTTCGCGCGCACGCTCGGGCTGCGCGTGAACGCAGGGCACGGGCTCGACTACGACAACGTCGGCCCGATCGCTGCGCTCGAGGGTGTCGAGGAGCTCAACATCGGGTTTGCGATGGTGGCGCGCGCTGTGTTCGACGGTGTCGAGGTCGCTGTCCGCGAGATGCTCGCGCAGATCGCCGCGGGGGCGACCCGGTGAGCGCGCACCGCGGCGTCCTGGTACCACTCCCGACGCCTTTCCGCGACGGGAGCGTCGACCACGAGGCCTTCGACGGCCTCCTGCAGTTCCACCAACGACGCGCGACGGCAGGCGTCGTCGTGTGCGACGTCACGGGCGAAGGTCCGACACTGACCCGTGAAGAGCGCGCCGCGCTCGTGGCCCGCGCGGTCGAGACCACGCGCCGCCTGGGCGGCGATGGGCCGCGCAAACGGGCGACGCGCACCAAGGGTGCTGCAGGCAAACTCGCTGTCCTGGCCGCGGTCGGCACGTCGGACACACGCACGACGTGTGAACATGCGCGCGACGCGGTCTTCGCTGGCGTCGACGCACTGCACGTCATCACTCCGCCCTATGTGCGCCCGTCGCAGCTCGGGCTGCTGCGCCACCTGCGCGCCATCGCGGAGGCGGCCTCTGACGCGCCGCTCGTGCTGGTCAACGACCCCGAGCGCACGGGGTTGGACCTCGAGCCGACCGCGCTCCGTGATCTGACGCGCCTCGTTCCGTCGATCCGCGCGGTGGTCGAAGTGACCCGCAACCCCGCCCGCGTAAGGCGCGCGGGTGACGTGCTGAAGGTGCCGATCATCGCGGGCGACGACCGGGTCCTCGGCCCCTTCGCAGCGGCCGGCGCAGCGGGCGCGCTCTCGATCGTCGCGAACCTCGTGCCGGACGAGGTCGATCTGCTCTTCGACGCTGCACGGACGGGCGGCGACATCGGGCTCGTGGGTCGCTACGAAGAGGCGCTCGCGCCGCTCGTGGACGCGCTCTCCGTCGAGCCGAATCCGGGTCCGCTCAAAGCCGCGCTCGAGGCCCTCGGCGCGATCGGAGGCGAGCTGCGCAGCCCCCTCGCTGAGCTGACGCCGGGGAACCGCGACAACCTGAAGCGTGTCCTGACTCGGGCTCGACTTCTCGTTCCCAGCGAGCCGGGTTGACCTCGAAGGCGGAGCGCTCTGGTACCGTGGGTCGCACAAGAGCGCCATGAACGCCAACGATCCGCCCCCCGTCGTGTCCGAGAGCGATCCCGCTGCGCTCGCTGCGTACTGGCGCGCCAACGTCAGGCTGCTGGTGATCTTGCTCTCGCTCTGGTTCGCCGTCTCGTTCGGCTGCGGGATCCTGTTCGTGGACGCCCTGAATCGAGTGCGTATCCCTGGCACGGGCTTCAAGCTCGGGTTCTGGTTCGCGCAGCAAGGCGCGATCTACGCGTTCATCGCCTTGATCTTTGCTTACGTCGTGCTGATGAACCGCCTCGACCGCCGCTTTGGCTTCGACGAACGCTGACCCATGGATGTCCAAGCTTGGACGACGCTGATCGTCGGAATCACGTTTGCGCTCTACATCGGCATCGCGATCCGCACGCGCGCCGGGAGCACGGGCGAGTTCTACGTGGCGGGCGGGGGTGTCCCTCCGCTCGCCAACGGGATGGCGACCGCAGCGGACTGGATGTCCGCCGCTTCCTTCATCTCGATGGCAGGGATCATCTCGTTCCGCGGGCTCGACGCCTCGATCTACCTGATGGGTTGGACGGGAGGCTACGTCCTGCTGGCGCTGCTCCTCGCGCCGTACCTGCGTAAGTTCGGCCGCTTCACGGTGCCGGACTTCGTCGGCGACCGATACGACTCGCAGACCGCGCGGCTCGTAGCGGTGGTCGCTGCGCTCTTCGTCTCCTTCACGTACGTCGCGGGCCAGATGCGCGGCGTGGGTGTCGTCTTCGGGCGCTTCCTGGGGGTCGACGTCGAGACCGGAGTCCTGATCGGGATGGTGGTCGTCTTCGTGTACGCCGTGCTCGGCGGCATGAAGGGCATCACGTACACACAAGTGGCGCAGTACTGCGTCCTGATCTTTGCGTACCTCGTCCCTGCGATCTTCATCTCGCTCTATGTCGCGGGTCATGCCGTGCCGCAGCTCGGCCTCGGATCGACGGTGACGGGCACCAGCACGTTCTTGCTCGACCGCTTGGACGGCTTACACCGCGAGCTCGGCTTTCCGCTCTACACCGAGCGCAATACGCCGAGGCTCGAGCTCTTCTGCGCGACCCTTGCGCTGATGGTCGGCACTGCGGGCCTCCCCCACGTGATCATCCGCTTCTACACCGTGCCGCGTGTCCGCGATGCGCGGCTCTCGGCAGGGTGGGCGCTCGTATTCATCGCGCTGCTCTACACGACCGCCCCAGCGATCGCGGTCTTCGCACGCACGAACCTGCTCGACACGGTGGCCGGTAAGCCGTACGCGGAGATGCCCGAGTGGTTCCGCAAGTGGGAGGCCACGGGCTTGATCCGCTTCGAAGACCACAACGGCGACGGGTTGATCCAGACCGTCGGCTCCGGCTTCGTCGATCCGGCCACCGGCTCGACCGTACTGAACGAGCTGCGGGTGGACAACGACATCATGGTCCTGGCGAACCCCGAGATCGCGGGGCTGCCGAACTGGGTGATCGGGCTCGTCGCAGCGGGCGGCCTTGCCGCAGCGCTGTCGACCGCCGCTGGATTGTTGCTCGTGATCTCGACCTCGATCAGCCACGACCTCCTGAAGCGCACGCTCTTGCCGCGCATCACGGAGCGCGGCGAGCTCTGGGCCGCGCGCGCGGCGGCGGCGGTCGGCGTCGCGATCGCGGGCTGGCTCGGCGTCGATCCGCCGGGGTTTGTCAGCGAAGTCGTCGCGTTCGCCTTCGGCCTCGCAGCGGCGTCGTTCTTCCCGACGATCTTCCTGGGCATCTTCTCGCGCCGGACAAACCGTCAAGGCGCGATCGCTGGTATGGTCGTCGGCCTCGCTTTCACAGCGGCGTACATCGCGTGGTTCAAGTTCGTGCATCCAGAGCTCGACTCGCGCGCGCACTACCTCTTCGGAATCTCGCCGATCGGCATCGGCTCCATCGGTATGGTGCTGAACTTCGCCGTCGCTCTGACCGTCTCGCGGCTCTTCCCGCCGCCGCCCGAGCACATCCAGAAGCTCGTGAGTTCCGTGCGCATTCCGCGCGGAGCGGGCGAGGCGCATGAGATCTCAGTGCCGTGATGGAGGCTGCGGCATCAGCCCCTCGGCTCGCGGCGTAAGCGGACAAGGGGCCGGGGATCCTGACCCTGAAGCGGGATCCGATTCGAACGCAGGCCCGGCCTGGGACAACGCGGCTGCAGCGGAGTATCCGAGCGCTCGCAGCCCTGTAGGAGACCGCAGGGCGTTCCAAATCGAGCGCGCCGCGGGCAGCGCTCGATCTGGCCTCCCGCTGGGCGCTGCGTCGCGCCGATCGGAGACGGCCGGCCATGTCACGCATCGTCTCCTCCGTACTCGCCCTCACGACGCTCGCGATCGTCGGCGCGGTCGGCTTCGCGGCGAAGGCGACGCTCAGCTCGAGTGAGACCACCCGCAGTCACTCGACGCGCCCGGGGACCGCGCCCGCGCCACGGCTCGTCACCGAAGAGCCGCTGCAGACACCTCCGGCTTCGAAGCGCCCGTTCTTGCACGGGAAGTACACGATCACGCCGCTCGCGGATTACACGCTGACGGCGCGGGTGATGTCGCGCGAGGACTACCGCTTCGATTCGAGCGCGGGCCTCTCGCCCACGGACCTCGCGCTCGGCTGGGGTCGGATGTCGGACGAGCGGATCTACGAAGCCCTCGGCATTCGCCAGTCGGGACGGTTCTATCGTTACGGCTGGGGTCCCGACGGACCGCCGATCCCGAAGGACGAGATCGTGCGCTCGAGCGCAAACGTACACATCATCCCGGCCGACAAGGCGATCGCGCGGATCATCGACGGGATCGACGAAGGCGACTTGGTGCACCTCTCCGGACAGCTCATCGAAGCGACGCGCCTCGATGGCTGGCGTTGGCGCAGCTCGCTGGTTCGAACGGACTCGGGGGACGGCGCGTGTGAAGTCTTCTGGGTGACCGACGCGGCAGTCTTGGGCGACGAATGAGCGCGATGGCGCCCTCAGCGCGGCCCGCCGATGTAGTCCGCGTAACCGAGTGAACGCAGCATGTCGCGTGCGCCTGCGTCGAGCTCGACTCGCTGCGCGGCAGACGCCCGTTGACGTTGGGACTCCAACGTTTGCCCGAGCGCCGTCAACAGCTCGGCGACACGCTCGGGGTGCTGCCCTGCGACGTCGCGCTGCTCGCCTGGATCCTCGACCAGGTCGTAGAGCGCACGGCTCGTGCCCTCCGTGCGCTCGTTCACGATGAGCTTCCAGCGGCCCTGACGCACCGCGCGCTGCATGTTCTGCGGCGCTTCCAGGCGCGGGTAACGCGATGAGAAGACCAGGGTGCGCTCCTCGAGGATGCTGGAGTTCGTCCGACTGAAGACAGCCCGGCCATCCGCTCGCGGCGGCCCGGGTACGTCCAGCAGGTGACAGATCGTCGGTGCGATATCGAAGTGCGCGACCGGCAGCTCGAACCGCGACCCGGGCTCGAGCCACGGCAGCGACGCGCCCTCCGCAACGATAACCAGAGGGACATGCACCATCTCCTGGTAGACGTGCAAATTGTGGCCGGTCGCGCCATGTTGCATGAAGGCTTCGCCATGGTCCGCTGTCACGATGAGGCACGTGTTCGCAAGGCCTCGCCCGTCTTCCACGGCCTGCACGATGCGCGTGACGAGCGCATCGGCGTAATTGACGTGTGCGTCGTAGAGATCGACGAGGCGGCGCGTGAAGGCGGTCTCTGGGCCCAGTTGATCGCGCATCGCGATGGCGACGTCGAAGATGCTGCCCTCCACCTGTGGCGCGTCCATCTCGCGGGTGAACCGGGATGCGTAGGGTTCACCCGGTGTGTAAGGCATGTGCGGGGGCAGCAGGTGAATGTAGAAGAATCGCGGCGTGCCATCATCGCGCTTCAGCTCCGCCTCGAGGTCCGTCAAACAGCGCTCGAAGTCCTCTCTCGCAGGGCACACTTCGAATGTGTCGAAGCCGATATCCAAGCCCGTCTCGCGCCGCACCACTCCATTCTGGACGTACGCAGCGGTGCGATATCCGCGCTGCTTCAAGGTCGTCGCGAGCCGCCAGCGGGAGTCGTCCAAGCGCTCCTCCGCCCGCAGTACGCCGTGCACCTCCTGCGCCAGGCCCGTGAAGAGCGTGACCATCGACGAGAGCGTCCAGGAGGTCTGCGATGAAGCGGACTCGAAGGTCACGCCGCGGCGTGCGAGCGCCTCGAGCCCAGGCGTCGTCGGACGTGAATACCCATGCAGCGACGTGTGAGCCGCCGCCAACGAGTCCGCGACGACGAGGACGACGTCACGCCCCCGCAGAGATCCCACCCGTGAGCCAATTCCGGGTGCGACCCCCTCGATCGAGCGGGATCGCCAGATCCAGAGGGCGGCGGCTGCGAGCGCCAGCGTGGTGACGACGAGGAGTAAGGGTGCGGAGCGATGCTTGGCTGGCATCCAGCCACCATAGACACGTTCCGCGAGGATGGGGCGCCCGAAGCCGGTGAATTTGCGGACGACTCAGCCGAATCAACCCCCTGGGCTCAACTCATATCGCGCGAGCTCGTGCCTGAACCGCCTCAGCGCCCCAGGACGCGCCGGACCTCTTTCACGTAGCGCGACTCGAACGATTCGCGCCGCACCGCCAGCTTCTGGCGCATGCCCGCGTCTTCGAGGCCCTTCCGAACTGCCGTGCCGAAATGCTGGGTCAGGCTCTTCGCAGCGAGGCCACCGGGATAGGCGCGATCGAACCCCGCGAGCGCCCGGAAATAGGCCTCTTGGCCGGCGACCTTCTTGCAGCCCACGACAAGGGCGCTGACGATGTTCGCGCGCGCGGCGTCATCGAAGCCCTTCCACGTTGCGATGCGCTCGCCCCACGCATCAAGGAAAGGGCTCATCGGTAGGAGCAGCTCGGGGCTGCGGCGCAGCTCCTTGAGCTCACGCAGCGGGTAGTTCCGATGGCCCTCTGCGGCCATCAGCGACCGGTAGATCTCGGCTGCGCGCCCGAACGCGCCGCCGTAGCGCTCGAAGCGCTCGCGCGCGAGGTCCGCGTACCGTGCGCGGCGCTCTTCGGCAATGACCCGTGCGGGTTTTGCCCCGAGCGCCTGCATGACGTCGCCGGCGTTATGGGTCAGGATTGCAGCGAGTCCGGCGACCTCCAGCTCGCGACCGCGCTGGCGAGAGAGCGCGTCGAAGGCCTCGGCTTCGCGCCGGAGCTCGGCGTCCATCGCGGCTTCGAAGTGCTCGGCAGACGCGAGGTCTCCGACCGTCGCATGGCCGATCCAGCCGCCGCCCAGCACCGAGAGGCGCTCGCCGTCGTGGCCGCTGAAGACCCCGTAACCGTCGACCGTGACGGTCCGGGCGCTCACACCGGTGATGCGCCACGTCCCGAGCTCCAGCGCCAACGTGCGCATCCGCCCGAGCTCGTTCGGATCCTTCTGATCCAACCACAGCGCGTGCCGGATCTTGGCGTCGACGTCCGTCGGCACATAGGTCGCCACGCTGCCGAAGTGTGCGGCGACGCAGAGCGCGAAGTAGTCCGCATAGTCCGCCGGAGTCGGCTGCTCGGTCGCCCGCAAGAGGTGCCCGTTGCGCAGGATCGTCCACCAACCCAGGGAGTTGCCGGCGTGATCGGACACACGCTCTCCCGCGGTCGCGGGGAGCTGGTCGGTCTCGGGGTGGCTGCCATCGAAGAGCCACGGCGCTGTGTTTTCGACGAGGCCGACGAGGGTGCGCGGCCCGATGAAGCCTCCGAAGGCGCCGCGGCCCTCTTCGATGCGCTGGGTTTGCTCCGTCACGTGGCCGCTGAGTCTACGCGAGGGACGAGGGCTGGTTTCGGAGCGTCCGAGACGTTCTGCTACACGGCCCGCGACCATGTCCCGACTCGGCATCATCACCGCCGCGCTCGGCCTCCTCGGCCTGACCGGCTGCTCCGAGGTCGAAGCCCACGACCGGACTCGCCCCCGCTCCACCCCTGCGAGCGGGCCCGAGCTCGAGCCTCAGGCGACCGCGACCGAGAGCGCTGCGACTCTGGCCGCGGAGGCCCGCCGGGTGGCGGATGCGGAGCGCGAGTTCCCGCGCGTTCGACGCGCGACCCCCGAGGTCTCCGGCGTGAGCCCCCAGAGCGCCTTGCACGCTGCGGTGACGCCGGAGCCAGCCCCGCCGCCGATCACGCCGCCGAAGCCCCCGCGCGTCGACCTCGTCGTGGTCGACATCAGCGACCAGCGACTGGACCTGGTCGGAGGCGGCGTGGTGCTGCGCTCGTATGCCGTCTCGACCGCGAAGAACGGCACGGGCTCGCGCGCAGGGAGCGAGAAGACCCCGCTGGGACGCCACCGGATCCACAAGAAGATCGGCGCTGGCGAGCCGCTCGGGCGCGTCTTCGAGGCCCGCGCTGCCACACGGCGTGTGGCGACCATCCACACCGCACCGATCGACTTGCCGGAGGACGTGATCACCTCGCGCATTCTCTGGCTCGAGGGCCTGGAGCAGGGCAAGAACCGCGGCCGCGGCGTGGACTCACGCGAGCGGTTCATCTACATC
This sequence comes from uncultured Planctomycetaceae bacterium, assembly GCA_964402175.1. Classification (GTDB taxonomy): domain Bacteria; phylum Planctomycetota; class UBA1135; order UBA1135; genus JAWKUK01. The sequence continues at coordinate 5,267 of CAYOBN010000038.1, read as the reverse complement.
CACGGCACGAACGAAGAGGGCTTGATCGGCAAACCTGCGTCCCACGGCTGTGTCCGGATGCGCAACCACGATGTGATCGAGCTGTTCGAGCTCGTGGCAGAGGGCACTACCGTCGAGATCGTCCCTTGAGCATTGTCTCGGTCCGCGGCGGTACGGCGTCGCATGAGCATCATGAGCGCGGCGCGATCTGAGCTGGCGCTGCGAGAACCCGCTCCGGGTGTGTTCGTCTTCGACTGCACGTACAACGAGCGGCACATCCCGAAGAACGCGCGCTTCCGCTGGCACCCTGGACCCAAGTGCAAGGTCGCGGGCTGCGCCGCATGCGCGGCTGGCCTCGGCCAGGCGTGGTGGACGTCGTCGCTCGAAGCCGCTGTAGTGCTGGTGGAACACGCCGACGCAGAGCTCACGGAGAGCCTCCGCCGCCGCGCCGCGCCGCTCGTCGAAGCGACGCTGAAGAAGACCGAAGCCGAGCGCACCGCGAGTCGTGTGCAGAAGCTGCAGCGCATGGTCTCGGTCCGCGCGAGTCACGCCGCGGACGCAAAGATCGATGTACCCGCCCCGGAAGGGCGCTCGTACCTGCCGTATCAGCGGGCCTGTGTCGCGTATGCCCTGGGCAGGCCCAGCACGCTGATCGCGGACGAGATGGGGCTCGGCAAGACGGTCGAAGCGCTGGCAGTCGTGAACGCCGATCCGAAGGTCGCAGAGGTCCTGATCGTGTGTCCGGCCAGCTTGGAGCTGAACTGGGAGCGCGAGTGCCAGCGTTGGCTCGTCCGCGACCTTGGGGTCGGCATCGCTCGCAAGGAGTTCCCGGTCGACTGCGGCGTCGTCATCGTCAACTACAACATGCTCGGCAAGTGGGAGCGTTCCCTCCGCCGCAAGTGGGATGTGTTGATCGTCGACGAGTGCCACTACGTGAAGAACAAGACAGCCCAGCGGTCGAAGCGTGTGTTCGAGCTGGAAGCCGAGCGCAAGCTCTTCCTCACGGGGACTCCGATCCTGAACCGGCCCGCAGAGCTCTTCCCGATCCTGAGCCACCTTGCGCCGGACGACTTCCCGAAGTTCTGGGACTACGCAGCGCGCTTCTGTGCGCCGATGCAGACGAACTTCGGCTGGGATGTGTCGGGCGCCTCCAATCTGGACCAGCTCCACGAGCTCTTGCGCGGGACGGTCATGGTGCGCCGTACGAAGGCCGACGTCCTGAAGGACCTGCCGCCCAAACGCAGACAAGTGATCGAAGTGGCCTCCGAGGCCGCAGCGAAGCTGATCCGCGCCGAGCGCGCCGCGTTCGACCGCCACCGCGAGCAGCTCGATCGACTGCGCGCGGCCCGTCACGCCACGGACATCAACGAGGATCAAACCGCTCGTTCAAAGCTCAGCAGAGAGGCGGCCGTCGCGTTCGGTGAGCTGTCGAAGTTGCGCCACTCCACTGCGCTGACGAAGGTGCCGCTGGTCGTCGAGCACCTGCAGTCGGTCCTGGAGGAGACGCCGAAGGTCGTCGTCTTCGCCCACCACCGCGACGTCATCGATGGCATCGCGCAGGAGTTCCCGGACCGCTGCGTGACCCTCACGGGCGATATGTCCGCCGAAGCGCGGCAGATGGCGGTCGATCGCTTTCAATCCGATCCCGAGGTCGCGCTCTTCATCGGCTCCATCACGGCGGCCGGAGTGGGCCTGACGCTGACTGCGGCTGCACACGTCGTCTTCGCCGAGCTCGACTGGGTGCCCGCGAACATGACCCAAGCCGAAGATCGCACCCACCGGATCGGGCAGCGCGACAGCGTGCTGGTCCAGCACATCGTGCTGCAGGACTCGCTGGACGCCGGCATGGCGCGCACCCTCATCCGCAAACAGGCGGTCATCGACGGCGCGGTCGACGGGGCCGAGCGCGAGGGCCTCTTCGAGGGCGCCTACGCCGAAGCATTGCTCGAAGAGGCGACGCGAATGGCCTCAGGCGACGCACCGGACGCTGCTGAGGATCCCCGAGCGGCGCCCGATGTGCCGCCGCCAGAGGCATCGGAACGAGACGGCGAGGCAGGCGACGCACCGCCTGCCAAACGGGCCAGGAAGCGCCGCAAATGAGCCCTTTGGCGTATGCCAACTCGGCAGCCCTTCTGCCGCGCTGACAGCGCGACGCGACATCGGACGGCCCGGCAGGGCCGCCTGAGGCTTGGAACGGCCGTTGCATCGGGACCGGTGCCATGCAGCCTCAGTACACGAATCGCTCCCAAGAAGTCCTCGCCAGCGCCCAGCAGCTCGCCCAACAAGCGGGCAACCCGGAGCTGTCGCCGTTGCACCTCGCCGCCGCCTTGCTGGCGGAGCCCGAGGGTGTGACTGCGGCGCTGCTCGCGAAGCTCGGCTCGGAGCCCAAAGCCATCGGCGCCGAGCTCCAGCGCGAGCTCGGCAAGCTGCCGCGCGCCCAGGGCGGACAGCTCTCGATGTCGCGCGCGTTGAGCGAGGTCCTGACCGAAGCTGCCGCCGCAGCGAAGCGGCTCGGCGATGAGTTCATCTCCACCGAGCACCTCTTCCTGGCGCTCGTCGCGAAGGGCGCGCCGCAGCCCGCAGGGCTGTTCGCGGCGCGCGGGCTGAACCCCGCGAAGGTCGAAGCCGCCCTGGCGGAGGTGCGCGGTTCGCGGCGCGTGACCTCGGCCGACCCCGAAGCGACGTTCGACGCACTGAACAAGTACGCACGTGACCTGACGAAGGACGCGCGTGCGGGCAAACTCGATCCTGTGATCGGGCGCGATGACGAGATCCGCCGCGTGATCCAGGTCCTGTCGCGGCGCCGCAAGAACAACCCCGTTCTGATCGGCGAGCCGGGTGTCGGCAAGACCGCGATCGCGGAGGGACTGGCGAACCGCATCGTCGCGGGCGACGTGCCGGAGGGTTTGAAGGACCGGCGCGTGATGGCGCTCGACCTCGGCGCAATGCTGGCCGGTGCCAAGTATCGCGGCGAGTTCGAAGAGCGCTTGAAGGCGGTCCTGAACGAGATCGCCGAGTCGAACGGCGAGATCGTGCTGTTCATCGACGAGCTGCACACGCTCGTCGGCGCCGGCGGCGCTGAGGGCGCAGTCGATGCCGCGAACTTGCTGAAGCCGGCGCTCGCGCGCGGGGACCTGCGTTGCATCGGGGCGACGACCCTCGACGAGTACCGCAAACACGTCGAGAAGGACCCGGCCCTGGAGCGGCGCTTCATGCCGGTCATGGTCGACGAACCCAGCGTCGAAGATACGATCGCGATCCTGCGCGGCCTGAAGGAGCGCTACGAAGTCCACCACGGTGTGCGCATCGAGGACGGCGCGCTCGTCGCGGCGGCCCGGCTGGCCGATCGGCACGTCAGCGACCGCTTCATGCCCGACAAAGCGATCGATTGCGTCGATGAAGCCGCCGCACAGCTGCGCACGGCGATCGACTCGCTGCCAGCAGAGCTCGACTCGATCGAGCGCCGCCTGCGCCAGCTCGAGATCGAGCGCACGGCGCTGAAGAAGGAGGACGACCCGGCCAACAGTCGCCGCCTCGAGCAGATCGAGCGCGAACTCTCCGGGCTGCGCGAAGAGGCGACGGCGCTGCGCGCGCGTTGGTCCAAGGAGAAGGAGCTGATCCAGGCGATCCGCGCAGCGCGGGTCCTGGTCGAAGACCTGCGCGCGGAGGCCGAGCAGAAGGAGCGCAAGGGCGACTACGAGCGGGTCGGCAAGATCCGCTACGGCGAGCTGCCGGAAGCGCAGAGGCGCATCGAAGAGGCCAGCCGCGCGCTCGAAGCCGCGCAGGCCGGCGGCGCGCTGCTGCCCGAGGCGGTCGACGACGAGCTCATCGCGAAGGTGATCGCGCGCTGGACCGGTATCCCGGCCGACAAACTGCTGGAGACCGAGCGTCAGAAGCTGGTCCACATGGAAGCGGGCCTGCACCGGCGCGTGATCGGCCAGGACGCGGCGGTCGCGGCGATCAGCCAGGCGGTGCGCCGCGCGCGCGCAGGCTTGACGGAGCCGACGCGGCCGCTCGGCGCGTTCTTGATGCTCGGCCCGACGGGGGTCGGCAAGACCGAGCTGGCAAAGGCGGTCGCGGAGTTCCTATTCGACGACGAGCGCAACATGGTGCGCATCGACATGTCGGAGTACATGGAGAAACACAGCGTCAGCCGCCTGATCGGCGCGCCTCCCGGCTACGTCGGCTACGACGAGGGCGGCGCTCTGACCGAAGCGGTGCGTCGCAAGCCGCACAGCGTGCTCTTGCTCGACGAAGTCGAGAAGGCGCACCCTGACGTCTTCAACGTGCTGCTGCAGCTCCTGGACGACGGTCGCCTGACCGACGGCCAAGGTCGCACGGTCGACTTCACGCAGACGCTGGTGTTGATGACCAGCAACCTGCGCGGAGACGCCGGAGTGCGCGAGTACTTCCGACCGGAGTTCATCAACCGCCTCGATGAGGTCCTGACCTTCGAGGCGCTGAAGAAGGAGCAGATCCGGGCCATCGTCGACGTGCAGATCGCGCGCCTACGCAAGCAGCTCGCGGAGAAGGAGATCGGCCTGGAGCTGTCCGACGCCGCGCTCGACCGCCTTGCGGATGAGGGCTACGACCCCGAGTATGGGGCACGCCCGCTGAAGCGCGCCATCCAGCGCCACGTGCAGAACCTGTTGGCGGAAGCGATCCTGGACGGCCGCATCGGCCCGGGCCAGACGGCGCGGATCGACGTGCACGAAGGACTCTTCATCGCCCATCCGCGTCAGACGGCGAACGTCTGACGCCCCTCGGATCTAGAGCTCTACGAGCGCCGCCAGCGTCTTGTTCGAAGGCGCTGCGCGGCGCTCCGCGTCGTAGTCGCGCAGCGCTTCGTCGAGCGCTTGATCGAGCGGATCCGCGCTGGAGAGTTCGACAGGACCGAGCGCTCCATCCAGGGCGTCGTAGACGTCTTGCACTCTGACCCGGTGCGGGTCGCGGGTCAGGACGAGTGCGTCGGCGTCGGCTTCCATCTCCGCGACCGCCAGGAGTCCGCCGGCACGCAGCAGCCCGACGACTTCGTCGAGCGTGCGGTCGGGGACAGCGAGCTCCAACGCGAGCTCTTCGGCGCTGCGCGGCGCTTCGCCGTGCAGGAACGCCCGCGCGAGGCGCACGGAGAGGCGCAGTGCCACGACCCGCTTCAATCCCTGGTCGTAGTCCCTGGCGCGCACGATCTGGCGGTGGGATGCTTCGTTCTGGTGGGCCGCCGCGACCTCTGCCCCGAGCAGCACGGTGACCCACGAGGCGTAGATCCAGAACAGGAAGATCGGCAGCGC
>CAYOBN010000037.1:0-44955 GCA_964402175.1 uncultured Planctomycetaceae bacterium | reverse complement strand
GGGCGCGCGCGGAGCGCGCGCGCGCCCAGGCCCGCCGCGCGCCGCGCCGCAAACTCGTACCTGGTACCGTTCGATTCCACACGGGCCCAGCCCAATGGCGGATCTGCTACCCTTCCGCCCGTGTCCGACCGACCCCTGTCCCTCTGGCTGCCAGGCTTCACCTGAAGCAGCCCCCGGCCGAGCTGCGGAGCAAACCCGCGGCGGGTCGGAGGAGCGGTCGGTTCCTCGTCGAAGCGTCGCCTCGCGCGTTAGGGGGCACGGTTCAGCCCCGTCGTCGATGTGTGTGTCCGTGGTCGCGCCACGATCGTCCCACGCCACCATCGACACCGATGCACAGAGTTTCCCCCCTCGCTGCTCTGACCGCAGCGGCGCTCGCGACCCTCGAACCGGCCGCAGCGCAGCAGTGTTACTCCCCGCAGAACCGCTGCTTCAGCTTCGCTCCCCCCGGTGAAGCGCTCGAAGAGATCGACAACGGCCTGAACCTGCGCTCCGAGAAGCTCGACATCAGCGGCGACATCCGCTTCCGCTCGCGCTTCGCCGATTCCCCTGCGGATGCCCCCTACCAGCGCGCCGACCAGCACACGTCGCGCGCCCGCGTGCAGTTCGACTACGAGGTCAACGAGTACGCCAGCGCCTTCGTCGAGTTCAACTTCTCCGAAGTCTGGGCCGGCGCCGAAGGTTACTCGGACGCGCAGCCCTTCCAGAACGGGGCGAACGGCATCGTCTCGCGCGAGAACTTCAACGGCGTCGCGCAGGCCTACATGCAACTCGATGACGCGTTCGGGCTCGACGAGAAGATCCGCATCGGCCGCAGCAACTACTTCCTCGCCAACGGCCTGATCCTCGGCTCCTGCGACTTCCTGCAGTACCCGGGCGCATTCACGGGCATCTGGGCATCGCGCGAGTTCGGCGACTTCAACGCGGAGCTCTTTGCGTTCGACAACTACGGCCCGCTGCAGAGCCAACTGCCGGGCGGCGGCGAGCGCTTCGCCGGGGGCACCGTGCGCTGGAACGGCAAGCAGCGCGGCGCCCTGCAGTCGGTTGACGCTTACTACATGGCGGGCACGGGTGACGGCGACTTCACCAACAACGCAGACGACTCGTGGGTCGGCCTCGAAGCCATCGGTTGGATCCCAGGTGAGATCAAGTGGGAGGCCCAGTTCGCGCACCGCACCCGCGCGGGCAACGAAGACATCTCCGCGTACCGCGCGATCCTCGAGCACCTCTTCGTCGAGCCGATCGGCGGCTGGCTGCGCGGTGTGTCCTTCACCCACACCGGCAGCGAAGGCCCCCTGCACGTCAACCCGGCCGACTTCAACGCGGCGGGTCTCTTGCACCAGTACGCAGGGCCCTGGCGCAGCGACATCGACACGAACCAGCTCGCGTTCCAGTTCACGCCGGGCGCCGAGATCGACTGCACGGCGACGATCCTGACGCTCGACCGGAACACCGGCACGCAGCTCGGGGACACCGAGTTCAACCTGCTCGCGGGCAAGATGGTGCGCGAGGGCCTGCACACGGGCCTCGGCTACGCCATCGACAACGATGAGCGTCAGGTCGCGTACTTCCAAGTGACGCTGTACTTCTAAGCCGCGCTGGGCCCGCGTTGCAGTGCGGTCCGTAAGCAGCGGACCTTCGATGCGAGAACGGGCCTTCGAGGTGGTCGGAGGCCCGTCGATCGGCGACACTCTGGGGGTTGGGCGCTGGCGCGTCCTCGTTTGTCGGGTCAGCGCCCCTTCGGTACCCGGTGCCGATGGGCGCAGAGCCCCCCCCCTGAGTGCAGCACGATGCCGACCCCCCTCCCCAAGAACTACATCGCCAAGGACCTGGTCGCAGGGCTCGTCGTCTTCCTGGTCGCTGTGCCGCTCTGCCTCGGCATCGCGCACGCGTCCGGGGTGCCGATCATCGCAGGGATCCTCGCGGGGGTCATCGGGGGCGTCGTGGTCGGGATCGCGAGCGGCGCGCAGGTCTCCGTTTCTGGTCCTGCTGCGGGCCTGACGACGATCGTCCTGGCGCAGATGGAGAAGCTCGGCTCGTTCGAGGCGTTCCTCCTCGCGGTGATGCTGAGCGGCTTGCTGCAGATCGTCTTCGGCGCGCTGCGTGCGGGTCTCCTCGCGAACTACTTCCCGACCAACGTCATCAAGGGCCTGCTCGCGGCGATCGGGGTCATCCTGATCATGAAGCAGGTCCCGCACCTCGTCGGTTACGACCCGGACTACGAAGGCGACATGTCCTTCAGTCAGCCGGACGGCGAGAACACGTTCACGTCGCTCGTCTCCGCGTTCAAGAGCTTGCTCCCCGGCGCCGCGACGATCGGCCTGACGTGCCTCGTGCTGCTGGTCGCTTGGGACAAGTCGCGGCTCAAGAAGACGATCTTCCCGGCCCCGCTCGCGGCGGTCCTCGTCGGCGTCGCGATCAACGAGCTCTTCCGCGCGCTGGGTTCGAGCCTCTACGTCGACACCTCACACCTCGTTCAGGTGCCGGTCGTCGGCGGTGACGTCGGATGGGACCAGATCTTCACGTTCCCTGACTTCTCGCAGTTGGGTAACGCCAAGGTCTACCTAGGGGCGTTGACGATCGCGATCGTGGCGTCGCTCGAGACCCTCTTGAACATCGAAGCCACCGACAAACTCGACCCGTACAAGCGCTTCGCCCCGCAGAACCGCGAGCTCTTTGCGCAGGGCCTCGGCAACACCGTCGCGGGCCTGATCGGTGGAATGCCCGTGACTTCGGTCATCGTGCGCAGCTCGGTCAACGCCAGCGCCGGCGGCGTGACGAAGCTGTCGACGATCGTGCACGGGGTCCTGCTGGCGATCAGCGCGTTCTTGCTGCCGCAGTACCTGAACCGCATCCCCCTCGCGGCGCTGGCGGCGATCCTCGTGGTCACCGGCTGGAAGCTCGCCAGCCCGAAGCTGTTCAAGTCCATGGCTGCGGAGGGGCGCAATCAGTTCGTGCCCTTCATCGTGACGCTCTTGGCGATCGTCTTCACGGACCTCCTGGTCGGAATCCTGATCGGCCTTGCGGTCAGCTCGCTGTTCATCCTCTACGCGAACATGCAGCGCGGGTTCCACATCGTGCGCGAGAATCACGTCGGCGGCTCGGTGACCCGCGTCATCTTCGCGAACCAAGTGAGCTTCCTGAACCGCGCCCAGCTCGCGACGACCTTGGCGGAGTTCGGTCAAGACGACCAGGTCATCCTGGATGCACGCACGGCAGACTACATCGACCCGGACATCCTCGGGCTCGTGCGCGAGTTCCGCGACGAACAAGCGCCGGTGCGCGGCGCCAAGGTCAGCCTCATCGGCTTCAAGGACAGCTACGCGCTCGACGACGAGATCCAATACGTCGACGTCTCGACCCGCGATGTCCAAGCGCAGATGACGCCGGACTCCGTGTTGGCGATCCTGAAAGAGGGCAACGAGCGGTTCGTGAACGGCGAGCGCCTGCAGCGCGACCTGGTCCGGCAAGTCGATGCGACCTCCGATGGCCAGCACCCGCTGGCGGTCATCCTGGCGTGCATCGACTCGCGCATCGCGACCGAGATGATCTTCGACCTCGGCCTCGGCGACATCTTCTCGTGCCGCGTCGCCGGCAACATCGCCGGGACGAAGATCCTGGGCAGCATGGAGTTCGCTTGCCAAGTGGCAGGCGCTCGCCTCGTCGTGGTCCTGGGCCACACCCGCTGCGGCGCGATCAAAGCGGCCTGTGACCTGGTCGAGAAAGAAGTCGATCCTGTCGCTGCGACGGGGCTCACCAACCTGGGCGCACTGACCGGCCCGATCTCGGTGGCGATCAAGCAAGAGACCCTGACGAAGACGGATCGCGACAGCACCAACGAAGGCTACGTCGACCGTGTCGCCGCCCTCAACGTGCGCGCGGTGATGCAGTACGTGCGCGAGAACAGCCCGGCGCTGAAGGCCCTCTTCGACGCGGGCAAGGTGCGGCTCGTGGGCGGCATGTACGACGTGCGGACGGGGCGGGTCGAGTTCTTCGAGTGAGGGTCGCGGAGGCTCGGTAGCCGCCGCGACGGCGCCGGGGCGTTACGCTCTCCAGCATGCGCCCTACCGCCCTCGCTCTCGTGCTCGCGGGCCTCGCCGCCGCGTGCGCCGCCCTGTCGCCTGCTCCGCCGCCGGCTCCGTCGCTGCCCGCCGAGGACCCGGGGATCCCCGCGGCTCCGGAGGCCATCGCGCCCCAGCCTTACACCGCGACCGCGATCCGCACGAGCCACCCCGTCGGCACGTTCACGACCTACCGCATCACGGCGCCTGGCGGCACACCCCAGGAGCAGCGCACGGAGTGGGTCGAATCGACGCTGGACGGCTGCGTGATGGCGGCGGAGACCCCGCCGGGGGCCGAGGAGTCGCTGCGTGCGAGCGCGCTCTGGTGGGAGCTGCGCGACCACGCCTCGTTCCCTGCCGCCTCGACCCGCGTCGAGCGCAAAGCCATCACCGTCGCGGCTGGCACCTTCGATTGCCTGCACTACACCGTGGAGCTGCCTGCGGCCCAGGGCGGCGGCACGCGCCACTTCTGGTTCGATACGCGGACCGCCGGCTCGCCGATCCTCTTCACGCAGGAGGTCGGCGGTCAGGAGGTCTACCGGATGGAGCTCGTCGCGATGAACCGCAAGCCGTTCGCTGCGGAGTGACGGTCCTCAGCCGGCCGCGTACAGGCCGATCACGGTCCCTGCGGGGTCGGCGATGACCGCCATGCGGCCGCCCCCTGCAGAGCGCGGCGCGACGAGGACCTCGCCCCCGTGAGCCACGGTCGCGGCCACCGCCGCGGTGAGGTCAGGCACATGCACGTAGCTGAGCCAGACAGGGGGCACACCGGTGTTGACCCCACGCGCGTGGCACACCCCCGCCACCGGTGTGCCGTCTGCGGCCTGCATCACGTAGTCCTCGTAGCCGCCCATGTCGAGTCCGACGCTCGTCCAGCCGACGACCGCGGAATAGAAGTCGCGCAAACGCGGCGCATCGGGGACCGTCAAGTCGGTCCAACCGATCGTGCCCATGACGGGCGGGGTGCTCGGCTCACTCATGGCGTACGGGGTCCGGTGGCGGTGTCGCGCGAGGATACGCGGCCGCCCGCTGGCGAGGATCCGTGAATTCTTGATGGGGTCCGCGCGCGCCGTGCGCTCTCGGGGTGTCCCTTCGACCACCCCACCATGCTGCACGCCACGCTGCTCTCAACCCTCCTCTTCGTCTCGGACGTCCCGACCCCCCTCCCGGTCCAGGTCGAGCCACCCGCGCTCGACCCAGCCCTCTCGTTCGCCGACTGGAACGGTGACGGGCGGCTCGACGCGCTGGCGCTGCGACCCGATGGCGGTGTGCTGTTGCTGCTCGGGGCTGCGGACGGGGGCTTCGAAGACCACACCCGCCGCGCGGGATTGGCGGACGTCCGGGGCGTGCACGCGGCGGCCTGGGCGGACGTCGATGGCGACGGAGCGCTCGACCTGTACCTGGCGGCGTGGCGGGGTACGTCGCGGCTCTTCCTGCAAGGCGAACGCGGCCTCTTCGAAGACCATACCGAAGCCGCGGGTCTACCCCTGCACGCTGCGCCGCGGGCTGCGCGTTTCTTCGACTACGACCGCGATGGTCGCGTCGACCTGCACTTGATCACGGCGCACGATGACCTCGTGTTCCACAACACGGGCGAAGGACGCTTCGAACGCATCGAGATGGGGCTCCTGCCGCGCCTCCGTTTGCCGGGCGCCCTGCACGGCGCACCGCTCGCGGGATTCATGCCGCAGGACGTGGATTCGGCTCTGACGGCACCGGCCGCGGGCGGCGGCACCGTCACCCAGGGCGCGGGCGCGAGTGTACGCACGCTCACGCCGCTCGGATCGGTGAACCAGGCGCTCGGCACGGGCCTGTGCGCGGGTTCGATCGAGTACCAAGCGACGGGGAACTGCCTGCAAGCATCGAGCCTCCCGCAGCTCGGGATGCTCTACCCGCTGTCGACGGCTTGGTTCGTATCGACCGCGGGTCGAGTGGGCCTCGGAACGACAGCGCCGAGCGCGAGCCTGCACATCGTCGATCCGCTCGCGCCCGCCGTGCTGCTGGAGCGCAGCGGAGGGGCCCAGGTGCGCACGATCGCCAACCTGCTCGAGGGCGCGATCGGCACGGTAAACGCGACGAACTTCCGCCTGCTCACGAACAACACGGTGCGGATGCACCTCGACACTGCGGGCAACCTCGGCATCGGAACGACGGCGCCGACGACGCGGCTGCACGTGGTCGCTCCGGGTGCCCGCGCCGTCTACGGCCACAGCCGCGCCACGAGCGGCAGCGCATTCGGAGGTGAGTTCCAGTCCGACAGCACACTCGGGATCGGAGTGCGCGGGACGAGCCCGAACATCGGCGTCGAGGGTGCCGCGACGGGGAGCGCTGGCATCGGGCTGTTCGGCTCCGGCGACAGCCGCGCCATCTTCGGTGTCAACAGCACCGCAGGTGGCGTCGGCGCGGAGCTGATCGCATCGGGCAGCGCAGCCACGGGGGTCCTCGTTCAAGTCCCGTCCACGGTGGGTGCCACCCGCGGTGTCTCGGCGAGTGTGTCCTCGACCGACGGTGTTGCGCTGCTCGGTGTGAACTCTGCAGCGAACGCCGGTGTCGGTGTGAAGGGCGTCGGTACGTTCGGTGTCTCCGGCGAAGGTAGCGTCGGCTGCGCTGGCTTCGGAACCCTCGCCAGCGGCGCCATCGGCGTGTTCGGGCAGAGCAACAGCGCGACGAGCGGATACGGCGTCGTCGGGCAGAGCAGCGGCAGTGAGGGCCGTGCGGTGTTCGCAAACGCGATCGGGGAGGCCCGCTACGGCGTCTACAGCCAAGTTCAGTCGACCTCAGGTTACGCGGGGTACTTCCTCGGCCGCGCGCACTTCTCGGGCAATGTCGGGATCGGCACGACCTCGCCGATGTCACGCCTGGACGTACGCGCCGACTCCGCCTTCGGTAACGCCGTGCTCAGCGTCGAGCGTGCCGCCGATGCAGCGAGCAGCACCGACGTCGTGCAGATCAAGCTCGGCGCAGGCAGCGCCGACAACTCGCAGTTCATCGAGTGTGAGCGGGGCACCGACGTCGAGTTCCGGGTCTTCGGCAACGGAAACGTGACCGCCGACGGCACGTTCACGGGCGGCGGCGCCGACTACGCCGAGTGGCTGCTGCGCCTGCAGCGCGACGAAGAGCTCGCGCCCGGTGACGTCGTAGGCGTCTTCGGTGGGCGTGTCACGCGAGCGACACGGGGGGCCGACCACATCCTGGTCGTATCGAGCGACCCGGTGCTCGTCGGCAACGGCCGGGCCGTCGAGCGCGATGGCGAAGCGGGTTACGCCCGCGTCGGCCTCCTGGGCCAGGTCCCCGTGCGCGTGCGGGGCGCGGTCGCGGTCGGCGACCTCCTGGTGCCCTCCGGCCGCGGCGATGGCACCGCGCGCGCGCTCGCGCCCGAGAGCCTGGACCCCGAGCTGTTGACGACGGTCTTCGCCACGGCGTGGGAGGCCCACCGCGGCGACGGCGAGGGCACCGTGAACGCCGCGCTGGGCGTCGATGCGGCCCGCGCAGCAGCGCACGTCACGTGCCGCCTGGCGGCACAGCTCGAGGCCCTCGAGCGGCGACTCGCCGCCCTCGAGCCTCGGTGAGGCCGGGTGAGGCCGGGTGAACCCGGCGCTCAGCGCTCGCCGCCGTCGCTGCCTGGTTTGGCTGCGGGCGCCAGAGCGGGCTTCGGCACGTGCTGGTCGAAGAGGATCGGGTTGCCGTCGGGATCGACGAGGACGAAGTGCGCCACACCCGCCGAGTCCTCGTCCGCTTCGGTGACGGGCGCGATGCCGCGCGACTTCAGCGTGCGCTGCAGCGCGCGCACATCCTGGAACTCCTTCAGCGCCTCCTTCGACGGGCTCCAGCCCGGATTGAACGTCAGCATGTTCTTCGGGAACATGCCCTGGAAGAGGCCGATCGTCGTCGTGCCGTTCTGCAGCACGAGCCACTTCTGCTCGATGTCGCCGCCGACCTTCTTGAAGTCGAGCTTCTCGTAGAACGCCTTCGACGCTTGGATGTCCGCCACCGAGAGGCTGACGGAGAACGCTCCGAGCTGCAGCGGAGCCGCGGCCTCCTGCGCCGCGCCCGGAGCGAGCTGATAACCGGAGACGAGGGCCAGAGCAGCCAAGGACAGCGACGCAAGTGTGTGCATGGATCGGGTGATTCCAGCGGGAGTCGCGGCGGTGGTGTCGAGCTCAGAAGGTGGCCGAGCCCGGGACACGCGGGTAGGGGATCGCATCGCGGATGTTGCTGAGTCCGCAGATGTAGACGAGGAGGCGCTCGAAGCCCAGGCCGAAGCCCGCGTGCGGGACGGAGCCGTAGCGGCGCAGGTCGCGGTACCAGCCGTAGTGCGCGGGATCGAGGCCCATCTTCCGCATACGTGCATCGAGCACGTCGAGGCGCTCTTCGCGTTGGCTGCCGCCGATGATCTCGCCGATGCCTGGCGCGAGGACGTCCATCGCAGCCACCGTGCGCCCGTCGGGGTTCGAGCGCATGTAGAAAGCCTTGATCGCCTCGGGGTAGTTCATCACGACCACCGGACGCCCGACGTGCTCTTCGCAGAGGTAACGCTCGTGCTCGGTCTGCAGGTCGATCCCCCACTGCGGCGCGTAGTCGAACTTCTTCTTCGCGCGCTGCAGGATCTCGATCGCGTCGGTGTAGTCGATGCGCTCGAAGGAAGCCTCCAGGAAGCGCTGAAGGCGCTCGGTGACCCCCTTCTGCACGCGCTCTTCGAAGAACGCCATGTCATCGCCACGTTCGTCGAGCACGCGGCGGAAAATGTGCTTGAGGAAGCGCTCGGCCAGGTCCGCGTTGGCGGCGAGGTCCGCGAAAGCGACCTCGGGCTCGATCATCCAGAACTCGGCCAGGTGCCGCGTGGTGTTGCTGTTCTCCGCGCGGAAGGTGGGCCCGAAGGTGTAGACCTTGCTGAGCGCGAGGCAGTACGCCTCGACGTTGAGCTGGCCCGAGACGGTCAAGAAGGTCTCGCGGCCGAAGAAGTCCTGGCGCGCGTCCACCTTGCCTTCCACACGCGGCAGGTTGTTCCAGTCGAGGGTCGACACACGGAACATCTGGCCGGCGCCCTCGGCGTCACTGGCGGTGATGATCGGTGTGTTGACCCACACGAAGCCCTCGTTGGTGAAGAACTCGTGGACCGCCATCGCCGCGCTGTGGCGCACACGCGCGACGGCGCCGAACGTGTTGGTGCGCGGGCGCAGGTGCGCGTGCTCCCGCAGGAACTCGAGGGTGTGCTCCTTCGGTTGGATCGGATACGTCTCGGGGTCGTCGACGAGGCCGCACACCTGCAGCTCGGCCGCTTGCACTTCGTACGCCTGCCCCTTGCCCTGGCTCTTCACGAGGGTGCCGCGGCAGACCAGCGACGCGCCCGCCGTCAGGCGCAGGACCTCGCTCTGGTAGTTGGCGAGGGTGCTCGGCGCGACGAGCTGCAGGGTCCCTTGGCAGCTCCCATCGGAGAGCTGGACGAACGAGATGCCCGCTTTGCTGTCGCGCCGGGTCCGGACCCAGCCGCGGACCTCGACGGAGCTGCCTTCGGGCGCACGGCCGGCGAGGGCCTCCTTGACGCTGATCACCTGCATGTGCGGATGGAACCGGCGCGCGCGCGCGCGGTCAAGCGGCGGCGCGGCAATGCGGGCGCGGAGGGCGCTCCGGCGCTCCTCGGCCGCGGCCCTGCGCGCCTGCGCACGGCACAGGACACACCCCGGCGCAGCGGTGGAGTCGTACGATGGTGGCGCGGCAGCGTGGGCGCGCCCGAGCGCCGCTCCCTGGCACGAACTCTCTGGCGCAGACTCCCTGGGGTCCCTGTGCACGCCTCCGACCTCACCGAGACCTACACCACCCTGCGGCACCGCCCGGGGGACCCGCGCCCCGTCGTCGTCCGCACGACGCGCTTGCGTGACGTGGCGCCGCGCCCCGCGGTGCTGCTGGTGCACGGCTTCAAGGGGTTCATGCATTGGGCGTTCTTTCCCGAGCTCGCGCGGCGCCTCGCGCACGCGGGCTTCGTCGCGGTCGCCCACAACGCGTCCCACAACGGGGTCTCGGCGCAGCCCGACGATCCTGAGGCGCGCTGGGACGTCCTCGACGACGACGAGGGATTCAGCGCGAACACCCACACGCAGGAGCTCGACGACGTGGCCCTCGTGCGGCGCCACGTCGAGGCGCTCCCCGAGGTCGACGCCGAGCGCATCGGCGTGTTCGGCCACAGCCGCGGCGGCGGCATCGCGCTCTTGCACGCGGCGGAGCGCGGAGCGCGCGCGCTGGCTTTGTGGGCCCCGATCGACGACATCGATCGCGTCGACGCCGCCACCAAAGCCGCTTGGCGCGCCAGCGGAACGCTCGCGGTGCCGAACCACCGGACCGGACAGGTGCACCAGCTCGGGCTCGCGATCCTCGACGAAGTCGAGCGACGCGAGCCGCGTTTGCAGATCGCTGCCGCGGCGGAGCGAGTGACGTCCCCAGTGTTGCTCGTCCACGGTACCTCGGACGATGCCGTGCCCCACCGGGCGTCGACGCACCTCGCCAGCAAGCTCGCGGCGTCCGAGCTCGTGACGCTCCCGGGCGCGAATCACGCGTTCGGAGCGACCCATCCGCTGCGCACGCCGCTGCACCACCACCTGGACGAGGCGCTCGAGCGCACCGTCGCGCACTTCGTCGAAACGCTGATCCACCGCTGATGACCTCCGACCACCGGGCTACATCTTCCGACGCGAGCGCTCTGAGCACGACGGAGCCCAACGCCACGACCGAGCGACCTGAGTGGACGGAGGTGCGCGTCGACGTCCCCGAAGGCTGGGGCGAGCTCGTCGCCGACGTCTTGGCGATCGGCCCGTGCACGAGCGTGGTCTTCGGGACGACCAGCATCGCCGCGGAGCCGCCGCCCGCGGGCTACGAAGTGGTGCGCTCCTTCGTGTCGACGCTGCACGACACCCCCGCGCTCCGAGCGGACGTCACGGCGGCGCTCGCGTCACTGGCGGCGACGACGGGCTCGCCCGAGCTCGCCGGGCTCGCGCCGCGTTTTCGGCCCGTGCCACCCGAGGATTGGGCGACGAGCTGGAAGAAAGCGTGGAAGCCGTTCCGGGTCGGGCGCTTCGTGCTGCTGCCGCCGTGGCGTGAGGCTCCTCCGCCCCGCTCGACCGACCAGCGCCTGACGTTGCAGCCCGGCGGCGCCTTCGGCTCGGGCAGGCATGCATCGACCCGCACCGTGCTGCGCGCGATGCAGCCGATCGTGCGCCCTGGCGACCGCGTCCTGGACGCGGGCTCCGGCAGCGGCGTATTGTCGGTCGCGGCGTGCCTGCTGGGCGCTCGGAGCGCCTTCGGGTTCGACATCGACCCCATGTCGGTGCCGGAGGGCGAACAGCTCGCTGCGTGGAACAGCGTGCAGGACCGCTGCCGCTTCGTCGTCGGTGACTTCGGGTGCCTGAACGCAGAGCACAGCGACTTCGACATCGTGTTCGCCAACATCTACGCGGACGTCTTGCAGGCCCACGCGGCTGACCTCGCAGCGCGGCTGCGCCCGGGGGGTGCTTTCCTCTTCAGCGGCTGCCGCTTCGACCACGTGGAGGCGACGCGGCCAGCGCTCGCTGCGGCGGGCCTCGAGATCGAGGCGGAGCTGCCGCGAGGGCGCTGGTGGACCTTCGTGGGGCGCCGGCGCTGAGCGCGGTCCTCGGCCTCGCTCCGATTTGGATCACGTGCATGGCCTCGTTGCTCTCCGAGCGACCGAGGTCTTCCATGTGCCGACGCAGTTGAGACAGCCCGCGTGCTCCCGACCGGGACGCGGGTGTGCCACGCGTGGGAAAGCGCGCCGGAGGGGCGTAACGGGCCCACTTGCGCTCAACCCGCGACTCGGCGCGAGCCGAACCGGGACAGAGCGGTCAAGGCGCCGCACGCATGGACTACGACGCTCCGCTCGGTCGCACTACGGTCTCGAAGCTCGGGCTGAAGCTCGCGCTCCTGGCGACGGCTGTGCCGGTGTCCGCGCTCCTGGCGTTCGGTGAGTTCCTCGCGGCGAGCGAGCGTGACGCGCTCGGTCGCGCTCAGGACGCTCGAGCACGTACGTGGGCCGTCGCCCTCGAAGCCGCGCTCGGTGCACCGCTCGTCGCAGAAGACGATGACAGCGTCGCCGAGACCTTTCGAGCCCTTGTACGCCGCGAGCCGGATGTCGCGTTCGCATACGTGTTGGACGCGAGCGGTCGGCGCATCGCGGTCCACGACAGCCAGCCGCGCGAGGTCGAAGGCGTGCCGTCCAGCGAGCTCGCCGTACAGCGCCTCGATGTCGTCCGCGAAGGAGTGCGCCGCGGAACAGTCGTCGTCGCGTTGGACCTTGCCGGCGTCGAAACGACGTTCACCTCGCGCCGCGCGGACCTGCTGCAGACGAGCCTCGCGGTCGGCCTGGGCACGGCGCTGTGCCTCTTGTGGGTGCTGCGGCGCCAGGTGCTGGCTCCGGTGCGCCGGCTCGCGCGAGCCGCGCGGCAGATCGGGACGGGTGACCTCGCGACCCCCGTCCGAAGTGTGCGGCGCGACGAGCTCGGCGATCTCGCACGCGCCCTCGACGAAACGCGGGTGCAGCTCAGCGAGACGCTCACCGGCCTCGAGCGCGAGCGCGAGCATCAGCTGCGCACCCTCGATCAGCTCGCCGCTGCCCTCGAACAATCCAAAGCGGGCGACCTCGCAAAGCGGCGCTTCTTGGCGACGATGAGCCACGAAGTCCGCACACCGCTCAACGGCATTCTGGGGATGGCCCAAGTCCTCGAGCTCGGTGAGCTGGACGAAGATCAGCGCTCGGTAGCACTGACCCTACGTCGCTCCGCCGAGGGCCTGCACTCGATCCTGACGGACATCCTCGAGTACTCGACGCTCGACGCCGACGAAGTCACGCTCGCCCCGCGCCCCACACACGCTGCGCGCGAGATCACAGAGGTCGTCTCGCTGGCCGAAGCCAGCATCGATGGTCGCGAGCTCGACGTGCAGTGCGACACGAGCGCTCTGGACGGCGTCGAGCTCATGCTCGATGGCCTGCGGGTCCGCCAAGTTGTCTGGAACCTGGCCGTCAACGCCGTGAAGTACACACCGCGTGGCGAAGTCCAAGTCGATGTGCGTCTCGAGCCGCGCTCCACGGGCAGTGCATGCACGGCGGACAACTTGAATCTGCGGATCGAGGTGCGAGACACCGGGATCGGCATACCTGGTGACGCGCTCGAGCGCATCTTCGAGCCCTTTGGCGTCGTCGATGGACGGGATTGCAGGGAGCAAGGCGGGACGGGCCTCGGCCTCGCGATCACGAAGCAGCTCGTCCACCTGATGGGTGGCACGTTGGGTGTGCACTCGGAGCTCGGAGTCGGCAGCTCGTTCTGGGTCGAGCTCCCGACCCGCCGGGCCGACAGCGGGTCGATCCAGAGTGCGCGGCAGGAGCTCGCGCGCGCCGCCCGCAAGGTCGCCCAGCCGTTCACCCTCGCCGCGCGTCCCTCGACACCGCATGACAGGGTCGGGACGCCCCGGCATGGCGCTCAACGGGTGCTCGTCGCCGAAGACAACCCCGTCAATCAGGCCGTGATCCGCCGGCTGCTCGAACACCGTGGGTACGAGGTCCTGATCGCCCAGGACGGGGAAGAGGCGATCGAGCGTTGGGCCGACTCCTCGCCAGCGGCAGTCCTGATGGACTGCCAGATGCCTCGCCTGGACGGATTTGGCGCCACCCGCCGTATTCGGGAGCTGGAACGCGAGCGGGGGTCGGAGCCGGTGCCGATCATCGCGGTGACGGCCAATGCGTTGCCGGGGGACCGCGAGCGCTGCCTGGGCGCCGGCATGAGCGACTACGTCGCGAAGCCGATCGATGTCCGCGAGCTCGATGCGGCTCTGGCGCGCTTCCTCGCTGACAGGCGAGCCCGCGCCGCGTGATTTCCGCTTGCCCCGTGCGTTACGCTCCTGCGATGGACCGCCGGACGTTTGTGCTCGCGCTCGCGTTGACCGCGTGCGCCGCACCGTTGCCCGTTCGGACCGCGCCTTTCCCGGAAGAGGTGCTCCGCGCGACCCGCACAGCCCTCGGCTTCGACGCGCTCCTGGAGCGCACCGGCGGCTTTGAAGTCGTCGGCGACCGCAGCGAGGCCGGAGAGACCTTACCGTTCCGCGTCGTCTTCGATGGTTCGGGACGCACGTTGGTCGACCTCGCGGGGAGCATCCCGTACGCCGAGGGCTTCGACGGGGAACGGACGTGGTCCCAGGACAGCAGCGGCTTCGTGCGCGAGCTCGGCCTCGGCGCTGCAGAGCGTGTCCGCTGCGAGGCCTGGCTGCGCACGGGCCTCTGGCTCGATCCCTGGGTGCCGCGCTTCAAGTCGAACGTCGACCCGCGCCGCTCGACGGAGACACGCACCGCGATCGCCCTATCGCGGCCCGACACGCCGTTCCGCGCGACGCTCTGGATCGACAACAGCGAGCACTTGCCCGTCGAATACGAGATCGAGGGCGCAGGCCGGCGGGTGCGCTTGGAGCGCTACGAGCGGGTCGCGGGCATGCGCATCCCGCACCGCGTCGTGCAGACGCTCGCGGGTGGCTACGAGATCATCGACGAAGCGAGTCTCGTCACGCCGACGCTGCGAGCCTCGCTGACACCGCCGCGGTCGCTGCCGCGGGATACGAGCTTCGATCCGATCGCGGACAGTGCGGTGGACACACGTGTCGGCGCAGACGGCCGCCTGTACATCCGTGCCCTGCTGGACAACACCGAGGCGGTCACCTTGCTGGTCGATACGGGGTTCGGCTGCAGCGCGATCGATCCGGCGATCGCGGATCGGCTGGGCTGGACCGACGCTGGCGCGGTGAGGCTGCGGGGCATCGGCGGCGCAAGCGGCTCGCGCCAACGGCGCGCCAATACGATCGGTGTCGGCCCGCTCGAAGTGCGCGAGCTCGCCGTGGCCGAGCTCGATCCATTGTCGACCAGCCGCTCGGCGGGTTTCCAGGTCGACGGTGTGCTCGGCGCGGATGTGCTCGCGCGCGCGGTGTTCGTGCTCGATCCATCGCGCGGCTCCGTCGAGCTGCGTGATCCGACACAGCCGCTTCAGGCGGATTGGCCGTGGCAGACCGTCGAATTCGACGGCACCGCGCCGTGTGTGCGCGGACGGATCGGCACGTCTACGCCGCTGTGGCTGCGCTTCGACACGGGCTCGAACGACACGCTCAGCGTCGCTCCTTGGGCGGTCACGCAGCTCAAGCTGGCGCCGTCCGTGGTGGACCTCGACCCGGTCTTCCTCGTCGGACCGTTCGGCTCGGTTCGCGGCTGGCGCTCGGAGCTCGCCGAGGTCGAGGTTGCCGGGCGTCGTATCCCGCGTTTGCCCGCGACGCTGCTCGATCCTGTGGATGGCGTCTCGCCCCTTGACGATCCGTTCATCGCGGGCAACCTCGGATTGACTGCGCTGCGCACGATGCGCATCGTGCTCGACCTCGGTCGACGCCGCCTGGCACTCGTTTACGCCCCGTGAAGATCCTCTTCTTGTCACAGCGTGTCCCCTATCCGCCGAATCGCGGGGACAAGATCACCACGTGGCGGCTCGTCGAGCGCTTCAAGCGCGACCACGAAGTCGAAGTGCTGGCGTTCGCGCACGACGACGGCGATCGCAAAGCAGCGCGTGTACTGACGGAAGAGAAGGGCATCCCCACCCACACCTTCGATCACGACGAGCGCAAGAAGAAGCTGCTCGCAGCGCCGCTGCTGCTGACGCGCAAGCCGCTGACGCTCGGCGTCTTCGGTTCGCGGGCGCTGCAAGCCGCCGTCGACGCGCGGCTGAAGTCGACGGACCTCGCCTACGCGTACTCTTCGTCGATGGGCGCGTTCCTCGCGGGCCGAGGTGTGCCGTGGGTGATGCACTTCGCCGAGCTCGACTCCGACAAGTGGCGGCAGTACGCCGAGAAACACTCGTTTCCGAGGAGCGCGGTGTACCGGCGTGAGTACCGCACCTTGCGCCGTTTCGAGGATCGCATCGCGCGCGACACGCTGACGAACGTGTTCTGCACGCCGCTCGAAGAACGCATCTTCCAGGAGGCGATCCCGAACGCGCCTTCGCTCGTCGTGCGCAACGGCGTGGACCTCGGATACTTCACACCGGGCCGCGGCACCCCTGAACCCGGTCACATCGCGTTCACCGGGGTCATGGACTACTACCCGAACGTCGACGGCTGCGTCTGGTTCGTGAAGGAGATCCTGCCGCGAGTACGCGAGCGTGTGCCGGAGGCCCGCTTCACGATCATCGGCTCACGCCCGACCGCCGAGGTGCACGCGCTGGCCGAGACCCCCGGGGTCACGATCACGGGGTTCGTCGACGACGTGCGCGATTGGCTCGGGCGAGCGGCGATCTCGGTCGCCCCCCTGCGGATCGCGCGGGGCATCCAGAACAAGGTCCTCGAGGCCCTCGCGATGGGCCTGCCGACGGTCGGCACGACCTCGGCGACCCAAGGGGTCGAGGGCCGGCCGGGCCAGGACTTCCTCGTCTCCGACGACGCCGCGGGGTTTGCGGACCACGTCGTGCGGCTCCTCCAGGACCCGGAGGGCGCCGCGGCGCTTGGCCGAAGGGGGCGGGCGTTTGTAGAGGGCACCTACGACTGGGAGCGCTGCCTCGCCCCCCTCGACGGGGTCCTGCGCCGGGTGCAGTGAGACGCCGCGCCGCAGCTCCCAGAGGGGGGGGGCTGGAATCCGACCGCCTGAAGCGCTACCCTTTGCTTCTGCAAGGGGTGCTGTGTTGACGCACCCCCCCCCGAACGATGGGACTGCGCTGCCCCCGAGCGCGGTCGCTCGCCTCCCCGTGGGCGCCCGCGAAGGCCCCCACCCTGTGCTGTCCGCCCATGTCGAAGACCGCAGACGCGGAGAAATCCGCCGCGAAAGCCGCGCCCAAGTCGAGCGCGAAGGCCTCCACGAAAGCGAGCGCCGGCGGCGCCACGAAGGCCGGAGCCGACAACAAGAAGGCGGCCGCGAAGAAGCCGGCCGAGAAGAAGGAAGCGGAGAAGACCTCTGCTCCGAAGCCGGAAGCCAAGAAACCGAAGCCTGTGGCCACCCCTGCCAAACCCGCCGCCAAGGCGCCCGCGAAGAACAGCGACCGGATCCTGACCCCGCGCCCGTCGGAGCGGATCCTGCCGCCGAAGGTGACGCATGACCGCGTCGAGGACTCGGGCGAGCCGCGCACCTTCGAGCCGCGGCCGCCGGACAAGACCTCCGCGAACGGACGTTCCATGGTCGTCGGGCCGCTCGAAACGAAGCGCTTCGGGCGCAGCCTCGTGATCGACATTTCTGCGCCGCAGGTCGCCCTGACGGCGCGGCGCGGCGTATCGCTCCCGCGGGCGTCCCTGATCGTCACGACGGCGGCGCGCGAGATCATCATTCTTGCGCGTGAGGCCGTAAAGATCGACACGATCGCGGTCGTCGGCTCCGAGCAAGACCCGAGCGCACACCCCGACCTGCGGGAGATCGCAGAGAACCTGCGCGCGCTGCGCGACAAACACCTGCCGCGGGCGAAGCTGCGGGTGTTCACCGCCGCGCGTGACCTGACCGCCTACGACCTGCGCGCGACGCTCGCGCTGTTCGAGCGCATCCACCTGCAGTTCGAGTGGGGCACCGCGAAGGTCTTCAGCGCCGTCACCGGCGAGAAGCCGACGACGCTGACGACGTTGGTGAAACACGCGAGCTCGTTCGATCACCTGATCATCGAGGCCAACTTCTTCAAGGGCCCCGACGACAAGGACAACTCGAACGACGCCGAAGTGAAACTTTGGATCAAGAAGCTGCAGGAGATCCGCCCGAGCGAGGTGCACATCCTCCCCGGTATCGGCTCCGCTGCGACTTGCCCGAAGGTGAAAGCCGTGAGCAAAGCACGGCGTGACGAGATCGCGGAAGAAGCCTCCGAGAAGGGCGGCCTCAACGTGACGGTGCACGAAGACGACGCACTGCTCAAGTGAGCTCGCGTGCGCCGATGACCGCCGACGTCCTGGTCGCGCTGACCGGTTTCCAGCACCGGTACGGCGAGCACGTGGCGGTGCAGGGTCTCGACCTCACCGTGCGCCGCGGCGAGGTGTTCGGTTTGCTCGGGCCCAACGGCGCCGGCAAGACGACCACCGTGCGAGCGCTCGTCGGGCTCTCTGCTCCCACCGCTGGGGCGGTCTCGATCGCGGGGCACGACATGGTCGGTGCGCCGCTCGAAGCGAAGCGCCACCTCGGCTACGTGCCGGATGGAGCGCCCCTCTATCCGAACCTGTCCGCGCGTGAGCACCTGCTGCTCGTCGGCCGCCTGCACGGCCTGGACGACGCCGAGATCCGCACAGAGACCGACCGACTCCTCGGGCACCTCGACCTGCTGGATCGCGCCGAGGAGCCGATCGGGCGCTTTTCGCGCGGGATGCGGCAGAAGGCGGCGCTCGCTTGCGCGGTGCTGCACCGGCCCGAGGTGCTGGTGTTGGACGAGCCGCTGACTGGCCTCGACGCGCCGAGCGCGGCGATGGTCAAGGAGCTCCTGCGCGCGTGGGCCGATGCGGGCGGGGCCGTCCTGTACACGTCGCACTTGCTCGACGTCGTCGAGCGTGTGTGCGACCGCATGTTGGTGCTGGCCAAGGGTCGGGTCGTGGGCGAAGGCTCGCTCGACGATCTGCGTGCGCGCGCAGGGCACGACGGGACGCTGGAGCAGGTCTTCGGAGCGCTCACCGCGACCGAAGACCCCGCTGCGCGGGCGCGCGCGATCGTCGCGGGACCGCTCGGCCGCTGAGCGACGGGTTACGATGCGGGCACGATGAATGTCGCTGCTTGCATGACTCCAGATCCGGCGGTGGTCGCACCGTCGGACAGTGTGGCGAGCGCCCTCGCGCTCATGGACTCGCTGCGTGTACGTCACCTGCCCGTGGTGGACGGGGGGACCCTGGTCGGGATCGTGTCGGACCGCGACCTGCTCGCCCGCAGTGGCCACGGTGTGCTCGGTGGGGGCGGCGATGGCGCCCAGGACGCCGTCGGCGAGGTCATGCGCCGCGATCCGATCACGGCGGCGCCGGACGACCCCATCGTGGCAGCGGTCACGGAGCTGTCGGTGCACCGCATCGGCTGTTTGCCGGTGGTCGATGCTGGCAAGCTCGTCGGCATCGTCACGGAGACGGACTTCCTGCGCCTGCTCGCTCTGCTCGGGGCATCGGGGCTCGCACCGGCGGGGCTGGATCCCGAGCTACGGCAGCTCGCAAAACACGGCGTCGAAGCGGCCCCGGCCGGGACGACCCTCGCGCAGGCGGCGGCGCGCATGACCGCGCTCGGTGTGCGCCACCTGCCGATCGCGGGACCCGAGGGCGGCTGGGGCGCGCTCGTCTCCGACCGCGACCTGCGGCGCGCGATCGGAGCGGGCGTCGCTGCGGACCAGCGGATCGCGGACTTCACCTGGACGACCCCGCTCGTGTGTGCGGCGTCCGCGCGTGTGTCGGAGGCCGCAGGGCTCGTGGCCGAGCAGAAGGCGACGGCGGTGGTGGTCGCGGACGATACAAACGCGCGCCTCGGCATCGTGACGACGACGGACTTGCTGGAGCACGCGCTCGGAGCGCTCTCCTGAGCACAGTTGCGGGTGACGGCGACGGAGCGTGAGAATGCCGGGCATCGTCCCCATGCAACCCCCGCTCCCTACCGACCCGACCGCTGTCCTCGGTCACGTCCATGAGCTCGAGGGCCTGGCGCCACGGCGAGCCGCAGAGCGCCTGGCCGAGCTGCCCCAAGACCTCGCAGCGCGCATCCTGCGCGCGATGAACCCGGTCGAAGTCGAGCGGGTCCTGCGCGGCGCACCGGTACCGCTCGCTGCGCGCCTCGAAGGCCTCGTACCGCCGCACGTCTCGGCGCAATGGCGCGAGAACTTGCAATATCCCGAGGGCTCGATCGGGCGCCTAATGGATCCGCCGGTCGGTGTGTTCCCGGAGTCGCGCACGGTCGCCGAGGTGAAGAGCGCGCTGCGCGAGCTCGTGCGAGCGGAGTTCATCACCTACGGTTATCTGGTCGACGAAGACGGGCTCCTGACCGGTGTGCTCGTCATGCGCGACCTGCTCTTTGCGGACGACACCACACCCGTGCGCGAACTGATGGTGCCGAAGCCGTTCTCGCTCTCACCCGACACGCCCCTCGCCGATGCGATGCGCGAGGTCGTCCTGCGCCATTTCCCGGTCTATCCCGTGTGCGACGAGCTCGGGCGCGTCATCGGGCTGGTGCGCGGCTACCGCCTCTTCGAGCGGCAGACGTACGAGATCTCGTCCCAAGCTGGCCGGATGGTCGGTGTGCAGCGACATGAACAGAGCTCGACCCCGCTCTGGCAGAGCTTCCTGCACCGGCATCCGTGGTTGCAGCTCAACTTGCTGACGGCGCTGGGCGCGGCCGCGGTCATCAGCCTCTTCCGCGAGACCGTCGACGAGGCGCTCGTCCTCGCGGCGTTCTTGCCCGTTCTCGCAGGCCAAGCCGGCAATACCGGCGGTCAAGCCCTCGCAGTGACGGTGCGCGCGATGACCCTCGGGCAGCTCGAGGGTCCCGCGGTCCGACGGGCGCTGCAGAAGGAGCTGCGCCTCGGCCTCGGCAACGGCGCCCTCGTCGGATTGACCGCGGGCCTCGGGATGTATGCCCTCGCCTTTACACAGGACAGCCCGAAAGCCGTCGTCCTCGGCCTTGTCGTGGCTGGCGCGATGATCGGCGCATGCACGCTCAGCGGCTTCCTCGGTGCATTGATCCCGATCACGCTGCGCCGTGCTGGAGCCGACCCCGCGATGGCCTCCACCATATTCCTGACGTCGCTGACGGACATCGCGAGCATCGGCTTGCTACTCAGCCTCGCGCAGTCCTTTGTCCTGTAACGACGGGCTCAGCCCGTGGGCCGTGCGCCGCGGCGCAGGCTCGGAGGCGGGGTGGTCGCGGCGCCGGTCGACTGGGGTGCATGGCAGACCCATGCTGGTCGGAGTTGCACGAAGGACGCGCTGCGCTACCCCTGGAATCCGAAGCCGACTACGGGCGAACCTCGGGTTTGGGGTCCTGGAAGCGGCTCAGCGCGTAGGCCATGGCCTCCGCCGGAGTCACGCCGCCGACCTGCACGATCTCGAGCTCGTCGATCGGAAAGCTGCCGAGGGTGCCGTGGCGGTCGGTGACCACCACGACCGTGCGCTCTTTGGTGTTCCGCTCGGGGAACAGCGTGCCCCCGAAGAAGCTCGGGCTCACGGCTTCCGCCAGGCCGAATCCCGTGCCGACGACGATGAAGAGACCGCGGGTCTCGCGATGGCGCACGATCGTGATGCCGCCCATCGCTGCGGCGTCAGGACCTGGAGACGTCACTGCAGGTACTCGCCGAGGAGGCGCTGCACGAGCTTCCCATCGACCGTGTCGCGGTGCTTGGCCATGATCGCTTTCATCACGGTGCCGAGGGCTGCTTTGCCCGAGGCGCCGGTCTCGGCGATCACCGCCTGCACCAAAGCCCGGGTCCCCGCTTCGTCGAGCTGCTTCGGGAGGTAACCCTCGAGGATGGCGATCTCGGACTCTTCCTTCTCCGCCAGGTCGGGGCGCTTCGCCGCCCGGTACTGCTCGGCGCTGTCGCGGCGCGACTTGACGGCGCTGCGCACGACGGCGAGGCACTCGGCATCGTCGAGCGCCCCCATCTTCTCGATCTTGGCGTTCTTGAGGGCCGCCGAGAGCATACGCAGCGTGTCGCGGCGCAGGGCCTCGCCGGCCTTCATCGCGGCTTTCAGGTCGTCGTTGACGCGGTCGATGAAGCTCATGGTCACTCGTCCTCCGATTCGTCGCCTTCGTCGTCGGGCTCGTCGTCCACGACCTCTTCTTCTTCGTCCTGCTCGTCGTCGCCTTCGGCTCCCTCTTCGTCGCCTTCGGCACGGACCGGTGCGGCAGGGCGCGGCGCAGCGGCGATCTCCTTGGCGAACGACTCCAAGTCGGCGCCGGAGACGACCTCGACCGAGACCAGACGGTCACCGTCCTTCACGTTCACGAGGCGCACGCCTTGCGTGTTGCGACCGACGGGCGAGATGTCGGCCACACGCGTGCGGACGATCATGCCCTTCTCGGTGATGAACATCAGGTCGTCGGCTTCGGTGCAGTGGCGCACCGCGACGACCTCGCCGTTGCGGGTGCTGACCTTGATGTTGATCACACCCTTACCGCCGCGACCCTTCACGGGGTAGTCATCGAGCGGCGTACGCTTGCCGTAGCCCTTCTCGCACGCCGAGAGCACGAACGCGCCCGCATCCGACTGGTCGGACACGATCGCGCCCACGACGCGCTCGCCCTCAGCCAAACGAATGCCGCGCACGCCGCGCGAGGTCCGCCCCATCGTCCGGGCGGCGCCTTCGTCGAAGCGCACCGCGCGGCCGGTGTTGGACGCGATGAGGACCGTCTGCCCGGCGCCGAGGACACTGACTGCCACGACCTCGTCGTCGTCATCGACGACGATGGCGCGGATGCCGCCCTTCTTCGGCCGCGAATAGGCCTCGAGCGGGGTCTTCTTGATGACGCCGTTGCGCGTGGCGAACACGAGGTACTTGTCGGGCACGAACTCGGGGACCCGCACGATCGTGTGGATCTCTTCGCCCTCGCGCAGCTCGACCAGGTTCGCCATCGCGCGCCCCTTCGACGTGCGATTGCTCTCCGGGACCTGGTAGGCCTTCTTCCAGAAGACCTGGCCGCGGTTCGAGAAGAACAGCAGGTAGTCGTGGGTCGAGGTCACGAAGAGCGACTTCAAGACATCGCCCTCCTTCGACTCGGAGCCCTTGATGCCGACCCCGCCGCGCGCTTGCGTGCGGTAGGTGTCGAGGGGCACACGCTTGACGTACCCGTCGCGCGAGAACGTGACCACCGTCAGGTCCTCGGTGATGAGCTCCTCGAGGTCGAAGCCGCCGTCGACCTCTTCGCCGCTGATCTCGGTGCGGCGCTTGTCGCCGTACTTCTCGACGAGCTCCAAGAGGTCGGCGCGGATCATGGCGGTGACGCGCTCGGCGCGCGCGAGGATGTCCTCGAGGTCCTTGATCGTCGCGACGAGCTCGTTCCACTCGGCTTCGAGTTTGTCGCGCTCGAGGCCCGTCAGCGAGCCGAGGCGCATGTCGACGATCGCTTGGCTCTGGCGCTCGGAGAGGCCGAACTCGGCGGACAACGCCTTCTTCGCAGAATCCCTGTCCGCGCTGCCGCGGATGATGGCGATGACGCGGTCGATGTTGTCGACGGCGATGCGCAAGCCGTCGACGATGTGCTTGCGCTCCTCCGCTTTGCGCAGCAAGTAGCGCGTGCGGCGCCGGATGACGTCGCGGCGGTGCTCGATCCAAGCGTCCATGAGCTGCCGCAGCGTGAGCGTGCGCGGCTGGCGCTCGTGGATGGCCAGGTTGATGATCGAGTAGGTGCTCTGCAGCGGGGTGTACTTGAAGAGCTGGTTCAGGATGACCTGCTCGTCCTCACCCTTCTTGAGCTTGATCGCGAGTCGGATGCCGTCGCGGTCGGAGTAGTCGGTGACGTCCGCGATGCCCGTGATGCGGCCGTCTTTCACGACCTGCACGATCTTCGCGATGATCCCGGTGTCGTTGCCGCCTTTGCGCGTCTGGTACGGGATCTCGGTGAAGATGATCTGGACGCGGCCTGCGACCTCTTCGATGTGGTACTTCGCGCGGACCTTGATCAAGCCGCGGCCCGTCGTGTAGGCCTGCATGATCCCGCTGCGGCCCATGATGATGCCGCCGGTCGGGAAGTCCGGGCCCTTCACGTGCTGCAACAGGACCTTGTCGTCGACGCTCGGGTCGTCGAGGATCGCGACGAGGCCGTTGGCGATCTCACCGAGGTTGTGCGGCGGCAAGCTGCACGCCATACCGACCGCGATGCCCTCCGAGCCGTTGCACAGGAGGTTCGGGAACCGCGACGGCAGCACCACCGGCTGCATCCGGGTGTCGTCGTAGTTCGGCTCGAGGTCGACGGTCTCCTTGTCGAGGTCCGCCAAGAGCTCCATCGACGGGCCCGCCATGCGGCACTCCGTGTACCGCATCGCGGCGGGCGGGTCACCGTCGATCGAGCCGAAGTTCCCTTGGCCGTCGACCAGCGGATAACGCAGCGAGAAGTCCTGCGCGAGGCGCACCAAGGTCGGATAGATGACCGACTCACCGTGCGGGTGGTAGTTACCCGACGTGTCGCCCGCGATCTTCGCGCACTTGCGGTACTTGGCGCGCGGACCCAGGTTGAGGTCGTTCATCGCCACGAGGATGCGGCGCTGCGACGGCTTCAACCCGTCGCGGACATCGGGCAACGCACGCGCGTGGATGACCGAGAGCGCGTACGTGAGGTACGACTCCTTCATCTCGCGCTCGATCGAGCGCGGCGTCGTGTTGCCGGACGAACTGTCGGGGATCGTTTCGGTCATGGGCGGGGGGCGGAGAGTCGCACGCTCACGCGGTGCGGAGCGCGCGCACGGCGAGCTCGGCCGCGTCGACGAGGCCGAACTCGGAGGCGAACACGTCGACCAGGTCGAGCGGGACCGCTTCGTAGGCCTGGGAGACCACCGTCACGCCGGACGGCGGTCGCTCCCAGAGCAGCCAGGGCTCGTCCTCGCACCAACGCGGTAGCTCCAAATGGCCGCCAGGCACGAGTTTGTCGGAGGTCGCGAGGACCGCGGAGCGGACCTCGTTGCGGCGCGCTTCCTGCAGCAGCACACGCGTCCCGAGGCGCGCCAGGAAACCCTGCGCGCCGATCGCGTCGGTGCCGAGCCAAACACGATCCGCGCGGCGGACGGCGTCGTAGAGCGCGCCGTCGAAGACGAAGCGCACATTGATGCCCGCTGCGACGAGGCGCCTGGCGAGCCGGCGTCCGCCGAGGTCCGCGCCGCCTTCGCTGACGATCGCTTCCGGCGCGAAGCCCGCGCGCTGCAGCGCTTCGAGCGTGCGCGCGACGGTATCGGACCAGCCGTGCACGACGATCACTTCGCCGCGCTCGAGCGCATCGGGGCCCGCCAGGAACGGGGCCGCGACCCGCGCGCGATCGGGCAGCCGCACACCGGGTGCGAGGGGCACGCCGCTCCAGGTGTCCTCGCTCTCCTCGGCGCTGCGGTCGTCGCACCAGAGCGCGCACTCTTCGAGCAGGACTTCGCGCTCGTCCGCGCGCAGCTCCGCGGCGGCACGCGACGCCGCCGCGAGCGCCGCGCGCAGACCGGCGACGGGGCCGCGCCACGCGTGGGCCGCCCAGATGCCGCCGAGCTCGCGCTCGAGCACCGCGAGCTGCTCGCCCGCACCGGTGCGCTGCGGCTCGGCCGCGAGCCACAGGTGGGCCGCGCGCGCGACCCGGCGCACGACGTCGTCCGCCCCGGCGTTGCGCTCGAGGGCCAGCGGCGCGAGCTGCTCGGCCAGCAACCCGGCATCGGACGGACGGGCTTCGCCGCTCTGCAGCGCCGTACGGGCGCCGGTCGCGTCCGCGGGACTCCAGCGGAACGTCGGCCGGCCATCGGTGAGAGCATCCGTCGCCATGGGAGCCTAAGATTCTCGCTCGCCGAGGCCCCTCCGTCCACTCGCACCGGCCCAATCGCGTCCCTCCCACGTCCGATGACATCCCCCACGCCGCCCGCCACGCCGTCCCCTACGCCGTCCCCTGCAGGCGCCGGCGTCGCCGAGGCGCTCGGGCGCATCCCGAGCGGCCTGTTCGTCGTCGCCACCCGCGGCGCCGACGGGCCCCTCGGCTTCGTGGCCTCGTTCGTCCAGCAGGTGGCGTTCGAGCCGCCGACCGTCATGGTCGCCATCGCTGCGGGGCGCGAGCACCTGGCCGCGGTGCGGCGCTCGGGGCGCTTCGCCGTGTCGGTCCTCGGCGAGGAGGACCGAGCGCTGATGCGGCCGTTCTTCAAGGCCCCGGCCAGCGGCACCCCCTTCGATGCGCTGGCGACCGCGGTGACACCGGGCGGGCTGCCGGTCCTGACGGAGGCCCTCGCCTGGCTCGATTGCCGCCTCGTGGGTGAACACGACGCCGGCGATCACGTGGTCGTCTTCGGCGCGGTCGAAGCCGCCGCGCGCCTGGCTGAGGGGGAACCCGCGGTCCACGTCCGGCGCAACGGGCTCGCTTACTGAGCCCGCGCGGCCGCGAGGCGGCGCAGCGGCTCAGCGAGCGCCGCGCGGCGCTCCGGAGCGAGCCCGTCGAGCGCTTCGTCGACCCATGCCAGGTCGCCCCGCCGGGCGCCGCGCAGGGCGCTCGCGAGGGAGACCGATGCGGCGGCGATGCCGGGCGCACGCGCTGCGACGAGCACGGCGAGACCGAACGCTCGGTCGAGCTCCGCGCCGCTCGCCGCCGGTTCGACGAGCCGCGCGAGGGCGGTCTCGAGGTCGGGCCCGAGGTCGGCATTCGCTGTCCGCCCTTCCGCAACCGCCAGCACGAGAGCGAGCTCCGCGCGCTCATCGGCGTCGAGTGTGTCGGCAGGCAGCGCCTCTGCGAGCGCCGCAGCGCGCCCGTATTCACCGAGCGCGAGCGCAGCGTCGATGCGCTCGACGGGCAGGCGCGCGCTGAGCGCGAGCACCTCGGAGCCGATCAGGGCCCCGGCGAGCGCGACCCCCACTAGACCGAGCTGCGCGACTCGCCGCTTGAATTGGCGCGCGCGCGCCGGGTCCGCCAAGACGCCCGCGAGAAATGCGACGCGCCGGGCGGACGAAAAATGCCGCCAACCGCCGCGCTCCCACGCGCCGTCGACTTGCCGTAATGCGGATGCAAGCGCGGCGCTGTCCCCGGTCAGCTCAGCGCAAAAGAGGTCGGCGTCCAACTCGAGCCTGCGGGACAACCAACCGAATCCGAGCGCCCCGAGGCCGAAGAGCGCCGCGCCCGCAGCGATGAGGCCGGCAATGGACCCAGCGCTTTCATCGCGCAAGATGTCCTCTGCCAGCCAAGTCAGAAGGCGCTCCGCGCCGAGCACACCGCAGAGCGCCCACGCCAGCAGGATCCAGGCGTGTTTGCGGCGCGCGTGGCCGATTTCGTGTCCGACGACGGCGACGAGCTCACGCGGGCCGAGCGCTGCAAGGAGCGCATCGGTGAACAGAACGAGCCGACCCAGGGGAGTGAAACCGACAACCGCCGCGTTCGCCAAGGTGCCTCCCGTGCGCCAGACGAGCCATTCCGCCGGCCGGAACTTCGCTTTGGCCGCAACGAGCTCCAGGAGCCTCCGCGCGTGCCCCTCCGGCACCGGCGTCGTGTCCCAAACAAGCCGCAGCATATAGGGCAAGGAGAGGCCCACCGCGAACACCACGACTGCTCCGAACAACGCCTGCGCGAGCCCGACGTGCTCGATGTAGATGCGCAACAGAGGGCTCTGGCCGACCGACCACGAGACGCCGAGGTAGAGCGCGATCGGCACCAGCACGAGCGCAAAGCCGCGCCATTGAAAGCTGCGCAGCCGCGCCCTCTGCGCTCCAGGCGGCGTGTGCAGGCGCACCTCTGCATCGAGCGCGAGCGCCTGCAGAACGACGAACGGCGCCGCTGCGAGCGCGACCTCTGGCCCGGGCCAGAGGAGCGAGTCGAGGCGTACACCGAGCCAGCGCTCGACGCTCTGCAGCCAGCCGAAGCCGATGACTGCGACCGCGTAACCGAGCGCCCCCGACAGCCGCACGACGCGCGCCCAGCGGTCCTGCGCCCGGAAGCGGCCGCGGGCGCCGGCGCGGTCCGCCTGCTGCGCTGCGAGGTACGGGAGCGCAGCGAGCCACGGCACGCCGAGCGGGGCCTCGAACCCGAGCCTGAGCCCCGCTTCGCCGAGGAGCTGTACGACCCCGGCGAGGAAGAGCGGTAGGAGCGAACCCATCGACCGAGAGTGTCACCTGAGGCGGCGGCGGTGGGAACCGGGAACCCGCAGGAGATCGACGCGGGGCGCGGTCAGCCTGCCGTCCCGGACTTGCGGGCGATCAGCTCGTCCAGGGTCTTCACGAGGTAGGGCGGGGTCACGACGCCGGAGTAGCCTCCGACGAACTCGCCGTCCGCGTCCGCGAAGAGCACGAACGGCAGCATCATCGCGTCTTCGAGCTCCATCGCGAGGTCCAGGACCGGAGGCTCGGGGTCATCGGCGTCCGCAGCGAGGGCGACGAAGTGCTCGACGAGCTTCGGGGCGATGTCGGGTCGCGGGACGACGCCCTGCACGAGGGCGCGGCACTGGCCTCACAACTCGCGCCCGAACTCGATGAAGAGCCACTTGCCCTCCGCGCGCGCGGTCGCAAGGGCCGCGTCGAAGGAGGTGTGCCAGTCGAGGGTGCCGCGATCGTCGAAGTGCGGGTGTTTCCTGGGCGCCATGGGGCCGAGAGGATACCCGTCCAAGGGGCCCCGCGTGTCACCTCCAGCCGCGGGGCGACTACTGTAGGGTGCACCATGCGCGCGGCCCGTACTGCCCCCCTCCTCGGCGCGCTCGTCGGCGTACTGCTCGCGCTCTCTGCGCCTCTGCTTGCCGGGCCACAGGCCCCCGACAGCGCGGCCACACGCGAGAAGTTGCGCCGCTATCTCGCCGCGCGCCCGTTCCATGGGCCCGTCTTCGAGCAGCTCTATTCCGCCGCGGTCCTGGATGGCGAGCGCGACGCGCTGCACGAGGAGTATCTCGGTGAGATCCAGCGCACGCCGACCGAGCGCGCGCCGCGGGTCATCCTCGCGCGCCTCGAAGCGCGCAGCGGCCGGGTCGCCGACGCGCTCGGTCGACTCGCGCCATTGCCGGACTCCGACGCAGAGGTCGTCGCCCTACGCGGCCAGCTCGAGCTGCAGCGCGGCGACAACCGCGCAGCGGAGAGGCACCTGGTGCGCGCGCTGGAGCTCGCACGGACGAGCCAGGCCGGGACGCAGGTGGAGCGCGGCCGCGCCGAGCTCGATCGGCGCTGGTTCGAAGCGCAGCTCGATGCGCTCGCCAAGCTGCGCATGACGACGGGCGATCGCGGCGGCGCAACAGAGGCCCTGCTCGAGTTCAGCGCCCTCGCCGGGGCTGCGGGCCCGGACGCCTTCGAGCAGCACATGGAGGCTGCGGCGCGGCTCAGCGCGTTGGGCCTCGGAGCGCCCGCGCGGGACCTCTTGTGCAAAGCACTCGAGCTCACCGAGGGCGACGTGCCACGGCGTGTGCGTGCCCTCTCCAAGTTGATCCGTGCCGACATCGACCGCAACGCGCGAGGAGACGCGGCTGCACGCTGCGATGAGGTGCTGGCGCTGCTCGCGCCCGACCACTGGCAGCGCGCAGAGCTCGCACAGCTGCGGCTCGAACTGCACCGCCAGATGAACACCTTGGACGCCCTGGCCAAGGACCTGGCGCTCGCGGTCGAAGCGCGTCCGCTCGATGCCGCGGCGTATCTGGACCTTGCGGCGTGCGAAGGAGCTCGCATGCAGGGCGCTGCCTGCGCGGCCATCCTGCAGCGCGGTACAGCGGCGCTGCCGCGCTCGCTGGAGCTGGCGCGCGCTTACGCGAAGGCGCTGGCTGCGACGGGCGCCTTCGAAGGCGCTGTCGCGGAATTGCAGCGCGCGGCAGCGCTCCATCCGCGAGTTCACGGCCTCCACTTCGAGGCAGGTGAGCTACTCGCCGCGGCCGGGCATCCGAGCGCAGCCGAGCAGCAGTTCGCTGCCGAGCTCGCGCTGCGTAGCGACGTACCGGGTTTCTGGTTGGAGGTGGCCGCGGTGTGGCGTCAACAAGGCGCACCTAGCCGCGTGGAGTCCGCGCTGCGCGCCGCCATACGCGGCGCGCCCCTCGATCTGCGGCCGGTGCGGCTGCTCGCAGAGCACCTGGGCTCCAACGAACCGTTCGACGCCGCCGAGCAGCGCGCGCACGCTGCGCGGGACTCCGCGACCCTGGCCGACCTGGCGGCCGAGCGCGCGGCACGGGGCGAAGAGCGCCGTGCCGTCGCTCTGCTGCGCGCAGCGCTCGACGCCGGCGGCGCCGCGGAGCCGCTGCTCGAGCAGCTCCTGGCGTTCGATACGGAGCCCCAGCAGGTCCGCATCACAACGCTGCGGCGCTATGCCGAGCTCGCGCGTACCAGCGAGCAGCGCGTCGACCGCTCGGCGCGTTATGTCAAGGCGTTGCGCGCCAGCGGTGACTCCGACCGTGCCCTCCGCGAGCTGCGCCGAAAGGCGCCGGCGGTGGTCTCCGACGACGCGGGGGCGCTGCAGATCGGGACCATGGCGCTATTGCTCGCGGCTGGGCAAGCACACACCGACGCCGTTGCGGCGCTCGCGCCCCTCGAAGCCGCGCCTGCGTATCGCTTGGACGCGCTGCAGCTTCGCATCGCGCTCGCGGAGGCCCGCCACGACCAAGAAGCGCTGCTGCGACACCTGGAAGAGCTCGCAGCCACGAGCCCGCGCGCCGCAGTCGATGCATGGAGCACGAGCTCCGAGATACTGCGCCGCGCGGGTCGCGACCTCGAGGCTGCAGCCGTGGAGAAGCGCCTGCTGGCTGCCGCGCCGCGCAACCCCGACGTCTTGCTGACGCTCGCGCGCCGATCGGCGAAGTCCGATGGGACGGTGCGCGCGCGCGAGCTCTACGAGCGGCTGTTGCTGCTGCAACCCGACAATCAGGCCGCCCGGTTGGAATACGCGCGAGTCCTGCTCCTCGCGAAGGAGACGGATGCGGCCATGGATGAGCTCTGCCGCCTCTTGGCGTCCAGCGACCAAGCGGTCCGCGAGCGCGTCCACCAGACGATCGACTTCGTCGTGTTCGGGAACATGGAGCGGGCGCTGCACCCTGAGGTCGCACGCTTCTCGATCCTCGCCACGGGGGCGGACGCGGGCACGAGCCTCGAACGCGGGCTCCTCTGGTATCGGCTCCTGAACGAGGGTCAGCAGCACCAGGAGGCCTTTGCTGCGCTCACACAGCTCGTCGGCCGCCACCCGGACTGGGAGCTCGCGCCGCTGTTCCTCGGACAGAGCTACGGCGAGACGACCGCGAGCCTCGAACACCTCGGCGCTCGAGCCGCGATGTCGGTCTACCAGCGCTCGAACAACCCTCCTTGGATCGGCGCCGCGCTCGACTTGCTGCAGGGCGACGCCACCCGCGCCGTCCGCGAGCTGCAGCGCGAACTGCGGACGACACCGCGGAGCGAGTTCCTGGTCCGTCGCCTCGCCGTCGCGCATCAGGCGGCGGGCGCGCCGACTCGGGCGATCGACGCGCTGCTCGACTGGATCGAGCTCGTGAGGGTCGAGCACCCCTTCGCGGCCCGTGGTGCGTTGATGGAGGCGCTCGCCTGGAGCCACACCGCTGGGCTCCGTTCACGCAGTCGCGAGCTGGCGCGCGCCCTCTGGGCAGACTTGGAGACGAGCCGCTCGCGCTTGCGCTCCTACGCGCCGGGACACGTCATCGCAGAGGTGCACCGTCGGCACACCGCAGAGTCCGCCGCGACCTTCCAGCGCTACGGACTCGAACGCGAGTGGGTCACGCTCGCACTGGGCGCGCCAGAGAGCGACCTCGCGGTGACCGAGCTGCTGCTCGGCCCGATGGCCGACCACTTACGACCTGGAGAGCGCAAGCGGGCGCTCGCTCGCCTCGTGTACGAGCCCGCCCGCGCGTTCCGGCCCGAGGATTGGGCCGAGCTGCGCAAACAGGCCCAAGGTGTCGCTCTGGCGTCGAAACGGGACGGTGCGAGCTGGGCCTCGTCCACACCCCGATGAGCGTGCTGGGTCAACGCTGACCGCTGAAACGCGCCGCGACGACGAAGAGCCGCGGAGATTCGCCGCCTTCCGGTCCGACGTGGACGAGCTGCCACGCGCCCTCTTCACCCACGATCGTCCCACGAGCCGCCATGCGCCGCGTCGCAGGCAACTGGAGGGTGTCCGCGAGCTTGAATGCGCCGATGGGCAGCGGCACACGGTCGGTTTCGACTGCGGGTTTAGGGTCCCAATGGGCGACGCGCTGCGTGCGGTAGCTCTGGCCGTTCTCCAGATCGGAGGCGTGGTGCGCGAGCTCGTAGGTGACGCTCCAAGCGCCGCTTGGCGTCCTTTGCGGCACGCACCAGAGCGTAGTCCCGAGCGACACCTGACCGATCACGGGATCGGCGATGGCAGCCGCCTGCGCGATCTCGACGTCGAAGTCCATGAGGTACAAGGCATCAACTGTGTCGACCAAGGTGAGCGACTCGCCCACCCGCACGGAGCCTCGCACGCGCCCGGGCAGGATGTCGATCAGCTCCTTCAAGCTGCGCTTGCGCATGTCCGCCGATTCGAGAGCGCCGAAGCGGAACTCGATGCCCGCAGTCTCGGGCGCCAGCGCCGCAGTCAGTACCTCGAGCTCCGCCCTCAGCGCCGCTCGCAGCGGCTCGCTGTCTGGCGCGTAGACGAGGTCTCCGAAGCGAGCGATGCGACCCGTGAGCCCGCGTGCATCACGCAGCTCGGTGAGCGCTTGCAGGACTTCATCCGGGTCCAGGATCGGCTCGCCGTGATCGACCCAAGTCGAGAGGTCGCGCTCTTCGGGCAGCGTCCCACCGCTGGGTGAAGCGTGCCCCAATTCCACCGGCAGAGTCCGTACCGACCGCATGGTCAACATACCCATGGGCTGAAGCGGAGCCAGCGGACCGACCTGCGCGCTGGCATTGGCGGCGCGCTGCACACGGATGAGGAAAACCATCTCGCCGGAGCCCAGCACGATGGCCTCACCAGAAGTGAGCTGTGCGGAGCCGTAGACGACCTGGCTGGCGATCTCAGGCAACTCGAGCGTTGCGCCGGCCAGTGAGGGGATCGCGTGGACGGGGAACGGGCGCCGCGCGACCCCATGCCGGCCCCACGCGCGCAAGTGCAGACCTCCGTCGGTCGTCAGGCGAACCTGCACGCCGAAGTCCGTGCCTGACGGGACGACGGTGACCTGGGGATCCACGACTACGGCCCCCTGCGCGACCTCGACATCGTAGTCGTAGTGTGCGGACGCGAGCGCCGCCTGAGCCAACGTCGTACGGCGGCCGAGGGCCACCTGGCGCTGGGCGACCGGCAGCACACCAGGGGCCTCGAGCAGCGCCTCGACGGTAGAAGCGGCGAGCGTCGCCTGCAGCTCGCTCGGCAGCGCTGCCGTCGGCACGCGCCAAACCTCGACTGCGACCCGCTCGGCGGCGAGCGCCTCCAGCTCCGCCAGCCGAGCGGCGATGTCGGCGTGGACCTCTTGGGTGCCTTCGACGCGCAGCAGACCGCCGCGCTGATCGAGGCTGTAGTCGCCGATGTCGAAGCGCCCGGAGAGCAGCAGCTCGAGGAGGTCCTCGAGCTCATCGAAGGCATCGGCGTACGACTCCTCGAGCGGGACGTCGTACTCGGCCGGCTCCAGCATGGAGAGCTGCAGACCCACGGCGTGCGGGCGCAGGTCGATCAATGGGTCTTCGGTCAGACCGTAGGACGAGAGGCCTCGGAGGTCGTACCACCGCACCGACTGCTCGGATTGGGGCAGCGCCGGAAGGCTGGCGAGCGCGAAGAGGATGGCGGTCTGCATGGACCCTCTAGTGTGCGGCACGGCTGAGGTCACCGGTCGCACCAACGGATTCGCTCGGGTTTCTGGCGCCCGCCCGCGGTGGATCCCCTGGCGCGCCGTTTACCGGTGGATTACAGCTCCGGGCACCCGACCTTCAGCGCAACCAAGCGGAGAGCCGACATCCGGAGCGCTCCGAGAGTTCCCAACATCTCGGGTCCCGGCCGCGTAGACTGCCCCCGCTCCGGCGCTTGGCCCCTCCGATGTCCCCGTCGCACCTCGCCCACCGACTGCTCGCCCTCGCGGCGTGCGCGGCGGCGCTGTTCCTCGGGGTAGGAACGGCGGGATCCGTTGGGCTGGAACGTGGCGCCACGACGGGTGAAGCCCAACGCGCGCTCGCGGACGAGGCCGATGCCAGCGCGCGTCAGGCGCCCTCCGACGCTTGGCTCCGCGCCGAGCTGTCCCGTGATCGGGCCGTCGGCGATCACGCAGCCGCTCCGCTGGGCGAAGCGTGGAGCGAGTCGCTCCCCGAACAAGAAGAAGAAGAGCGTGAGCACGGCGAGGACCACCTCGCCAGTGACGCCGCGAAGGCCGTCGTCAGCACCTTGCTCGGTTCTTGGCGCTGCGTCGCCAGGGCACCGACAGCCGTGGTGCGCAACGTGGCGCTCTGCCGGAGCGCCCCTCGGGGTCCGCCAGCAGTGATGAGCTGAGCGATCGCAGCGGCGCGCATCGTTTGCGTCGCAGCACGTGTCTCCAGCCCTGAGCGCGACCCTCACCGGCAGCGATCGCTACCGAAGGTCCGCAGCGCTGGAACCTGGCGCCAAACGCGCCGTTCCGCTCGCGCTCCCATGCGCGAGGCGCGGGCCCGTACGGGCTCGCCGGGAACAAGCCCGATCGACCCCATCACTGTGAAGCTGCTGGCTTCGCATCACCCTCTCACCGTGTACAGAAAATCTCTGCTCTGGCGCGCTCGCGCCATGTCTCCGCTCGCTCTCTTTTGTGTGCTCGCTGCTCCCGGCTGTGGCGGCCACGAGCAGCACGCGTCGGCCGCGCACGCCAACGCCCATCCGGAGGGCCACTACGACGCCCTCCGCGTCAGCCGCGAGGACGTCGACCTGCACCAGGACTACGTCGCGCAGGTCCACGCCATCCAGCACATCGAGCTGCGAGCGCAAGTTCACGGCTACCTGCAGGACACCTTCGTGGACGAGGGCCAGCTCGTCCAGGAGGGCACACTGATGTTCCAGATCATGCCGGCGCTGTATCAGGCCGAGCTGACTCGAGCGATCGCCGAGGCGGCCTTCGTCGAACAGGAGTACAAGAACACCGAGCTCCTCGCAAAGGACAAGATCGTCTCCGAGACGGAGCTCGCGCTCGCCCTCGCGAAGCTCGAGAAGGCGCGCGCCGAGGTCGCGTATGCCCAGACGCACCGCGACCTGACCGAGATCCGGGCCCCGTTCACGGGCATCGTCGGGCACTTCCACGCCCGCAAAGGCAGCTTGCTGGAAGACGGCGAGCTCCTCACCACGTTGAGCGACAACTCGACGGTGTGGGTGTACTACAACGTCTCGGAGCGCGAGTACCTGCGCCACCGCGCCCAACCGGCTGACGCAGAGGTCCTGCCGCTGCGCCTCGTGCTGGCGAACGGCGACGTGTTCGACCAGCCCGGCAAGCTCGACACCATCATCGCCGACTTCCACGGTGAGACGGGCAACATCGCCTTCCGCGCGAGCTTCCCAAACCCCGACGGCCTCCTGCGCCATGGTCAGACCGGCAATGTCCGCGTCACCGATCCGCGGCGTGGTGCGCTCGTCGTGCTGCAGAAGTCCACCTTCGAGGTCCTCGATCGACGCTACGTCTTCGTCGTCGATGAAGACCACACGGTGCACCAACGCCGCATCGTCGTCGCGGCGGAGATCCCCAGCAGGTTCGTCCTGGACAGCGGTCTGGAGGAGGGCGAGCTCGTCCTGCTCGAAGGGCTGCGCAAGGTCCGCGATGGCGGCAAGGTGCAGGTCCACGAGCTGACCCGAGAAGAAGCCCTGGAGAGCTTGGAGGTGCACGCAGAGTGAGCCCGAGCGGCTGCGCGTCAACGCGCGGTCCCGCAAATTGGCTGGAGCTCCATCATGATCGCACGCTTCATCAAACGGCCGGTCCTTGCGATCGTCCTCTCGATCATCCTCGTCTTCCTCGGGCTGCTGGCTGCGAAGACGCTGCCTGTGTCCCAGTTCCCCGAGATCGCGCCTCCGCGTGTCATCGTCACGCTGTCCTTCCCCGGCGCGAGCGCCGAGGTGCTGGTGGACTCCGCGCTGATCCCCCTCGAGCGCTCCATCAACGGCGTGCCGGGGATGAAGTACCTCACCTCCGACGCAACCAGCGCCGGCGAGGCCACGATCCAAGCCATCTTCGAGCTCGGCACCGACCCCAACCAGGCGGTGGTCAACGTCAAGACGCGCGTCGACCAGGTCCTGAACCAGTTGCCGCCGCTCGTGCAGTTGGAGGGTGTCGTCGTCAACCGGGTCCAGCCCAGCATGTTGATGTACGTCAACCTGTTCAGCTCGGACGACTCGGTCGACGAGAAGTTCCTCTTCAACTTCGCCAGTACGGGCCTGATCCCCGAGTTGCAGCGAATTCAAGGCATCGGCACCGCACAGATCCTCGGCAGCCGTCAGTACGCGATGCGGATCTGGCTCGATCCGGACCGCATGCGCGCGTACGACATCTCCGCCGAGGAGGTCCTGGAGGCGATCGACGAGCAGAGCGTCATCGGGCGCCCCGGCCGCACCGGACTCAGCTCGGGCAAGAAGGCCCAGGCCCTCGAGTACGTTCTGGTCTACGACGGCCGCTACAACAAACCCGAGCAGTACCGGGACATCATCATCCGCGCGAACGCCGAGGGTGAGTTCCTGCGCCTCTCCGACGTCGCAGAGGTCGAGCTCGGCAGCGAGTACTTCGACATCTATTCGAACCTCGATGGCCGCCCCTCCGCGGCGATCGTCCTGAAGCAGATCTACGGCAGCAACGCGACCGACGTCATCGCAGCCGTGAAGACGAAGCTCAGCGAGCTCCGCGAGAGCTCCTTCCCGCCCGGGATGGACTACAAGATCAGCTACGACGTCTCCCAGTTCCTTGGCGCGTCCATCGAGAAGGTGCTCCACACGCTGATCGAGGCCTTCATCCTGGTCGCCATCGTCGTCTTCGTCTTCCTGGGCGATTGGCGTTCGACCCTGATCCCGACGTTGGCCGTGCCGGTCTCGCTGATCGGCACCTTCTTCTTCATGAAGCTGTTCGGGCTGACGATAAACTTGATCACCCTCTTCGCCCTCGTTCTGGCCATCGGCATCGTGGTCGACAACGCCATCGTCGTGGTCGAGGCGGTGCACGCGAAGATGGAGGAAGAAGGCCTCGGTCCTTACGCGGCCGTCGAGAAGGTGCTGGGCGAGATCAGCGGCGCCGTCATCGCGATCACGTTCATGATGAGCGCGGTGTTCGTCCCGGTGACCTTCATGACCGGTCCCGTGGGCATGTTCTTCCGCCAGTTCTCCATCACGATGGCCACAGCGATCATCCTGTCCGGCGTGGTGGCGCTCACCCTGACGCCGGTGCTCTGTGCGATGATCCTGAAGCCGATGCACGGAAAATCGAAGCGTCGGACGCCCATTCGTTGGTCACTGGACCTGTTCAACAGCGCCTTCGGCAAGGTCACAAACGGCTACGTCGGCGCCCTGCGTGTCTTTGCGCATCGCCGCATCGTGACCTTCTTGCTACTCGCGGGCCTATGCGCCGCGACCTTCGTCGGGGCAAAGGCGCTCCCGTCGGGCTTCGTTCCCGGTGAAGACCAGGGGATGATCTACGCGATCGTGCAGACCCCACCAGGTACGACCCTGGAGCAGACGAACGCTGTCTCGAAGGAGCTGCAGAAGATCGCCAGCGCGCTGCCCGAGATCGACTCGATCTCGTCGCTGGCTGGGTACGAGATCCTGACGGAGGGTCGCGGCTCGAACGCGGGGACGTGCCTCATCAGCTTGCACGACTGGTCGAAGCGCGAGCGCAACGTGCACGAGATCATCGAAGACCTCGAGGAGCGCTGCAAGGACATCGGCGCTGTCGTCGAGTTCTTCGAACCGCCAGCGGTCCCGGGCTACGGCGCAGCCAGCGGCTTCGCCCTGCGACTGCTCGACAAGACGACCACGACGAGCTACTCGGAGTTCGACCGGCTGAACCGCGAGTTCATGGATGCGCTGGCGCAGCGCCCTGAGCTGACGGGTCTCTTCACGTTCTACGCCGCGAACTACCCGCAGTATCGCCTCGTGATCGACAACGAGCGTGCCATGCAGAAAGGGGTCTCGATCGGCGCAGCGATCGACAACCTGAACATCATGGTAGGCAGCACCTACGAGCAGGGCTTCGTACGCTTTGGCCGCTTCTTCAAGGTGTTCACGCAGGTCGCCCCGGAGTTCCGCAGGTTGCCGAGCGACATCATGAACATGTACGTGCGCAACGAAGAGGGCGAGATGGTGCCGTACTCGGCCTTCATGTCCCTCGAGAAGCGCCAAGGGCCGAACGAGATCACCCGGTACAACCTCTACAACTCAGCGGCCATCCGCGGCGACGCAGCGCCGGGTTACACCAGCAGCGACGCCATCGCAGCGATCCGCGAGGTCGCTGCGACGACGCTGCCCCGCGGCTACGACATCGCCTGGGAGGGGCTCTCCTTCGACGAAGCGGGGCGCGGTAACGAGTCCCTCTACGTCTTCTTGATCGTGTTGGCGTTCGTGTACTTGGTCCTCGCCGCGCAGTACGAGAGCTTTATGCTGCCGTTTGCGGTGCTGCTCTCGCTGCCTGCGGGGGTCTTGGGCTCGTTCCTGCTGTTGCGGGAGATGGGGCTCGCCAACGACGTCTACGCGCAGGTCGGTTTGATCATGCTCGTGGGCCTCTTGGGCAAGAACGCGGTGCTCATCGTCGAGTTCGCCGTTCAGCGCCACCACCAGGGCGCGTCGGTGCGCGAAGCGGCCATCGAGAGCGCTCGGGTGCGCCTACGCCCCATCTTGATGACCTCGTTCGCCTTCATCGCGGGCCTCGTTCCGCTCGTGCGCGCCCATGGACCTGGCGCCATCGGCAACCGCACCATCGGCGCTTCGTCGCTGGGCGGCATGCTCCTGGGCACGATCATCGGTGTGCTGGTGATCCCCGGTCTGTACTACGTGTTCGCCAAGCTCATCGAAGGTCGCCAGCTCATCCGCAACGAAGAGGACTGGTCCGTGACCGAGGAGGTCGCCCACCATGTTTGATCGATTCCTATTCGCGCTCGCTTGCGCGGGAGCCGTGGCCGGATGCGTGAGTCTCCCGGAACAGGGCCTCGCGCCCGAGCCGCGGGTCACACTGCCTGACGCCTTCAGCGGCGCCGACGCGGCCCCGACAGCCGCAGCGGCCTCGTGGCGCGAGCTCTTCACCGAGCCCGAGCTCGTTGCGCTGATCGAGGCCACACTCGCGGGCAACCGCGAGCTAGCGATTCAGAGCCAAGAGGCCTGGATCGCCGATTACCGCGCCCTCGAGCGCTCTGGCGAGTACATCCCGCGCCTCGACGGCTTCGTAGGGGCCGGGATCGAGAAGGTCGGCGAAACGACTAGCCAGGGCGCCGCCGACGAGGCCAACGACGTCCCGGAACACCTCGCCGACTTCCGCTTCGGACTCGCCGCGTCGTGGGAGGTCGACCTCTGGCGGCGGATGCGCAACCTGACCGATGCGGCGCGACTGCGAGCCCTGGGCTCGCGGGAGGGCCGCCAACTCACCGTGACGGCGCTCGTCGCGGAGGTCGCTGCATCGTATTACGAGCTGACAGCGCTGGACGCCCAGCGCGCGACGCTCGAGCGCAACATCGCGGTGCAAACGGACGCCCTCGAGTTGATGCGCATCGAGAAGCAGGCGGCTCGGGTGACGGAGCTGGCAGTGCAGCGCTTCGAAGCCGAAGTCCTGCGCAACCAGAGCCTGCTCTTCGAGCTCCAGCAGCGCGCGACGGAGACGGAGAACCGGCTGCACCTGCTGGCCGGGCGCCCGCCCGAACCGATCTCGCGAGTGGCGCTCGATGCCGCGCTGCCGGACGCGCTGCCCCTCGGGGCGGGTGTCCCGACCGAGCTGCTCGAGAACCGTCCGGACGTGCGCCGCGCGGAGCTGCTTCTGGAGGCCGCCGAGCTGGACGTCGCAGCCGCGCGCGCACGGTTCTATCCGTCACTCTCGGTCGAGTCGCGCCTCG
The DNA here is from genome assembly GCA_964402175.1 of uncultured Planctomycetaceae bacterium. Classification (GTDB taxonomy): domain Bacteria; phylum Planctomycetota; class UBA1135; order UBA1135; genus JAWKUK01. The sequence goes on along the minus strand of CAYOBN010000037.1, from coordinate 5,302 downwards.
GTTACGAGTCCTACCGCGCGAATCGCCTCCTGCACACACCGGCTTCGCTCTTGTACGACCTGGCGGGCGGCCTGGTCGCGCCCCTCCTGAATCGCCGCGCGCTCACCGCCGAATACTGGACGACGATCGCCGAGCAGTGGATCGCGACCTTGCAGTACGAACAGACCGTGCTGCAGGCTTACTACGAGGTCGCGAACCAGATCAGCTCGGTCGCCAACCTGCGCGAGACCTCGGACCGGCTTGGACGCCAAGTGGCGCTCTTGCAGGCCGCCATCGAGACCTCGACCGTGTTGTTCCGCTCGGCGCGTGCGGACTACGTCGAGGTCCTGCTGACCCGCCGCGAAGCGCTCGATGCCGAGCTGGAGCGCGTCGAGGTCCTCCTCCGCCAGCGCCTCGCCCGAGTCCAGCTCTACCGAGCGCTGGGCGGGGGTTGGCGCAGCGCCGACTTGTAACAGCGAACTCGGGGCGCTGCGCTGGTCAGCGCGGCGCCCCGAGACCCAAGGACCTGCGTGGCGGCCGAGGGCTCGCGCCGAGCGCGCGCCCGATCGCGTCGACTCCGGGTTCCCCGATCCAGGGACAGCGTCGGGCGCGGTCACCGTTCCGCCGAGAGGTCCGAACGGCTCCACCGCGCGCGGTTACGATGCGGAGATCGTGCGCCACGAGCTGGAACTTGCGCTCCAGGCCCTCTGGGCCGGGGATTTGATCGGGTTGCCGACCGAGACGGTCTACGGTCTCGGGGCCGATGCAGCCAACGAATGGGCGGTCCGTCGGATCTTCGCTGCCAAGGGCCGGCCCTCCGATCACCCGCTGATCGTGCATGTCGCAGATGTCGAAACCGCGCGGACGTTTGCGACGGAGTGGCCGCGCGAGGCCGACCTCCTCGCCGAGCGCTTCTGGCCAGGGCCGCTCACCTTGATCGTCCGGCGCTCCGACCGTGCGAGCGACGCGGTGACCGGCGGTCAAGACACGGTCGGGTTGCGTGTGCCCGCGCACCCGCTGGCGTTGGAGCTCTTGCGCGCGTTCGGCGGTGGCATCGCGGCGCCTTCGGCCAATCGGTACGGCCGCGTGAGCCCGACGACGGCGGACCACGTGCGCGCCGAGCTCGGAGACGACGTCGCCGTGGTACTCGACGGGGGCCCTTGCGCAGTGGGCGTCGAGTCCTCGATCGTCGACCTGTCCCGCGGCGCCCCTCGACTGCTGCGGCCGGGCGGGGTTCCGCTCGAAGCGCTCTGCGCCGCACTGGGCCGCGACATCCCCGTCGTCGCGCAAACCTCCGATGTGCGCGCACCTGGGCTCGTCGCCTCCCACTACGCGCCACGCGCGGGCCTCGCCCTCGTCACAGCGGAGGCGCTGTTCGACGCCGCAGCCGCGCGGATCGCTGCGGGGGCAAAGGTGGCGGTCCTCGTCCCCGTCGGAGTCCCGAGCCCAACCGGCGCAGTGCGCTTCGAGGTCGCGGGAGATAGCGCGGCCTACGCTCGAACGCTCTACGCCACCCTGCATCGGGTCGACGCGCTCGGCCTCGACGTCGTACTCGCTGTCGCGCCGCCGCCGGACGGGCTGGGCCTCGCAGTCCTCGACCGCCTGCGCCGCGCGAGCGCCCCGCGCTCGGGCCCAGGCAGCGGGTGAGACCCTCGGCCCTTGTGCTGCGGTTCAGCGCAGCAGCGGATGGCGAGGTTCCGCTCCGAGGTCGCCCGCGCGCAACACCCGTCGCGTCGGATGACCGATGCGGTCCTGGCGGAGTCGATCCAGCGGCGCGGCGCCGTTGCAGCGTCGCGTTATCCTCCCGCCATGCTCCAAACCGCCGCGATCCTGACCCTCGATCGCTTCCAGACCTCCGATGCAAAGACCGCGCACGGCTTGGTGCGCGGCCCGAGCCGGTTCCGAGTGTTGGCTGTTCTGGACGCGGCCGCCAGTGGGCGTGATGCGGGCGAGGTGCTCGATGGACGGGCGCGCGGCATTCCGGTGCTGCCGGACCTCGCAGCCTTGCTCGCATCGGGTGCGCGGCCCGATTGGTGTGTCGTCGGAGTTGCGACGTCCGGCGGGGTTCTGCCACCTGCGCTGCGCGCCCCCATCGCCGACGCGCTGCGGCGCGGAATCGGCGTTGTGAACGGGCTGCACGAGGTCCTTGCAGAGGACAGCGAGCTCGCGGCACTGGCCGCAGCGAGCGGCGCGCAGATCGTCGATCTTCGCCGGCCGAAGCGCCGCGCCGAGCTGCATTTCTGGACGGGAGCGATCCGGCAAGTGCGAGCGCCACGCATCGCCCTCCTCGGCACCGATTGTGCGCTCGGGAAACGCACGACGAGCCAAGTGCTCGTAGCCGCCCTGCGCGAACGTGGGCTCAGCGCCGAGATGATCTACACGGGTCAGACCGGTTGGCTGCAAGGCGCTCGTTTCGGCTTCGTGCTGGATGCCACACCGAACGACTTCGTCTCGGGTGAGCTCGAACATGCCATCGTCGCGGCGGATGCCGAGCTGCGCCCGGATGTGCTCGTCCTGGAGGGACAGTCGGCGCTGCGCAATCCGTCGGGTCCGTGTGGTGCGGAGCTGCTGCTCTCGGGCGGTGCGCGGGGTGTGATCTTGCAGCACGCTCCGAGCCGCACCTTCTTCGAGGACCAGGAGCATCTGGGTCACCGTATCCCGAGCCTCGCCTCCGAGGTCGAGCTGATTCGGATGTACGGCGCCGAGGTGCTCGCGGTGGCGCTCAACCACGAACACCTCGAGTCAGCCAGCGCGCGCGAAGGCGCTCGGCAGCGGGTCGAGCGCGAGACCGGCCTGCGAGCGGTCTTCCCGTTGCTCGAGTCCGTCGAGCCCTTGGTCGCTGCGGTCCTGCAGCATGTGCAGCGGGAGCAGAGTTGATGCAGCTGCGCGCGGCCACCGCTCAGTTCGTGCGTGTGCCGCTGACGCGACCTTACGCGATCGCCGGCGGCATGTGGGACTCCGCCGAGATGGTCCTCGTGCGGCTCGAAACCGACGCAGGACATGTCGGCCACGGAGTCGCGGCGCCAGCCGAGGAGGTCACGGGCGAGACGGCGACGAGCGCGCTCGAAGCGCTCTCGGAGCGTGTGCTCGCTGACTTTGTCGGGACGCCAGTGACGGCTGCTCTCGCAGCGGTTGCGACCCGTGTGCACGGCCCCGCGGCGCAGGCAGCGCTGGACATGGCCTTGCACGACCTCGTGGCGCAGGCGGCCCAGAAGCCGCTGGTCGAACATCTGGGTCGAGCGCAATCCGACCTGCCGACATCGGTGACGATCGGTGTCAAGGACACGGCGGCCGCGCTGGAAGAGGCGGAAGAATACGTCGCGCGTGGCCTCGTCTGCCTGAAGGTGAAGACCGGCGTCGACGTCGACGAAGACGTCGCGCGGCTCTCCGCGCTGCGCAGCCGCTTCGGGGCGCGGGTGATCCTACGAGCGGACGCCAATCAAGGGTATTCGCCGCGCGCGTTCGAGCGTTTTGTGCCTTGGATCGAGCGCCTCGACCTGGAGCTCGTCGAGCAACCGCTCCATCCGAGTGAAGACGCTGCATTGTTGTGCGCGCCGCCGCACCTGCGCAGACGCCTCCTCGCTGACGAGAGTGTGCACACGGTGGGTGATGTGGAGCGTCTACAAAGAAGCGGTGCGCCGTTCGGAGCGATCAACATCAAGCTGATGAAGTGCGGCGGACCCAGCCGCGCGTTGGAGCTCGCTGCGGCCGCAGAGCGCGCCGGCCTCGACGTGATGTGGGGCTGCATGGACGAGAGCGCCGCCGGGATCGCCGCGGCCTTGCACGTCGCGTACGCGTGCCGGGCGACCCGTTACTTGGACCTCGACGGGAGCTTCGATCTGGCCCACGATCCCCACGTCGGAGGCTTCGAGCTGCGCGGGAACGTCCTCAGCGTGCTTCAGCAGCCAGGGCTCGGGGTCGGGCTGCGCTGAGGCGTGGCTCCGCACCTGGGCTCACGGTACGTCACGACGTCCGGACCGCCGATATCCAGCGTCCTGCCCACGGTCTCCGGCGTCCGCAGCGTGTCGATCAGGTAACCCAGGACGTTCCGAACGGCGATACGCTGGCAGCGCGCCGCGACCCACCGCGGCGTCACCATGACGGGCAGACGCTCGACGATGTCGTGCAGGATCTCGAACGAGGCCGACCCCGACCCGATGATCATGGCGGCGCGCGGGACCGTGACCGGAACGGGCCCTTGACGTAGCAAATGCTCGACCTCACGGCGCGATCCGTCGCGCAGCGTCGTGAACCGTGTGCTCCGCGAGCACCTCGAGACCTTCCTCGCGCGCTTCGTCGACACACACGGAGGCCGGACCCTGCCGGCCCACGTCGAGCGCGAGCTGCGTGCCTCGATCACGTGCGGCGACCTCGCGCACGGCTTCTGGCGCGTGCGCTGCCAAAGCTGCGCCTTGGATCACCTGGTCGGATTCTCGTGCAAGGGGCGCGGCTTCTGCCCGGCCTGCTGCGGCAGGCGCATGGCCGAGGTCGCCGCGCACCTCTCGAGCAACGTGATCCCGTACGTGCCGGTGCGGCAGTGGGTGTTGTCGCTCCCTTGGGAGCTGCGTTCCCGGCTGATCGCGGACCCGGACCTCTGCCGCGCCGTCGCGAGCGCATTCTTGGACGCGGTCTTTGCGTTTCACGTACGCGCAGCCAAGGCGGCCGGTCAGGTCCTTGGGCCTGATTCCTACGCGCACCCCGGCGCAGTCAACTTCTTGCAGAAATTCGGATCGGCGCTCCAGGTCAATCCACACTTCCACGCCCTCGTGATCGATGGCGTGTACGTCACCGAGCGCCCGGGCGCAGTGCCGACGTTCCGTCCCGCTCCCCCACTGACGGACCTCGACGTGGCGCGTGTGCAGGCCGACGCCAAGGCTCGTATCGAGCGTGTCCTCTGCGCACGTGGCCTGCTCGCGCGCGAAGGCGCGGATCCCGAGCCGCTCGAGGGGTACGAGGACTCGGCGCTACCGGCGCTCTGGTCCGCGTCGCTCTTGTCACAGACCGTCGCCGGTGACTGCGTCCTTCAGAAGGTGCCGAGGCTCGTCGAACCGGAAGGGACCTCCGCGAAGCGCGAAGCGCTGGACCTGCCGCGAGGTGCGCTCGTCGCGAGCTCCAACGAGTACTCGCTCCACGCCGCAACGCGGATCGAGGCGCACGATCGTGCCGCGCTGGAGCGGTTGATCCGCTACATGTCACGCCCTCCACTGGCCCAGGGCCGCCTCATGCTGCGCGAGGACGGCAAGGTGCTCTGGAACCTGCGTCGTCCCTGGCGCGATGGCACCCGCGCCTTCGTCTTCGATCCGCTGACCTTCATCGGCCGGCT